>NZ_JBQUYR010000005.1:0-392493 GCF_056314265.1 Pseudacidovorax sp. DMC4 | reverse complement strand
GCCTGCCCTTCCAAGCGTCCGTCGTCGAAGCGTGTCAGCCATGTCTGGATCAGCGCCGCCGAGAGCTTGTACTTGCGTTGCGCATCCAGCCGACGAAGGCCGCCCAGGCGGATTTCCCGGCAAACCTGCAACTTGAACTCCAGCGAATGCTGGCGGTATGTCGATCTTGCGGTCATGAACCTTCTCCTGGTGAAGGCCCAGCCAGCGTATCAGTCTCTGCAACTATCGGTGGTCCAGCCCCAGGGGTTCACTCCAAGGGGCGGTTCCGCTACCTGCTGTGGAACGAGGTCTACGAGGCGGTGCTGGCCTGGTACATCTTCCGTCCCACGCTGGTGGCGCTGCTCAATCCCAAGCTGGGCAGCTTCAACGTCACGGCCAAGGGCGGGCTGATCGCGGAGCGCTACTTCGATGCGCAGATCGCCAAGCCCTACCTGGTGCTGCTGCTGCTGAACGTGGTGGGGTTGGGCTTCGGCGTGTGGCGCCTGGGCTGGGTGCCGGCGCACGACGCGCTCACGGTCTGGCTGAACATGGCGTGGACGGTCTACAACGTGATGATCCTGGGCGCCTGCGTGGCGGCCGCCAACGAGGCGCGGCAACGGCACGAGACACACCGCGTGCGGCTGCAGGTGGCGGCCACGCTCTACACGCCGGACGGCGTGTCGATGCGTTGCGAGACCAACGACTTCTCCCGGCAGGGCCTGGGCCTGCGCCTGCCGCAGCCGGCGGCGGCGAAGACGGACGACCGCGTGTCGGTCGCGCTGTTCGCGGGCGCACAGGAGCACCGCTTCGACGCCGTGGTGCGTCACCACCAGGACGGGCGCATGGGCGTGCGCCTGGACGCCATGACGCTGGCGCAGGAGCGCGCCTTCGTGCAGTGCACCACCGCGCGCGCCGACCTGTGGGCGGCCCGCTGGGGCAACCATCCCCGCGCGTCCGTGTGGTCGGTCCTCGCGCACATCAGCCGGATCAGTGTCATCGGACTTCGCGACATGAGCTTCCACTACCTGCGCCAGGCGGGCCTGCGCATCGGCCCCGATCCGCGGCCCTCGGTGCGACAGGCGGCGAAATGAACGGCATGCGCGCTGCGCCCCAAGCGCCCCGCCGGTCGCCGGCATCCGGCCGCCGCCTGCTTCCCGCCGCGCTCGCCCTCGGCCTGCTGGCAGGCCCGGCGCCGGGCCTGCACGCGCAGCAGCCCGCGCCGACGGGCGCGGCGGCGGCGACCGTCCCGGCACCGGGCACGGCCGTGGCAGGCCCGTCCGTGCGCGAGGCCACGCTGCGCCAGCTGGGCGTGGACTACGCCATCCAGCTGCGCGGCACCAGCGGCGCCGTGGGCATTCCCTTCAGCGTGCGGGCCGACGAGCTGGTCACCGGGGGCAGCCTGCGGCTGAACTACACCTTCTCGCCGGCGCTGATCCCCGCGCTGTCGCACCTGAAGGTCAGCGTCAACGACGTGGTGCTGGCCACCTTGCCGGTGGACCCTGCCGCCGCGGGCCGGCCGCAGACCGCCGAGATCGCCATCGACCGCCGGCTGGTGACCGAGTTCAACCGGCTCGTGGTCGAGCTGGTCGGCCACTACACCCGCGACTGCGAGGATCCCAACCACAGCAGCCTGTGGGCCGCCATCGACAGCGGCAGCACGCTGCGACTGTCCGTCCAGCCGCTCACGCTCGACAACGACCTGCGCCTGCTGCCGGTGCCCTTCTTCGACCGGCGCGACGTCGGCCGGCTCACGCTGCCCTTCGTGCTGCCCACAGGCGCCACCCCCGAAGTGCTGGAGGCCGCGGGCATCGTCGCCTCATGGTTCGGTGCGCTGGCGGGCTACCGCGGCGCCCGCTTTCCGGTCAGCGAGGACACCCTGCCCACCGACGGACATGCGGTGGTCTTCGCCACGCCGCAGGCGCTACCCGCGGGGGTGGCGATGCCGCCCATCGACGGCCCCCAGCTCGCGGTCGTGCCGATGCCCGGCCATGCCCAGCGCAAGCTGCTGCTGGTGATGGGCCGCGACGCCACCGAGCTGCGCAGCGCCGCCTCGGCGCTGGCCCTGGGTTCTCCCGCGCTCGCAGGTGCCCAGGCGCGCATTGCCGGCTTCGAGCCGCCGCCTGCGCGCAAGCCCTACGACGCACCGCGCTGGGTGCCCAGCGACCGCCCCGTGCAACTGGGCGAACTGGCCCAGGCCCAGGACCTCAACGTCAGCGGCTATGCCCCCGACGTGATCCGCGTCAACCTGCAACTGCCGCCGGATCTTTTCACCTGGCGCAGCCACGGCATGCCGCTGGCGCTGCACTACCGCTACACCCCGCGCGTGCGGCCCGACCAGTCCACGCTGAACATCAACATGGGGCAGAGCTTCATCGGCGCGGTGCCGCTGCGGGCCGCCAACACGCTGCACGACGCGTGGTGGAACCCCTTCGCGCTGCCGCTGCTGCCCGACGGCACCGTGGCCGAGAAGAAGACGGTGCAGGTGCCGCCGCAGCTGCTGGCGCCCAGCAGCCAGCTGCGGCTGCACTACTACTTCGAGCCCAGCGCGGGCAAGTGCCAGCCGCTGCTGGCCAACGTGCGCGGGGCCATCGACCCGGACTCCACGCTCGACCTCTCGGGCCTGCCGCACTACATCGCCATGCCCGATCTGGCCGCCTATGCCAATGCGGGCTTCCCGTTTTCGCGCCTGGCGGACCTGGCGGACAGCGCGGTGCTGCTGCCGCCCGCGCCCACGGCGCAGGATCTGGGCCTCTACCTGGGTCTGATGGGCCAGATCGGCCGCAGCACCGGCTACCCCGCCCTGCGGCTGCGCGTAGGCGACGTCCGCAGGCCGGCAGAGGTGGCCGACAAGGACCTGCTGGTGCTCGGCGATCTGGACCGCCAGCCGCTGTTCGGCGAGTGGCGCGCGCGCATGCCCCTGAGCCAGCCCGCGGCCGACACCCAGAGGCTGGAACTGCCGGGCTGGCTGCGCCGCGCGCTCGACATCGTGGCCGGCTCGCGCATGCGGCAGGACCTGCCCCAGGCCGCGCAACTGGACCTGCGCGGCGCCGGCCGCGAGACGGCGGTGCTGGCCGGCTTCGAGTCGCCACTGCGGCCCGGCCGCAGCGTGATCGCCGTGGTGGCCGAGCCGGGCCAGGGCGACAAGCTGCTGGACGCGCTCCAGACGCCAGAACTGCTGCAGCGCGTACAGGGCAGCATGGCCGTGGTGCGCGAAGGCCGCGTGGAAAGCGTGCTCGGCGGCCAGCCTTACTACGTCGGCCGACTGCCGCCTCTGACCTGGCTGCAATGGCAGCTTTCGCGCAATGCCTTCATGCCCGCGTTGCTGGCCCTGGCCGCCGCGGCGCTGGCAGCGGCCGTGGCCTATGCCGGGCTGCAACGGCGCGCGCGGCGCCGGCTGGAGTGACAGCGATCCCATGCAGCAAGACCTCCATTCCCCCTCCCTGCCCCTCGCCCGGCGCCGCTGGTTGCAGCAGGCACTGCTGTGCGCGCTGCCGGGCGCGGCACCGCATGCCTGGGCTCAGGCGGGAGCGGCCAGCCCGCCGGGGCCAGCCTGCCTCGACCGCAGCGACTGGCCTGCCTTCGCCGCCCGCCACCTGCAGGCCGACGGCCGCATCGTGGATTTCGACACGCCGCGCCAGCAATCGACCTCGGAAAGCCAGTCCTACGGCCTCTTCTTTTCGCTGGTGCACGGCGACCGCGCCGCTTTCCGGCGCATCCTGGACTGGACTGTCGCCAACCTGTGCGACGGGCAGCCCGACCGCCGCCTGCCGGCGTGGCAGTGGGGCCGGCGCGACGATGGCGGCTGGGGCGTGATCGATGCCAACCCCGCCTCCGACGCCGACCTGTGGATCGCCTATGCGCTGCTGGAGGCCGGGCGCCTGTGGCAGCAGCCGGCCTACACCGCGCTCGCCCGCCAGATGCTGGTGCTGGTGATCCGCGAGGAAGTGGTGCGCCTGCCCGGCCTGGGCGCCATGCTGCTGCCCTGGCCGCGCAGCGTGGGCAAAGGCCCCGTGTGGCGGCTCAATGCCAGCTACATGCCCCTGCCCCTGCTGCGCCGGCTGGCCGCCGAGAACCCGGCCGGCCCCTGGAGCGAGATCGCGCAGAACACGGTGCGCATGGTCGCCGCTACCTCGCCGCACGGCTTCGTGCCCGACTGGTGCGCCTGGAGCGAGGCCCGGCAGGCCTTCGTCACCGATCCCGAAAAGGGGGCGGAAGGCAGCTACGACGCCATCCGGGTGTACCTGTGGGCGGGCATGACGGCGACGGGCGACACGGGCCGGGCGCCGCTGCTGCACAGCCTGTACGGGCCCCGCGCCCTGCTGCAGTCCACCGGCCGCGTCGCCGAGCGGGTCGACACCGCCACCGGCACGGTCCGCGGCGATGGCCCGCCGGGCTTCTCGGCGGCGCTGCTGCCCTACCTGCGCGCCCTGGGCCATGAACAACTCGTGCAGGCCCGGCTGGCCTTCGTCAACCTGCGCACCGCCGCCGGCCAGCCGCTGCTGCCCTATTACGAACGCATGCTGCTGCTCTTCGGGCGTGGCTGGCTGGAAGGCCATTTCGCCTTCGACGCCAGCGGCCGGCTGCAGCCGAATCCTGCCCCGCCATGCCCCGCCAACGCCTGACCCCCTTCCCCGCGTCCCTGCGCACGCTGCCTGCCGCGCTGGGCCTCGTCTGCTCGCTGATGCCCGGCACGCCCGCCCGGGCCCAATCGGACGCGGCCACGGCCCTCGTCGAGCAGGGCCGCTACTGGCAAGCCCTGGGCCGCAACGACCTGGCGGAGGAGAGCTGGCGCAAGCTGCTGCGGGTCGACCCGAACGCACCCGATGCGCTGGCTGGCATGGCGCAGCTCGAACTGGCGCGTGGCAATGCCGATGCGGCCCGCAGCTGGATCGAACGGTTGCGGGCTGCGCGGCCGGGCGATGCCCGGCTCGCGCGACTGGACGAGCAACTGCGCCGCCCGGCCGGCGCCCCGGCGCCGGCCAACGACCTGCAGCGCGCCCGGGCCGCGGCGCAAGCCGGCCGTACCGAGGAAGCCATCCGGCTGTACCGGGAGGTGATCGGCAACCAGCCGGTGCCCGAACCGCTCGCCCTGGAGTACTACCAGGTGCTGGGGGGTTCCACCCAGAGCTGGGACGAAGGCCGCCGCGGCCTGGAGCAGCTGGTGCAGCGCAACCCCGGCAACGCCGCCTACCGGCTCGCCCTGGCGCGCCTGCAGACCTACCGCGAGCCCAGCCGGCGCGAGGGCATCCGCAGCCTGGCCGAACTGGCAGGCCAGGGCGGCGACACGGCCACCGGCGCGCGGGAGGCCTGGCGCCAGGCCCTGATCTGGCTGGACGCACGGGCCAGCGACACGCCGCTGTATGAGCAGTACCTGTCCGGCCGCACCGATGAGGCGGTGAACGCCCGTCTGACCCGCGTGCGCGAAGGCGCGCAGGCCAGCGCCCAGGCCCAGCCGCTGGCACAGGGCTACCGCGCCCTGCAGCAGGGCGACGAGAACGCGGCCCAGGCCCGCTTCCAGGACGTGCTGCGCCAGAACCCGAACGACCCCGAGGCCCTGGGCGGCCTGGGCGTGGTGCGGCTGCGCCAGCAGCGCTATGCCGAGGCGCGCCAGTTGCTGGAGCGCGCCAGCCGCGGTGGCCAGGCCAGCCAGTGGACGCAGGCCCTGCGCAGCGCGACCTACTGGCAGCAGGTGGGCGAAGCACAGGCCGCGCGCGAACGCAACGACAGCGCGGCGGCACGCCGCCTGTACGAACAGGCCACGCGCACCGACCCGGCCGAGCCCGTGGCGCGTCTCGGCCTGGCCGACCTCCAGCAGGCGGCGGGCGAACTCGGCGCCGCCGAAGAGAATTACCGCCGCGTGCGGCAGGCCCAGCCCGCGCAGGCGCAGGCGCAGGCCCTGGCCGGCCTGGTCACCGTCTACACCCGGCAGGGACGCCCGGCCGATGCGCAGGCCCTGCTGCAACGCCTGACGCCCGAGCAGGTCGCGCAAATGGGCGACCTGTCGGCGCTGCGCGCAGAGCAGGCCCGCGCACAGGCGCAGCAGCAGCTGGCGGCAGGCGACACCGCTGGTGCCCAGCGCACGCTGGAAGACGCGCTGCTTGCCGCCCCCAACAGCCCCTGGGTGCGGCTGGACCTGGCCAACCTCTACCGCCGGGCCGGCCTGGTGCCGCAGGCCCGCGCGGTGATGGACGGCCTGCTGATGAGCCAGCCCGACATGCCCGACGCGCTGTATGCGTCGGCCCTGCTGGCCGCCGACACGGGCGACGGGCGTGCCGGCCTGCAGTACCTGGAGCGGATTCCCGCAGCACGGCGCACGCCCGCAATGGCCCAGTTGCAGCGTCGCCTCTTCGTGCAGGACAGGGCGGCCCAGGCCACCGCGCTGGCACGCCGCGGCCAGGTGCAGGCCGCGCGCGAACTGCTGTCCGCCACCCAGTCCAGCCTGGGCGCCGACCTGCCGGCCGAGCCCTGGAGCCAGCTGGCCGAGGCCTATGCCGAGATCGGCGATGCGCCGCGGGCGCTGGCCATGGGCCGGCAACTGCTCAGCCGCACGCCCAACCCCAGCGTGGCCGACCGCCTGCGCTACGGGCAGTTGCTGCTGGCCACGCGGCAGGACATCGAGCTCTCGGCCCTGCTGCGGCAATTGCAGGCCAGCGCCCTGACGGCCGCGCAGCGCCAGGACTTCGACGGACTGCGCAGCGCCTATGCGATCCGCCAGACCGACGCCCTGCGCCAGGTCGGCAACCTGGAAGCGGCCTACGCCATGCTGTCGCCGCTGCTGGCGGAACGCCCGGACGACGCGGGCGTGCTCGGCGCGCTGGCACGGCTGTACTCCGCCGCACGCGACGAGCGTCAGGCGCTGGCGCTGTACCAGCGGGTGCTGCAGCGCCAGCCTACCGACCTCGACACCCTGCTCGCCGCCGCCGCCAGTGCCAGCGCGCTGCGCGACCACGACGACGCACAGACCTATGTGCAGGCCGCCCTCAAGCAGGCCCCAGGCGAATCCCGCGTGCTGGCGGCGGCGGGCCGCGTCTACCGCAACGCGGGCGACAGCCGCCAGGCCGAGCAATTTCTCGCCGCGGCCGTGCAGGCCGAAGCCCGGCAGGCCGGCCTGGCCACCGCCGTGCCTGGCGCTGGCGGCGCGGCCCCAGCCAGTGCCAACCCGTTCGCGGGCATGACCGGCCCTGCCGGCAGTGCGGGCGCCTGGCCCGGCGGTTTGGGTACGTCCACGGCGCCTGCCGCCGTTGCCGCCTACATTCCGCCGCCGCTGAGCGCAGGTGCCGTCTACGCCTCGGCCGGCGCATTGCCGGCGCCGCCCGCGGGCTGGTCGGGTACTGCCGCGCCCGGTGCGCTTCAGCCCGCCTCCGCCTCCGCTTACGGCGCGGGGGCCAGTCCCTGGCCGATGGCGACAGCAGGCGGTGACGTGCTGCAGCCCTGGCCGGCGGGGCCGGTTGCATCGCCGCCGGTCACCGCGTCCTCTGCTCCGGCGCCGAGCGGCGGGGCGACCCGCCACCGACGAGCGGCAGGCAGCGGCGGGGCCACCGGCACTGCGGCGGCGCCCGCGCAGCCTGCGCCCCCCCCTCGCCGCCGCGCCCGCTTCCTGGCCGGGCCCCGCCAACGCCGGCGCAGCCACGCCCCTGTGGCTGCCCGTGCCCGGCGCGGCGGTGGCAGGCGCCACCTCGCGCAGCCTGCCCATGGTGCAGGTGCAGGCACGGGCCGACACCGACTGGCCCACGGCGCCCATTGCGCCCGCCGCCACAACAGCCGTGGCCGCCACGCCGCTGCAGGCCGAACTGGCCGACCTTCAGAGCGCACGCAGCCCCAGCCTGAGCGTCGGCACGGTGTTGCGCGCCCGCGGCGGCGAATCGGGGCTGAGCCGGCTGAGCGATCTGCAGACGCCCATCGAGGCACGCTTTCCCGTCGGCGAAGGCAAGCTGGTGGTCAGCGCCACGCCCACGCTGCTGGACTCGGGCACGCCTGCGGCAGATTTCGCCACCGGTGCCCGCTTCGGCGGCGGGCCCCAGGCCACGCTTGCACAGGCCTACGGCAGCGTGGCGCCGGCGGGTGCCCAGGACGCGGCGGGCGTCGGCCTGAGCGTGGGCTACGAGGGACCGCAACTCAGCGCCAGCATCGGCACCACGCCGCTCGGCTTCGCCGAGACCAACGTCATCGGCAAGGTGGCGTACCAGGGCAGCTTCAGCGACAGCCTGAGCTACAAGGCCGAGCTCTATCGCCGGCCGGTGACCGACAGCCTGCTGTCCTTCGCGGGCGCCAAGGACAGCCGCACCGGCGAGCGCTGGGGCGGCGTGGTCGCCAGCGGCGGCCGCTACGACATGACCTACGACAACGGCACCATGGGCATCTACGGCTACGCTGGCGCCGCCGCGCTCAACGGCACCGAGGTCCAGGACAACGCCCGTGCAGAGTTGGGGGCGGGCCTGTATTTCCATGTGCTCAAGAGCGCCGGCTCCTCGCTCACGGCCGGCGTCAACCTCGGGCTCATGCACTACGACAAGAACCTGAGCTACTTCACCTACGGCCACGGCGGCTACTTCAGCCCGCAGCGCTACTTCAGCCTCGCCTTCCCGGTCGCGTGGGAGGGCCGCAGCGACCGGCTGTCATGGCGACTCAATGCCTCGCTGGGCGTGCAGTCGATCCAGCAGAATGCGGCGGACTACTTTCCGACGGACAGCGCGCGCCAGACGGCCGCTGCCACCGCGCTGCGGCAGGCCTTCGCCGCCAACCTCTACACCGGCGTGCTCGACGCGCGCTATGCGGCCCAGAGCAACACCGGCCTCGCCTACGGACTGGGTGCGGTGGTGGAGTACCAGGTGATGCCGCGGATGTTCCTGGGTGGGACGGTCAGCCTGAGCAACGCGCGCAACTACCGTGAGTTCAGCGGCGGCGTGTACCTGCGCTACCTGTTCGATGGCGGCGACACCTTCGGCACGGGCGCTGGCCGGGGCAGTGGACCGTCGCCGCTCAGCTCGCCGTACACGCCGCTGCTGTGAGCACGGCGGCCGTGCCGCAGGCGACCGCCGAGCCGGCCGCTTGCCGGGCGGCGGCGGCCCGATGGCGGGCTCGGCGATCGGCACGCCGGACAGCCGCGCGCACCGGGCACAAAAAAGCCCCCGGACCTTGATGTGTCCGGGGGCTTCGATCGGCATCCCGCCAAGCGGGATGGCGACAGTCTGGTGCCGCTTGTCGGAATCGAACTGACGACCTACCGCTTACAAGGCGGGTGCTCTACCAACTGAGCTAAAGCGGCAAAGCCTGCGATTCTATCGAAAGGGTCGCGGGCCGATCACTTCACGCGCTTGAGCGCCGGCCGGCCGCCGCTGGGGGGCCGCGGCGGCTCGTCCGGCGGCGGCTCGATGGCGGCGGACGCCCCGCCCGGTTGGGATTCGGCGGCTTCGCCCACCAGATGCATGCCCGGCCGGGGCTCCGGCGTGGCCTGAGCCATGCCGGGCGCGATGACCTCGCCCGCCTCGGACGCCTGCGCGTCCAGCGGCGGGAAGGCCATGCCCTGGCCGTTCTCGCGCGCATAGATGGCCACCACCCGTCCGATGGGGACGATGATGTCGCGCGCGGTGCCGGCGAAGCGGGCCTTGAACTCGATGAAGTCGTTGCCGATCTTCAGCGCGCTGGTCGCGTCGTAGCTGATGTTCAGCACGATCTCGCCGTTCTTGACGTACTCGCGCGGGACCTGGACGGTCTCGTCCACCACGACCGCGATGTACGGTGTGAAGCCGTGGTCGGTGCACCATTCGTAGAGCGCACGCAACAGGTACGGCCGCAACGATGTGGATTCGAGGGCGCTGATCATGAATGGCGCGTCGTTCTCTCTTGCCGTCGCCGCGCGCTTACTTGCGCATCACCTTCTCGGAAGGCGTCAGCGCCTCGATGTAGGCGGGGCGCGAGAAGATGCGCTCGGCGTACTTCAGCAGCGGCGCGGCGTTCTTGCTCAGGTCGATGCCGTAGTAGTCCAGACGCCACAGCAGCGGGGCGATGGCCACGTCGAGCATCGAGAAGTTCTCGCCCAGCATGTACTTGTTCTTGAGGAACACCGGGGCCAGCTGCGTCAGGCGGTCGCGGATGTGCGAGCGGGCCTTCTCGATGGCCTTGTCGTTGCCCTTGGCGCCGCGGTTCTCGAGCGTGGAGACGTGGACGAACAGCTCCTTCTCGAAGTTCAGCAGGAACAGGCGCACGCGGGCGCGGTCCACCGGGTCGCCAGGCATCAACTGCGGATGCGGGAAGCGCTCGTCGATGTACTCGTTGATGATGTTCGATTCGTACAGGATCAGGTCGCGCTCGACCAGGATCGGCACCTGCCCGTACGGGTTCATCACGCTGATGTCCTCGGGCTTGTTGTAGAGGTCGACGTCACGGATTTCGAAGTCCATGCCCTTTTCGAACAGCACGAAGCGGCAGCGGTGGGAGAAAGGGCAGGTCGTTCCGGAATACAGCACCATCATGGCGAAAGGCTCCAAAAAATCAAAAAAGAGTGGGCCGCTTGAGCAG
Organism: Pseudacidovorax sp. DMC4; assembly: GCF_056314265.1. Classification (NCBI taxonomy): domain Bacteria; kingdom Pseudomonadati; phylum Pseudomonadota; class Betaproteobacteria; order Burkholderiales; family Comamonadaceae; genus Pseudacidovorax; species Pseudacidovorax sp. DMC4. Next base: position 381,996 of record NZ_JBQUYR010000005.1, on the reverse strand, counting down.
CCCACTCTGTACGTTCACGCACCCGGAAAGCCCGGGCCACGCCGTCCGCGTTTTCTCTCTACTTCACGTCCTTCCAGAACGCGGCATTGAGACGCCAGACGAAGACCAGCGACACCGCCAGGAACAGCAACACCCACACGCCGACGCGCACGCGGGTGTTCTGCGCGGGCTCTGCCATCCACTGCAGGTAATTGACGAGGTCGCCAACGGCCTGGTCGAACTGCAGGGGCGTCATCTTGCCCGGCTTGACCTGCTCCCAGCCCTTGAGCACCTCGGTTTCGTGGCCGTGCTGCTCCACCTTGTCATAGACCGGGCGGCGCTCGCCTTGCAATTCCCACAGCACGTTGGGCATGCCCACGCTCGGGAAGGCAAGGTTGTTCCAGCCGGTTGCCTTGGTGTCGTCGCGGTAGTAGGTGCGCAGGTAGGTGTAGAGGTAGTCGGCACCGGTGCCATTGTGACCTGCGCGCGAACGCGCCACCAAAGTGAGGTCGGGCGGGGTGCCGCCGAACCATTCCTTGGCCTGTCGGGCATCGATGTTGGCCTTCATCGTGTCACCCACCTTTTCGGTGGTGAACAGCAGATTGTCCTTGATCTGCTGTTCGGAGAGGCCGATGTCCTGCAGGCGGTTGTAGCGCATGAAGGCGGCCGAGTGGCAGTTGAGGCAGTAATTGACGAAAAGCTTGGCGCCGTTCTGCAGCGAAGCCAGGTCATTGGTGCGCACCGGCGCCTTGTCCCAGGCGATGCCGCCTTCGGCCGCCAGGGCGCCCGTGGCAAGGCCCAGCGCCATCATCAGCGAGAGGATCAGTTTCTTCATGGGGATGCTTCTCCGGCGGCTCGGTCAGTGCGCGGCAAAGGTCACGCGCTCGGGCACGGGCTTGAACTCGCCCAGGCGGGTCCACCACGGCATGAGCAGGAAGAAGCCGAAATAGAACAGGGTACCGACCTGCGACACACGCTCGCCGAGGGGGGACGGCGGCTGCACACCCAGATAGGCCAGCACCACGAAGACGACGACGAACACGCCGTAGAGGTACTTGTGCCAGGAAGGACGGTAGCGGATCGACTTCACCGGGCTCTTGTCCAGCCAGGGCAGGAAGAACAGGATGATCACGGCGCCGCCCATGACGACCACGCCCCAGAACTTGGCGTCGATGGACAGCATCATCGCGCAGGCGATGACGGCCGCCACCACCACGGCGATCTTGGCAACGCTGGCCATGCGCGTCTTCCAGACGCCGAACACCGCGGCACCGACGACGCATGCGATGAGCGCATACATCATCTCGCTGGTGATGGCACGCAGCATCGAATAGAAGGGCGTGAAGTACCAGACCGGTGCGATGTGGTTAGGCGTCTTGAGCGGATCGGCCGGAATGAAGTTGTTGTACTCCAGGAAGTAGCCGCCCATTTCAGGCGCGAAGAAGATCACCGCCGTGAACACGATCAGGAACATCACGACCGCGAAGATGTCGTGCACCGTGTAGTACGGGTGGAACGGGATGCCGTCCAGCGGCCGGCCCTGCGCGTCCTTGTTGGCCTTGATCTCGATGCCGTCGGGGTTGTTGGAACCCACGTCGTGCAGCGCCAGCAGGTGCGCCACCACCAGGCCCAGCAGCACCAGCGGCACCGCGATCACGTGGAAGCTGAAGAAGCGGTTGAGGGTGGCGTCGCTCACCACATAGTCGCCACGGATCAGCAGCGCCAGGTCGGGTCCGATGAAGGGAATCGCGGAGAACAGGTTCACGATCACCTGCGCGCCCCAGTAGGACATCTGGCCCCAGGGCAGCAGGTAGCCCATGAAGGCCTCGGCCATCAGGCACAGGAAGATCGCGCAGCCGAAGATCCAGACCAGCTCGCGCGGCTTGCGGTAACTGCCGTACAGCAGGCCGCGGAACATGTGGAGATACACCACCACGAAGAAGGCCGAGGCGCCGGTGGAGTGCATGTAGCGGATCAGCCAGCCCCAGGGCACGTCGCGCATGATGTACTCGACCGAGGCGAAGGCCTGGGTCGCATCGGGCTTGTAGTGCATCACCAGGAAGATGCCGGTCACGATCTGGATGACCAGCACCAGCAGCGCCAGCGAGCCGAAGATGTACCAGAAGTTGAAATTCTTCGGCGCGTAGTACTCCGACATGTGGACGCGGTAGGCGTCGAAGGCGGTCGGGAAGCGGTTGTGCAGCCAGTTGCCCAGCTTGGCGCCGGCGGGCGCGTTGGGCGAGATGTCCTTGAATTCGGCCATGGGTGTCTCCTCCCGCTCAGGCGTTGGCGTTGCCGTCTTCGCCGATCAACAGGCGCGTTTCCGACAGGTACCTGTGCGGCGGAACGGGCAGGTTGTCGGGCGCGGGCTTGTTCTTGAACACGCGGCCGGCCAGATCGAAGGTCGAGCCGTGGCAAGGGCAGAGGAAACCGCCCTGCCAGTCGTCGGGCAGCGAGGGCTGAGGACCCGCCTGCAGCTTGTCGGTGGGCGAGCAGCCCAGGTGGGTGCAGATGCCGACCACGACCAGCACCTCCGGCTTGATCGAGCGGTTCTCGTTCTGGGCGTACTTGGGCGTGAATTCGGACGGATTGCGCTTGGACAGCGGATCGGCGAGCAGCGGATCCAGCTTGGGCAGCTCCGCGATCTGCGTGGGCGAGCGCTTGAGGATCCAGACGGGCTTGCCACGCCATTCGACCGTGATCTTTTCGCCGACCTGCAGGCCGCCGATGTCGACCTCGACCGGCGCGCCGGCCGCCTTGGCTTTTTCGGACGGCTGGAAGGTGCTCACGAAGGGAATCGCTGTGGCAACCCCACCCACAGCGCCGGCACAGCCGGATGCAATCAGCCAGGTCCGCTTGCTGGCGTCGACCCGTTTCGGGCCGACCGGGATATCACTCATGGGGGTTCCTCGATGTACTTGTGGGCTGTGCCGGGTCAACAAACAATTTTAGCGGAGGGGTTTTCGCTGCTTCAACGCGGGACACCCCCGATATCCAAGCCGTCGCGGCCGTCCGCCAAGAGGCAGGAAAAGGCCCGACAACCGCGGATCGGAGCCATCATGCCGTCGGGCTCGACGCCCGTCCGACTCTCTATACTTTCCCCTAAAGTGTTAACACACATGGGAAAGGAGAAACTTTTCATGAGCTTTTTCAGCGAGTTCCGCGAATTTGCGGTCAAGGGCAATGTGGTCGATCTGGCCGTGGGCGTGATCATCGGCGGCGCATTCGGAAAGATCGTCGATTCGCTGGTCGGCGACGTGATCATGCCGCTGGTGGGGCTGGTCTTCGGCCGACTCGATTTCTCCAACCTCTACGTCGTGCTCGGCACGATACCTGCGGGCGTGACCAATACCTTGGCCGATCTCAAGAAAGCCGGTGTTCCCGTCCTGGCCTACGGCAACTTCCTGACGATCGTCGTCAACTTCGTGATCCTGGCCTTCGTGATCTTCATGATGGTCAAGCAGATCAACAGGCTGCGCCGCGAAAAGGCGGAACCGGCCGCCGCCGCGCCTGCCGCGCCGCCGGAAGACATCGTGCTGCTGCGCGAGATCCGCGACAGCCTCGCACGCCGCTGAACATCCACCCGCCCCTGCGCGCCGTGCGGCGCCGGGGCCGTCGGCGCAGTACGCCGTTCGCCGGCAGCCCGCTCAACAGCCGGCCAGGCTTCGCGCCATCCGCACGGCGGCGATCAGGCTGTCGGCCTTCGCGACGCCCTGGCCTGCGATGTCGAAGGCGGTGCCGTGGTCTGGGCTGGTTCGCACGAAGGGCAGGCCCAGCGTCACGTTGACGCCGGTCTCCACGCCGAGGTACTTCACCGGGATGAGCCCCTGGTCGTGGTACATCGCGATCACGGCGTCGAATTCGACTGCGGCCTGGCCCGGCTGGCGTCGAGCCCGCATGAACACCGTGTCCGGCGCGAAGGGGCCGAAGGCCTCGATGCCCTCGGCGCGCGCGTCGGCCACCGCCGGGGCGATCCGCTCGATTTCCTCCCGGCCGAACAGGCCGCCCTCCCCGGCGTGCGGATTGAGTCCCGCCACGGCGATGCGTGGCACGCGGCCCAGCATGCGGGCCAGCGAGGCATGCGTGATGCGCAGCGTCTGCAGCACGCCGCCGCGGCTCAGGCGATCGATGGCCTCCCGCAGCGACACATGGATGCTGACCAGCACGGTGCGCAGTTCGTCGTTGGCCAGCATCATCCGCACCGGAACCTCCTCGATGCCCACGCCCCGGAAGGCCGCGGCCTCGGCCTGGAGCAGTTCGGTGTGGCCCGGAAAACCGTAGCCGGCCGCAGACAACGCCTCCTTGTGCAGGGGGGCCGTCACCATGGCCGCGATCTCCCGGCGCAGCGCGGCGCGCGCTGCCCATTCGACGGCAGTGCCCGCGCTGCGGCCCGCTTCGGCCGTGATGCGGCCATAGTCTGGCGGCACCAGCGATGCGCCGACCTGCAGCACGGGAATGCATCGAGGCGGCATGGCCCACGCGTCGGCCGGCCGCTCGATCTGCGCGACGGGCCAGGCCAGGCCCTGCGGACCGGCCATCAATCGGGCAGCACGGCGCATCACGGCGACATCGCCGGCGACGAAGCAATGCCGCAGCGCATCCGGCGCCTCCTGCCAGGCACGCACGATGATCTCCGGACCGATGCCCGCCGGGTCTCCCTGGGTAAGCGCCAGGACGGAAGAAGCATCGGGGGCACGCATGGCGAACGGCTCAGGCAGGGTTGTCGATGTCGATGAACTCATGCGCCAGTCCGAATTGCGCCGCGACATGCGCGGCAACGGCGGGGGCGCCGTAGCGCTCGGTGGCATGGTGACCGCAGGCAAGGAAAGCCACGCCCGACTCCCGGGCGTAGTGCGCCTGGGGCTCGGAGATCTCGCCGGTGATGAAGGCATCGGCCCCGGCGGCGATGGCCGCCTCGAAGAAGCCCTGCGCGCCGCCCGTGCACCACGCGATGCGCTGCAACGGCCGGCCGTCGCCGGGAATGGCGGTGACGCGCCGCTCCAGCCGTGCCTCGATGTGCAGGGCCAGTTGCTGCGCGCTCTCGAACTGCAGCCCCGCGCCCGGCGCGCCGAGCCAGCCCAGATCCTGGTCGCCGAATCGCTGATGCTGGGGGACGAGCCCCAGTTGCCTGCCCAACTGCGCGTTGTTTCCCAATTCGGCATGGGCGTCCAGCGGCAGGTGATAGGCAAAGAGATTGACGTCATGGCCGATCAGCAGGCCGAGCCGCTGGCGCATCCAGCCGGTCACCCGCCCGTCCTGGCCGCGCCAGAACAGGCCGTGGTGGACGAACAAGGCGTCCGCACCTGCCGCGATGCCCGCCTCGATGAAGGCGCGGCTGGCAGTCACGCCGGAGACGATCTTGCGGATCTCGCCCCGCCCTTCCACCTGCAGGCCGTTGGGCCCGTAGTCCTTGAACCGTTCGGGCGACAGCAGCTCGTCGAAGGCGTGCAGCAGGGCGGATCGCGTGATGCTCATGCGCGCATTGTCGCGGGCCGCATGGCATGGCCGCGCGCGGCCAGCGGCAACCAGGCCAGCACGAAGCCCAGCAGCGCGAGCGCACCGACATAGTGGGCGGGCGCCATCAGGTCGCGCTGCAGCCAGAGCGTCAAGATCACGGGCGTCAGCCCGCCGAAGATGGCGTACGACATGTTGTAGGCAAACGACAGGCCGGAGAAGCGCACCGGCGCCGGAAAGGCGCGCACCCCGGCGATCGGCACCGTCGCGATGGTGCCCACGAACAGGCCGACCAGCCCGTAGTGCCAGAAGAGCGAGGCGGTGGTGCCCGGCAGGCCGGTGTAGAAGAGATAGGCCGTAATGAACAGACCGGCCCAGCCGACCAGCATGGTCGGCCTGGTGCCGAAGCGGTCGCAGGCCCAGCCGACGATCACACAGCCCAGCGTCAGCGTCAGCGTGGCCAGGGCGTTGGCCTCCAGCGCGATGGCCGCAGGAATGTGGTGCACCTTCTGCAGGTAGGTGGGCGTGTACAGCACCACCACCACGATGGCGGCGGACAGCACCCAGGTCAGCAGTGCCACGAAGAAGACGGGGCCGCGGTGGTCGCGCACGATCGTCTTGAGGGGCAGTTCGGCCGCCACATTGCGCCGCTGGGCCAGTTCCTGGAACACCGGCGTCTCGTGCAGGAAGCGCCGCAGGTACACCGACACCAGGCCGAACACGCCACCCAGGATGAAGGGAATGCGCCAAGCGAAGTCGCTCACCTCCGCCGGAACGTAGTGGGTGTTGATGGCCACGGCCACCAGAGACCCGAGCAGGATGCCGCCAGTGATGCCGGCCGTGAGCGTGCCCACGCCCAGCCCGTAGCGCTGGGCCGGCACATGCTCGCCGATGAAGACCCAGGCGCCCGGCATCTCACCGCCGATCGCGGCGCCCTGCAGCACACGCATGAGCAGCAACAGCAACGGGGCGGCCACACCGATCGCCGCATAGGTGGGCAGCAGGCCGATCACCAGCGTCGGCACCGCCATCAGAAATATCGACAGCGAGAACATCCGCTTGCGGCCCAGCAGATCGCCGAAGTGGGCGATGACGATGCCACCGACCGGCCGGGCCAGGTACCCCGCCGCAAAGATGCCGAAGGTCTGCAGCTGCCGCAGCCAGTCGGGCATCTCCGCAGGGAAGAACAACGCCCCGATGACCGTGGCAAAGAAGACGTAGATGACGAAATCGTAGAACTCGAGCGTGCCGCCCAGCGCCGAAAGGGCGAGTGTCTTGTAGTCGCGCGCGGTGAGGGCACGCGGACCGGCGGAAGGGAATGCAGAGGACATGACAGAGCAATGCAGCGGAGACGGCCGCCGGCCGGCGCGTCCGACACGGGACACGGAAGGTGAGGGAAGACAGCGAGGGCGTCGACAGGCGTGAGACACAGACAACCGGATGGATTGCGCAGGCCACTGTCGGGGCGGCCGGATAGGCCAAGACCGGAGATTTTAGGGTTTACCCCTGGCCTCGAGCCGCAACGGGGTCTTGTCCGACGTCGAATCAAAAGTCGGTTCCGACCGTTGGGAGACAATTCCGGGCCGGCGGAACCCTCCGCCTTCCCTCTGCCACAGCACCCCTCCTCTCTCCTCATGAAGCGCATCTGGCTGCTCTTTGCCCAGGCCGTGACCGTCCTGCTCGCGGGCTATTTCGTCGTCGCCACCCTCAAGCCCGAATGGGTCCGGCGGGGCAGCACCTCGCTGGGCGGCGTCGTCTCCATCATCGAGGCGCCCGCCTCGGCACCCACCGCGCCGGCGCCCGGCAGCTTTGCGGCCGCCGCGCAGAAGGCGGCGCCCGCGGTCGTCAGCATCAACACCAGCAAGGCAGCGCCGCGGCATCCGCGCTCGAACGATCCCTGGTTCCGTTTCTTCTTCGGCGACCAGGACAACGAACAGCCCCAGGTCGGCCTGGGCAGCGGCGTGATCGTCAGCGCGGACGGCTACATCCTGACCAACAACCATGTGGTCGAGGGCGCCGACGAGATCGAGGTCACCCTGAACGACGGCCGGCACGCGAGCGGCCGCCTGATCGGCACCGACCCCGACACCGACCTGGCGGTCATCCGCATCGCGCTGGACAAGCTGCCGGTGATCGTGCTCGGCAACTCGGATGCGCTCCTCGTGGGCGACCAGGTGCTGGCCATCGGCAATCCCTTCGGCGTCGGACAGACGGTGACCAGCGGCATCGTTTCGGCACTGGGCCGCAACCAGCTCGGCATCAACACCTTCGAGAACTTCATCCAGACGGATGCCGCCATCAACCCCGGCAACTCCGGCGGCGCGCTGATCGACACCGAGGGCAATCTGCAGGGCATCAACACCGCCATCTATTCGCGCTCGGGCGGCAGCATGGGCATCGGCTTCGCCATTCCCGTGTCCACGGCCAAGCAGGTGCTCGAGGGCATCGTGAAGGATGGCCGCGTCACCCGCGGATGGATCGGCGTGGAGCCCGCCACGCTCACGCCCGAGATGGCCGAGACCTTCGGCGTCAAGGCGACCCAGGGCGTGATCATCACAGGCGTGCTGCAGAACGCGCCCGCTGCGCAGGCCGGCATCCGGCCGGGCGACGTGATCACCGGTGTGGGCGACAAGGCCATCGGCAACGTGCAGGAACTGCTCACCGCCGTGGCCGGGCTCAAGCCGGGCACGGCCAGCCGCTTCCAGGTTCAGCGCGGCAACGACCGGATCGAGGTCGACGTCACCGCCGGAACAAGGCCGGCCACGCCGGTGCGGCGGCGCCAGGCCGAGTAGCGCAGGCAAATCCTGGCCAGACGATTGGGCCTCCGCGCATGCGCGGAGGCCCTTGGGGTCGCCTGCGCGAGAAACGCGCTCCTCGCCTGGACAACAGCCGTGCGCGCCAGGTCCGCGCTTGCTTACTTTACTGTCCCGCCGACTTCGCTTCTTCGCTCGCGGCCTCGGTCTCTTCGGGTGCCCGCGTGGCGTTGGCGAAGTACCGCGCGGCGACGATGCCGATCTCGTACAGCACGCACATTGGCACGGCCAGCGCCAATTGCGAGATGACGTCGGGCGGCGTGACCACCGCGGCCACCACGAAAGACAGCACGATGAAGTAGCCACGGAAGCTGCGCAGCTTCTCGATGGTCACCATCTCGAACCGCACCAGCAGCATCACCACGATCGGCACCTGGAACGCGAGGCCGAAGGCGATGTACAGCGAAAGGATGGACTCCACGTACGAAGAAATGTCGGGCGTGGCCGCGACCGAGGCCGGTGTGAAGCGCTGGATGAAGGCGAACATCTTGTCCAGCACGAAGAACTGCACGAAGGCGATGCCCGCATAGGCCAGGAAGCTGCCGAAGATGATCAGCGGCAGGGCAAAGCGCTTCTCATGGCTGTAGAGGCCCGGCGCCACAAAGGCCCAGACCTGATACATGAGCCAAGGCAGCGCCAGCAGCACGGCTGCCATGGCCAGCACCTTCAGCGGCACGAAGAAGGGCGAGAACACACCAACGGCGATCAGCTTGGCATCGGGCGGCATGTGCGCCTTGATGGGCATGGCGATCCAGTCGATCAGGCCTCCGGGCCCCGGCCAGAGCGCCAGCAATGCCGCCGCCAGTGCGATGCCGTAGATGCAGTAGAGGAGCCGGTCGCGCAGCTCCGTCAGGTGGGCAACGAATGGCTGCTCCGTGCCTGCAAGCTCGTCTTCTTTGTCGTGGGAGGGAGATTCAGCCATCAGAGGTCACCGCGTGGCCGGATTCGGGCGCACAAATGAACGGAAAGGAAAAAAGCCGCGGAGCCGGGATGTACCGTGCAGGCTTCCGCGGCTCAGGCGCCGGGCCGTGGCCGATGACGGGCCACGCGAGCGGCTCCGGACTGCGCGCGGGTGCGAACCTTGTTGCGCGCCTTGTACCAGGTTGGAACGGCGCCCTGCTTGAGGCGCCAGTTCTTCTTCGGATGGCGGTAGACGGGGTAGACCGGCGCCGCCTCGTAAGAGGTGGCCGGCGCGACGGTGTCCAAGCCGGAGAGGTCGTTGTGCACCTCCTGCGCGCCGTCGTGGATGCTCTGCTCCACGTCGCGCGCCGCGCCTTCGACGCTGTCCTTCATCTTGCGCAGCTCATCCAGCTCCATGGAGCGGTTGACCTCCGCCTTGACGTCGTTGACGTAGCGCTGCGCCTTGCCGAGCAGCGTGCCGACCGTCCGCGCCACGCGCGGCAGCTTCTCGGGGCCGATCACGACCAGTGCAACGGCGCCGATCAGCGCCATCTTCGAAATGCCCAGATCGATCACCGGCGTGCCCCTCGCTCAGGAATTGCGCGCAGCACTCAGGACTTCTGACGCGCCTCGACGTCGATGGTGGACTTGTCGGCCGAGGGCTGGCCGGTCACCTGCTGCGTGGGCGTCCCTGCGGCGGGGGCGTCGGACGATCCGTCCTTCATGCCGTCCTTGAAGCCCTTGACGGCGCCGCCGAGGTCCGAACCGATGTTCTTCAGCTTCTTGGTCCCGAAGACCATGACCACGATGAGCAGCACGATCAGCCAGTGCCAGATGGAAAACGAACCCATGGAAGACTCCTAACAATGTTCAAATTTTAGACTGCGGACGGGCTCAGCCCTTGAGCCAGGGACGCGGACCGCCCATGACGTGGACATGGAGATGGTGCACCTCCTGCCCGCCTTCCTTGCCGGTGTTCACCACCACGCGGAAGCCACCCTCGGGATAGGCGCCACAACCCTGCTCCAGGGCCAGACGGGGCGCCAGAGTCATGATGCGGCCCATCAACGACTCGTCCTCGGACGTGAGGTGCGCCATCGAAGCGATGTGCCGCTTCGGCACGATCAGGAAATGCACAGGCGCCCACGGCGAGATGTCGTGGAAAGCATACAGGTCGTCGTCTTCGTACACCTTCCGCGAAGGAATCTTTCCTTCGACGATCTTGCAGAAGATGCAGTCGGGCTCAGCCATTCGATTGGGTCTTTTAGGGGAGGGGAACGCAGAAAGGTGAGCTGGCGGTCACGCGGCAGCCGCAGTGTCCATGGGGCGCCCGGCATTCATCCGGACCATGCCCTTGACGATGCGGTACAGGAACCACAGCGAGATCAGGCTCCAGGCGATCCATCCGGGCACGAGAAAGAGCAGCCAGAGCCACGAGGTCAGGACGTAGAGCAGTCCCGCCCACAGCACCGACCGGATGCGCCACGTGAAGTGCGAGGCCTGCCAGGTGCCGGCCGCATCGTCGCGTTTGACAAAGTCGATCAGCAGGGCAATGAGCAACAGCAGCACCGACACCTGGGCGCCCGGCACAACGGCCGCGATGGCGACGATGAGGTGCAGCACATAGCTCACCCAGCCCACGGCGCGCAGCGAATCGCTGCCGCCCACGTCGATGATGTCCTTGCTCATGGATTCCTCCAGCTGGATGTCGAAGCGCCTGCGGCGCGGGCCGAGGCGTCAATCACCCGCCGCCTCGCGGGCCTGCGCCTTGCGCAGGGCCTTTTCCTCGATGCCACTCATCCCTTCGCGGCGCGCCAGTTCGGCCGCCACGTCCCGGGGCGAGAGCCCGTAATGGGCCAGCGCCACCATGCAGTGGAACCACAGGTCGGCCACTTCGTTCACTATTTTTTCCCGCGGTGCGCCGTGGTCGGCGTCCTTGCAGGCCATGACCACCTCCGTGGCCTCTTCGCCCACCTTCTTGAGAAAGCCATCGGGGCCCTTGTGAAGCAGTCGGGCGACATAGCTGGTGCTCGGATCGCCGCCCGCGGCGGGCCGGCGGCTGTCGATCACCGCGGCAAGGCGCTCCAGGATGTCGAGCGTCGGGGAGGCAGGCATCGGGTCGGAGGAATCGGAAACAGTCATTTGTAGATCGAGGTCGGGTCCTTCAACACCGGTTCGACGGCCACCCACCGCCCATCAGAATACTTTTGGAAGAAACAACTATGACGGCCGGTGTGACAGGCAATGCCGGGATCATGCCCTTCCTGCGTCACCGACAGCAGGACGACGTCGTTGTCGCAGTCCAGCCGCACCTCATGCACTCGCTGGATGTGGCCGGACTCTTCGCCCTTGAACCAGAGCCTGCCGCGCGAGCGGCTGAAATACACGGCGCGCCCCAACTCCACGGTCTTGGCAAGGGCCTCGCGGTTCATCCAGGCAAACATCAGGATGTCCTTGGAACCGTGTTCCTGGGCGATCACGGGCACCAGCCCCGCGGCGTCCCAGCTCACTTCATCGATCCATGTGGTCATGGGGACAGATTGTTACCCAGCTGCACTGCAACAAAAAATGGCCTTCCGCGGCCACGGCCGTTAAACTTCGGGAAACATTTTGGGTCAGGTGCGCCTTGGGCGCGGCTGGCATATTGGCCACACAGGCTTTTTGGGGAAGTGCCATGAACTTTGCTCGTTTCGTTTCGATGGTCGCTGCGGCCGCCCTGGTGTCCGCACCCATGATCGCCTCTGCCCAGACGCCTCCTCCGCCGTCTTCGACGCCCGCCGAGGCGACGCCCGGCGCTGGCGGTGGGGCAGGTGGCGCCGGTGGCGCAGCCGGCGGCGGGACCGCTGGTGCGGCCGGCGCTACGGGCGCGGCTGCAGGTGGCCTGGGCGCTGCGGGTCTCGCCGTGGCTGGCCTGGCTGGCGCCTTGGCCATTGGCGCAGCGGCCGGCGGCGGCAGCGACGGCGGTAACGCCGGTGTCTTCCCCGGCACCGGCACCACTGGCACGACGGGCACCACCGGTACCACGAGCCGGTGAGCCCCGGCACCCTTCGTGGCCGAGGGGTGCGCTCTTCCACGCGGCGGCAGCCTTCGATGCATCTCCATCTGAGGCTGCTTTGTTGCGTTCTGGCAACGGCGTTGGTGGGAGGCTGCAGTACCGGCAGTGCAGCGCTGGGCGACAGTGCCCGGCTTTTGTATGACCGCACGGCCGGCGGCATCCGGGACCAACAGCCTGCCGTCTTCAACCCGGCCTTTCGCTACCTGCGCGTGACGCATGCCGGCACCGCCGTCTACATGGTGCTGGGCTACCTCGATCCCACGCCGCAAGGCTTGGTCGAGGTGTGGTACAGCGGCGACGGCGAAGTCGTCCGCCTCCTGGATGGCCGGGTCGTCGGCACCACCGGGTTGAATCCGGACTGGCGGCGCGCCCAGGTGGAGCGGCTCCCGCTCTGGCCGGCAGGGGCGCAGGCACAGACCGCCGGCAGCTATCTGCGTGTGCGCGACGTCATGCCGGGCTACCACTCGAACATCCGCGAAACCGTGCGCGTTACGCCGCTGGCAAGCTACACGCCCGCAGCCCTGCAGGGCGCGCGTGCCGCTTCGCTGAAGTGGTTCGAAGAACAAGTCACCGAATCAACATCCCCCGGCCCTATGCTGCCTCCCGCCAGATTCGGGATTGCCATGACGGCGAACGGTTCGCCGTCGGTCGTGTACTCGGAGCAATGTCTGAGTGCCGAGGCCTGCTACACCTTCGAGCGGTGGAGTGCGCCCTCAGCGACAGCCACGCCGACATCTGCCGGCTCATGAAGACGCGCGAACGCACTTTCCGCCTCCATCCCCTCAGGATCCATCTGCTTGCCGCGTTCGGGCTCGGCGCCGCTGTGGCGGCGCAGGCGCAGCCCTTGGCGCCACCGGCCGAGGATCCTGCGCCCCTGCCCACTCTGGAAGGCGAACGGCTGAGCCACTGGCTGCTGCGCCAGTCGCCCCAGCCTGCCGATCCGGCGTTGGCCTGGCTGGTGCCGCAGGAGAAGCTGCCGCAGCAATACCTGCGCAACGTCCTGCTGGTCCACCTGGAGCGCTCCGCCGCCCAGCTCTCGGGGCAGGACCGGGAGATCCGCCAGCGCCTGCTGGTCTGGCTGCACAGCCTGCCGGCCACGGGCCGGGTAGCGCTGAGCATCACCGACCCACGCTGGCTCGAAGTGAATCCGGGACAGGACCCGGTGGCGCGCGACCGCGCCCGCTTTGCGCTGCCCACGGGCCGCACGGCCGATGTGGTGGTCGTCCAGCCGGATGGCACGCTTTGCCACGTGCCCCACGCCAGCGGCCGCTGGGTGGGCGATTACCTGCAGGCTTGCGGCCGGATGGGCAGCACGGACTGGGCCTGGCTGGCGCAGCCCGACGGGCGCACCACACGCATCGGCATCGCGGGCTGGAATGCGGAAGCCGGCGTGGAGCCGGCGCCGGGCGCCTGGCTCTGGGCCCCTCCGCGCACAATGGCCGACCTGGTCGCTGCGTCTGAAGGGCTCATCAAGTTCCTGGCCACTCAGGGACCGGCCCCCGCGCGGCAGGGCCCCATGGTGCCGCCCGCCGGTACCTCAAGGCCATCGACCGCCTTCGTCGCCGACGGCAACCTGCCCGCGGTGGCGAGCGCCCTGCCCCGCCCGCTGGACGTCAGCGCCAACGACTGGGGCGAGACCGGCCTGCTGCAGACGCCCACGGCACGCATGGCGTCTGCGGGCGAGATCCGCGCGTCGTACAGCTCCGTCTGGCCCTACAGCCGGCTGAACATCATGTTCCAGCCCTTCGACTGGATGGAGGCGGGCTTCCGCTACACGAGCATCTCCAACCGCGAATACGGCCCCACCATCAGCACGCAGAGCTACAAGGACAAGAGCATCGACGTCAAGTTCAGGCTCATGCGTGAATCGACGTACCTGCCCGAGGTGTCGCTCGGTTTCCGGGACATCGGCGGCACGGGCCTGTTCTCCAGCGAATACCTGGTCGGCAACAAGCGCTGGGGCGACCTGGATTTCAGCCTGGGCATCGGCTGGGGCTACATGGGCTCGAGCGGCAACATCAGCAATCCCTTCACGCTGCTGAGCGATCGCTTCAAGACGCGGCCCGCGGCCAGCACGGCCGGCGAGGCCAACCTGAGCAGCTACTTCCGCGGCCCGGCCGCCCTGTTCGGCGGCGTGCAATGGCGCACGCCCTGGGATCCGCTGACCCTGAAGATCGAATACGACGGCAACAACTACCAGAGCGAACCCTTCAGCAACGCGCTGCCGCGCCGCTCCCCCATCAACGTGGGACTGGCCTACAAGCTCAACAAGAACGTCACCCTCGCCGCCGGCTTCGAGCGGGGCGACAAGTTCATGATCGGCCTCACCCTGTCCGGCAACGCGGCGGAAGCCCAGACGCCCAAGCTGCTGGACCCACCGCTGCCCCGCTTCATGCCCGAGGCCCCGGCCAAGCCCCCCGGCTGGGCGAGCACGGCCGAGCAGGTCGAGGCGCAGACGGGCTGGCGCGTGCTGCGCATCGCGCCCAAGGACGACGTGCTGCACCTTTGGGTGAGCGACAGCGATGCCGTCTACCGGGAGGTGCGCTCGGACCGCGCCGTGGCCGTGCTGCATCACAGCGCGCCAGCGGGGATCCGCACCTTCGTCATCCATTACGAAGAGCGCGGCATCGCGATCCAGGCCCAGGCCTTCCAGCGCGAGGAGTGGGTCGCGGCGCATGCGCAGCCCCTGCCGCCGCACCTGGCGCGCGACGTGACGCAGCGCGACTACGCGCCGGTGCCGGACGAACCCACCGAGGCACAGTTGCCCCCCGCCACGGGCTCGGGCGGCCCTGCCGAGACGGCCACGGCCTGGGAGCGGCCCGCGGACCGCTTCAACTTCAGCATCTCGCCGAACTTCAGCCAGGTGGTGGGCGGCCCCAACAACTTCGCGCTCGTCGAACTGGGCGCGAAGGCCAATGCCCAGTACCGCTTCACGCAACAGACCTGGCTGCAGGGCCAGGTCAACCTGCGGCTGGCCGACAACTACGGCAGCTTCACCTACGACGCGCCCAGCAACCTGCCCCGCGTGCGCACGGACCAGCGGCTCTACCTGACGACCAGCCGGGTGACAGTCCCGAACCTGCAGTTGACGCACGTCGGCCAGCTGGCCAGCGACCAGTACTACAGCGTCTATGGCGGCTACCTCGAATCGATGTTCGCGGGCGTGGGCGGCGAATGGCTGTACCGCCCATGGGGCAGCCGCCTGGCCTTCGGCATCGACATCAACCACGTGCGCCAGCGCGAGTACGCACAGCACTTCTCGCTGCGCGATTACCAGGTCAACACGGGACATGCGTCGCTGTACTGGAACACCGGCTGGAACGGTGTGCTCGTGCGGCTGAGCGCCGGCCAGTACCTCGCCGGAGACCGTGGCGTGTCGATCGACATCGCCAAGCGCTTCGACAACGGCCTGACCATGGGCGCCTACGCCACCAAGACCAACGTCTCGTCCGCCCAGTTCGGCGAAGGCAGCTTCGACAAGGGCATCTTCATCTCGATCCCGCTGGACGCGCTGCTGCCCCGCTCCAGCCGCTCCGTCATCGGCTTCAACTGGTCGCCGCTGACCCGCGACGGCGGCGCGCGCCTGGGCCGCGCCGTGACGCTGTACGACCTCACCTACGCCCGTGACCCGGATTCGCGCAGCTTCGGCCCGCCCCCCGATACACGCCCGCGTGCGGGAGACAACATTCTCGACTTCGATGTCCAACGCTGAATTCATCGTGCCGGTTAGCATCCGGGCGACCGGCGCGTGCGTAATTCTCGCAGTGCCCGCTGCAGCCGCGCCCCGTGCGCGCTGCGCCCTTTCTCTTTGCGTTCGTCCATGAAGTCCCTCCTCGTCCTCTGCGTCGGGAACATCTGCCGCAGCCCCATGGCCGAGGCCCTGTTCGCACAGCAGCTTCCCGGCCTCGCCGTGAGTTCCGCCGGCATCGGCGCGCTCATCGGCCACGGTGCCGATCCCACGGCGCTCGCCCTCATGAGCGAACGTGGCATCGACATCGGCGCGCACCGCGCGCGTCAGGTGAGCCTGGCCATGTGCCAGGAGACCGACCTGATCCTGACCATGGACGATGCGCAGAAGCGCTTCGTCGAACAGAGCTATCCCTTCGTGCGCGGCAAGGTCTACCGGCTCGGCGACGCCGCCCGGCTGAATGTGCCCGACCCGTACAAGCTCGGCCGCGAAGCCTTCGAGAACGCACTGCAGCTGATCGATGCCGGCGTCCAGACGTGGACCGAACGCATCCGCAAACTCTCCTGAAGTCCTCCGCCATTCCGGCAAGCCCCATGCAAACACCACCCGCTCCCGCTGCGTCCCTGGAGAACGACGATGACGAAATCCACCTGGCCGAGTATTTCGACATCCTGGTCGACAACAAATGGCTGGTGGCCGGCATCACGGCACTGGCACTGATCGTCGGCGCCGCCTACGCGCTGCTGGCCACGCCGATCTATCGCTCGAACCTGCTGATCCAGGTCGAGGATGCGGCGCCGGACGCCAAGAGCGTCCTGGGCGACGTTTCGAGCCTGTTCGAAGTCAAGACACCCGCCACGGGCGAAATCCAGGTGCTTCGCTCCCGACTGGTGGTGGGCGGCGCGGTCGACGCGGCGCGCTTCTACATCGACGCCAAGCCCGCCTACGTGCCCCTGGTGGGTGAATGGCTCTCCCGGCGGGCCAGCAGCCTGTCTACTCCCATGACGTTGCCAGGACTTGCCGGTCGCGTCTATGGCACTGAGAAGATCGAGGTGAGCCGCTTCGACGTTCCCGGCGGCCTCGAAGACCAGGCGCCGTTCGTCGTGACCGCGATGGGCGAAGGGCGCTTCGAAGTGGAGCATCCCCTGCTCGATGCGCCCTTCGAGGGCCGGGTGGGCCAGGAAATCACGCACGACGTGCCCGGTGCCGGCGGCGCCATCGTGCTCAGGATCGACCGCCTGGACGCGCTGCCCGGCGCGCAATTCAATGTGAGCCGCTACTCGCGGCTGCGCACCATCGAGGACCTGCAGCGGAACATCCAGGCCAGCGAACAGGGCCGCCAGTCCAATGTGATCAGCGTCGAGCTGGAAGACAGCAACCGCACCCGGCTGACAGCCATCCTCAATGCCCTGGGCACCAAGTATGTCGACCAGAACCGCGAGCGCAAGGCGGCCGAGGCCGAGCGCACGCTGAGCTTCCTCGACGAACAACTGCCCGAGTTCAAGCGTCAATTGGAGCGTTCGGAAGATGCCTACACGCGCTTCCGCAACCAGAACTCCACGGTGGCCTTCGACGAGGAAGCCAAGGCCGCGCTGTCGCAGATCGTCGACCTGCAGACCAAGCTGCTCGATGCGCAGCAGAAGCGCCGTGAATTCATCGCCCTGTTCACCCCGAACCACCCGCGCGTCCAGACCATCGACCAGCAGATCGGCCTCATCCAGCGCAACATCGACGCGATCAACAGCCGCGTCTCGCGCATGCCGACGATCCAGCAGGAGGCCTTCCGCTACGAGCGCGACGTGCGCGTCAACAGTGAGCTGTACCAATCACTGCTGACCAACTCGCTTCAGCTGCGCCTGGTGAAGGAAGGCAAGACCGGCAACGTGCGCCTGCTGGACTCTGCCATCTCTCCGCGCCTTCCTGTCAAGCCGCAAAAGGCCCTGGTGGTTGCGCTCGCCGGCGTTCTGGGCCTGCTTGCCGGCGTCGCGGTCGCCTTCGTGCGCAGCATGTTCTTCAGCGGTATCCGCAACCCGCAGGAGATCGAGAGCCACACCGGCATGAGCGTGATGTCGGTCATCCCGTACACGCAGGAGCAAGGAGTACTGGAAGTGCGCATGGAGTCCGGCCAGAAGGGCGTACATGTGCTGACCGTCACCAACCCCGAGAGCACGACGGTGGAAAGCGTGCGCAGCCTGCGTATCGCGCTGCAGTTCGCCATGCTCGAAGGCGCCAACAACCGCGTGTTGATCACCGGTCCGACGCCCGGCATCGGCAAGAGCTTCGTCTCCGCCAACTTCGCGGCCATCATGGCGGCGGCGGGCAAGCGGGTGCTGCTGCTCGACGCCGACATGCGCAAGGGCTACATCAACAAGCAGTTCGGGCTCGCGCGCGAGGGCGGCCTGTCCGAACTGCTGGTGGGCGAGGTCACCCTGGAGAAGGCGATCCATCGCCAGGTGGTGCCCAACCTGGACGTCCTCACCAGCGGCCGCTATCCGCCCAATCCTGCGGACATGCTGATGTCCGACACCTTTGCCCGCCTGCTGGACACGCTGTCGGCTCAATACGATCTGGTGGTGATGGATGCGCCGCCGGTGCTGGTGGCGGCCGATGCCGCTGCTGCCGGAGCGCATTCGGCCGTGGTGCTGCTGGTGGCACGTGCCGACCAGACGCAAATGGGCGAGCTCGTCGAAAGCGTCAAGCGCCTGCGCCAAGGCAACGTCACGCCGACGGGCGTGGTGTTCAACGCCATGGACATGACGCGCCGCCACTATGGCAGCTATGGCTACCGCTACGGCGGCTACCGCTACACCGAGTACAAGTACAAGCGCTGAGTTCTTCGGACCGTGGCCTCTCTTCGACGGGAGGCTGCGGCCCGGCGAGCAATGCACGGCAAAAAAATGGCCGCCCCAAGGGCGGCCATTTTTTTCGCGATCACGGCCGGCCAGGCAGGCCCTACCGCCCTTACCAGCCTCGAGCGCGGTCGATGGTTTCCGTTCCCACGTTCACGGCGGAGGCGGACGGCAGGATCAGGCTGATGACGCGGTTCCAGCGAACGAGCGGCACCGGATCGATGTACACCACGTCCTGGGGACGCAACGGGAACTGCGTGGCCAGGGCAAAGGCCGCGGGGTTCTTGGCGTCGAGCTGGAAGATCGCCGGCGAGCCCGTCGCTCCCTTACGGATCACATAGATCTGTCCAGGGTTGGAAGTGTCCAGTGAAGGACCGCCCGCTTCGCCCAGCGCCTCGTTGAGGGTCAGACGACCCGAGCCACGCAACGCGAGCGCGGTGGGCCGCAGCACCTCGCCCATCACGTAGATCTTGGTGTCTTCGCGCGTGCCGACGGTGATGGTGTCGCTGTTGCGCAGAGGAATGTCGTTGAGATCGTGACCCGCCTCGCGCAGCGACGTCAGGTCGATGCGCACCGATCGCCCCCCGCGCGTGAGCGTGATCGAGGAGCGATCGCCCGCATCGGTGATGCCCCCGGCGCGATTGATGGCCTCGGCCATCGTCATGGGCAGGTCGGTGAAGATCTGCGAGCCCGGCGCACGCACCTGGCCCTCGACGTAGGCGCGGCGACTGCGGAAGGCCTGGATACGCACCGAAACCTGCGGGCTCTGGATGTTGCGCTCCAGGCGGCGTGCGATCAGGTCGGAAGCCTCGGCCTCTGTCAGGCCTTCGATCTTGACGCGACCCACGTAGGGGAAATAGATCTCGCCATTGCCCCCGACGATGAAGCCGGGCGCCACGCTGACGCCCGTCGGATCGGTCTGTTGCGAAATCACGGCGCCCGCGTTGGGCAGCAACTCGGGGTGGTCGTACACGATGACGCCGACCACGTCGCCGGGCCCGATGGAATAGGGCTCCGGTTTGCCGAACAGGGCCTGCACTTCAGGCGGAACACCACGTGGCGCAACTTCCTGCAATGTGCGCACCAGCGCCTGAGTGATGGGAGTGATGCGCCCTTCGGGTGCCTCATCTGGCACATATTGAAACTTAGGTGGTAATTCGGCCTGATCCGAATAAGGACCGACAGGTCCCATGCCGGGAACCACGGTGCAACCCTGTAGAAGCGCTGCAGTCGCCAACGCCGTCCACGCCGGCAAATTCACTGGGAGTTTCAAATCAAATACCTGTCAGATCGTGGATCACGCACTGCTGCAGCAACGGCCCTGCGCGCAGCGGTGGCCAAAAAAGGTCAACGCTATGTTGATGATATTCGGCTTTGGATGCGGCTCCGTATAAGTCTGTCAGGTACGCACCACTATGCCGCGTTTAGCCATGTGGGCCTTGGCTTCGCCCACCGTGTGCTGGCCGTAATGGAAGATGCTGGCGGCCAGCACGGCGTCTGCACCGCCCTGCTGCACGCCGTCGGCCAAATCGGCCAGCGAGCCGACGCCGCCCGAGGCGATCACCGGCACGCTCACCGCATCGCTCACGGCACGGGTGAGTGCAAGATCGAAGCCACTTCGGGTGCCGTCGCGGTCCATGCTGGTCAGCAGGATCTCGCCGGCGCCGCGGCGTGCCATCTCGCTGGCCCACTGGACGGCATCCAGGCCGGTGTTCTTGCGGCCCCCGTGGCTGTAGACGTCCCAGCCTTCGCCCCGCGTCGCCGCTTCCTCGGGCGTGCGCCGCTTGGCGTCGATGGCCACCACGATGCACTGGGCGCCGTACTTGGACGAGGCGTCCTCGATCACCTGCGGATTGGCGATCGCGGCGGAGTTGAAGCTGGTCTTGTCGGCGCCGGCATTGAGCAACCGGCGTACGTCTTCCACCGTGCGCACGCCGCCGCCCACGGTGAGCGGGATGAAGACCTGCGAGGCCACGGCCTCGATGATCGGCAGGATCAGGTCGCGGTCGTCGCTGGTGGCCGTGATGTCCAGGAAGGTCAGTTCGTCCGCGCCCTGGGCGTTGTAGCGGGCAGCGATCTCCACCGGATCGCCCGCGTCGCGCAGTTCCAGGAAGTTGACGCCCTTGACCACCCGCCCCCCGGTGACGTCGAGGCAGGGAATGATGCGTTTGGCAAGCATGGCAGGATCAGGAAGTCGAGGAGGAGGAGGAGGAAGGCCTGGCATCGAGTTGCTGCCACAGGTGCACTTCGCTGCCCGGCGCCAGTTCGACGGGGGTGTCGATGGCCGCAGCCTCGACGCAGAGCATGTGGCGCCAACCATCGGCCGGCATGTCGGCCAGGCGCGCGCACAGCGCGGGGCCGGGATTCCACACCACCGTCTCCGGGCAGGTGGGCGCGGCGGTGATGCGCAGTTCGCCAGACCCCGCGCGAAGCACCAGAGGATGGGCGGGCGCGGCATAGACGCTGTCGAACTCCTCGCCGAAGCGCAGTACCTCGCGGCCTTCGGTCGAACGCTCGTCGCGCACCGCGTCCCAGCGAGCGGCGCCCTGCAGCCCCTGGAGTTGCACGTCCGCCAGGTCGTCCACCTGCAGGTAGCTGTGCAGCGCCGCAGTGAAGGGCCAGGGCGTCGTGCCCGTGTTGCGCACCTGCAGGTCGATGCGCAGCACGTTCGCCTTGGGCACGTGCACGTTCAGGCGAAGCTGAAAGAGCTCCGGCCAGACCGCCAGGGTTTCGTCGCTGGCCGTCAGGCCCAGACTGACGGTGTCGGCAGCCGCGTCGGGGACCACCTGCCAGGGCAGGTTGCGCGCAAAGCCGTGCTTGACGAGCGGGCCGCGCTGGTTGAACTGGGGAAAGCAGACCGGGACGCCACCGCGGATGGCCGCGCGACCATCGAACACCGCCTTGGGGCTGAGGTAGAGCCGCTCCGTGCCGTCCGCGCTGCGCCAGGACAACACATGGCCGCCATGCAACGCCACCGTGACCTGGTCGCCCGTGGTGGCCGACAGTTCGACGGCCGGCTGGCCTTGGACGGTGATCTCGCGCAGGCTCATCCGAAAGTCCTCAAGCGGCCGGTGAAGGCAGGAAGGCGGAGCGCGGCGTCAGGCCGCATCGGCCAGTTCGTCGGCCCGGGCCTGTGCCTTGGCGAAGTCCAGGTCGCCCGAGTAGATGGCGCGACCGCAGATCACGCCTTCCACGCCCTCGCCTTCCACCGCGCACAGCTGCTCGATGTCGGCGATGTTGGACAGGCCGCCCGATGCGATCACCGGGATGGTCAGCGCCTGCGCGAGCTTCACGGTGGCGTCGATGTTGATGCCCGACAGCATGCCGTCGCGGCCGATGTCGGTGTAGATGATCGACTCGACGCCGTAATCCTCGAACTTCTTGCCCAGGTCCACCACCTCGTGGCCGGTGAGCTTGCTCCAGCCATCGGTGGCCACCTTGCCGTCCTTGGCGTCCAGGCCCACGATGATGTGGCCGCCGAAGGCCACGCAGGCATCCTTGAGGAAGCCGGGATTCTTCACCGCCGCCGTGCCGATGATCACGTAGCGCAGGCCGTCGTCGATGTAGCGCTCGATGGTGTCCAGGTCGCGGATGCCGCCGCCCAGTTGCACCGGAATGTCGTCGCCCACCTCGCGCAGGATGGCCTTGATGGCCGCGTGGTTCTGCGGCTTGCCGGCAAAGGCACCGTTCAGGTCCACCAAGTGCAGGCGGCGCGCGCCGGCTTCCACCCACTTGCGCGCCATGGCCGCGGGGTCTTCGCTGAAGACGGTCGATTGGTCCATGTCGCCCTGCTTGAGCCGAACGCAATGGCCGTCCTTGAGATCGATGGCGGGAATGAGGAGCATGATGAGGCGCTGAAAAGTGCCGGGAACGAAGGAGGAGAAAGGTGAAACGAACTGATTCCGAACCGGCCGTCTCAGGCTGCTGCGGGGCACGCGGGCGCCCACCGCAACCGCGGTGATCGGCTTGGCCGATTCAGGGAGTCCAGTGGAGGAAGTTCCGGTAGAGCTGCAAACCGTGGTCGGCACTCTTCTCCGGGTGAAATTGGGTCGCAAAAATGTTATCGCGGGCCACCGCCGCGGTAAAGCGGCCACCGTAGTCGGCCTCGCCCACGCTGTGCGCCGCGTCCTGCGGCCGGGCATAGAAGCTGTGGACGAAATAGAACCACGCACCCTCGGGAATCCCCTGCCACATGGCATGCGGCCGCGCCTGCGAGACCTGGTTCCAGCCCATCTGCGGCACCTTGAAGTGGCTGCCGTCGGGTTGCAGGCGACCCGCCAGCTGGAAGCGCAACACCTCACCGGGGATCAGGTCCAGGCCCTCGCTGGGGCCTTCCTCGCTGCGGCCCAGCAACATCTGCATGCCGACGCACACACCGAACAGCGGCTTGCTCGCGGCCGCTTCGAGCACCGAGGCCAGCAGGCCGGACTCGCGCAGCTCGCGCATGCAGTCGGGCATGGCGCCCTGGCCGGGCAGAACCACGCGGGTGGCCGCGCGCACGACCTCGGGGTCGGCCGTCACGTGCACCTCCACGCCCGCGGCGTCTGCCGCATGGCGCACGGCCTGGGACACGGACCAGAGGTTGCCCATGCCGTAGTCCACCACGGCGACGCTGTTCTTCATCGGAGTCATTCGGGTCGGAAAGGACCGGTCGGGCGGCGGTGCGCCGGGAGGTTTACAGGGAGCCCTTGGTGGAGGGAATCACGCCCGCCGAGCGCGGGTCGAGTTCGAGCGCGGCGCGCACGGCGCGGGCGAAGGCCTTGAAGATCGTCTCGCACTGGTGGTGCGCATTGACGCCCTTGAGGTTGTCGATGTGCAGCGTCACGCCCGCGTGGTTGACGAAGCCCTGGAAGAACTCGAAGGTCAGCTGGGTGTCGAAGCCGCCGATCATGCCGCTCGTGAAGCGCACATCCATGTGCAGGCCCGGGCGGCCGGAGAAGTCGACCACCACGCGCGACAGCGCCTCGTCGAGCGGCACATAGGCATGGCCGTAGCGGCGGATGCCCTTCTTGTCGCCCACGGCACGGGCGACGGCCTGGCCCAGGGTGATGCCGACGTCTTCGACCGTGTGATGGCCGTCGATGTGCAGGTCGCCCTCGCAATGCACGTCCAGGTCGATCAGGCCGTGGCGGGCGATCTGGTCGAGCATGTGGTCGAAGAAGCCGATGCCGGTGGCCAACTGGGCCTTGCCGCTGCCGTCGAGGTCGACGCGCACGCGGATCTTCGTCTCGGCGGTGTTGCGGGCGACCTCGGCGATGCGCGCCGGGGGCGTGGCGCCGCCGGCGGCGGCAACGATGGCGTCGGGAGCCGTGGGGGTGTTCATAGGGAGGCTTGGAGGGCCGCCAGCATGCGCGCGTTGTCGTCGGGGGTGCCGACCGTCAGGCGCAGGCAGTTCGCCAGCAGCGGGTGCATTCTAGAAACGTTCTTGATGAGGACCCCACGCGCCTTCATGCCGGCAAAGGCAGCATCGGCATCGGGCACGCGCAGCAGGACCATGTTCGCCTCGCTGGGCCACACCTTCACACCGGGGAGCGCCTGGAGTGCCTCCACCAGGCGCGTGCGCTCGCCGCGGATGGCTTCGGCCTGCGCCTCGAACACCTCGGCATGCGCGAGCGCGAACAGCGCGCATTCGGCATTGAGCACGCTGATGTTGTAGGGCGGGCGCACCTTGTCGATCTCGGCCGCCAGCGCTTCGGGTGCCAGCAGGTAGCCCAGGCGCACACCGGCCAGCCCGAACTTGCTGAGGGTGCGCATCAGCACGACATGGCCGTGGGCGGCAGGGTCGCGACGGATCTCGTCCAGCCAGCTGTGGGCGGCGAAGGGCTGGTAGGCCTCGTCGATCACGACCAGGCCGCCCTGCTCGCCCTGGGCAGCGATCAGCCGGCGCATGACGGCGGCGTCGAACAGGTTGGCGGTCGGGTTGTTGGGGTAGGCCAGGTACAACAGCGCCGGCTTGTGCTCGGCGATGGCGGCCACCATGGCGGCCTCGTCGAGCTGGAAATCGGCATCCAGCGGCACGCCGACGAAGCGCAGCCCCTGGAGCTGCGCGCTCAGCGCATACATCACGAAGCCGGGCAGCGGCGCCAGGATGGTGGCGCCCGGCCGGTCGCACGCGATGGCCAGCAGCGAGATCAGCTCGTCCGAGCCGTTGCCCAGCACCAGCGACTGGCCCGCCGGCAGGTCCACGTGGGCCGCGATCGCCGTCTTGAGCCGCTGGGCCTCGTCACCGGGATAGCGGTTGACGGCCAGCGCGCCCAGGCGGGCACCCAGCTCGGCCTGCAACTCGGGCGGCAGGCCGTAGGGGTTCTCCATCGCGTCGAGCTTGAGCAGGCCCTCGGCGGGCTGGACGACGTAGGCATGCATGTCGCGCACGTCGGGGCGGATGCGTTCGAGGGCGCGGCGGGTCAGGTCGGACATCGGGGGCATGGTCATGGGTGGGGCGCCTTTCGTCGCTCAGGGCGCGCAGCGATAGGCGCTCTGCAGCGCCGCCGACAGCACCAGTTGCACCGGCATGTCGGCCTCGTAGAGCTGGGCATTGCGCGCCAGCTCGCCCTGGAACAGGGATCGCGCCATCGAGGGCTCCAGCCGGCGGCCCGCCACGCAGAAGGGCGGCTTCTGGCCACTGCGCTGCGTCGCCTCGGCCGATTCGCGCAGGCCCTCGACCACGCCGACCAGGTAATAGCTGGCGTAGTTGGGACCTTCCTTGCCGGCGGCCTCCAGCGTGCGGAACTCGCGCAGGCTCATGGCGGGGGCCGCTGCGGCGACGCCCAGCAGCGCCAGCGCCAGCAGCGCCTGGCGCGCGGCGTTCACGGCCGCCCTTCCAGCCGCAGTTCGGCCGCGCGGGCATGCGCCTGCAGGCCCTCGCCATAGGCCAGCTCGGCGGCAATGGGACCGAGCGCGCGCGCGCCGGCCTCGCTCACCTCGATCAGGCTGCTGCGCTTCTGGAAGTCGTACACGCCCAGCGGCGAGGAGAAGCGCGCCGTGCCCGAGGTGGGCAGCACATGGTTGGGCCCCGCGCAGTAGTCGCCCAGGCTTTCGCTGGTGAAGGCACCCAGGAAGATCGCACCGGCGTGCTTCAGCAGCGGCTCCCAGCGCTGCGGCTCGAGGCTGGAAACCTCCAGGTGCTCGGGCGCGATGCGATTGCTGATGGCGCAGGCCTCTTCCATGTCGCGCGTGTGGATCAGCGCGCCGCGGCCGTTGAGGCTGGCCGCGATGATCTCGCGCCGCGGCATGGTGGGCAGCAGGCGGTCGATCTCGCGCTGCACGGCGTCGATGTAGGCCGCGTCGGGGCACAGCAGGATGCTCTGGGCAAGCTCGTCGTGCTCGGCCTGGCTGAACAGGTCCATGGCCACCCAGTCGGGCGGCGTGCTGCCGTCGGCCAGCACCAGGATTTCGCTGGGGCCCGCGATCATGTCGATGCCCACGGTGCCGAACACGCGGCGCTTGGCGGCCGCCACGTAGGCATTGCCCGGGCCGGTGATCTTGTCCACGGCCGGCACCGTCGCCGTGCCGTAGGCCAGCGCGGCCACGGCCTGTGCGCCGCCGATGGTGAAGGCGCGTGTGACGCCAGCCACATGGGCGGCAGCGAGCACCAGCGGGTTTTTCTCGCCGCGCGGGGTGGGCACCACCATCACGATTTCGCCGACGCCGGCGACCTGGGCCGGAATCGCGTTCATCAGCACGCTCGACGGATAGGCCGCCTTGCCGCCCGGCACATAGATGCCCACGCGGTCGAGCGGCGTGACCTTCTGGCCCAGCAGCGTGCCGTCCTCGTCGCGGTAGCTCCAGCTTTCGCCGCTGGCCTTCTTCTGGGCCTCGTGGTAGCTGCGCACACGGCGGGCGGCGGCTTCGAGGGCGTTGCGCTGGGCATCCGGCAGCGCGTCGAAGGCGGCCTTCAGCTCGGCCGGATCCAGAGCCAGCGCCGCCAGCGAATCCGCTTCGAGGCCATCGAAGCGGCGGGTGTAGTCCAGCACTGCCGCGTCGCCGCGCTGCTGCACGTCGGCCAGGATGTCCGCCACGCGCTGCTCGATGGCTGCATCGGTGTCCGCCGCCCAATGCAGACGCGCCTTGAACGCGGCCTCGAAATCGGGCGCGGAGGTGGCGAGACGCAATGGAGTGGCTTGCAGGGTCATGGCAGCGGCGGGGTGGGAGAAGAATCGGTCAGTTCTGCGGAAGGGCCGACGCGAAAGCGTCGATGATGCGGCGGATGGGCTCGCGCTTGAGCTTGAGCGCGGCCTGGTTGACGACCAGGCGGGCACTGATGTCCATGATGCGCTCGACCTCCACCAAGTGGTTGGCGCGCAGGGTGTTGCCGGTGGAGACCAGGTCGACGATGGCATCGGCCAGGCCGGTGAGCGGCGCCAGTTCCATGCTGCCGTAGAGCTTGATCAGGTCCACGTGCACGCCCTTGCGGGCGAAGAACTCGCGGGCCAGGCCCACGTACTTGGTGGCCACGGCCAAGCGCGCGCCCTGGCGCACCGCGTGGGCATAGTCGTAGTCGGCGCGCACGGCCACGCTCAGGCGGCACCGGGCGATGCGCAGGTCCAGCGGCTGGTACAGGCCTTCGCTGCCATGCTCCAGCAGCACGTCCAGGCCGGTCACGCCCAGGTCGGCGCCGCCGTACTGCACGTAGGTCGGCACGTCCGATGCGCGCACCAGCACCACGCGAACATCGGGGCGGGTCGTGGGCAGGATCAGCTTGCGCGACTTCTCGGGGTCCTCGGTCACCTCGATGCCGGCGGCGGCCAGCAACGGCAGGGTCTCTTCGAAGATGCGTCCCTTGGACAAGGCGAGCGTGATCACGCGGCGGCTCCGGTGGAAATGCGTTCGATGTCGGCGCCCAGGCTGCCGAGCTTGCGTTCGATGCGGTCGTAGCCGCGGTCCAGGTGGTAGATGCGGTCCACCAGCGTCTCGCCCTCGGCCACCAGGCCGGCGATGACCAGGCAGGCCGAGGCGCGCAGATCGGTGGCCATCACCGAGGCGCCCGACAGGCGGGGCACGCCTTCAATGACGGCCGTGCGGCCATCGGTCTGGATGCGCGCGCCGAGCCGCAGCAGCTCGTTGACGTGCATCATCCGGTTCTCGAAGATGGTCTCGGTCACCGTCGACGCGCCTTCCGAGATGACGTTCAGCGCCATGAACTGCGCCTGCATGTCGGTCGGAAAGCCGGGGTACTCGGTCGTGCGGAAACTCTGGCCCTTGAGGCGACCCTGAGAACGGATGCGCAGTCCGCCCGCCTCCTCGGTGATCTGCGCACCGGCATCGCGCAGCTTCTCGACCACGGCATCCAGGTGATCGGCGCGGGCGCCGCGCAGCAGCACGTCGCCGCCAGTGGCCGCCACGGCGCACAGGAAAGTGCCGGCCTCGATGCGGTCGGCGACCGTCGCGTGCTCGCAGCCGTGCAGGCGCTCCACGCCCTGGATGCGGATGCGGCTGGTACCGTGACCTTCGATCCTGGCGCCCATCCTGATGAGCATCTCGGCCAGGTCGGGAATCTCCGGCTCCTGGGCCGCGTTCTCCAACACCGTCTCGCCTTCGGCCAGCGTGGCGGCCATCAGCAGGTTCTCGGTGCCGGTCACGGTGACCATGTCGGTGGTGATGCGCGCGCCACGCAGCCGCGTGAGGCCGGGCTGCAGCCGGGCCATCATGTAGCCGTGCTCGACATCGATCTCGGCGCCCATGGCCCGCAGGCCCTTGATGTGCTGGTCCACCGGCCGCGAGCCGATGCCGCAGCCACCCGGCAGCGACACCTTGGCATGGCCGAAGCGCGCCACCAGCGGGCCCAGCGCCAGCACGGAGGCCCGCATGGTCTTGACCAGCTCGTAGGGCGCCTCGGGCTGCGTCAGGTCGGCGGCATTGAGGCGCACCGTGCCGTTGTCGTCACGCTCGGCGGTCACGCCCATGTGACGCACCAGCTTGAGCATGGTGGAGACGTCCTGCAGGCGCGGCACGTTGTGCACGACCACCGGGTCAGTGGTCAGCAACGCCGCGCACAGCTGGGGCAGCGCCGCGTTCTTGGCGCCGGAAATGGTGACGTCGCCGCCGAGCTGACGCCCGCCGCGAATGAGGAGTTTGTCCATCAGGATTCCTTGGAACGGCGGCCTCGCCGTTCGGTCAACGGGTCAGGCGCTATGCTTGGCCCACTCGGCAGGCGTGTAGGTCTTCATCGACAGCGCATGCACTTCGTCGGTATGCATTTTCTCACCGAGGGTGGCGTAGACCCGCTGATGGCGCTGGATGAGACGCTTGCCGTCGAACTCGGCCGAGACGATGGTGGCGAACCAGTGGCGGCCATCGCCCTCCAGCGTGATGTGCTGGCAGGGCAGGCCGGCCTCGATCAGGGCCTGGAGTTCTTGGGCAGTCATGGTGGGGCGCGGGGCGGTCGTTGGATGCAGCATCTGCCAGCAGGCAGTCGCGGCCTCGAAATGGCAGGTCTTCCTCAGCCTCTGATCTTGTAGCCGGTGCGCAGCAGGTGCACCGCCACGGTACTCACCACGGCCAGCGCACCGGCCACGACGCCCAGGCTCAGCCAGGGCGACACGTCCGACATGCCAAAGAAGCCGTAGCGGAAGCCGTCGATCATGTAGAAGAAGGGGTTGAGGTGGCTCACCGCCTGCCAGAAGGGCGGCAGCGAGCCGATGGAATAGAACACGCCCGACAGGAAGGTCATGGGCATGATCAGAAAGTTCTGGAACACCGCCATCTGGTCGAACTTCTCGGCCCAGAGGCCGGCGATCAGGCCCAGCGTGCCGAGCAGGCCCGCGCCCAGCAGGGCGAAGAGCACGATCCACAGCGGCTGCGCGAAGGGCGGCACGGCGAAGAACATCGTGACCAGCAGCACGCCCGCGCCGACCACCAGGCCGCGCACCACCGACGAGCCCACATAGGCGAAGAACCAGCCCCAGTGCGACAACGGCGTCAGCAGCACGAACACCAGGTTGCCCATGATCTTGCTCTGGATGATGGACGAGGAGCTATTGGCGAAGGCGTTCTGCAGCACGCTCATCATCACCAGACCGGGGATCAGGAAGGCGGTGTAGCTGAAGCGGCCGTAGACCTGGACGTGGTCCTCCAGCACATGGCCGAAGACCATCAGGTAGAGCACCGAGGTCAGCACCGGCGCACCGACGGTCTGGCCGGCCACCTTCCAGAAGCGCAGCACTTCCTTGGCCAGCAGGGCGCGCCAGCCCATGGCGCGCGACAGCAGCATGTCTCTCATCGCGCCACCTCCAGCGGTGTCTGCTCGCCGGCCATCAGGTCGATGAAGACGTCCTCCAGGTCGGCCTTGCGCATTTCCACGTCCTCGACCGACACGCCGGCCTGTCGCAGGTTGGACAGCAGTTGTTCCACCTCCAGCGCGTTCTGCGCCGGCAGTTGGACGATGCGGCCGGTGATCCGGGCGTTGCGGGCCAGCTCCCAGGGTAGCTCGGCATCGGTCTTGAAGCGCAGCACGTTGCTGGCCGCCGCCTTGAGCAGTTCGCTGGTGCGGTCCAACGCCACCACCCTGCCCTTCTTGAGCATGGCGATGCGGTTGCACAGCGCCTCGGCTTCCTCGAGGTAGTGGGTGGTCAGCAGCACGGTGCTGCCTTCGCGGTTGAGGCGGGCGACGAATTGCCACAGCGTCTGGCGCAGTTCCACGTCCACGCCGGCCGTGGGCTCGTCGAGCACGATCACCGGCGGCTTGTGCACCAGTGCCTGCGCCACCAGCACGCGGCGCTTCATGCCGCCCGAGAGCTGGCGCATGTTGGCATCGGCCTTGTCGGCCAGACCCAGGCTGGTGAGCAGCTCGTCGATCCAGTCGTCGTTGTTCGGGATGCCGAAATAGCCCGACTGCAGCCGCAGCGTCTCGCGGACATTGAAGAAGGGGTCGAAGACCAATTCCTGCGGCACGATGCCCAACTGTCGGCGCGCATCGGCGAAGTGGCTCTGCACGTCGAAGCCATGCACGCTCACATGACCTGACGTGGGCCGCGACAGTCCAGCGAGGATGCTGATGAGGGTGGTCTTGCCCGCGCCGTTCGGGCCCAGGAGGCCGAAGAACTCGCCTTCCTCGATGTCGAAGCTGACATCCTCCAGCGCCCGCAGACCGGGATTGCCATGGGCCCGCTGTGCGCGGGACGGAGGATAGGTCTTGGAGACGGACTGGAAGGAGACGGCGGCCATAGGGGGTGGGGATTCTAGGTTGTTCCCCTTGGCCCCGCCCCTGGCGGGAGATCAGGGCGCGGAAGGCAGCAGGCCGGCCACGCCGTAGAGCATGGCCAATTCGCGCAGGCGCGCGGGTAGCCCCTTGACGGCAAAGCCCCGGCCCAGCGCCGCGGCCTCCCGGCGGCATTCGAGCAGCACGGCGATGGCCGAGGAATCGAACTGGTTCAGCGCGCTCGCGTCGACCACGGCCGAAGACCCGGGCTGCGCCGTCAGCCCCTGCTGGAGCATGCGCATGCAGGCCGGTGCCTCGTCGTGCGTCAGACGAGGCGGCAGCATCAGTGTCAGGGCATCGAGCGCCATGCGGTCACCCCGGTCAGCTGCGGGCGTTGGCCTTGTTGCGGGCCGCCAGCGTGGCAATCAGGCCGTCGATGCCCTTGGCGTTGATCTCCTGGGCGAACTGGGTGCGGTAAGTATCGACCAGCCATACGCCCATCACGTTGAAGTTGAAGACCTTCCAGCCGTAGCCTTCGCCGGGGGTCTTCTCGAGCCGGTAATCGATCTGCACCGGGTCGCCAGAGCCGCCGCGGACCTCGGTGCGCACCAGCACTTCCTTGTCGTCCGGCGAGCCACGGAAGGGCTTGATGGTGACGGTCTGGTCACTGACCTGGTCCAGGGCGCCGGCGTAGGTGCGCACCAGCAGCGTCTTGAATTCCTGCTGCAACTGGGTGCGCTGCTCCGGCGTGGCCTGACGCCAGGCGGGGCCCACGGCCGAGGAGGTCATGCGCTGGAAATTCACGTTGGGCATGATCTTGGCGTCAACGAGCGCCATGATCTTCGGGATGTCCCCGGCCTTGATCGACTTGTCGGCCTTGATGGTGTCCAGCACTTCGCTGGACAGCCGCTTGACCAGCGCATCAGGGGCTTCATCGGCGGCCATTGCCGACAGCGAGGCGCTGCCCAGCGCCACGAGGATCGCGCCCATTCCGGCCCAGCGGCCGATGGTGCGTCGTTGGATGGCGAAGTTCATGGTGGGTATCCCTTCTATCGTTGTGTGCGGCGACGCTGCCTGCCCTTTCGAGCGGCTCGTTGCGGCGCGGGTTTCCGTCGAGGCGGCGGCACTTGCAACCAACTGCAAGGGCCCTGCTTGGTCACTGGTCGTCGTCCTGACGCGTGCGTCCGTCGTTCACTTCTGCACGGCGCCGCTGGAGATAGGCGTCGCGGGAGAAGCTGTACGGGTCGAGTGCCGCGTCTTCCAGGAGACTGGTGGTCCGCAGCAACCGCGCGCGACGGTCCACCAGCCACAGGCCAGTCAGACTCCAGCGCACCGTCTTGTCGTCGATGGAGGGCACCGGGTCGCCCTGCCAGTCGATGGGCAGCGCGGCGGTGTCGCGCACGGTCGAAGGGCCCAGGAGCGGCAACATCAGGTACGGGCCGGACGGCACGCCCCAGTAGCCCAGCGTCTGGCCGAAGTCCGCGCTGTGCCGCTCGATGCCGAGGTCGGAGGCCACGTCCAGGATGCCGCCCAACCCGAACACCGTGTTCACGTTCAGGCGCATGAAGGTCTCGGCACTGTTCTGCGCCTTCAATTGCAGGACGTTGTTGGCGAAATTCCAGATGTCGCCCAGGTTGTTGAAGAAGTTCGTGACACCGCTTCGCACCATCGACGGCAGCACGTCACGGTAGGTGGTGGCCACCGGCTTGAGCACCGCGTCGTCCAAGGCCTTGTTGAAGCGGAACATGCGGCGGTTGAAGGGCTCGAAGGGGTCCGCGGGATTGCGCAGGTCGGCAGGCGCCGCGGTCGAGTCCTCAGTGGCCGGCGCAGCAGCCGGCTGCTGCGCCTGGGCCCATGCCAGGCCGCAGCTTGCGAGCGCCATGCCCAGGGCCACGGCGCGTACGCCGCGCCACGGGCCCGCAACGGGGGTTCTTCTCGTCGTCATTTCTTCGCACCCTCTCCGGTCTTGTTGTTGGCATCGCCGGAGGAGCTTCCGTCGGCCGCCTTGCTGTAGAGAAACTGGCTGATCAGGTTTTCGAGCACGACCGCGGACTGGGTCGACGAGATCGTGTCGCCGGCCTGCAGGTTCTTGTCGTCGGCGCCGGCCTCGATGCCGATGTACTGCTCGCCCAGGAGACCGCTGGTGAGGATCTTCAGCGAGCTGTCCTTGGGGAAGCGATAGCGGTCCTGCAGCGCCAGCGTCACGCTGGCCTGGAAGGTCTTGTCGTCGAAGCCGATGGATTCCACGCGACCCACCACCACACCGGCGCTCTTGACCGCCGTCTGCGGCTTGAGCCCGCCGATGTTGTCGAAACGGGCCGTGACCTTGTAGGTCTTCTGGAAATTCAGGCTGAGCAGGTTGGCCGATTGCAGGGCCAGGAAGAGCAGCGCCGCCGCGCCGATGAGCACGAACAGGCCAACCCAGAGATCGCTGCGGGAACGTTGCATTGGTTTACCTCAGAGGCTGAACATCATGGCGGTGAGGAGGAAGTCCAGCCCCAGCACCGCCAGCGAAGCCACCACCACCGTGCGCGTGGTGGCGCGAGAGACGCCCTCGGGCGTCGGCTGGGCCTCGAAACCCTGGAGCAGCGCGACGAAGCTGACGGTGAAGCCGAACACCACGCTCTTGACGATGCCGTTGCCGACATCCTGCAGGACATCCACCCCGCTTTGCATCTGCCCCCAGAAAGCGCCGGAGTCCACGCCCAGCATGAGCACGCCCACCACCCATCCCCCGAGCACGCCCACGGCGCTGAACACGGCGGACAGCAGCGGCAGGGTGATGACGCCCGCCCAGAAGCGAGGCGCCAACACCCGACGCACCGGGTCCACCGCCATCATCTCCATGGCACTGAGCTGCTCGCCCGCCTTCATCAGGCCGACTTCGGCGGTGAGCGAGGTGCCGGCCCGGCCCGCGAAGAGCAGCGCCGCGACCACCGGCCCCAGCTCGCGCACCAGCGAGAGCGTGACCAACAGGCCCAGCGCCTCCGAGGCGCCGTAGCGCTGCAGCGTGTAGTAGCCCTGCAGCCCCAGCACGAAACCGACAAACAGACCCGAGACCGCGATGATCGCCAGCGAGTAATTGCCCAGGAAGTGAATCTGGTCGCGCACGAGGCCGAAACGACGAAGGCAAGACCCCAGGTCGGCCACCAGGCGCACGAACAGGCGGGCCCCATGGCCCAGGTCCGCCAGCTTGCGCCGCACGGCAAAGCCCACGTCGGACGGATGCCACCACCTCATGGCCGGCCTCCCTGCATGTGGCCGAAATCCTCGTCGACCGTGGGCCCGGGATAGTGGAAGCGCACCGGCCCCTCCGCTTCGGCATTGACGAACTGGTGCACCAGCGGATCGGTGCTGGCCCGCACCTCGTCCGGCGCGCCCTGTGCCGCGACCTTGCCGTTGGCGAGGATCACCACGTGGTCGGCGATGCGGAAGGTCTCGTCGAGATCGTGGGAGACGATCACGCTCGTCAGCCCGAGCGCGTCGTTCAGCCGGCGGATCAGGCGGGCGGACGTGCCCAGCGAAATCGGATCGAGCCCGGCAAAGGGCTCGTCGTACATGACCAGCTCGGGGTCGAGCGCAATGGCCCGGGCGAGTGCAACACGGCGCGCCATGCCGCCGGAGACCTCGCTGGGCATCAGCTCGCGCGCGCCGCGAAGGCCCACCGCGTCCAGCTTCATGAGCACGATGTCGCGCACCAGCGGCTCGGGCAGTTGGGTGTGCTCGCGCAGGGGAAAGGCCACGTTGTCGAACACCGTCATGTCGGTGAACAGCGCGCCGAACTGGAACAGCATGCCCATGCGGCGCCGGGCAGCATAGAGCGCAGGGGGTGCCATGCGACCCACGTCCTGGCCGTCGAAGCGCACCTCGCCGGCGTTGGCACGCACCTGCCCGCCGATCAGCCGCAGCACCGTCGTCTTGCCGCCGCCAGACGCACCCATCAGCGCCGTCACGCGCCCGCGGGGCACGGAGAACGACACGCCATCGAGGATGGCGCGCTCGCCGTAGCCAAAGCGCACGTCACGAAACTCGACGAAAGGGGCGGAATCGACGGAGGACAAAGCCGGGGGAGGGACGGTGGGAGAAACGGGCAGTCTCAAGAAAACACAAAGCCGGGGCGCCTGTGCGGCATCCCGGCTTGGCGGCGGCCGATGATAAGGGAAAGCACGTAGGCCGGTTTTCGACCTTACGGCTGCCCTTTGGTTCAACGGGGCAGGTCGCTGAATCCCATCAGGAATTCGTCCACGGCCCGCGCCGCCTGCCGGCCTTCGCGGATGGCCCACACCACCAGCGACTGGCCGCGGCGCATGTCGCCGGCCGCGAACACCTTGGGCACGTTGGTGGCGTAGCCACCCGTGAAGTCGACCGTGGCCTTGGCGTTGCCGCGCGCATCCTTCTCGACGCCGAAGGCTTCGAGCACCGGCGAGACCGGGCTCACGAAACCCATGGCCAACAGGACCAGATCGGCCTTGTAGGTCTTCTCGGTGTTGGGCACCTCGACGAACTTGCCGTCCTTGAACTCCACATGCACGGTCTTGAGGCCGGTGACCTTGCCCTTCTCGCCGATGAATTCCTTGGTCGAGATGGCGAACTCGCGCTCGCAGCCTTCCTCGTGGCTGGAGGAGGTGCGCAGCTTGTAAGGCCAGTAGGGCCAGACCAGCGGCTTGTTCTCCGATTCGGGCGGCATGGGCATGAGCTCGAACTGGGTCACGCTGGCTGCGCCGTGGCGGTTGCTGGTGCCCACGCAGTCGGAGCCGGTGTCGCCACCGCCGATCACGATGACGTGCTTGCCGTCCGCGCGCAACTGGCCCTTGACCTTGTCGCCGGCGTTCACGCGGTTCTGCTGCGGCAGGAACTCCATCGCGAAATGGATGCCGTCCAGGTCGCGGCCGGGTGCGGGCAGGTCGCGCGACTGCTCGGCACCGCCGGTCAGCAGCACGGCGTCGAACTCGGCCTGGAGCTGCTCGGGCGTGACGGTTTCCTTGGCCAGGTTGGTGACCTTGGAGCCCTTGCCCAGCGCGTCCTTGGCGGCGCCGACGACCACGCCCGTGCGGAAGACCACGCCTTCGGCCTTCATCTGCTCGACGCGGCGGTCGATATGCGACTTCTCCATCTTGAAGTCGGGGATGCCATAGCGCAGCAGGCCACCGACACGGTCGTTCTTCTCGAACAGCGTCACGTCGTGGCCGGCCCGGGCCAGTTGCTGGGCCGCGGCCAGGCCGGCGGGGCCCGCGCCGACGACGGCGACCTTCTTGCCGGTCTTGTGCTTGGCCGGACGGGGCTTGACCCAGCCCTCGGCCCAGGCGCGGTCGATGATCGCGTGCTCCAGGGACTTGATGCCGACCGCATCGTCATTCACGTTCAGCACGCAGGCCGCCTCGCAGGGCGCGGGGCAGATACGGCCCGTGAACTCGGGGAAGTTGTTGGTCGAGTCCAGCACCGCGAAGGCGTTCTTCCAGTCCTGGCGATACACCAGGTCGTTGAAGTCCGGAATGATGTTGTTGACCGGGCAGCCGTTGTTGCAGAAGGGCGTGCCGCAGTCCATGCAGCGCGCACCCTGGATCTTGGCCTGCTGGTCGTCCAGCGCGACCACGAATTCCTTGTAGTGCTTCAGACGCTCATCGACCGGGCGGTAGCCCTCTTCGAGCCGCTCGAATTCCATGAAGCCGGTGACTTTTCCCATCGTGTGTTCCTCGTTCTGGTTCGTGGCGCGTCGGCTCAGCCGGCTGCGGCGGCGGAGACGGCATGCGGCTCCAGGCCGGCCTTGGCGTCGTTGCCGGTGCTGGCCAGCATCATCTTGCGGTCATGCAGCTCGCCCAGGGCGCGCTTGTATTCGTTCGGGAAGACCTTCACGAACTTCGTGCGCGACAGGGCCCAGTCGTCCAGCAGGTCGCGGGCGCGCTTGCTGCCGGTCCAGCGGTGGTGCTCTTCGAGCAGCTTGCGCAGTTGGGCCTCGTCGGTCTGGGCGTTGTGCCAGAACTTGCGGTCGACGCCGGCGGTCTGCTCGCCGGTGGTCAGCACCTTCTCAAGCGTGACCATGGCCATGTTGCAGCGCGAGGCGAATTGGCCGTCCTCGTCGTAGACGAAGGCCACGCCGCCGCTCATGCCGGCCGCGAAATTGCGGCCCGTCTTGCCCAGCACCACCACCGTGCCGCCGGTCATGTATTCGCAGCCGTGGTCACCCGTGCCCTCGACCACCGCGGTGGCGCCCGACAGGCGCACCGCGAAGCGCTCGCCCGCCACGCCGGCCAGGAAGGCCTCGCCCGTGGTGGCGCCGTACAGCGCGGTGTTGCCCACGATGATGTTGCGCGCCGCCTCGCCGCGGAAGTCCAGGCTTGGACGCACCACCACGCGGCCACCCGAGAGGCCCTTGCCGGTGTAGTCGTTGGCCTCGCCGATCAGATAGAGCGTGATGCCGCGGGCCAGGAAGGCGCCGAAGGACTGGCCGCCCGTGCCTTCCAGCTGGATGCGGATGGAGTCGTCGGGCAGGCCTTCCGGATGCACCTTGGTCAGCGCGCCGGAGAGCATGGCGCCCACCGAGCGGTTGACGTTGCGCACCGTCTCGATGAACTGCACCTTCTCGCCGCGGTCGATGGCCGGGCGCGACTTCTCGATCAGCTTGTTGTCCAGGCTTTTCTCGAGGCCGTGGTCCTGGCTGTCGACATGCAGGCGCGGCACCTCGGCCGGCACCTGCGGCTGGGCGAACAGGCGGCTGAAGTCCAAGCCGCGGGCCTTCCAGTGGGCGATGCCCTTGCGCATGTCGAGCAGGTCGGCGCGGCCGATCAGCTCGTCGAACTTGCGCACGCCCAGCTGGGCCATGATCTGGCGCACTTCCTCGGCGACGAAGAAGAAGTAGTTGACGACATGCTCGGGCTTGCCGGCGAACTTCTGGCGCAGCACCGGGTCCTGCGTGGCCACACCCACCGGACAGGTGTTCAGGTGGCACTTGCGCATCATGATGCAGCCCTCGACCACCAGCGGCGCGGTGGCGAAGCCGAATTCGTCGGCGCCCAGCAGCGCGCCGATCACGACGTCGCGACCGGTCTTCATCTGGCCGTCGGCCTGCACGCGAATGCGGCCGCGCAGGCGGTTGAGCACCAGCGTCTGCTGGGTCTCGGCCAGGCCGATCTCCCACGGGCTGCCGGCATGCTTGATGGACGACCAGGGCGAGGCGCCCGTGCCGCCGTCATGGCCGGCGATCACGACGTGGTCGCTCTTGCACTTGGCCACGCCGGCCGCGATGGTGCCCACGCCCACTTCCGACACCAGCTTGACGCTGATGGAGGCATGCGGCGCCACGTTCTTCAGGTCGTGGATCAGCTGGGCCAGGTCCTCGATCGAATAGATGTCGTGGTGCGGCGGCGGGCTGATCAGGCCCACGCCGGGCACCGAATAGCGCTGCTTGCCGATGTACTCGGTGACCTTGCCGCCAGGCAGCTGGCCGCCTTCGCCGGGCTTGGCGCCCTGCGCCATCTTGATCTGGATCTGGTCGGACGAGGACAGGTACTCCGCCGTCACACCGAAACGGCCCGAGGCCACCTGCTTGATGCGCGAGCGCAGCGAATCGCCTTCCTTCAGGGGCAGGTCGACCTCGACGTTCTGCGCGCCGATCTCGCTCTTGAGCGTGGCGCCCTGCTTGATCGGGATGCCCTTGAGCTCGTTGCGGTAGCGCGCCGGGTCCTCGCCGCCCTCGCCGGTGTTGCTCTTGCCGCCGATGCGGTTCATGGCAATGGCCAGCGTCGAATGGGCCTCGGTGCTGATCGAGCCCAGCGACATGGCGCCGGTCGCAAAGCGCTTGACGATCTCGGCCGCGGGCTCGACCTCGTCGACCGCGATGGCCTTGGCGGTGTCGAACTTGAACTCGAACAGGCCGCGCAGCGTCAGGTGGCGACGGCTCTGGTCGTTGATGATCTGCGCATATTCCTTGTAGGTGTTGAAGTTGTTCGCACGGGTGGAGTGCTGCAGCTTGGCGATGGCGTCGGGCGTCCACATGTGGTCTTCGCCGCGGGTGCGCCAGGCGTATTCGCCGCCGGCATCCAGCATCGACTCCAGCACCGGGTCGTCGCCGAAGGCGGCCTTGTGCATGCGGATGGCTTCCTGCGCGATCTCGAACACGCCGATGCCTTCCACCCGGCTGGCGGTGCCGGTGAAGTACTTCGCGACCGTCTCAGTGTTGAGGCCGATGGCCTCGAACAGCTGGGCGCCGCAATAGCTCATGTACGTGCTCACGCCCATCTTGGACATGATCTTGGACAGGCCCTTGCCGATCGCCTTGACGTAGTTGTAGATGGCCTTCTCGGCCGACAGGTCGCCCGGCAGGTCCTGGTGCATCGCAGCCAGGGTCTCCATGGCCAGGTACGGGTGCACGGCCTCGGCGCCGTAGCCGGCCAGCACGGCGAAGTGGTGCACTTCGCGGGCCGAGCCGGTCTCCACCACCAGGCCGGCGCTGGTGCGCACGCCTTCGCGGATCAGGTGCTGATGGATGGCCGACAGGGCCAGCACCGCCGGGATCGGCAACTGCTCGGCGGCCACTGCGCGGTCGCTCACGATCAGGATGTTGTGGCCGCCCTTGATGGCGTCCACCGCCTCGGCGCACAGCGAGGCCAGCTTGGCTTCCACGCCCTCCTCGCCCCAGGCGAGCGGGTAGGTGATGTCCAGCGTGTAGCTCTTGAACTTGCCTTGCGTGAAGGTGCCGATGTCGCGCAGCTTGGCCATGTCGTTGAAGTCGAGCACGGGC
Source organism: Pseudacidovorax sp. DMC4 (assembly GCF_056314265.1). Lineage (NCBI taxonomy): Bacteria > Pseudomonadati > Pseudomonadota > Betaproteobacteria > Burkholderiales > Comamonadaceae > Pseudacidovorax > Pseudacidovorax sp. DMC4. Next base: position 342,385 of record NZ_JBQUYR010000005.1, on the reverse strand, counting down.
TGGCTCACTTCGAGGCGCATGGGCGGGTTGACCTGGTTGATGTCCAGCAGGTTGGGCTTGGGGCCCACGAAGCTGACCAGCGACATGACGATGGCCTCGCGGATCGGGTCGATCGGCGGATTGGTCACCTGGGCGAACAGTTGCTTGAAGTAGTTGTACAGCGGTTTGTTCTTGCTGGAGAGCACGGCCAGCGGGCTGTCGTTGCCCATGGAGCCGATGCCCTCCTCGCCGGCCACCGCCATCGGGCTCATCAGGAACTTGATGTCTTCCTGCGTGTAGCCGAAGGCCTGCTGGCGGTCCAGCAGCGAGACGGCGCTGGCCGGGGCCTCGCCCGCGCCCTCGACGTCGTCAAGCTTGATGCGCAGGTTCTCGATCCACTGCTTGTAGGGCTTGCTGTGCGCGAGGGTGGCCTTGACCTCCTCGTCGTCGATCATGCGGCCCTGGTCGAGGTCGATCAGGAACATCTTGCCGGGCTGCAGGCGCCACTTGCGGATGATCTTGGCCTCGGGGATGGGCAGCACGCCGGCCTCGGAGCCCATGATGACCATGTCGTCGTCGGTCACGCAGTAGCGGGCGGGGCGCAGGCCGTTGCGGTCCAGCGTGGCGCCGATCTGCTTGCCGTCGGTGAAAACCACGGCGGCCGGGCCGTCCCACGGCTCCAGCATGGCGGCGTGGTACTCATAGAAGGCGCGGCGGCGCGGATCCATGGTGGCGTGCTGCTCCCAGGGCTCCGGGATCATCATCATCACGGCCTGGCTGATCGGGTAGCCGGCCATCGTCAGCAGTTCGAGGCAGTTGTCGAAGGTGGCGGTGTCGGACTGGCCGGCGAAGCTGATCGGGTAGAGCTTGGCCAGGTCGGCGCCCAGCACGGGCGAACTCATCACGCCTTCGCGGGCGCGCATCCAGTTGTAGTTGCCCTTGACCGTGTTGATCTCGCCGTTGTGGGCGACGTAGCGGTAGGGGTGGGCCAGCGGCCACTCGGGGAAGGTGTTGGTGGAGAAGCGCTGGTGCACCAGGCCGATGGCCGAGATGCAGCGTGCGTCCTGCAGATCCAGGTAGTAGGTGCCCACCTGGTCGGCCAGCAGCAGGCCCTTGTAGACCACGGTGCGGCTGCTCATGCTCGGAACGTAGTATTCCTTGCTGTGCTTGAGCTTGAGCGCCTGGATGTTGGCGCTGGCCGTCTTGCGGATGACGTAGAGCTTGCGCTCCAGCGCGTCCTGCACGATCACATCGGCGCCGCGGCCGATGAAGACCTGGCGCATGATCGGCTCCTTGTCGCGCACGGTGGGCGACATGGGCATCTCGCGGTTGACCGGAACGTCGCGCCAGCCGAGCAGCACCTGGCCTTCGGCCTTGATGGCGCGCTCCATCTCCTGTTCACAGGCCAGGCGCGAGGCATGCTCCTTGGGCAGGAAGATCATGCCGACGCCGTACTCGCCGGCCGGTGGCAGGGTGACGCCCTGCTTGGCCATTTCTTCGCGGTAGAGCGCGTCGGGGATCTGGATCAGGATGCCCGCGCCGTCGCCCATCAGCTTGTCGGCACCGACGGCGCCGCGGTGGTCGATGTTCTCGAGGATCTTCAGCGCCTGGGTGACGATGTCGTGGCGCTTCTCGCCCTTGATGTGGGCCACGAAGCCCACGCCGCAGGCGTCGTGCTCATTGGCGGTGACGTACAGGCCTTTTTGCTGGAGGTGTTCGATTTCTGCTGCCAGGGTCATGGCACGCTCCTCGGAGATATCGTGGGGAATGCGGGGAGCATAGGCACTTGCACGAAGAATGCCAAACGTTTTAATTGGGGTCAGACTCCATTTCGGCGTCAGCCATTTCTTACCGCTTCAAAATTGGGGACAGATCACGATCAACGGGGAGCAACCGGTCTTGCGGCCGCTTGCGATGCATCAGCCCCCGGGAAGACTGGGATCTTTCGGCTTACGCCCTGCACGCCCGACCGCCAATCGGCGCGGTGTATCGGCCTGCAGCTGCTGGACGAAGGCAGCCTCGCCCGCCGCCCATCCTTTGCGGGTGGTTTCGGTCAGCATGAGCTGTTCAGCTCGCGTCGGCCCTACATGCACCATTTCGGCGTACGCGGCTTCACGCGCGAAGGGCGTATTGCCCAGCGCCCAGTACAGCGCATGCGGCGTGAGGAAGCGATCGGTGCGCAGCCCCACGTAGTGGCCATGGCTGGACCACGCATAGTCGCGCGCCTGCTCCACCAGCCCCGCCCGTACTGGATGCAGGTCGATGTAGGCCATGCAAGGCAGGAAGTAGCGCTCGGCCTGCAGCACCGTGCCACGGTAGCGGCCTTCCCACAGCGTGCCGCGCCGTCCGTGGCGGTCGTTGAAGTGGCGCACATAGCGCCGCCCCACGGCCTGCATCCACAGCGACAGCGCCTCGGCCGTCGGCGGCGTGGCCAGGACGTGGAAATGATCTTCCAGGATCACGTAGGCATGCAGGGCCACGCCCGCGCGCTGGGCCTGCTCGCCCAGCGTGTCCAGCAGCATCTGCCGGTCGGTGGTGTCGACCACCACCGCCTGGTCGTTGTTGCCGCGCTGGATCAGGTGGTGCGGATGGCCGGCCAGCGCCAGCCGGGGCTGCCTGGCCATGTTCAGGCCTCGTGCACGGCCTCGGTCGCCGACGCCGCGGGCGGCAGTGCCGGAAAGCGGCGCCCGGCCAGCTCGTCGAGCCCGAACTCGGCCAGCAGCGCACGCAGCCGCTGGGCGGCGCTGGCTTTGCGATGGCCGGTGCGGCGCGCCAGGATCAGCTCGTTCTTCATGCTGTGCTCCCAGCCGACCAGTTCGGTGACCGTCACCTGGTAGCCACAGGCTTCCAGGTACAGGCAGCGCAGCACATTGGTGAGCTGGCTGCCGATCTCGCGCGTGTGCAGCGGATGCCGCCACAGCTCGGCCAGCGGCGTGCGCGCCAGCGACAGCGCCTTGCTGTGCCGCAGGCTGGCCGCCACTTCGGCCTGGCAGCAGGGCACCAGCACCATGAAGCGGGCCTGCTTGGCCAGGCCGAAGGCGATGGCGTCGTCGGTGGCGGTGTCGCAGGCATGCAGCGCGGTGACCATGTCGATCTGCGCCGGCAACTCGGTGGCCGTCGCCGATTCAGCCACCGACAGCGCCAGGAAATGCATGCGCGCAAAGCCCAGCCGATCGGCCAGCGCCCGCGAGCGCTCGACCAGCTCGGCCCGGCTCTCGATGCCGTAGATATGGCCGCCGCGCGCCTTGAAGAACAGGTCGTGCAGGATGAAGCCCAGGTAGGACTTGCCGGCGCCGTGGTCCGCCACGGTCGCCACAGCGCCTTCCTCCGGCAGCTCCAGCAGCAGTTTCTCGATGAACTGGTAGAGGTGGTAGACCTGCTTGAGCTTGCGCCGCGAGTCCTGGTTGAGCCGGCCCTCGCGGGTCAGGATGTGCAGCTCCTTGAGCAGCTCGACCGACTGGCCAGGCCGCAGCTCCTCGGCCAGCGCCGCGTCTGCCACGCCCGTTGCGCCCGCGCGCTGCCCCTTGTCTGCCTGGCGTTTCATGGCCGCCCCCCTGCCCCGGCACCCACGTCCAGCGCCGCCCAGCCCGCCGCCCCCAGGGCGTCGAGCGTGTCGATGTTGCGCTCGAAGATGTCCGCCGCGTCCGGAAAGGCCTCGACCGCGCGGTCGATACTGGCTTCGCGCAGCAGATGCAGCGTGGGATGGGGCGAACGGTTGCTGAAATTGCCCAGCGCGTCCTCGTCCTCGCCAGCGAACTGGAAGCGCGGATGGAAACTGGCCAGCTGAAGCTCGCCCTCGTGCCCGGCGCGGCGCATCAGGCGCTCGCAGCGGCCGGTGAAATCGTGGAAGTCGTAGAAGTCGTGCAAGGCGTGGGGAACGATCAGCAAGGTGGTGTCGCGGGTGTCGGCCGGTGTCTCGCGCAGCGCCTGTGCCTCGGCCAACAGGCGCTCGGCCAGCTGGTCCAGGTCGTCGCCGGCATGGACGGCGTAGTGCACCTGGCCCTTGGCCTGCACGGCCTTGGCGAAGGGGCACAGCTGCAGGCCGATGACCGCCCGGTCGACCCAGCGGCGCGTGTCGGCGATGGCCTGCGCGGCATCGATGGTCATGAAGAATTTCCTTTGGTGTGCACGGGCCGCGGCGGGCCCTGCAATCCGCCGATTGTCTGCGCCCTTCTCAAGCGCCAGCCTGGGCGCGCCGTCCCAGCCAACGGGCCATCTGCATGCCCGCCAGCGAACAGCCGAGCGCGAACACCCAGGTCCAGTGCCAGCCTCCCACGCGCTGGGCCAGCCAGCCCACGACGGGGGGCGCCAGGAACTGGCCGAGCGACGAGGCCTGCTGCATCAGCCCCACCGTGGTGGAGGCCGCCTGCGGCACCACGCGTCCCGCCAGCAGGAAGAGCGTGGCGGGCACCATGCCGCCCGCCAGCGAGAACACGCAGACGGCAAGGTAGCGAACGGGCATGGGCAGCGCCCAGACCAGATCGCCGCTGCCGATCTGGGCGAAGGCCAGGGCAGCCATCAGCGCCATCACCAGAAAACCGCGCACCAGCAGGCGTTGCGGCGCGTGCCCGCGCTGCAGCAGGCGGCCGCCGCACACGTTGCCGACGATGTTGACGGCGGCCGCGACCGCGGTGAGCAGCGCCATCCAGGCCGCCGGCATGCCGGCCGACGCGTAGATGGTCGGCAGAAAACCGATCACAGCCATCCACTGCGCCGCATAGACGCAGAAGGCGCCCGCCACCAGCCAGGCGCCCGGCTCGCGCAGCGTCAGGCCCAGGCGCGACGACCAGCCAGCGCCAGCGGGTGCGGGGCGCCCCCCATCGGCCGGCACGGCATGGATCAGCCCCAGCATGGCCATGGCGGACACCAGCGCGGCGCCTTGCCACCAACCCGTCCAGCCCGCGACGTGAAGGAACACGGGCCCCGCCAGCAACGCGAGCGACACCCCCAGGGGCATGTAGGCGCCCCACCAGCCCAGCGCCGCCTTCTCGGTGCCGGGCACCGCCAGCCGCCGCACCAGCGCCGGCCCGGGCATCACCGCCAGCAGAAAGCCCGCCCCTTCCACCACGCGCAGCGCGAGCATGGCCCCGAAGCCGATGCCCATCTGCCCCCAGGCACCCGCCGCCGCCGACGCGCCGGTAAGCAGCCCGAGTCCGATGAGCATGCAGCGCCGGGCGCCCAGACCGTCGGCCAGCACGCCCGCCAGCAGGCCGAACCCCATGCCCGCGAACTGCAGCACCGACAGCAGGAAGCCGGCCTGCACCAGCGACAGCCCCAGTTCGTCGTGCAACGCCGGCAACGCAGGCGGCAGCTTGCCCAGATGGATGGCGGCGCTCACACCACCGAAGACCACGAAGAAGGCGGCGTGACGGGACACGGGCGCGGCCGTGTTCATTCGTCCGTCCACGGCCGGCCCGTCAGCCGCTCGTGTTCGCGCACGGCGAAGCGATCGGTCATGCCGGCGATGTAGTCGGCCACGGCACGGTGGCGGTCGGGGCGCCGCGCGTGCCGTTCGGGCAGGCTCAGGTCGCCCTGCACATAGGCCGCGAACAGGTCGCGCACCACGTCCTGCGCCCGCCCTGTCGTGCGGGTGACCTGCGGATGGCGGTACAGGTTGGCAAAGAGAAAGCGCTTGAGTGCCACCGACTGGCCGCGCATGTCCTCGCTGAAGCGCACCAGGGGCGGCAGCCGCCGCACCGCCTCGGCGTCCTGCGGATCGGCCTGCGCGAGCGCGGCGCGCGTGGTATCGATCAGGTCGTAGACCTGTTCGCTCAGCATTCGGCGGATGGCCTCATAGAGCAGGCGGCGATCGTCCAGCGCCGGGTGCTCGGCCAGCGTCTGGCGGCGGTGGCGCTCGAACAGCGGCACCTCCTGCAGCGCCTCCAGCCGCAACAGCCCCGAGCGCACGCCATCGTCGATGTCGTGGGCGTTGTAGGCGATCTCGTCGGCCAGGTTGGTGAGCTGCGCCTCGAGGCCGGGCTGCGTGCCATCGAGGAAACGCCGCGCGATGCCGCCGGGCTCCTGCGCCTCCAGCCCCTCGGCATTGGCGCGCGAGCAGTGCTTGAGGATGCCCTCGCGCGTCTCGAAACAGAGATTCAGGCCGTCGAAACCGGGGTAGCGGTGCTCCAGCGCGTCGACCACGCGCAGGCTCTGCAGGTTGTGCTCGAAGCCGCCATGCTCCGCCATGCAGCCGTTGAGCGCATCCTGCCCGGCATGGCCGAACGGCGTGTGGCCCAGGTCGTGCGCCAGGGCGATGGCCTCGACCAGATCCTCGTTCAGGCCCAGGGAGCGCGCCACCGAGCGGCCGAGCTGCGCCACCTCCAGCGAATGCGTGAGCCGGGTGCGGAACAGGTCGCCCTCGTGGTTGAGGAAGACCTGCGTCTTGTAGACCAGCCGGCGGAAGGCCGTCGAATGGACGATGCGGTCGCGGTCGCGCTGGAAGTCGTCGCGCGTGGGCGCGGGCGGCTCGGCGAAGCGACGTCCGCGGCTGCGGGTGGGGTCGCTGGCCCAGGCCGGCGCGCTCATCGCCCTGCCTTGCCGGCGCGCACGCTCAGGCTGCCACGCATTCGGCCAGCACCTCGCGCACCAGGGCATCGGGCGCCGGGCGCATCAGGGCGCTGCCCGGCCGGTCGATGACCACGAAGCGGATCTCGCCGGCCTCGGCCTTCTTGTCCACGCGCATCAGGTCGAGGTAGCGCTGCGCGCCCAGAGCCGGCGCCACGACCGGCAGGCTGGCGCGGCGCACCAGCGCGGTCAGCCGCTCGACGAAGGCGGCATCGACGCCGCCCAGCTTCTGCGACAAACGCGCCGCCATCACCATGCCGCAGCCCACCGCCTCGCCATGCAACCATTCGCCATAGCCCAGGCCCGACTCGATGGCATGGCCGAAGGTGTGGCCGAAGTTGAGGATGGCGCGCAGGCCCGACTCGCGCTCGTCCTGGCCCACCACGGCCGCCTTGATCTCGCAACTGCGGCGCACCGCATGGGCCAGGGCGGCGGGTTCACGCGCCACCAGCGCCTCGATGTTCGCCTCGATCCAGTCGAAGAAGCCCATGTCGTAGATGGGCCCGTACTTGATGATCTCGGCCAGCCCTGCCGACACCTCGCGCGGCGGCAATGTGCGCAGCGTTTCCAGGTCGCACACCACCAGTTGCGGCTGGTAGAAGGCGCCGATCATGTTCTTGCCCAGCGGATGGTTGATGGCCGTCTTGCCGCCCACCGACGAATCGACCTGCGCCAGCAGCGTGGTCGGCACCTGCACGAAGGGCACGCCGCGCATGTAGCAGGCGGCGGCGAAGCCGGTCATGTCGCCCACCACGCCGCCGCCGAGCGCGAACAGCACGGTGCGGCGGTCGCAATGGGCGGCCAGCAGTGCATCGAAGATGGTCTGCAGCGTCTCCCAGTTCTTGTGCGATTCGCCATCGGGCAGTTCGACCACGCGCACCGTGGCGAAGCGGCCGGCCAGCGTGTCGCGCAGTTGCTGCGCATAGAGCGGCGCGACGGTGGTGTTGGTCACGATCACGGCGGCCGATGCCGCCGGCAGCGCGGCGTAGGTGGCGGGCTCGGCCAGCAGGCCGGCGCCGATCAGGATGGGGTAGCTGCGCTCGCCAAGGTCGATGCGGACTTGCTCGACGGCCGGCGCAAGGGATGGGGTAGCGGCCATGCCCCGAGTTTAGAGGGCGGCCTCTGTCTTTCAGCCTTCGGAGGCTGCTTGCAGCTGCCGCTGGACGTCCGTCACCACGGCACCGACCGAGGCACGGCCCGTCTCGACGACGACATGGGCCACCTCGCGGTAGAGCCCGTCGCGCGCCGCATAGAGCTCGCGCAGACGGGCCAGCGGATCGGCCACCTGCAGCAACGGCCGCTTGGTGTCGTGGCGCAGGCGGCGGTACAGATCCTCAGGCGCCGCGTGCAGGTAGACGACACGGAAGGACTGCTGCAGGCAGGCACGATTGGCCGGCCGGATGACGATGCCACCCCCCGTGGCCACCACGCCGGCGCCCTGCTCGCCCAGCTCGGCGAGCACCTGTTCTTCGAGCTGACGGAAGGCGGCCTCGCCCTCGCGTTCGAAGTACTCGCGGATCGAGCAGCCGATGCGCTGCTCGATGACCACGTCGCTGTCGGCAAAGGCACGCTGCAGGCGGCGGCCGAGTTCCTTGCCCACCGCCGACTTGCCGGCGCCGGGCATGCCGACCAGGGCGATGGATTGGGAGGAGGACACGGAAGCCGAAGATGCGCAGGAGCCTGGTGGCCCCCGCAGGATGCGAAAACGCGCGGCAGTGTATCAGCGGCCCTGCCGGGTGCTCCTGCCCGGCAAAGCCTCGGCCGACATCAACGCGCGGCGTTGCGGTCGGTGATCATCTTCGGCGTGATGAACACCAGCATTTCGGTCTTGTTCGACACGCGATCACGCTTGCGGAACAGGGCGCCGACCACCGGCACCTCGCCCAGCACCGGGATGCGCGACTCGTCGTTGGTCTCGGTCAGCTCGAAGATGCCGCCGATCACCACCGTGCCGCCGTTCTCGACCAGCACTTCGGTCTGCACATGCTTGGTGTTGATGGCGGGGCCGGCCGAGGTGTTCACGCCGCGGGAGTCCTTGTTCACGTCCAGCGTCAGGATGATGTTGCCCTCGGGCGTGATCTGCGGCGTCACTTCGAGCTTCAGCACCGCCTTGCGGAAGGAGATCGAGGTTGCGCCGCTGGAGGTGGCCTGCTGGTAGGGAATCTCTTCGCCCTGCTCGATCAGCGCCTTGGTCTGGTCGGCGGTGATGACGCGCGGGCTGGAGATCACGCGGCCCTTGCCGTCGGCCTCGAGCGCCGAGATCTCCAGGTTCAGCATGCGCGAGAAGCTGGAGTTGAACAGCGCCAGCGTGAAAGCCCCGGCTGCATTGCCCGTGCCGCCAGCGTCGCCGGCGGGCAGGTTGATGAAGTTGTTGAGCGTGGCGGTGCCGAAGCTCACGGTGGGGCTGGTCGTCGTCGACGTGGTCGTGGTGGTGCCGCCCGTGGTGGTGCTGGTGGAGGTGGTGCCACCGCCGGTCACGGTCGGATAGGTGCCGAAGGAGCTACGGCTGTTGATGAAGCTGCCACCCAGGCGCGCGCCCAGCGACTTGCCGAAGGTGTCGGTGGCCTCGACGATGCGCGCCTCGATCATCACCTGGCGCACCGGCACGTCCAGCTTCTGGATCAGCTCGGCCACCTGGGCCAGCTTGGACGGCACATCCGAGACGAACAGCTGATTGGTGCGCGATTCGGCGATCACGCTGCCACGGGCGCTCAGGATGCGCGTGGCAGTCCCCGTGCCCCCCCCACCGCCGCCGGCGGCCGTGCCGGTGCCGGTCAGGCCCTGGGCGATCACGATCGCCTTGGTGTAGTTGAGCTGGAAGGACTGGGTGCGCAGCGGCTCCAGGTTCTCGATGGCCGCCTTGGCCTCGTATTCCATCTTCTCCTTGGCGTTGATCTCGTCCTTGGGCGCGATCCACAGCACCGAGCCGTTCTTGCGCATGCCCAGGTTCTTCGCCTGCATGATGATGTCCAGCGCCTGGTCCCAGGGCACATCCTTCAGGCGCAGGGTCAGCGAGCCGGTCACCGAGTCGGAGGTGACGATGTTGAAGTTGGTGAAGTCCGCGATGACCTGCAGCAGCGAGCGGATCTCGATGTTCTGGAAGTTCAGCGACAGCTTCTCGCCGGTATAGCCCACGCCCTGGGTCAGCTTGGTCGGGTCGACCTTGCGGGCGCGCACCTCGACCACGAACTGGTTGTCGCTCTGGTAGGCGCTGTGCTCGTAGTCGCCGCGCGCGTCAATGGTCAGGCGCACGCGATCGCCCACCTGCTGGGCGTTGACGAACTGCACCGGCGTGTTGAAGTCCGTCACGTCCAGCCGTCGGCGCAGGCCCTCGGGCAGGGTCGACTTGGTGAATTCGGCCACCAGCGCGCGGCCTTGCTGGCGCACGTCCACACCGACCTGGTTGTTGGCGAGTTCGACGATCACGCGGCCCGTGTTGTCCGGGCCCAGGCGGAAGTCGATGTCGCGCAGCGGCTGGCTGTCGCGGTTGAAGTTCTCGGAAAAGGACTGCTGGGCCGGCGCGGCCAGCGCCTGGCCGGGCGCGGGGCTGAGCACCACGAGCAGCGAACTCCCCTGGATGTCCGTGCGATAGGCCGTGGCCTGCTTCAGGTTGAGCACCAGCCGCGTGCGATCGGCCGCCTGCACCACGTTCACCGACCGCAGGTTGCCCTGGTTCACGTCGACCGAGGACCGGCCCAGGGCATTGGTGGTGGCCGGAAAGTCCAGCGCGATGCGCGCCGGGTTCTGGACGGTGAAGCCGGTGGGTGGCGCGGCGAGCGGCCGGGCGAAGTCGATGCGCACGACCTCCGAGCCCGACTGCACCGAGCCCGTCACGGCCTGGATCGCGTTCTGCGCCTGCGCCAGCGCCATGCTTCCCAGGCAGAGCATCGCCATGCCCGCGCGCCGCAGCCAACCCAGTGCGGGAGTGCTGACCAATGACTTCATTTCGACCTCTCTTGCAGCTGCAGCGTCGCCGTGCGCTCGATCCATTCACCCGCGGCGTCCTGCACGATCTCGCGCAAGGCCAGCTCCGTCTCGTCGATGCGCATCACGCGCCCGTAGTTCTGTCCAAGGTGGTTGCCCACCCGCACCTGGTAGAGCAGCTTGTCCACCATCACCAGCGCCATCTGCTGACCCCCGCGCTTGAGGCTGCCCACCATGGCCATCGAATCCAGCGGATAGGCCTCCAGGGGCTCCTTGGGCCGGTTGAGTTCGGGCGCGATCAGGTCCGAGCGCACGGCAGGGCTCGTGCTGTCCCGTCGCAGGGCCTGCAGCAGCCGCTGGTTGTCGAAGGGCTCGACGGCGCCGGTCTCGGTGTAGGCCTGGGGCACGAACTTCTTCGGCTCGGAAATCTGCTCGATGCGCGGCTTGGCGTTGGCGCGTTCCTGGCGCATCCACTCCACCAGGTCGTCCTGATCGGATCCCAGGCAGCCGGTGAGCAGGACGGCTGCCGAACAGGCCAGCAGCAGGAGGCCGGTCTTCTTCATCATTTCTTGGCCTGGGCGGCGGACGCCTTGCGCTGCGCGGCCTGCTCGTCGGCATCCAGGTAGCGGTAGGTGCGGGCGGTGGCGTCCATGGTCAGCCCGCCGCCGTCCTTCTGGGGCACGATGGACAGGTTGTTGAGCGTCACGATGCGCGACAGGTTGGCAATGTCGGCAGCGAAGGCACCCATGTCGTGGTAGCGCCCCGTGACGCGCACGGCGATCGGCAGCTCGGCGTAGTAGTCACGCACCTCGACCTGGCCCGGGCGGAAGAGCTCGAACTGCAGGCTGCGGCCCAGGCCGGCCTGGTTGATGTCGGACAGCAAGGCATCCATCTCGGCCTTGCTGGGTAATTGCTTTTCGAGCACGAGCACGTACTGCTGCACCTGCTCGCGCTGCTTCTTCAGCTGCTCGAGGTTGACGGCCCGCGCCACTTTGGTCCGGTAGTCCTCGCGCAGCGACTGCTCACGACCGAGGTCGGCCTGGTACTCCTCGTCCACGCCACCCAGCCAGACGAACCACAGCACCACCACCACCGCCGCCGCGACGACGGCGCACAGGGCGTAGCGCGGCACAGCCGGCCAGCGGGACGGATCGTTGGGATCGAGGCCACGGAACTGCCGCGCGGCCGCGCGCAGTGCCGCACCCACATCCGCGCGTGGCAATGAAATGCGCGACGCCATCTCCGCTCGCCCTTTCAACCCTTGGTCGATGCCGCGGGCGCCGGCGACGTCGGCTTCTGGGCCTCCGTCGGACGGCGCACGCCCACGCGCATCGTGAAATTCGACACCCGGCGCTGATCCCGGGGACTGAGCGTGACCACGCCCGCAGTGATTTCCACCAACTCGGGCTTGACCAGCCAGGGGCTGCTGTTGCCCAGGTTGCGCAGCAACTCCGAGACCCGCTCGTTGGACTGGGCCGCGCCCTGCAACGTCACGGTCTGGTTTTCCTGGCGCATGCTGGTCAGGTAGACGCCGTCGGGCAGCTGCCGGACCAGCTCATTGAGCAGGTGCACGGGCAGGTTGCGGTCGCCCTGCAGGTCTTCCACCGACTTCTGGCGCGCGCGCAGCCCGGCGATCTCGGCCTGCAGCGTGGCGATCTCCTTGATCTCGGTGTCGAGCTTCTGGATCTCCGAACTCAGCAGCGCGTTGCGCGTCTGCTGGTCGAGGATCAGTGCCTGCAGGTACAGGAAGGCCACGCCGGCGATCAGGCCACCGGCCAGGGCCGCTGCGCCCAGCGAAGCATAGAAGTTCTCCTTGCGCCGCTTGCGGGCCGCCTCACGGTGCGGCAGCAGGTTGATCAGGATCACTGCAGGAACCTCCGCATCGCCAGCCCGCAGGCCGTGAGGTAGGAGGCAGACTCGCGCTGGAGCCGCTTGGCACGCACGCCCGAATCGAACTCCATGCCCTCGAAGGGATTGAGCAGCGAGCAGGCGAAGGAGGTCTGGCGCGTCACCGCATGGGTGAGCCCCGGCAGCCCCGCGGAGCCGCCGGCCAGCAGCACGTAGTCCACGCGGTTGTGCGGCGTGCTGGTGAAGAAGAACTGCAGCGCCCTCGCGATCTCCTGCGCGATGCTGGCCACGAAGGGCTTGAGCACGGCGGATTCGTAGTCCTCGGGCAGGTCGCCGCTGCGCTTCTTGGCCTCGGCCTCCTCGGCCGAGAAGCCGTACTGGCGCACGATCAGCTGGGTGAGCTGCGCGCCGCCGAAGGCCTGGTCGCGGTCGTACAGCACTTCGTCGTTGCGCAGCACCTGCATGCTCGTGGTGCTGGCTCCCACCTCGAACAGCGCGACGACGGCGTCGCGGCCCTGGGCGGGCAGTTGCTCGATCAGCCGCGCCGCGGCGAGCCGGGAAGCGAAGGACTCCACGTCCAGGATCACCGCCTTCAGACCGGCCGCCTCCGCCAGACCCTGGCGGTCCTGCACCTTCTCCTTGCGGGAGGCGGCGATCAGCACCTCCACGTCCTCGGGGCTGCCCGGGCTCGGGCCCATGACGCAGAAGTCGAGGCTGACCTCGTCCAGCGAGAAGGGGATGTATTGGTTGGCCTCGGACTCGACCTGGACCTCGAGCTCCGTCTCACTCAGGCCGGCCGGCAGGATCACCTTCTTGGTGATCACGGCCGACGGCGGCAGCGCCAGGGCGGCATTCCGGGTCTTGGCGCCGCTCTTGCGGACGGCCCGACGGACGGCTTCGGCCACCTCGTCGAACTTCTCGACGTTGCCGTCGGTGATCCAGCCACTCTCCAGGGGCTCGATCGCGCAGCGCAGGAGCACCAGCTTGCCTGCGGGGTTGCGCTCGAGTTCCACCAGCTTCACACTGGACGAAGAGACGTCCAGGCCCAGAAGAGGCGGCGGCTGTCGACGAAAAAGTGATCCAAGGGCCATCGGAGGACGCTCAGCCGTTCACGTGCTTGTAACACTTGGCAAAAAATGCGTGTGAATAGATGCTATCAGCGCAACGCCCCACGCACCAACAGCCGCCGTCGGCTTTTTTTAACGAAATTGCATTAGTTGTTAAAAGAATACGAAGGCACACCGCCGCATCCTCAACCCAAAGTAACGATCAGTGTAACCAGGGGTGAGAAGCGACCCGGTTTTTATAATCCGCGGCCCCAAGAGCCTCTCGCCCCATGCCCCCCTCCTCACGCGCGCCGGCGCCCTCCCCCCGAGAAGACAAGGCCCAGAAGCGCCCTCCCGGGCACGCCTGGCTGCGTTGGACCACGCGCATCCTCCTGTGGATGCTGGGCATTGCGGGTGCCGCCGTCGCCAGCGCGCTGCTGGTGGGGGCAGTGGCCCTGGCTGTCGCCTATCCCAACCTGCCGGACGTCTCGGAACTCGCCGACTACCGGCCCAAGCTGCCGCTGCGCGTCTTCTCCGCGGAAGGCATCCAGATCGGCGAGTTCGGCGAGGAGCGCCGCAACCTCACGCCCATCGCCACCGTGCCCAAGGTGATGAAGGAGGCGGTGCTGGCGGCGGAAGATGCCCGCTTCTACGACCACGGCGGGGTGGACTACAAGGGCGTGATCCGCGCCGGCCTCGCCAACCTCAACCGGGTGAAGAGCCAGGGCGCATCGACCATCTCCATGCAGGTGGCGCGCAACGTCTACCTCAGCTCCGAGAAGACGCTCACCCGCAAGATCTACGAGATCCTGCTGGCCTTCAAGCTGGAGCACCAGCTCAGCAAGGACCAGATCCTCGAGATCTACCTCAACCAGATCTACCTGGGCAACCGCTCCTACGGCTTCGCCGCTGCGTCCGAGTCGTACTTCGGCAAACCGCTGCAGGACATCACCATTGCCGAGGCCGCGATGCTGGCCGGGCTGCCCAAGGCACCGGGCGCCAACAACCCGGTCAACAACCCCTCTCGTGCGCGAGCGCGCCAGCTCTACGTCGTCGACCGCATGGTCGAGGCCGGCTTCATCACCGAGGCGCAGGCCAAGGAGGCCCGTGCCGAGCGCCTGCACCTGCGCAACGCCAACGATCCTGACCGGCTGCATGCCGAATACGTGGCCGAGACGGTCCGCCAGCTGATGTACGCGCAGTACGGCGACAGCACCTACACGCGCGGCTTGAAGGTCTACACCTCGCTGGTCGCGTCGCAGCAATCGGCGGCCTACTCGGCCCTGCGCCGCGGCATCATGGACTACGAACGGCGCCAGATCTATCGCGGCCCCGAGAAGTTCATCGACCTGCCGAGTGACCCCAAGGAGCTCGACGAGGCCGTGGACGACGTGCTGGCCGAGCATCCCGACAACGGCGACGTGATGTCGGCCGTGGTGCTCAAGGCCAGCCCCAAGGAAGTGACCGCCGTCCGCGCCAGTGGCGAAGAACTGCAGATCAGCGGCGAAGGCCTGCGCCCGGCCCAGTCGGGCCTGTCGGACAAGGCGGCGCCCAACGTGCGCATCCGCCGCGGCGCCGTCATCCGCGTCGCCAAGACGGCCAAGGGGACCTGGGAGATCACACAGTTGCCCGAGGTGGAAGGCGCCTTCGTGGCCATGGACCCGCGCGACGGCGCCATCAAGGCGATGGTGGGCGGCTTCGACTTCGGCAAGAACAAGTTCAACCACGTGACGCAGGCGTGGCGGCAACCAGGCTCCAGCTTCAAGCCCTTCATCTACTCGGCCGCGCTGGAGAAGGGCTTCATGCCCAGCACCGTGGTCAACGACGGGCCGCTGTTTTTCGATGCCGGCACCACCGGCGGCCAGCCCTGGGAGCCGAAGAACTACGACGGCAACTTCGAGGGCCCGATGCCGCTGCGCCGGGCGCTGATGAAGTCCAAGAACATGGTGTCCATCCGTGTGCTGCAGTCCATCGGCACCCGCTACGCGCAGGACTGGATCACCAACTTCGGCTTCGAGCGTGAAAAGCACCCAGCCTACCTGCCGATGGCGCTGGGCGCAGGCTCGGTCACGCCGATGCAGATGGCGGCCGCCTATTCGGTGTTCGCCAACGGTGGCTACCGCGTGAATCCTTACCTGATCACCCGCATCACCGACCACAAGGACCGGGTGCTGGTCGATGTGCAGCCACCGCTGCGGGGCGAGACCTCGCGCGCCATTCCGCAGCGCAACGCCTACATCATGGACAGCCTGCTGCAGTCCGTGGCCAGCGGCGGCACCGCGGCCAAGGCCCAGGCCACGCTCAAGCGCGTCGACCTCTACGGCAAGACGGGCACCACCAACGATTCGCTGGACGCCTGGTTCGCCGGCTTCCAGCCTACGCTCACCGCCGTGGTGTGGATGGGTTACGACACGCCACGCAAGCTGGGCGACCGTGAGACGGGCGGCGGCCTGAGCCTGCCGATCTGGATCAGCTTCATGCAGACCGCCCTCAAGGGCGTGCCGGTGAGCGAGATTCAGTCGCCGCCGGGGGTGGTCAACATCGGCGGCGAGGTCTACTACGACGACTACACGCCCGGCCGGGCCGTGAGCACGCTGGGCGTCGAGCCCGTGACGGTGCCGGGCATCGACGGCAGCACCCACCCGGCCGGCGCCCCCTCGGGCGGCGAAGAGCGCAACCGGATCCTCGACCTGTTCCGCAACTAGGCCGGCGGCCGCGGGCTTCCCGGCTGCCCCGACGCGGCCGGAGGCCCGCCGGGGCGCCTGCGGCTCAGCCCGCCCTGAAGCCCAGGGGCTCGCCCGCCTGCAGGCTGCACTCCTGCGATAACCGGGCAAAGAGCTCCTCGCCGGTCTTGGTGTCCACCCACTGCTGCCCGTCGTGGCGGAAGTGGTAGCCGCCGGTGCGGGCCGCCAGCCAGATCTCGTGCAGCGGCGGCTGCAGGTTCACCACCACCTGGCTGCGGTTGGCGAAGGTCAGCGTGATCATGCCGCCGACCCGCTGGTTGTCGATGTCCGCGTCGGTGTTCTCGTTGATCTGGTCGCAGCTGCGTTCGATGGCTGCCAGGGCGGATTCCGCGAGATCGAGGTACTGGGCGTCGGTCATGACTGGATAAAATTTCGCGATGTTGAATGCTCGGCAAATTCTAGTGAGCGCCCCCTTGCGCCACCTCGCCAAGGCCTTTGCGCTCGCGGCCCTCGCCGCCCTGTCGGCCTGTGGCCAGCGGGGCGCGCTCTACCTGCCGACCGAGCCCGCTGCCGCCCAGCGCGCCACCCTGCCGCAGGTGCTCACCGGCTCCGGCAACAAGGCCGCGCCAGCACCTGCCGACGCCGCCAGCGCACCGGCCTCCACCTCGGCTCCCGCTTCCCGTCAATGACCGCCTCTCCCGCTTTCGCCGGCACCGTGCTGCCGGGCCAACCCCATATTGCCCGCGAGGGCGGCACGCTGCGTGTCGAACAGGCCGACCTGCAGGCGCTCGCGCGCGAACATGGCACGCCGCTGTTCGTCTATTCCAAGCAGTGGATGCTCGATGCGCTGTCCGCCTACCGCCGCGGCCTCGAAGGTCGCGACGCGCTGGTCTGCTATGCGATGAAGGCAAACTCCTCGCTCGGCGTGCTGCGCGTCTTCGCCGAAGCCGGCTGCGGTTTCGACATCGTCTCCGGCGGCGAACTGGCCCGTGTGCTGGCGGCAGGCGCCGATGCGCGCAAGGTGATCTTCTCCGGCGTGGGCAAGACCCGCGCCGAGATGCGCCAGGCCCTGGACGCCGGCATCGCCTGCTTCAACGTCGAGAGCGAAGCCGAGCTCGACGTGCTGAGCGCAGTGGCCGTGGCCGCCGGCAAGCGCGCGCCGGTCAGCCTGCGCATCAATCCCAACGTCGACGCGAAGACGCATCCGTACATCTCCACCGGCCTCAAGGGCAACAAGTTCGGCATCGCCCACGATCGCGCGGTCGAGGTCTACCGGCATGCCGCGTCGCTGCCGGGGCTGGCCGTGGTCGGCATCGACTGCCACATCGGCTCGCAGATCACCGAGGCCTCGCCCTACCTGGATGCGCTGGAGCGCGTGCTCGACCTGGTGCAGGCCATCGAGGCCCAGGACATCCGGCTGCAGCATCTGGACTTCGGCGGCGGCCTGGGCATCGACTACAACGGCGACACGCCACCCGCCGCCGATGCGCTGTGGCAGCAGTTGCTGGCCCGGCTGGACGCCCGTGGCTTCGGCGACCGCAAGCTGGTCATCGAGCCCGGCCGCTCGCTGGTGGGCAACGCAGGCGTCTGCCTGACCGAGGTGCTCTACACCAAGCCCGGCGAAGAGAAGAACTTCTGCATCGTCGACGCAGCCATGAACGACCTGCCCAGGCCCGCCATGTACGAGGCCTTCCACCGCATCGAACCGGTGGTGCTGAAGGCGGATGCCGAGCCGGTGCGCTACGACGTGGTCGGCCCGGTGTGCGAAAGCGGCGACTGGCTGGGCCGCGACCGCGACCTCGCGGTGCAGTCCGGCGACCTGCTGGCCGTGCTCTCGGCCGGGGCCTATTGCATGAGCATGGCCAGCAACTACAACACCCGCGGCCGCGCGGCCGAAGTGCTGGTCAGTGGCACCGAGGCCCGACTCATCCGCCGGCGCGAGACGGTGGAAGACCAGTTGCGCGCAGAGCAACTGCTTTGACATGACAAAGGCGGCCCAGGCCGCCTTCTTTCATGGCGCTACCGCGTGGCGCTTGCTCTGCGCGTGGCAACTGCATGCCACACGCGCCAGCCCAGCAACACCGCAATGACGACCGCGTAGATGCCGACCTCGCCGAAGTTGTTCTTGCCGGCCCGCATCCAGAAGAAGTGCAGCAGCCCCAGCCCGGCGCACAGGTAGACCAGGCGATGCAGCCGCTGCCAGCGCTTGCCGCCCAGCGCCTTGATCGCGCGGTTGAAGGAGGTGGCGGCCAGCAGCGTCAGCAGCACGAAGGCCGCAAATCCCACCAGGATGAAGGGCCGCTTGGGAATGTCCGCCACGATGGCCGGCAGGTCGAAGCCCATGTCGAACCACGAGTAGCACAGCAGGTGCACCACCACGTAGAAGTAGGCGAAGAGCCCCAGCATGCGGCGCCAGCGCGCGATCGCGGTGAGCCTGGCCATGACGCGCAGCGGCGTCACGGCCAGCACGATGCAGAGAAAGCGCAGGGCCCAGTCGCCCGTGGCACGCAGCAGGTACTCCGCCGGGTTGGCGCCGAGTTGGTCGGCCACGGCGCCATAAAGCAGCCACGCGAAGGGCAGCAGGCACAGCACGAACACCGCCGGCTTGGCAACCGGATGCATCAGCAGCCGGTTGAGCCCGTGACCGCCCGCGGGCCGGGCTGCCGGCCTGCGGCCCGCCTGTGCAGCCGTCGCCATCAGTAGAACTTCTTCAGGTCCATGCCCGCATAGAGCTGGCCGACCTGCGCCTCGTAGCCGTTGAACATCAACGTCTTGCGCCGCTTGGCGAACAGGCCGCCGGGCTCACCGATGCGGCGCTCGGTGGCCTGGCTCCAGCGCGGATGGTCCACCTCGGGATTCACGTTGGAATAGAAGCCGTATTCGTTGGCCGCCGCCTTGTTCCAGGCCGTGCCCGGCTCCTTCTCGACAAAGCGGATCTTGACGATGGACTTGGCCGACTTGAAGCCGTACTTCCAGGGCACCACGATGCGCACCGGCGCGCCGTTCTGGTTGGGCAGCACCTCGCCGTACATGCCGAAGGTCAGCAGCGTCAGCGGATGCATGGCCTCATCCATGCGCAGGCCCTCGGCATAGGGCCAATCGAGCACGCGCGAGCCGACGAAGGGCATGGTCTTCGGATCGGCCAGCGTCACGAACTCCACGTACTTGGCATTGCCCTGCGGCTCGACCCGCTTGATCAGCTCGGCCAGCGAATAGCCGACCCACGGGATCACCATCGACCAGCCCTCGACGCAGCGCAGGCGGTAGACCCGCTCTTCCTGCGCGGAAAGTTTGAGCAAGTCCTCGATGCCGTACTTGCCGGGCTTCTTGACCAGACCCTCGACCTCGACCGTCCACGGCCGGGTCTTGAGGGTGTGGGCGTTCTTGGCCGGGTCGGCCTTGTCGGTGCCGAACTCGTAGAAGTTGTTGTAGGTGGTCGCGTCCTTGTAGTCGGTGACCTTTTCCATCACCTGCGCGCCCGCCACGTTCGACTTGGCACCCGGCAAGGCAGCCAGCTTGCCGCCGGAGTTCTGGGCCTGCGCCATCGCCTCGCGGCCGGCCCAGCCGGCCAGGGCCGCACCAGCGGCGCCGGTCGCCATCAGGCGCAGGAGTTGCCGGCGCTGTTCGTACACCGCGCGCGGCGTGATTTCGCTGGAGATGGGATGAACGAAGCCGTCATCGCGGGAACGGATCAGCATGGGGGAGCCCTTTCGCAGGCGGTGGGACACAGGTGGACCCTGAGGAGTTCGGTGCCCACGTCCATTTGGTTACGCAGGCGGGCTCCACCTGGATTTCAGTCTGCCCCAAAAGCCCTGCCCCCGCCGCGGGTGGGGCTGGGCCGGCACGCGGGCCGGCGGCCGTGGCCTACAGCGTGCCGTAGCTGTGCAGGCCCGACAGGAACATGTTGACGCCCAGGAAGGCGAAGGTGGTCACCGCCAGGCCTACCAGCGCCCACCACGAGGCGACCGTGCCGCGCAGGCCCTTGACCAGTCGCATGTGCAGCCAGGCCGCGTAGTTGAGCCAGACGATCAGCGCCCAGGTCTCCTTCGGATCCCAGCTCCAGTAGCCGCCCCAGGCGTCGGCGGCCCACAGCGCGCCCAGCACCGTGGCGATGGTGAAGAAGGCGAAGCCGACGGCGATGGCCTTGTACATCACGTCGTCCAGCACCTCGAAGGCCGGCAGGCGGGCGGCGATGCGGCGGCGGCCCAGCAGGATGCCGGCCGCGATCAGCGCAGAGATGAGCGCATAGCCCACCCAGTAGCTGCCGCCCGCCTCGGCCACACCACGCTGGCGGAAGGCGATGGGCACGAAGCACAGCGCCGCGCCCAGCAGCCAGATGGGT
Source organism: Pseudacidovorax sp. DMC4 (assembly GCF_056314265.1). Classification (NCBI taxonomy): domain Bacteria; kingdom Pseudomonadati; phylum Pseudomonadota; class Betaproteobacteria; order Burkholderiales; family Comamonadaceae; genus Pseudacidovorax; species Pseudacidovorax sp. DMC4. The sequence goes on along the minus strand of NZ_JBQUYR010000005.1, from coordinate 321,998 downwards.
GTCAGGCGCCACCAGCGGGTCTCGGCCGCCTGCTGCTTGATAAGGTAGGCGAAGGCCACCATGGCCGCCAGAGAGAAGGTGCCGTAGCCGATGAAGTTGGCCGGCACGTGCAGCTTCATCCACCAGCTCTGCAGGGCCGGCACCAGCGGCTGGATCTCGTGCGCGCCGCGCACCAGCGTGTACCAGAGCAAAAAGCCCACCGCGGCGCTGACCACCAGCATCACGAAGGCGCCGAGCGCGCGGGTGCGGTAGCGCTCCTCGTAGTAGAGGTAGAAGGCCGCCGTCATCCAGCAGAAGAGCACGAAGACCTCGTAGAGGTTGCTCACCGGGATGTGGCCGATGTCGGGACCGATCTGGTGGCTCTCGTACCAGCGCACCATGGTGCCGATCAGCGCCATTGTCACGGCGGCCCAGGCCAGGCGCGAGCCGATGCGCTCCATGGCGTCGGATTGACCGCTGGCAAAAAAGCCCAGCCAGTAGAAGACGGTGCTCATGAAGAAGAGCACGCTCATCCACAGGATGGCCGACTGGCTGGAGATGAAGTATTTGAGCCAGAACACGGTGTCAGCCCGCGCCAGGTCGCCCTGGTAGCTCACGATGGCCAGCACCGAGGCGGCGGCCACCACGACGCCCAGGCGCTGCAGCGGCCGCCAGAACCAGCCCAGCCACACCAGCGCCGGCAGCGTGCCCAGCAGGATTGCCTTTTCGTACCCGTCCATCGCGCCGTGATAGCGCGCCAGCGCGAACAGCCCGCCCGCCAGCACGAAGGCGGCAAACAACCAGTCGGTCAGGCTGCGGCGGGAAAACCAGCCTTCGTTGAGGCTCAGCGTGGTGGTGCTGGTGACGGTGTTCATCGGGATGGTGTCTCCGCAGAAGAAGGCGTGTCGGCCGGGGGCAGGCCCAGCAGGCGCTCGCGCAGGCGGTGGAATTCCTTGTCGGTGTCCAGGCCGCGGCGGTTGACCGAGAGGGCCATCGACGCCTCGGCGCCGGTTCCGTCGGCACGGGGCGCCAGCCACACCCACAGCCGCCGCTCGCGGACGTAGAGCATGGCAAAAATGCCCACGATCAGCAACAGGCAGCCCAGGTAGACCACGCTCTTGCCCGGCGCGCGGGCCACCTGGAAGACGCTGGCCTGCACCTGCGTGAAGTCGGTCAGCATGAGCGCCACGGGCGCTGGGTAGAAGGCGGCGTCGCTCAGCGAGAGCACGGCTTGCGTGAGCCAAGCCTGGGATTTCTCGTCGCGCTGCAGTGGCGGCTGACCCGCCTGCGTGCGGCTCAGGTTGAGCAGCTCGAAGAGCACGTCGTTGACCACGCGCACCAGGATCTGACCCGCGCGCTCGCGCTCGGCTCCGGGCACCTGCTGGTCGATGAATTCGGCGATGGCCTGCCAGCCGGAGGCATTGCGCCCATCCGCGCGCGCCGTGCCGGCCTGCAGTTGCTCGGCACCGGCAAACAGGCCGATGGCGCGCAGGGCCGAGGCACGCAGCTGCTGCGCCTGCTCCGGCCGATCGGGGCCGATGGCCTGGGCCACGTAGCGGTCGACGGCCTGGGCGCGCACGGCCGGGTCGGCCAGCGCCTCGCGCAGGCGGGTAAAGCCCGCCGTGCCCATCTCGTCGTCGGCGGGCACGCGCAGGTAGCGGAAAGGCTGGTCGGGCTGCTCCCGCACACCCAGCAGGAAGACCGGCGGCGCGCCCTCCTCCATCACCGTCGGCACCATGTAGTTCTGGTACTCGCGCGCCTGACCGGCCGCGTCGCGCAGCTTGTAGCCGATGCTCGGGCCGATGTTGCGCAGCTCCTTGGGCTTGTCCACCTTGTGGGCCGCGCCCAGACGCGACTCAAGGCTGCCAACCAGATCCACCTTGCGCACGTCGGCCCCGCTGCCGCCGTTGGCGCCGGCGAAGTTCTCGACGTTGATCACGCGCAGCGCGGTGTATTCGAGCGTGAGCTTGTCCTTGCCGTTGGTCAGCTCGGTGCTGGTGCCGATGGTGCCCTCGACCTCGAAGGGCTTGGCCGCCGCGCCCATGGGCACTGCGCGCAGCTTCACGCGCGAGCCGCCATCGTCGAAGCTGGATTGGTAGATCTCGATGCCCTTCCAGCTCGCGGGATGGTTGACCTCGATGCGCGCAGTCTTGGTCTCGCCGCTGGCGCGGTCGTGCAGCACCACCTCGCTGGCGAAGAGCTTGGGCATGCCGGTCGCGTAGTAGTCGACGATGAACTTCTTGAGCTCGATGGCGAAGGGCAGCTCTTGCAGCAGCACGCCATCGGCCTGGTTGAGGATGGCCACCGACGACTGCGCGCCCTCGGGCACCAGGATGTTGCCGCGGAAGGTCGGGTTGGTCGGCGCGAGGCGGTGCTGCGCGGGCACGTCCGCGATCATGCCGCCGCCGGTGTAGACCGACTTGTCGCCCAGCCAGGTCTGTGCACGCACGATCAGGTCGCCGTCGAGCAGGCCGCCCAGGCAGATCAGCACGATGGCGCCGTGGGCCGCGATGTAGCCCAGCTTGTTGGCGCCGCCCGCACGGGCCGCCACCATCCAGCCCGCCGGCGCGCCGGCCGTCTCGCGCTTCTGCAGCTTGACCTTCCAGCCGCCCCCAACCAGTTGCTGGCCGATGCGGTTGGCGGCGGCGTCGGGCGACTCGGCCAACACCGTCTCGGCGCGCAGGCCGAAGGCCTTCAGGCCCTGCACGCGAAGGTCTTCCTTGTAGCTGCGCAGGTCGCTCATGATGCGCGGCGTGTTGCGCGCGATGCACAGCGAGGTGCTGATCACCAGGAAGGCCAGGATCAGCAGGAACCACCAGGCGCTGTAGATGGTGTCCAGCCGCGCGCTGCGGAACACCTGCGCCCAGAAGGGCCCGAACTGGTTGATGTAGTTGTTGATCGGCTCCTGCTGCTTGAGCACGGTGCCGATCACGGATGCGATGCAGATCACCGTCAGCAGCGCGATGGCGAAGCGCATCGACGACAGCAGCTCCACGGCGGCGCGCAAGGACTGCGAGCCGGTTCGAAGGCGAAGGCCGTGGGTGGAGACGCTCATGACGGAAGGCAGCAATGGGCAGGAAAAAGGGCGGGCGATCCCCAGGGATCGGCCCGCCCTTGTTGAGTTGGATTGTCGGCGGTTGGTTCGACGGTTTTTTGACTTGCGTTAAGTCAACGCAGGCCGGCAATGTAGTCGGCCACGGCCTTGATCTCGCGGTCGTTCATCTTGGCGGCCACGCCCGTCATCTGCGGGCTGTTGGCGCGGATGCCATCACGGAAGGCCTTCAGCTGGCCCTCCGTGTAGTCGGAATGCTGGCCACCCAGGCGCGGGTACTGGGCGGGGATGCCGGCGCCGGTGGGGCTGTGGCAACCGGCGCACGCGGGCACCTGGCGGTCGGCAATGCCGCCGCGGTAGATGCGCTCGCCCAGCACGACGAGGTCCTTCTCCTTGGCGAAGCCGGGCTTGACCGTCTTGCTGCCCAGGAACCATGCGATGTCTCGCATGTCCTGTTCGCTCAGGTTGGCGACCATGGGCTGCATGATCGCGCTCTTGCGCTTGCCGGACTTGAACTCGTGCAGCTGCTTGAGGATGTACTCGGGATGCTGCTGCGCCAGCTTGGGGTTGGCGGCGATGGCCGAATTGCCGTCGGCGTTGTGGCACGAGGCGCAGGCGACACCATTGGACGGGGCTGTCGTGAAGAGGGTATCGCCCTTGGCCGGATCCGGCTTGGCGGGCTTGGCCGCGGTGGCCGGAGCATCTGCCGCCATGGCCGTTCCCCCCAGAACGGTCCCCAGCACGGCAGCAAGCAGATAAGGCGCGAACAACTTCATATCGTGGGCTTCTTCACTTGTACGCTGACTGGCGCAAAACCGGGCAATTCTACAATCGCCCTCCCTTTCCACGGCCTCCTTGAGAACCCTGTACCGAATGGATCAAACTTTTCCGCCCTCTCCTGCGGATGACGCGGCCGACGCCGCAGCGGCACCCGCCAGCGGATCGGCGGAGAACGCCAGTCCGCCCGCCTCCACCGTCCCTGCGACGCCCGCACCCGCCGCCAGCTTTGCCGAGCGCGCCCGCACCGCCCTGGGCTGGATGCACACCGCCCACTTCCTGCTCAGCTCGCCGCGGCTGGACACCCTGCCCCCGCTGGGTCTGCCCGAGATCGCCTTCGTCGGCCGCTCCAACGCTGGCAAGTCGACGGCCATCAACACGCTGACCCAGCAGAAGCGGCTGGCCTTCGCGTCCAAGACGCCCGGCCGCACGCAGCACATCAACCTGTTCGGCGTGGGCAAGGGCCAGGTGGACGACGCCGTGCTGGCCGACCTGCCCGGCTATGGTTATGCCGCGGTGCCACGCGAGGCCAAGCTGCGCTGGCAGCGCGTCATGGGCAACTACCTGATGACCCGCGAGCAGCTGTCCGGTGTCGTGCTGATGTGCGACCCGCGCCTGGGCATGACCGAGCTGGACGAGGTGCTGCTGGAAGTGATCCGCCCACGCGTGGAGCAGGGCCTGAACTTCCTGGTGCTGCTGACCAAGGCCGACAAGCTCACGCGGGCAGAGGCCAACAAGGCACTGTCGATTGCGCGACTGCAGGCCGGCGGCGGCGAGGTCAGACTCTTCTCCGCCCTCAAGAAGCAGGGTGTGGACGAGGCAGCCGAGATCATCTGGCGCTGGACGCACCCCGACGCCGCCTGACGCGCCTGCCCGACCGCGCATGTCGTCCGGCCCCACAGACAGGAGACATGTGCGATGACCAACATCCAGACCTTCGAACGCGCGCTGCCGCACGGCATCACGCTCAGCTGTCGCGCGGCGGGCGAGCCGGGGCGGCCACTGATGCTCTTCCTCCACGGCTTTCCGGAGGCGGCCTTCATCTGGGACCCGCTGCTGGCGCACTTCGCCCGGCCGGAGAACGGCGGTTATCGCTGCGTGGCGCCCAACCTGCGTGGCTTCGAACGCTCCAGCGCGCCGGCGGAGGTGGAGGCCTACCAGGCCCACCGCCTCATGCAGGACCTGCGCGCCCTGGCCGAGAGCGAATCGGCCGGCGGGCATATCGACACGCTGATCGCCCACGACTGGGGCGGCGCCTTCGGCTGGGGCATGGCCAACGCGATGCCCGAGCGCATCGGCCGGCTCGTGATCATCAATTCGCCGCATGCCGGCACCTTCGCGCGCGAGCTGAAGAACAGCTCCGAGCAGCAGGAAGCCAGCGCCTACATGAACTGGCTGGCGCGCCCCGGCAGCGAGGAGGTGCTGGCGCGCGACGACTTCGCGCGCCTCTTCGGCATGCTGTCGTCCATGCAGGCCGGTGCTGGCAATGCCGACTGGCTCACCGAGGACGTGAAGGCGCAGTACCGGGATGTGTGGTCGCAGGGACTGGTGGGCGCCTGCAACCTCTACCGCGTCACGCCGCTCAAGCCTGGCGCCGACATTCCCGACATCCCGCGCGAGCGCGTGACGGTGGACATCCCAACCCTGGTGCTATGGGGCATGGCCGACATCGCGCTGCGCCCAGGCCTGCTCGATGGCCTGGGGGACTACGTGCCCCAGCTCGAGGTCGAGCGGCTGGAAGGCGCCACGCACTGGGTGGTGCACGAGCAGCCTGAACTGGTGATGGCACGCATCGGCGCCTTCATCCGGCGCCATCCGGCCTGAGAAGCAGCCTTTGCATGCAGGGACGTCCAGTCGAACGAAGACTCGGGCTGAGCCTGTGAACGAAGACCGTTCGAGCTGAGCCTGTCGAAGCCTGGAAGCAGCGTTCCTCCCTAGTACACCGAGGGCTCGCCCGGCGGCCGCGTCTTGAAGCGCCGGTGCACCCAGTAGTACTGCGCGGGCATCGTGCGGATCCACTCGGCCAGCTGCGCATTCATGCGCGCCGTGTCCGCGATGGCGTCATGGGTCGGAAAGTCCTGCCAGGACGGCAGCACCTCGATCTCATAGCCGTCCTTGGTCAGCCGCGACAGCACCGGCACGACCTTGGCGCGCGCCAGCCGCGAGAAGCGCGACAGCGAGGGCGTGGTCGCCGCCAGCGTGTGGAAGAAAGGCACGAACTCCGTGTGTGCTGGACCGAAGTCCATGTCCGGCAGCAGATACAAGAGGCCGCCGCGGCGCAGGTTGGCCACGATCTGCTTCACGCCGTCCATGCGGTGCAGCACCGTCACGTTGCCGAAACGGGTGCGACCCTCGCGCGTCCATTCGTCCATCACCGGGTTGCGCTGCGTGGTGTAGATGGTGGTGGACTGCTTGGGCGTGTGCATGGTCAGCCGCGTGGCGGCGGCATCCAGGCCGTAGAAGTGCGGCGCGAAGAGGATGGTGGGCTGCTCGCCCACGTCGATCTCGTCCAGCGCGCCTTTGAGCGTCACGCGCTGGCGGATCACCTCGGCCGGCGCATGCCACAGCCAGGCGCGGTCGAACCAGGCCTGGGCGACGTACACGAAGGTCTGGCGCGCGATGCGGCGCCGCTCCTCGGGCGTCTTCTCGGGGAAGCACAGGGCCAGGTTGACGTCCACCACATGGCGGCGGGGCTTGGCCAGAGCGTGCAGCACCGGGCCGAGGGCCGCGCCCAGTCCACGTACCACCGGCAGCGGCAATCGGGCCAGCGCACGCATGAAGCCGATGCCCAGCCGGGCCGAAACACTCATCGCGCCGTCTCCATCTCGGCGCGCGGCGCCTTGTAGCGGGCATAGTCCCAGACGTATTGCCCGGGCAGGCTCAGGATCAATTGCTCGATGCCTCGATTCATGGCGGTGGCGGCCTCTTCGGGGGCGGCTTTGGGGTCGGAGAGGGCCGGCGCATCCAGCGGCTGCAGGTGCACGGCATAGCCACGGCCGCGCGGCAGCCGCTCGCACACGCCCAGGAAGACCTGGGCGCCGGTCAGCTGCGCGAGGCGCGGCACGAGGGTCATGGTGTAGGCGGGCCGACCGAAGAAGGGCGCCCAGACGCCCTGCCCCGTCGGCGGCACCTGATCGGGCAGGATGCCGGTGTAGCCGCCTTTCTTGAGCGCACGCATCAGCCCGCGCACGCCCGACACGTCGGTGGGCAGCATGTGCAGGCCGGGCCGGTCGCGCGAACCTTCCATCAGCGCCGCCATCCACGGCTTGCGTGGGGGACGGAACAGCGCGGTGATCGGCCCGTGGCTGGCCAGGAAGCGCTCGCCCAGGGCCTGGCCCAGCAATTCCCAGCAGCCCAGATGCGGCGAGATGACGATGGCGCCGCGGCCCGATGCCAGCGCGGCGCCCAGGGCCTCGTCGCCCGTCCACTGGCGCACACGGGGCAGCACGCTCTCGCCCGCCGGGCGGGCCCAGAGCCAGGGCAGTTCGGCGGCCATGCGGCCGGCGGCGGCGATGGCCGGGCGCCATTGCTCGGGCGTCAGGCCGGCCTGCGCGGCATTCGCGCGAAAACGCCGCCGGTAGTCCGACGCCAACGCCCAGACCAGCCAGCCCAGCAGCCCGCCGAGCGCATGCATCAGCGGCAGCGGCGCACGGGCAAGCAGACGAAACAACGCGATCATCAGGTGTTGTCGGACAAACGGGTGGGTGGAAAACCGACGCGCGGCCCAGCGGGCTGGGACCGGCATGAATAGAATCGAAATTGTCGCCGAGTTACAGGACTACTTGCAGGGCGACGTTAAACCCAACTGCTAAAGCGTTCGCCAGAGACTCCCGAGGTTGCCGGCAAACGCCCGGTCCGCATCCTTCACGCAGGAGTTTTCTCGAACATGGCGAACGACTTTCTCTTCACTTCCGAATCGGTGTCCGAGGGCCATCCGGACAAGGTGGCCGACCAGATCTCGGACGCGATCCTCGATGCCATCTTCGAACAGGACCCGCGCTCGCGCGTGGCCGCCGAGACGCTGACCAACACCGGCCTCGTGGTGCTCGCGGGCGAGATCACCACCAACGCGCATGTCGACTACATCCAGGTCGCGCGCGACACCATCAAGCGCATCGGCTACGACAACACCGACTACGGCATCGACTACAAAGGCTGCGCGGTCATGGTCTGCTACGACAAGCAGTCCAACGACATTGCCCAGGGCGTGGACCATGCCAGCGACGACCACCTGAACACCGGCGCCGGCGACCAGGGCCTGATGTTCGGCTATGCGTGCGACGAGACGCCCGAGCTGATGCCCGCGCCGATCTACTACGCCCACCGCCTGGTCGAGCGCCAGGCCCAGCTGCGCAAGGACGGCCGCCTGCCCTTCCTGCGTCCCGACGCCAAGAGCCAGGTGACGATGCGCTACGTGGACGGCAAGCCGCACAGCATCGACACCGTGGTGCTCTCCACGCAGCACCACCCCGACCAGAGCGAGACGCCCACCAAGATGAAGGCCAGCTTCATCGAGGCGGTGATCGAGGAGATCATCAAGCCGGTGCTGCCCAAGGAGTGGCTGCAGGAGACGCGCTACCTGATCAACCCCACGGGCCGTTTCGTCATCGGCGGTCCGCAGGGCGACTGCGGCCTGACGGGCCGCAAGATCATCGTGGACACCTACGGCGGCGCCTGCCCGCACGGCGGCGGCGCCTTCTCGGGCAAGGACCCGTCGAAGGTGGACCGCTCGGCCGCCTACGCGGCCCGCTACGTGGCCAAGAACGTGGTGGCTGCGGGCCTGGCGCGCCAGTGCCAGGTGCAGGTCGCCTATGCCATCGGCGTGGCCAAGCCGATGAACATCACCGTCTACACCGAAGGCACGGGCGTGATTTCGGACGACAAGATCGCGGCGCTGGTCAACGAGCATTTCGACCTGCGTCCGAAGGGCATCATCCAGATGCTGGACCTGCTGCGTCCCATCTACGCCAAGACCGCCGCCTATGGCCACTTCGGCCGCGAGGAGCCGGAGTTCACGTGGGAGCGCACGGACAAGGCGGCTGCGCTGAAGGCGGCTGCGGGGCTGTGATCCGGTTCCTCCGCTGAGTGAGTGACGGGGCTCTTCGGGGCCCCGTTTTGTTTTGGGGCTTTCTGCGTGAGGCCGTTCGGCTGCTGGGCAGGCGCCCTTTGGCTCATGGGGGCAACTCGCCACTCGTCACGCACACGCACGAAGCGAGGGCATTCGCCGGGGACGCGCGCGGGGTCGGGGGACCGTTGTCTCCGCGAAGGCGCCCGGCGGGAACGGCCCCCAGGGCGCGGCCGATGTGCGTGCCCCTCGCTGAACGCTCGGGGTCCCCTGCGGTGCTCGCCTGGCGAGTGCGTGGCGCAACTCGCTGCGCGCTGACGCGCTCCGCTCGGACAAGCGCCACGAGTCAGAGACGGCCGGTGCGCGATGTTCGCGCACCTCACTCGCCAGGCTGCGCGCCTCGGCACGCCCAACGGCCGCGCCCTGGGGGCCGCTCCCGCCGGGGCTTCACGGTTGATTGAAGAGCGTGGTCGCTGGGCAGTCCACCAACTCCCGACTTGAACAGGTATCGGCCCGCCCTGAAGGTGTTCGAAGAACGGCAAAGGGGCCACGTCCACCCGATCACCCTGGAGCCGGCCCCGGCCCGCCCGGCCGACTCGCCCTCAGGATGCGCCGAGGCGCGCAGCCGGATGAGCGAGGCCCGCGGCCTCCGCGGGCCGGTCGTGACCGACTCGCGGCGTTTGTTTGAGCGGAGCTGCCGGCAGGCAGCGCAGCGAGTTACGCCGCGCGCTCATCCGGCGAGCACCGCAGGCTCCGCGAGCGTTCAGCGAGCGGCGCAGCCTGTGGGCGAGGCGGCCGGGCGGGCCGGGGCTGGCGGAGCGCCCAGCGCCCGGAAACCCCACTCAAAAGCCACATCCGCGGGCATCTGTCGGTGGACTGCATCAAAGGCAAGAGGCATCGAAACGCCTGCGCAACGCAGCGGTTGCCAAGGTAGACCAACCCGACCATCACCGTCCTTGCCAAACTCAGCAGTCGCACCAAAGCTCAATCCGCCCGCGCCCCCGAGTACTTCACGATCGGCGTCCACTTCTTCACCTCGGCCTCGATCAGCGCCTTGAAGGCCGCCGGCGTCGTGCCCTCGACGATGAAACCGCGAGAGGCGAAGTACTCGCGCACGTCCGGTGAACGCACCGCCTTGTTCACTTCGGCACTCAGCTTCTCCACCACCTCGGGCGGCGTGCCGGCAGGCGCGAACAGCCCCTGCCACGACAGGGCCTCGAAACCCTTGAGGCCCGCCTCGTCCAGCGTCGGCACGTCCGGCAGCATCGGGTGCCGCGTCTTCGACGTGACCGCCAGCGCCCGCAGCTTGCCCGCCTGGATCTGCGGCATCAGCACCAGCACGTCGCCGAAGGTGGCCTGGATCTGCCCGCTCATCAGGTCCGTCAGCATGCCCGCGCTGCCGCGGTAAGGGATGTGGACCATCGACACCCCCGCCGCCTGTTTGTACATCTCGCCCGTCAGGTGCATCGACGTGCCGTTGCCCGCCGAGCCGTAGCTCAGGCCACCCGGCTTCGATTTGGCCAGCGCCAGGAACTCCTGCGCCGTACGCACCTTCACGTCGGGATTCACGGCCAGCACCAGCGGCGCGCTCACCACCATCGAGACCGGCGCGAAGTCCTTCACCACGTCATAGGGCAGCTTGGCGTACAGCGCCTGCGCGATGGCATTGCTGCCGGTCACGCCCATCAGCAGCGTGTAGCCGTCCGGCGCGGACTTGGCCACGTAGTCGGCGCCCACGGTGCCACCGGCACCGGCGCGGTTGTCCACCACCACCGGCTGGCCCCAGGCACTGGCCAACTTGTCGCCGATGCGCCGCGCCAGCACGTCGGTGCTGCCGCCGGGCGGAAAGGGCACGACGATGTGGATGGGCTTGTTCGGATAGGCGCCCTGCGCCTGGCCGAGGACCGGCGCCAGCAGAGCACCGGTCGCAAGCGTCGCCACCAGGGCCAGGCCAGCGCGGCGACGAAGGGAGAAGGACGTTCGGTTCATGGGCACTCCTGGCGTGGGTCGGGATGGAAGGAAGACGACGGGGAAAGCAACGAAGACGGCGGCGGCGACGGGGTGCCTGCAGTGGCGGCCACCGCACCCCAGCCGCCGCCGCCTGCGGTCTCGATGAACAGCAGATCACCGGCCTGCCAGCGCACGCGACTGCGCGCGGCCAGCGGCTGCACGCGCCCGTCGGCATGCAGAAGGCGTGCCGACGCGCTGGCACCCGCGCCGCCGCCCTGGGCGCCGCGGGCCTGGCTGCGGTGACGCTCGCCGCGGTAGGCGATCCAGCCTTCGCCGTCGAGCAGCAGGTATTCGCGCCGCACACCGTCGCCGCCGGCCTGCGCGCCCGCGCCCCCGGAGCCGCGGCGGATGGCGTACTGCAACACACGCAGTGGCGCTTCGGCCTCGATCACCTCGATGGGCGTGTTGCGCGCGTTGCCCACGTCGGTGGAAACGCCCGCGCGGCCCGGCGCCGTGGAGCTGGCGCCGGCACCGCTGGCGATGATCTCGGTGAACATCCAGCGCTCACCGTCGCCGCGCGTGCCGCTGAGCGCGAGCACGGTCGCCACGCCGGCATGCGGGGCCACGCCCTCGCCTTGCGCGCCCGTGGCCTGGGCCCACGCGCCGAGGATGGCGTTGCAGGCCAGCTTGACGGTGGCCGTGCGGGCGTTGACCGCGGCCGGCCAATCGGGATTGACCACGCTGTGCGGCGGCAGCCGCAGCGTCAGCGGTGCCAGGCAGCCCGCGTTGTTGGGCGCCTGCGGCGCCAGCGTGCGCATGAAGAACAGCGCCGCCGACAGCATCGCCGCCGCGGACGCGTTGAGCGGTCCGCGCACCTGCGGCGCGCTGCCCTCGAAGTCGAGCGTGATCGCTTCGCCATGCTTGTGCAGCCGCACGGCGATGGCGATGGGCTCGGCACCCTCGCCGTCGCCATCGAGCGCGTCGTGCCAGTGCCACTCGCCATCGGGCACGGCGGCCAGCGCGGCGCGGGTCATGTCGGCGGACTGGGCGAGCAATGCCTCGCACACGGCCGCGAAGCGCTCGCCGGTGTGGCGGGCGATCTGCCGCAGTTCACGCGCGCCCTGGGCCAGCGCCGTCCACTGCGCCTCGAGGTCACCGCGCAGGTTGGCGGGCGTGCGCGTGTTGGCGCCCAGGATGGCGTCGATGTCGGGCAGCACGCCCGCCGCATCGCGCCAGCGCACGGGCGGCAGACGCAGGCCTTCCTGGTGGATCTCGATCGCGTCGGGCGGGATGGAGCCCGGCGCCATGCCGCCCACATCCTGGTGGTGCAGGCTGGTGGCCGCCAGGGCGATCAGTTCGCGGCCGTCGAAGACGGGATGCACCAGCGCGATGTCGGGCAGGTGCGTGCCACCCGACCACGGGTCGTTGAGCAGATAGACATCGCCGTTGCGCATGGCGCCGGCCGGAAAGCGCGCCAGCACCCCGGCCACGGCCGGGATCAGCGAGCCCAGCAGCAACGGCAGCGAACGCGCCTGCGCCAGCAGGCGGCCGTCGGGCAGGAACAGCGCCGCCGCGCAGTCGCCGCCCTCGCGGGCGATGGTAGAGACGGCGGCGCGCATCATGGCCGACTGCATGCGGTCGGCCGCGCCCTGCAGAGCCAGACGCAAGGGCTCCATGCGCAGGGCGATGGCGGGGTCGGCGTGCGGGGTCATCGGGCGGCACCTTCTGCACAGGCAGCGAGACGCGGTCTTGCCCCCTCTCCCGCGAGGGGAGAGGAGCGGCTGGGGCACTCCCGGGCGAACGAAAGGGCGCGCTCGCGGCATTGGCCGGTGAACGCTGAAAAGCGGATGCAGCGCGGCGATCTCATGACGACACCGCCAGCTGCAGGCTGCCATCGCCCTCGATCCGCCAGCGCCAGCCAGCAGGCACCCAGACCGTGGTCATCGGCGCAAAGAGCGCAGCCGGACCATGGCCCTCCGGCGCGATGCCGGCCCAGGCCTCGCGCACCGTGCGCAATGGCCTCGTGGCCGACTCCGCAGGGCCGCGTACCATGCCCAACGCGGCCATCACGCCCGCCTGCGGCAGCACGCGCACGGCGGCCATGCCGGCGAGCGCCGCGACCTCCGCGGCATGCTGCGCGCCGCCGCCGCCCACGGCCACCAGCAGCGCGTCCGCTGGATCCAGCCCGCGCTGGAAGGCATGGGTCTTGAGTGCCTCGGCCATGTGCGCGGCAGCCGCCTGCACCACGGCCTCGGCCGCTTCGGCGAGCGGCAGGCCCAGCGGCACGGCCACGTCGCGCGCGAGCGCGGCCTCGGCGGCACGGCAGTCCAGCGCCAGTCCGCCCGCCAACCGATCAGGCAGACGGCCGAGCACGCACAGTGCATCGCTCAGCGTCGCCAAGGTGCCGCCCTGCCCGTAGGCTGCCGGCCCCGGCCAGGCGCCCTGCGAGCGCGGGCCGATGCGCAGCGCCCCGCCCGCCAGCACCTGAAGCACGCTGCCGCCGCCGATGGCGATGGAGGCGATGTCCACGCAGCGCTGGCGGATGCCCAGCCCGCCGCATTCCAGCGATTCGGCGAAGGCCGACTGGCCGCCGTGCAGCAGCCCGATGTCGGCACTGGTGCCACCCACGTCCAGCGTGAGCAGGGCGCCACGGCGGGCGCCTTCGTCCAGGCAGGCCGCCACGCCGCGCAGGGCGGCGCAGGGGCCGGACATGGCCAGCCCGATCGGCCGCGCGGCCAGGTCCTGCCAGGGCCGGACCACGCCTTCGGAATGCATGAGCATCGGTGCAGGCAACCGACGGGCGGAGAGCGCCTCGGCCAGCGCCCGCAGGTAGCCGGCCGCCAGCGGCTTGGCGTAGGCATCCAGCGCGGTGGTGAGCGCGCGCTCGAACTCGCGCGGCGCCGGGTCGACCTCGTGCGAGAGCGAGACGTGCAGATGCGGCAGACGCGCCCGCATCAGCTCACCAACCTGCTGCTCATGCGAAGGGTTGCGGTGCGAGAACAGCAGGCAGACCGCCACCGCCTGCACGCCCGCGGCCGCGATGGCGTCTGCGGCGGCGTCGAGCGCCGTCAGGTCCAGCGGCTCGACCTCGCGGCCCCCGGCATCGATGCGCCCGCCGATCTCGAAGCGCAGCGGCTGCGGAAAGAGCGCCGCCTCGGGCACCGCTGGCGCGATCACGGGCTCGTACAGCGCACGCCGATCCTGCCGCGCCAGCACCGGCACATCGCCGAAGCCACGCGTCAGCAGCAAGGCGATGGGCGGCCGGTCCAGCTCCAGCAGCAGGTTGGTGATGACGGTGGAGCCATGCACCACCCGGCCGACCTCGGCCGGCGCGATGCCTGCCTCTGCGCATAGCCGATCGATCGCCTCCACCACCGGCTCGGCCAGACGCCGACCAGCACGCGGATGCTTGATCGCCACGCTGCGCCCGTCCTCGTGCAGCGCCACGGCATCGACGAAGGTGCCGCCCATGTCCACGCCCAGCGACCAGGGCGCTGCCATCACCGGAAGCGCTCCGGCGAGAAGGGCATCAGGTCCACCTGCGTGGGCCGGCCGGCCACCAGGTGCGCGATCTCGCGGCCGGTGGTGGCGCCCATGCACATGCCCATGTGGCCGTGGCCGAAGGCCAGCCAGGCGTTGTCGGCGCTGCGCGCCGTGCCCACCACCGGGAGGCTGTCGGGCAGGCAGGGCCGATGGCCCATCCAGCGGGTGAAGGCCGAGGTGTCCAGGTGCGGAAAGAGCTGCCGGCCCTGCGCCAGCAGCGCGTCGGCCCGGGCCAGGTTGGGCTCGGCAGCCAGGCCGGCGAATTCCACCGTGCCCGCCAGCCGCAGACCCATGGCCATGGGGTTGACCATCAGGTTGTGCTCCACCGCCATCACCGTGTGGCGAAGCTGCAGGTTGGAGCTCTGCACGGTGACGTGGTAGCCGCGCTGGGTCTCCAGCATCACCGGGCTGCCCAGCGCGGCGGCGAGCCGGCCGGACCAGGCACCCGCGGCCACGACCACGCCGTCCACCGCCAGGGGCGCCCCCGCGTCCAGCTTCACGGCCGTGACGCGGCTGCCCTGCCGCTCGAAGCCGGTGACGCGCTGACGCAGGTGCGTCGCGCCGTCGGCCAGGCACTGGGCATGCAGCGCCTTCACCAGCGCGGAAGGGTCGGTGGTCGAGCCGTTCTCCGGCGCGAGGATGCCGAAGCGGAAGCGCCCCTTGAGGTCCGGCTCCAGCGCCTCCAGCTCGTCCTGCTCCACGTCGCGCATCTGCACGCCGAGCGAACGGCGCAGCTCCATGCCCCAGGCCCACTGCGCCGCCGTCTCGCGCGAGGAAAAGACATACAGGCAGCCGCTGCGCCGCACCAGATGCTGGGCCTGGGCATGGGCCAGCAGCGGCTCGTAGCTGTCGAAGATGGGCGCCAGCAGCGTGCGCAACGCGGTGGCGATGCGCGTGACCTCCTCGCGCGAGGAATGCCGCAGCATCCGCAGCAGCCAGGGCAGCACCACCGGCGCATAGGCCCAGCGCACCGTCAGCGGCCCCAGCGGGTCGAGCAGCCAGCGCGGCACCTTCTTCCACATGCCGGGCATGCCCACGGGGAGGCAGGCGCTGGGCGAGAGCGAGCCGGCGTTGCCGAAGGAGCAGGCCTCCCCCGCTTCCTGCGGGTCGACGAAGGTGATGCGATGGCCGTCGCGCTGCAGCCAGGCGGCGGTGCAGCTGCCCACGATTCCGGTTCCGATGACGGCGATGTGCATGGGCCGGCATTCTGGAAAGCTTGTCGGCCATCAAGCCAGCCAATTCTTTTCATGGGCCCATCAAGACTTCTGATAATCGGCCGCTTCCCATCGCCTTGCCCGTTCCACGCTGGTGCAGCCCTCCCCCACCCTCAACGCCCTCAGCCTGCGGCAGATGCGCGCCTTTGCCGCCGTCGCCCGCGCGGGCAGCTTCACGGCCGCAGCGCGGCAGGTCAACCTCACGCAGTCGGCCGTCAGCATGCTGGTACAGCAGCTGGAAGAGGCGCTGGGCCTGCCGCTCTTCGACCGCGGCCAGAGCGTGACGCTGACCGAGGCCGGCCGCCAGCTGCTGCCGCTGGCCCGACGCATCCTGGACGACCTGCAGCAGATGGCCGAAGGCGCCTCGGACCTGCGCTCGCTGCGCACCGGCCTGCTGCGCGTCGTGGCGCCGCAGATGCTGGCCTGCACCTGGGTGGCGGCCGTGCTGGGCGAGTTCGAGGCGGCGCATCCCGAGATCGGCCTGCGCATGGCGGACGCCACGGCCGATGCGGTGGTCGGCACGGTGCGCCGTGGCGATGCCGAACTGGGTGTGGGGCCCGAGCGGCCCACCGGCGAAGACGTGGCCCGCACCTTCCTGATGGACGTGCCGATCCGCCTGGTCTGCGCCGCCGGCCATCCGCTGGCCGGGCGCAAGGCCGTGGCCTGGGACGAGCTGCGCAACGAGCGCTGGGTGCTCTATTCGAGCGAGTTCAACCGCCACCTGGAGCGGCACCTGCATGCGCACGATGCCTCGCTCTCGCTGCAGACCGCCGCCGAAGTGGAGTACCTGACCACCGCCCTGGCGCTGGTCGGCGTGGGCACCGGGCTGGCGGCGGTGCCGGACTATGCGCGGTCCTTCGCCGACAACTTCGGCCTGCGCTTCATCGAGCTGCGGGGGCCGGAGATGCGGCGGCCCTACTACATCTACCAGCGCCGGGGGCTGGCGCTGTCGCCGCCGGCCCTCGCGTTCGTCCAACTGCTTCAGCAACGCGCGGCGCGGGCTGCCGCGGGCTGAGCGACGGTTGTCAGCTCCGGCCGCGGCTGCCGGCCACGAGGCGCATGCCGGGCATCAGTTGCGCGGCCAGGTCGGGCCGCTCCAGTGCGTAGTCCAGGTTCATGCGGGCGATTTCCACATGCTCCTCGCCCAGCGCCTGGGCGCGCGAACCCTGGCCGCGCTCGATGGCCTGCACGAGGGCATGGTGGGTGCGGTGGGCCTGGCGCATCCACTGCTGCCCTTCTTCCATCGAGGACTGCATGGGCAGCATGGCACTGGGCGCGGCAAAGGGCTGGCTGGCCAGCATCTCCAGCGTGCGCAGCACGGCCGCATTGCCGCAGCCTTCGAGGATCAGGCGGTGGAAGCGGTCGTTCATCTCCACGTACGCGGCGTAGTCGTCGAGCTCCATGGTGGGCTTGTTGACGGCACGGTCGCCCTCGTCCAGGCAGTCGTGCAGCTGGCGCAACAGCTGGCGAGAGGCGCCATCCTCGGCCAGCAGGCGGGCCGCGAAGCCCTCGATCACGCCGCGCACGCGGATGGCGTCGGCGATCTCGCGCGAGGTGAAGGCCCGCATCTGGTAGCCGCCTGAGGGCGAGGGCTCGATCAGCCCTTCATGCTCCAGGCTCGCCAGCGCCAGCCGAACCGGCGTGCGCGAGGCGCCGAGGCGCTCCGAGAGCGGGATCTCCGCCAGGCGCTCGCCCGGGCCGAATTCGCCCTTGAGGATCATGTCCCGGAGTTGGACGAGCACGCGTGATTGTTGGGAGTCCATGGCGCAGTTCCGAAGCTGCGGCGGATTCTAGGCGCCGGCGTGCAGCGGCATGCCCATGGCGCACCTTGGCGCGCAAGTTGCATGCAGAAGAAGGATCGCCTGGGCGACGGCAGTGATGCCCGGCGCTGGTGCATTCCCTCGCTCCATCCTCACCAACAAAGGGAAAAATGCTCCGGCATCTTGCAGCCGGGCCAGACACGCGCCATTGACGGAACACAAGGATCGGCCCGACACTGCATGCAATTGCATACAACGAAGTGCAGACCTTCGATGGAGTAACCCATGATCACCCAGGAACAGAACGACTTCATGACCCGCGTCGCCCCCGGCAAGCCGGCCGGCGAACTGCTGCGGCGCTACTGGCAGCCCGTCGCGCTGCTGGAAGAACTGGACGGCCCGCGCCCGCTCAAGGCCGTCAAGCTGATGGGCCAGGACTTCGTGCTCTTCCGCGACGAGACCGGCCGCCTGGGCCTGCTCGACCGCGACTGTCCGCACCGCGGTGCCGATCTGGCCTTCGGCCGGCTGGAGGACGGCGGCCTGCGCTGCCCCTTCCACGGCTGGCTGTTCGACGCCACCGGCCAGTGCCTGGAAACGCCCGCCGAGCCCGTGGGCAGCAAGATGTGCACGCGCATCCAGCAGGGCGCCTACCCGGTGGTTGAGCGCTCGGGCATCGTCTTTGCATACATCGGCCCGGGCGAGCCGCCGGCCTTCCCGGAGTTCGACTGCTTCGTCGCACCCGGCACGCACACCTTCGCCTTCAAGGGCCTGTGGGAATGCAACTGGCTGCAGGCGCTGGAGGTGGGCATGGACCCGGCCCATGCCTCCTTCCTGCACCGCTTCTTCGAGGACGAAGACACGTCGGAGAGCTACGGCAAGCAGTTCCGCGGCGCCTCGGCCGACTCCGACCTGCCCATCACCAAGGTACTGCGCGAATACGACCGGCCCGAGATCGCCGTCGAGCCCACCGAGTACGGCATGCGCCTGACCACGCTGCGCAAGCTCGATGAAAAGGCCACCCATGTGCGCGTGACCAACGTGATGTTCCCGCAGGCCTTCGTCATTCCCATGAGTGCGGAGATGACCATCACCCAGTGGCATGTGCCGGTGGACGACACCCACACCTACTGGTATGCCATCTTCACCAGCTTCACCGGCCCGGTGGACAAGCAGCAGATGCGCGAGCAGCGCCTGGCCACCATCGAGCTGCCCGACTACGTCTCGCGCCGCAACAAGTCCAACCAGTACGGCTACGACGTGCAGGAGCAGGCCAGCCAGACCTTCACCGGCATGGGCATGGACATCAACGTGCACGACCAGTGGGCCTGCGAATCGCAGGGCCCCATCCAGGACCGCAGCCGCGAGCACCTGGGCGCCACCGACAAGGGCATCATCACCTTCCGCCGCATGCTGGTGCGCGCCATCGAGAGCGTGCAGCGCGGCGAGCGCGAGGCGCCCCTGCTGATCGGCGCCGACCAAGCTGCCGCCTTCAGCGGCCCGCCCTCCATCGACGGCGTGAACGACCGCGGCAGCGACAACGACGCCTACTGGCGCGAGGCCGACCGAGAGCGCCGCCTCAAGAGCAGCTGGGCCGCCGCCCGGCTGAACAACGGCCAGGCGGGCTGAGCGCCATGGCGAGCTTCGTGGACCGCCACGGCCTGTGGACCGACGAGCAGGCCCGCCAGGCCGCCGAGCTGGACCGGCGCCTGGCCAGCGGCGAGGTGGACGTGGTGCGCTTCGCCTGGCCCGACCAGCACGGCCTGCTGCGCGGCAAGACCCTGGTGGCCAGCGAAGCGCGCAGCACGCTGCGCGGCGGCGTCAACCTCACCACCACCCTGCTGGCCAAGGACACCTCGCACAAGACGGTGTTTCCGGTCTTCAGCGCCGGCGGCGGCTTCGCGTTGCCCGGTCTGCAGGGCGGCGCCGATTTCACCCTGGTGGCCGACCCCGGCACCTTCCGCATCCTGCCCTGGGCCAAGAAGACCGGCTGGGTGCTGTGCGATGCCTACATGGCCGACGGCAGCCCCTGTCCCTTCGCCACGCGGCGCATCCTGCAGAAGGCGGTGGATGAACTGGGCCGCGAGGGCCTGGACTTCGTCGCCGGGCTGGAGGTGGAGTTCCACGTCTTCCAGCTCGACGATGCGCGCATGGGCCTGGCCGACTCGGGCCAGCCCGGCGAGCCGCCGCGCGTGTCGCTGCTGTCGCATGGCCACCAGTACCTCACCGAGCTGCGCTACGACCGCGTCGATGCGGTGATGCAGGTGCTGCACGACCAGCTCATCGCGCTGGGCCTGCCGTTGCGCTCGTTGGAGATCGAGTTCGGGCCGAGCCAGTTCGAGCTCACCTTCGGTCCCACCACGGGGCTGACACCCGCCGACACCATGGTGCTGCTGCGCAGCGCCATCAAGCAGATCTGCCAGCGGCAGGGCTGGCACGCCACCTTCATGTGCCGGCCGAAGATTCCGAACGTGATGTCCAGCGGCTGGCACCTGCACCAGTCGCTGCGGCGGCGCGGCGATGGCGTCAACGCGTTCATCCCGGAAGAAGGCGCGGAAGACCTGAGCCCGCTGGGCATGCATTGGCTGGCCGGCCTCAAGGCCCATGCGGTGGGCGCCTCGGTGCTGGCCTGCCCGACGATCAACGGCTACCGGCGTTATCGGCCCTTCTCGCTGGCACCCGATCGGGCCATCTGGGCGCGGGACAACCGCGGCGCCATGCTGCGCGTGCTGGGCGGCCCGGGCGATGCCGGCACCCGCATCGAGAACCGCGTGGGGGAGCCAACGGCCAATCCGTATCTGTACCTGGCGTCGCAGATCCACGCCGGCCTCGATGGCATGGTCCGCCGCCTCGACCCCGGCCCCAGCGCCGACGCGCCCTACGAGACGCCGGCCGAGCCGCTGCCCCGCTCGCTGGGCGATGCGCTGGCCGCGCTGCAGGCCGACGAGGTGCTGGTCGAGCGCTTCGGCCGCACCTTCGTGGACTACTACTGCCACATCAAGCAGGCGGAGATCGCGCGGTTCAACCTGGAGGTCTCCGAATGGGAGCACCGCGAGTATTTCGATATGTACTAGGCCCACCCCCGTTTCTTGCTCACTTCGTGTAGCCGAATCCCCCCTCAAGGGGGCGCACTCCGCGGCCTGGCGAAGCCAGTTCCGCGAGTGCACCCGCATGGCCTGCTCCGCGGCCAACTGCTGTTCGGCCTGCACGTTGCTTTTCTGCCTTTTTCTAATCACGAGGAACCCGCGATGACCGTCACCAAGAGAAGCGCCCTGGGCGCGATCGCCTTCGCCTGCCTGGGGCTCATGGGCGCTGCCGCGCAGGCGGCGGAGCCGCTGCGCATCGGGCTGATCGCCACCTACTCGGGGCCCTATGCCGACTACGGCCGGCAGTTCGATGCCGGGGTGGCGCTCTACCTCAAGGAGCATGGCGGCAAGATCGCCGGACGGACGGTGGAGATCGTCAAGAAGGACACGGCCGGCCCCGCGCCCGATGCCGCCAAGCGCATCGCGCAGGAGCTGATCGTGCGCGACAAGGTCAGCGTGCTGACCGGGCTGGACTTCAGCCCCAATGCCTATGCCGTGGGCGCCGTGGCAGCACAGGCCAAGGTGCCGGTGGTGGTGATGAATGCCGCCTCGTCCGGCATCACCACCAGCTCGCCCTATGTGGCGCGCGTTTCCTTCACCGTGCAGCAGATGGCCGACCCGATGGCCCGCTGGATGCTCAAGAACGGCGTCAAGGAGGCCTACACCGTGGTGGCCGACTATGCCTCGGGCACCGATGCCGAAACGGCCTTCAAGAAGGCCTTCACCGAAGGCGGCGGCAAGGTGGTGGGCGAGGTGCGCACGCCCATGAACAACCCCGACTTCTCGGCCTATGTGCAACGCATCAAGGACGCCAAGCCGCAGGCGGTGTTCTTCTTCTTTCCCTCGGGCGTGATGCCGCCGGCCTTCCTGAAGGTCTGGAAGGAGCGCGGCATGGAAGAAGCCGGCATCAAGCTCTTCGCCACGGGCGAGGCCACCGACGACAGCTATCTGCAGGCCACCGGCGACGTGGCCCTGGGCCTGGTGACGGCGCATCACTATTCCTATGCCCACAAGTCGGCCAAGAACGAGAAGTTCGTGAAGGACTTCGTGGCCGAGTTCGGCACGCAGCTGCGCCCCAGCTATTTCGCCATCACCGCCTACGACGCCATGACGGCCATCGACCTGGCCTACAAGAAGGCGGGCGCCGAGGCCTCGGGCGACAAGGTGATGGAAGCGCTCAAGGGTGTCGCCTTCGAAAGCCCGCGCGGCCCCATCGAGATCGACCCGGCCACGCGCGACATCGTGCAGACGGTCTACATCCGCAAGGTCGAGAAGACCAAGGACGGCCAGCTGGTCAACGTGGAGTTCGACAAGTTCGACCGCGTGAAGGACCCGGCCAAGGAAGCCAAGTAAGGCGAGCCGGCGGCGCGCGGAGGAACAGCGGCAGATGGCGGTCGTGCTTTTCGACGGGGTGGCCTACGGCATGCTCCTCTTCCTGATGGCGGTGGGGCTGTCCGTGACCATGGGGCTGATGAACTTCGTCAACCTGGCGCACGGCAGCTTCGCCATGGCGGGCGGCTATGCGGCGGCGGTGCTGATGAATGCCCACGGCGTGGGCTTCGGCCTGGCGCTGCTGGCGGCCTTCGTGGCCTCGGCGCTGCTGGGCGCGGTGTTGGAGTGGCTGCTGTACCGGCGACTCTACCGCGCGCATCCGCTGGATCAGGTGCTGCTGTCCATCGGCCTGGTGTTCGTCTCCATCGCGGCCTTCACCTGGCTCTTCGGGCCCACGCTGCAGCCCTTCACGCTGCCACCGTGGCTGCAGGGCCAGGTCGAGGTGGCGGGCGTGGGGCTGGGCCGCTACCGCCTGTTCCTGATCGGCTGCGGCCTGGCGGTGCTGGCCGCGCTGCTGCTGGCACTGGGCCGCACCCGCTACGGCGCCATGGTGCGCGCGGCGGTGGACAACCAGCGCGTGGCGGCCGGCACCGGCATCCATGTGCAGCGGTTGTTTCTGCTGACCTTCTCGCTGGGCTGTGGCCTGGCCGGCCTGGGCGGCGCGCTGAGCCTGGGCGTGCTGGGGCTGGAGCCCGGCTTTGCCCTGAAGTACCTCGTGTACTTCCTGCTGGTGGTGTGCGTGGGCGGGGCCGGCACCATCACCGGCCCCTTCGCCGCGGCGCTGCTGGTGGGCATCGTCGACGTGGCCGGCAAGTACTACCTGCCGCAGGCGGGCGCCTTCCTGATCTATGGCGTGATGATCGTGATGCTGCTGCTTCGGCCGCACGGCCTGGTGGTGCGCAAGGGAGTGACGGCATGAGCGCGCCGCGACCTCAGCTTGCGGCCGAAGTCGCCTTCTGGGCGGTCCTGGCCAGTTGCTTCTTCCTGATGCCCGAGCAGCTCACGCTGATGAGTCAGGTGCTGATCTTCGGCCTCTTCGCCGTGTCGCTGGACATGGCGCTGGGCTACGCGGGCATCCTCACGGTGGGCCATGCCGCCTTCTTCGGCGCCGGCGCCTATGCGGCCGGCCTGCTGGCCAAGCATGGCTGGGGCGAGCCGATCAGCGGCCTGGCCGTGGCGCTGGCCGTCGGCCTGGCGCTGGGCTGGCTGCTGAGCTGGCTGGTCGTGCGCGGCACCGACCTGGCGCGGCTGATGATCACCATCGCCGTCTGCGTGCTGCTCTACGAGCTGGCCAACCGGCTGTCTGCCATCACCGGCGGCACCGACGGGCTGCAGGGCATGGCGGTGTCGCCGCTGCTGGGCAGTTTCGAGTTCGACTTCTTCGGCCGCACGGCCTTCGTCTACAGCTTCGTAGTGGTGCTGGCCGTCTTCCTGGTGGTGCGGCGGGTGCTGCGTTCGCCCTTCGGCATGGCACTGCGCGGCATCCACGACAACCGCAAGCGCATGCTGGCGCTGGGCACGCCGGTGGATGCGCGGCTGCGCATGGCCTATGCCTTCTCCGCCGGCGTGGCGGCCATCGCCGGTGCGCTGCTGGCGCAGACCACGCAGTTCGTCGGCATCGAGTCCATCGGCTTCAACCGCTCGGCCGAGGTGCTGATCATCCTTGTGCTGGGCGGCACGGGCAGGCTCTATGGCGGCATGCTGGGCGCGGTGGTCTACATGCTGGTGCACGACCGCTTCGCCGACATGAATCCGCAGTACTGGATGTTCTGGCTGGGGCTGTTCCTGATCGCTGCGGTGCTGGTGGGCCGCGGGGGGCTGATGGGGTTGCTGGCCCGGCTGACGCAAAGGCGTCGCAAGCCAGTGGGAGAAACGACATGAGCGCGGCGCCCCTGCTGCTCCAGACGGACAACCTGGGCGTGCGCTTCGGCGCCTTCCAGGCCGTGGCGGGCGTCAACCTGTCGCTCGCGGCTGGCGATCGGCATGCGCTCATCGGCCCCAACGGCGCCGGCAAGACCACGCTGATCAACCTGCTGACCGGCGTGCTCAAGCCCTCCGAAGGCCGTGTGCAGTTGGACGGGCAGGAGGTGACCGCCTGGTCGCCCGATGCGCGGGTGCGCCGCGGCCTCGCCCGCACCTTCCAGATCAACGCCCTCTTCCCGCGTCTCACACCCCTGCAGTCGGTGCTGCTGGCCCTGGCCGAGCGCGAGCGCATCGGCGCCGTGTGGTGGAAGCCGATGGGCCGCTACCGGCCGCTGCATGACGAGGCCGAGCGCTTGCTGGCCCTGCTGCGGCTGGGCGACCTGGCTCATGTGCCTGTCGCCGAGCTCGCCTACGGCAAGCAGCGCCTGCTGGAAATCGCCCTGGCCATGGCCACCCGCCCGCGCGTGCTGCTGCTGGACGAGCCCGCTGCCGGCGTCCCCAAGGACGAGAGCGGCGAGATCTTCGACGCCGTCGCATCGCTGCCCGCCGACGTGGCGGTGCTGTTCATCGAGCACGACATGCAGCTCGTCTTCCGTTTCGCCCGCCGCATCTCGGTGCTGGTGGCCGGCCAACTGCTGACCGAGGGCACGCCCGCCGAGATCGCCGCCGACCCGCGGGTGCGCGAGGTGTACCTGGGCCGCGCCCATGCGCACCTGCCGGGCGCCCGCACGCAGGAGCCCGCCCATGGCTGAGACCGCGCAACTCGCCTTCGACGGCGTGGTCGCCGGCTACGGCCAGGCGGTGGTGCTCGACCGGCTGAGCTTCTCGCTCGCACCCGGCCGCAGCCTGGCGATCCTGGGCCGCAACGGCGTGGGCAAGACCACGCTGCTGGAGACGCTGATGGGTCACACGCGTGTGACGCGCGGCGCCATCCGCTGGCAGGGCGAGGACATCACGCAGTGGGCGCCGCACCGCCGCGCCCGCGCCGGCCTGGGCTGGGTGCCGCAGGAGCGCGAGGTCTTCCCCTCGCTCACCGTCGAGGAGAACCTGCGCGTGATCGCGCGGCCGGGCGCGTGGACGCTGGCGCGCGTGTACGGCCTCTTCCCGCGCCTGCGCGAACGCCGCGGCAACCAGGGCCATCAGCTCTCCGGCGGCGAGCAGCAGATGCTGGCCATCGGCCGGGCGCTGATGACCAACCCCTCGCTGCTGCTGCTGGACGAACCGATGGAAGGCCTGGCGCCCATCGTGGTGGAGGAACTGGCCGCCGCCATCCGCCAGCTGTGCGAGGGCGAAGGCCTGGCCTCGGTGGTGGTCGAGCAGCATCCGGTGCTGGCCCTGGAGATGACGCACGAGGCCATCGTGCTGGAGCGCGGCACGGTGGTGCATTCAGGGCCGAGCGCAACGCTGGCGCAGGATGCGGCACTGCTCGAAGGGCTTCTGGGCGTGGGCATCGCCGCCGAGGGCGCCTGAGGCTGGCTCAAAGCCGCGCACCCGTCGCCGCCATCAGCTGCTCCCGAAAGGCCGCCACCGCCGGCGACGGCGAATGCGCCGGCGCCCTCAGCAGCGTGAGCATGCGCGCCACCTGCGGCCGGCCTACGGTGCGCACCGCCAGCCCATGCCAGACCGCCAGCGGCCGCAGCGCCATCGTCACCACGGCCACGCCCAGCCCTTCGCGGGCCAGGCCCATCATGGTCCAGGGCAGCGCGATCTCGAAGGCATAGTCCAGCGCGATGCCGCGGGCGGCCAGCTTTTCCTCCAGCAGCGTGCGCACCGGATTGCCGGGCAGATAGCCGATCACCGGCGACCGCGCCAGCTGCGACCATTCCAGCGACCGGCGCGCGGCCAGCGGATGGTCGGGCGCCATCACCGCAACGAACTCGTCCGACTGCAGTGGTGAGGCCACCAGGTCGGTGCGGGCATCGGTCTGCGTGGCGATGCCCAGGTCGGCCGCGCCGCTGCGCACCAGGGCGTGCACCTCGTGCTCGGGCACATCGTGCAGCACCACCCGCACCCCGGGATGCGACTCGCCGAAGGCGCGGATCACCGGCGGCAGCAGCAGCGCGCACTGGGCGTTGGGCGCCGCGACCGCCACCCGGCCGCGAGCGAAGCGGCCGAAGTCCTGCGCGTCGGCCACCAGGTGGTCCCAGTCCGCCACCAGCCGGCGCGCAGCCGGCAGCAGCGCCGCACCGGCGTCGGTCATGCGGCAGGCGCGCGTGTGGCGGTCGAAAAGGCGCGCGCCAAGTTCCCGCTCCAGCTTGCCCAGCGCCGCGCTGAGCGAGGACTGCGACATGCCCAGTCGCTCCGCCGCCCGCGTGAAATGGCCGCTTTCGGCCACAGCCAGGAAAACCCTGAGCTCCGGCAAGGAAGACTTGATTGCCAAGGGAAACCGCCCTTTCCGCGCCCATTGATCGAAGGACGCGATTGAATTATCGGATTGACCGTCTTTGACGATTTTTGGCTTTCTCTATGCTTCGCGCCAGCCCCACGATTGAGGGCGAGGAGTTCGTCCCCATGAGTTCGTCTGCTTCGTTGTCCGTGCACCCCGTCGACCAGAAGCTGCCCAGTGGCAAGCTGGCCGCGCTGGGCCTGCAGCATGTGCTGGTGATGTACGCCGGCGCCGTCGCCGTGCCGCTGATCGTGGGCCGTGCGCTCAAGCTCAGCCCGCAGGAGGTGGCGCTGCTGATCTCGGCCGACCTCTTCTGTTGCGGCCTGGTCACGCTGATCCAGGCGCTGGGCGCCACGCAGTGGTTCGGCATCCGCCTGCCGGTGATGATGGGCGTGACCTTCGCATCGGTGGCGCCGATGGTGGCCATCGCCAACGGCAACCCGGGCCAGGCCGGGGCGCAATTGCTCTTCGGCTCGATCATCGGCGCGGGCATCGTCTCGATCCTGATCGCGCCGCTGGTCAGCCGCATGCTGCGCTTCTTTCCGCCGGTGGTGACCGGCACCATCATCGCGGTCATCGGCATTACGCTCATGCGCGTGGGCATCAACTGGATCTTCGGCAACCCGGTGGGCCCGACGGCTCCGGCCGTGGTCGATCCGGCTTATGCCAAGTGGCTGGCCGATGTCACGTCGCCCGGCTCCTCGCTGCCACCGGCGCCCAAGGGCATCGCGCTGATGCCCACGGTGCCCAACCCCAAGTACGCGGACCTCTCCGGCGTGGGCATCTCGGCGCTGGTGCTGGTGTCCATCCTGCTGATCGTGAAGTTCGCCAAGGGCTTCGTGGCCAACATCTCGGTGCTGCTGGGCATCGTCATCGGCGCCATCGCGGCGGCGGCCATGGGCCTGATGACCTTCGACAAGGTGGCCAAGGCCGCCTGGGTGGACGTGGTGCTGCCCTTCCACTTCGGCATGCCGATCTTCGACCCGGTTCTGATCTTCACCATGACGCTGGTGATGATCGTGGTGATGATCGAGTCGACCGGCATGTTCCTCGCGCTGGGCGAGATGACCGACCGCAAGGTGGGCCAGCAGGACCTGGCCCGCGGCCTGCGCACTGACGGCCTGGGCACGCTGATCGGCGGCATCTTCAACACCTTTCCCTACACCAGCTTCTCGCAGAACGTGGGCCTGGTGGCGGTGACCGGCGTGAAGAGCCGCTTCGTCTGCGTGGCCGGCGGCGTGATTTTGATCGTGCTGGGGCTGCTGCCCAAGATGGCGGCACTGGTGGAGTCGCTGCCCACCGTGGTGCTGGGCGGCGCGGGCCTGGTGATGTTCGGCATGGTGCTGGCCACGGGCATCCGCATCCTGAGCGGCGTGGACTTCAAGACCAACCGCCACAACGCGATGATCGTGGCCGTCTCCATCGGCATCGGCATGATTCCGCTGCTGGCGCCCAACTTCAAGCAGTGGATGCCGCACGGCATCCATCCGCTGATCGAGTCGGGCATCCTGCTGACCTC
Source organism: Pseudacidovorax sp. DMC4 (assembly GCF_056314265.1). Lineage (NCBI taxonomy): Bacteria > Pseudomonadati > Pseudomonadota > Betaproteobacteria > Burkholderiales > Comamonadaceae > Pseudacidovorax > Pseudacidovorax sp. DMC4. The sequence goes on along the minus strand of NZ_JBQUYR010000005.1, from coordinate 294,415 downwards.
GATCACGGCGGTGGTGCTGAACCTGTTCCTGAACGGCGCGCGGCATGACGAGGCGGCGAGCATCGCCGCGGCGCGGCAGGCGGAGGCGCACTGATCGGCGCCCCCTTCCCTGCGCCCCCGATGAAGAAAGCCGCCGGGTCGCCCCGGCGGCTTTTTTCTTTGTGCGGACAGATCGGCTACGGCGCTCCTGCCGAAGCGCTGCGCGAACCGCAGCGTCAGAAGCTGTACGTCCCGCCCATCCCCACCGTCCACGTCCGTCCCGGCGCCGGCTCGAAATAGCGCGCATTGCCTTCGTTGACGATCACGGAGCCGGCGTAGCGCCGGTCGAACAGGTTGTCGATGCGGGCAAAGGCATTCAAGTCCCAGCGACCGAGCTTGAGCACGTAACCCGCGTGGATGGCCGCCACTGCATAGCCCGGCGCCCGGGCGGTGTTCAGGTCGTTGGCCCAGACCTTGGCGACGGCGCGCAGCTCGGCGCCCGCACGCCAGCCCTGCGGCGGCATCCAGCCGTAGGCCGCATACAGCGACTGGCTGGCCACGCCGGGCAGGCGACGGCCGGCCGGCACGAGGTTGGCAGCGCTGCAGGGAGAGGGCGTGCAGAAGGCGTCCTGGTAGCGCGCATCGAGCCAGGTGTAGGCCAGCTGCGTGCGCCAGTGGTCCTCGGTCTCGTGCTGCCAGCCCAGTTCCACGCCCTGCCGCCTGGTGCGCCCGGCATTGCGGAAGGTGGAGCGGCCGCCGACGTTGGTGTCGGTGACGATCTCGTCCTGGGTCCGCGTCTGGAACAGCGCCGCCGTGAGCATGCCACCGGCCAGCCGGGCCTTGGCGCCCAGCTCGACGTTGTCGCTCACCGAGGGGCGCAGCCCGAAGTTGAGGCCGCCCACGCCATCCGACCGGTACGAGAGCTCGTTGAGCGTCGGCGTCTCGAAGCCGCGGCCGGCGGACACATACAGCGCCAGGTCCCGTATCGGCGTCCAGCGCAGCGAGGCCACGGGCAGCGTGCGGCTGTAGGCGGCGGTGCCGCTGTCGTCGCCATTGGCGGCGGTGATGTAGCGGTCCTGCGAATCGAAGTGCACGCGGCTGCGACGCACGCCGAATTCGGCCGACCAGTCGGGCGCAAAGCGCCAGGTGGCCTGGGCATAGGGGTCGACGTTGAAGACCTCGTTGCGCTCGTTCCGGCGCAGGCGGCCCTGCACGCCCAGCATCGGCTGCGCGGCGCTGCCCAGGTAGTTCTCGTAGCCGCGCCGCCATTCGCGCAGGCTGTCGTAGCCCAGGCCGGCGACCAGCTCGAAGGGCCGGCCCGCCAGATCGAACTTGCCGGTCCAGCGCAGATCGGCACCCGCATAGTGGCGGTCCAGGTCGATCACGCCGCCGGCATGGCGCGGGTTCTGCTGCGCCGAGGGCGGGATGGACTGGTACTGCGTCGTGCCGCGCTCGCCGCCGTACAGCATCACCCGCACGGACTGCTGCGCGCCCAGCGGCTGCTCGAACACCATGCCGGCCTGGCTCTGCGTCACCGTCTTGCGGGTGTTGTACTGCGTCGCCACATCGGCGCTGCGCGGCGCGGTGGCGAACTGCTGCGCGGTCAGGCCCAGCGGATCCTGCGCATCGACCGTCACGCGGTTGAACACCAGCGTGAGCTTGCCGCCCTGGTCGAGGTCGATGCCCACGCGCCCATTGGCCAGGTCGCGCTGCGCGGCCGAATGCGCGCGCCAGCCATCGGTCGAATAGCGGCTCGCGCTGAGCCGCCAGTCGACGGCGCCCTGCTTGCCGCTGCCGACCAGGCCCGTGCGCCAGGTGCCGTTGCTGCCGCCGGCCACGCTGTACGACAGGCTGGCCGGTGCCTCGCCCGACGCCGTGAAGGCCTGCACCACGCCGCCGGACGAATTGCCGTACAGGGCCGAGAACGGCCCGCGCAGCACGTCGATGCGCTCCAGCGAGGCGATGTCGATGTTGGAGGTCTGGCCTTGCCCGTCGGGCAGCGTGGCGGGAATGCCGTCCACATACAGCCGCACGCCGCGCACGCCGAAGGTGGAGCGGGCGCCGAAGCCGCGGATGGAGAGTTGCAGGTCCTGCGCGAAGTTCTGCCGGTCGCGGATCTGCAGGCCCGGCACGGCGCCCAGGCCTTCGCTCAGTTGCGCGCCCAGCCGGTTGTCGCGCAGATCGGCGCCCTCGACGCGGTCCACCGAGCCCGGCACGGCAAACGCCGGCTGTGGTCCGCTGGGCGTGCTCACCGTCACCTCGGGCAGCTGTCCGGCCACCGACACCTGCGCGGCGGCCACCCCCGCCTGGGCCGTCGCCACCACCACCCCCACCGTCTTCGCCATGCGCCATGTGTTCATGGGCGGGCATTCTGCGGGAGGCCGACGCCCGGCCGCGTCGGTGCAGGCGCCTATTGCCGTGGCCGGACAACCTTGTGGCGCAATGGCACACACGACGGTGGCGCGGCCGCGTACACCTCGTGCGGTGATCGATCGAGACGACTCAACGCCGCAGCCAGCCCCACCAGAGGCAGGCGGCCACGGGCGCACCCAGGGTCAGCCAGCCCAGCCAGTCGCCAAAGCCGCCATCGCTGAACAGCGAAGAGACCAGGCCGATGGCGGTCGAGACGCCGAAGACGAGCGGCCAGCCCCACATGCCGCCCCAGGGTCGATGGTCGGCGCCGGGATTCGCTGGAGCGCCATCGGCGACGCTCGCCCCACGATGCCCCGTGGCATCCGCCGGACGGGCCCTCATCGCGGGGACTCCAGGCGCGTGCGTGCCTGCACGGGCTGCGGCTGCAGGGACGCGGGGCATTCGGTCCCGGCCGAGGCGGCGCCCGCCTTGCCTTGTGACCGGTGCACATGCGCCGGATCGCCCTTGCGCAGCCACAGGTACAGCCCGCTGCCCAGCACGATGATGGTCGCGATGTCCAGCAGCGCCCACAGTATCTGCATCGGCATGCCGCCGTAGTCGCCGAAGTGCAGCGGCTGCGACACCAGCAGCGCCGTCACGTACCACGGCAGCTTCGGCGCCGCGGTGACCTCTGCCGTGCGCGCATCCACCAGCACCGGCTGCAGCAACCGCGAGGTGAGCGGCTCCTGCCCGCGCAGGAAGAAGGTGGTGTGGTGCGGGCTCGAGAACGCCGTGCCCGGGAACGCAATGAAGGACAGGCGCTTGTCCGGCGCCTGGGCCTTGGCGGCCTCGAGCGCCCGCTGCAGCGGCGCGCGCTCGGCCACCGGCACCAGCGGCTGACCCTGATAGGGCGCCAGCAGCGCGCTCAGCTGGTCGTGCTGCCAGTACTTGATCACCAGGTCGGCCCAAGTGTTGATCATGCCCGTGGCGCCCACCACGAAGGCCCAGGTCAGGGTGACGATGCCCAGCAGGTTGTGCAGGTCCAGCCACTTGGCGCGCGGCCGTCTGTCGCGCCGCACGGTGCCGAATTCGAGCTTGCGCATGAAGGGCGCGTACAGCACCGTGCCGCTGACCAGCGCCACCAGCAGCAACAGGCCCATGAGTCCCAGGAAGAGCTTGCCCGGAAGGCCGGCGAACAGGTCGACGTGCAGCTTGAACATGATCCACATGAAGCCCTGGTCGAAGCGCGGCTGGGCCAGCACCTGGCCGGTGCGCGCGTCCACCGCCACCGAGCGGAAATCGTCGGTGGGCGCGGGCGTCGGCGTCAGGGTGACGAACCAGATGTCCTCGCTGTCCTCGTCGTGCGAGGCGAACTGCACCACCCGGTCCGGATGCTGGGCGCGCGCCACTTCGAGCGCGCGGTCCAGGCTCACGCGCGGCGTGTCGGCGGGCATCTTCGGTGCCTCCACCTCGGTGCCGAGCAGGTGGCCGATCTCGTGGTGGAAGATCAGCGGCAGGCCCGTGAGGCACAACAGGAGCATGAACGCCGTACAGACGAGGCTGCTCCATTTGTGCACCCAGGCCCAGGTCTTGATGGTCTTGCTGTCCATGCGCATATCGTGGGGTCCCGGCGATGCCGATCAGAAGCGGTAGGTGGCGCTGGCCACGATGTTGCGGCGGGCGCCCCACCAGCAGTCGCCGCGCGACAGGCAGGTGCTGTAGTACACCTTGTCGGTCGCGTTGTTCACATTGAGGGCATAGCGCCATTGGTCGGTCTCGTAGGCGAAGACGAAGTCCAGCAGCGCCACCGACGGGATCTGCGGCCCGGCGGCGCCGCCCGAGGTGTCGCGGAAGCTGCCCATGTAGCGCACGCCCGCGCCGGCCGAGAAGCCGGGCGTGCCCGCGATGGCGAAGCGGTACTTGGCCCAGACGCTCGCTTGGTGGCGCGGCAGGCCCTCCAGCAGCGGATCGAGGTCGGTGTAGTTGTAGTGGGCCACGACATCCAGGTCGCGCGTGAACGAGCCCTTGGCCTCCAGTTCCACGCCGCGCGTGCGGGTGACACCCAACTGGTCGAAGACATTGGGCAGGGTCTGGACGATCTGGTTCTTTTCCTTCAGGTCGTAGACGGCGGCGCTGAAGGCCAATGATCGGCCCGGCGGCTCGTAGCGCACACCGGCCTCCCATTGCTCGCCCCGCAAGGGCCTGAAGGTCTGCCCCAGGCGCGGCGACTGCGGCGTGAAGGACTCGGCATAGCTCAGGTACGGCGCCCAACCGGAGTCGAAGCCGTAGAGCAGACCGAAGCGCCTTGTGTTGGCCGAGTCGCGCTGCGCCTCGCTGCCGTCGGACTGGCTGCGGGTGCTGTCGTGGCGCAGGCCAGCCACGAAGGTCCAGCGGCCGAGCTTCATCTGGTCCTGCACGTAGATGCCGGACTGCCGCTGCTCGGTGCGCGGCAGCGGCGCACGCACCGGCGACTGCACGTTGCCGTACACCGGTGCGTAGGCGTCGATGGTGCTGTAGCTGGTGCCGCTCCACACGCGCTCGTGCTGGCGGGAGAAGTCGGCGCCCAGCAGCAGCGTGTGCTGCAGCGCGCCGGTGGCGAAGCGGCCCTCGACATGGTTGTCGAGGTTGGCGATCTGGTTGCGGGTCAGGCTGCTGTCGGTGTAGCGGCCCAGCCGACGCTGGCCGATCGGGTCCGCGCCCCAGCCGCCGGGGATGGTGAAGAAGTCCCCGTAGCTGTAGTGCGCGTCGTTCACGTTGCGCGCCACGCGGAAGTTCTGCCGCACGGCCCACTGGTCGTTGAAGCGGTGCTCGAACTGCCAGCCGAAAGTGCGGCGGGTGCTGTCGTAGTGGTCGCCGGCCTCGCCGATGAAGCGGTCGGTGGGCAAACGGCCATTCGGGTTGGGCAGGATCGTGCCCTGCCACGGGAAGAACTGCGACGAGCTGCCGCTCTTGTCCTGCTGCCACAGGCCCTGCAGGGTCAGCGACGTCATGGCCGTGGGCCGCCAGGTGAGCGAGGGCGCAAGCAGTTGCCGGTCGTCCGGCACATGGTCGACCTGCGTGTCGGACTTGCGGGCCACGGCGATCAGCCGATAGGCCAGCGTGCCTTCGGCATTCAGCGGGCCGGTCAGGTCGGCCTGCAGCTGGCGGCGGTTCCAGCTGCCCAACTGCACGCCCACTTCGCGCTGCGTCTCGAACAGCGGCCGCTTGCTGACCATGTTGACCACGCCCGCGGCCGTGCCGGCGCCGAAGAGCATGCCGGAAGGTCCGCGCAGCACTTCCAGCCGCTCGAGCGTGTAGGGGTCGGTGCGGGTGGTGCTGGTGTAGTAGCCGTAGGCCTGCTTGAGGCCGTCGAGGTAGACGTCCGGCGTCGAGCCGCGCACGCGCACGGCATCGTTGCGCGAGTCCAGGCCGTAGGCGTCCGAGCGCACGCCAGCGGCATAGCCCAGCGCGTCCTGCAGGTTCGTGGCGCCCTGGTCCACGATCTGGTCGCGCGTCACGATGGTCACGGATTGCGGCGTCTCGGCCAGGGGGGTGTCGGTCTTGGTGGCCGTGGCGCTGCGCGTGGCGCGGTAGCCGATGACCGGCGAGGTGGCGGTCTCGGCCGGTGCCTCGGCATCGACACGCACCGTCGGCAAGGTGTTCGCAGCCGATGAAACCGCGGGTACCTGGGCCGAGGCTGCGGCCGTGCTCAGCAGAAGTACCCAGGCACTCTGGACCACCCCTGGGCGGCGCGGAGACGGCAACGATGCGTCGAAAGGCATGGACAAGCGATCCTCATAACAATACAACTGAGAACAATTTTTATTCTAAGTTGACGTGATGCTGACGCTGCGGCATGGGCTGGCGCCGCCTGTGGGAATGCATGGTGGCCGCCATTGAAAAAGGCGCCCGCAGGCGCCTATGAAGGAAGACACGGGCCGGCCCCTCTGGCCTCCCCGCGCAGGGTGGGCTTATTCAGCGCCTTGCTGGGCAGCGCTCGTGTTGCCGCGGATCGCCCAGGTGGTACCGCCGACCACGGTGCTCGGAGCGATGCCGGCGAAGAAGCGCTGGTCGCCCCGCGAGCCGACCTGCACGTTCTGGTCGGGCGCATGGGCGGCCGCAACGGCTTCGGCCTGCACTGAGGCGCGCAGGCGCGGCGAGCTCATCACCGGCGTGGTGTGGGCCAGGGCGCCTTCGGCGTAGAGATCGGGGCCATGGGCGGCAGCGACACCCTGGGTCTGCACTTCGGCGCGGCTGAGGTTGGAGTTGAACTGGAGCACGCCTTCGTATTCCTCGGCATGAACGGCACCGGCGGCGGCGAACAGGGCGAGCGCGGCGGCAGCGAGGGTCTTGGAAGTCTTGGTCATGATGTTGTCCTTTTCTGTAGCGAGGATGGGTCACCCACTGAGAGCCTGCGGGGCGACGGGTCGTCGCCGAGCGGTGGCGGCGCTTGGGGTTTCATCGGCGCCGTGGAATGAATGATGCGCCCGCAAAGCCGCGTTACTGCGTGCCAAGCCGTGGCCGGAACGTTTCCATCACGCGAACAATTAATGGATTCAACAGCCCCGATTGTTCGCAACGAATAGTCAAGTCCTGACTTGCCGGCTGCCGTCCAGACACGCTGTAGGCCCGCGCCCTGTTGAAACGCCGCCAAAAGTCCTTATGATTAGCACTCGCTGGCGGTGAGTGCTAACAGCACCGGCGCCAAGTGGATGGCAGGGCCTCGCTGCCCCGCCGCACAACCCTCATTCCGTCCCTCTTCCAGGAGATTCCTAATGAAACTTCGTCCTCTGCACGATCGCGTGATCGTCAAGCGCGTTGAAAGCGAAACCAAGACCGCCTCGGGCATCGTGATCCCCGACAACGCCGCCGAGAAGCCGGACCAGGGTGAAGTCCTCGCTGTCGGCCCCGGCAAGCGCAACGACAAGGGCGACTTCGTCGTCCTGAACATCAAGGTCGGCGACCGCGTGCTGTTCGGCAAGTACTCCGGCCAGACCGTCAAGGTCGATGGCGAAGAGCTGCTGGTCATGAAGGAAGACGACCTGTTCGCGGTCGTCGAGAAGTAATCAATCCCCGGATCTAGGAGAAACACAAAATGGCAGCAAAAGACGTGGTCTTCGGCGGCGACGCCCGCGCACGCATGGTCGAAGGCGTGAACATCCTCGCCAACGCCGTCAAGGTGACCCTGGGCCCCAAGGGCCGCAACGTGGTGCTCGAGCGCTCCTTCGGCGCCCCCACCGTGACCAAGGACGGTGTGTCCGTGGCCAAGGAAATCGAGCTGAAGGACAAGCTGCAGAACATGGGCGCCCAGCTCGTGAAGGAAGTGGCCTCCAAGACCAGCGACAACGCCGGTGATGGCACCACCACCGCCACCGTGCTGGCCCAGGCCATCGTGCGCGAAGGCTCCAAGTACGTGGCCGCCGGCCTGAACCCGATGGACCTGAAGCGCGGCATCGACAAGGCGGTCGCCGCTCTGGTCGAAGCGCTGAAGAAGTCCAGCAAGGCCACCACGACCTCCAAGGAAATCGCCCAGGTCGGCTCCATCTCGGCCAACAGCGACACCGACGTCGGCCAGATCATTGCTGACGCGATGGACAAGGTCGGCAAGGAAGGCGTGATCACCGTCGAAGACGGCAAGAGCCTGGCCAACGAGCTGGACGTCGTCGAAGGCATGCAGTTCGACCGCGGCTACCTGTCGCCCTACTTCATCAACAACCCCGAGAAGCAGGCCGCACTGCTGGACAACCCGTTTGTCCTGCTGTTCGACAAGAAGATCAGCAACATCCGTGACCTGCTGCCCACGCTGGAAGCCGTGGCCAAGGCCGGCCGTCCGCTGCTGATCATTGCCGAAGAAGTCGACGGCGAAGCGCTGGCGACCCTGGTGGTCAACACCATCCGCGGCATCCTGAAGGTCGTGGCCGTCAAGGCACCTGGCTTCGGCGACCGCCGCAAGGCCATGCTGGAAGACATCGCCATCCTGACCGGCGGCAAGGTCATCGCTGAAGAAGTGGGCCTGTCGCTCGAGAAGGTGACCCTGGCCGACCTGGGCCAGGCCAAGCGCATCGAAGTGGGCAAGGAAAACACCACCATCATCGATGGCGCCGGTGCCGCGGCCGACATCGAAGCCCGCGTCAAGCAGATCCGCATCCAGATCGAGGAAGCCACCAGCGACTACGACCGCGAGAAGCTGCAAGAGCGCGTGGCCAAGCTGGCCGGCGGCGTGGCCGTGATCAAGGTCGGCGCTGCCACCGAAGTCGAAATGAAGGAAAAGAAGGCCCGCGTCGAAGACGCCCTGCACGCCACGCGTGCCGCGGTGGAAGAAGGCGTGGTGGCCGGTGGTGGCGTGGCCCTGCTGCGTGCCAAGCAAGCCGTCGGTGACATCAAGGGCGACAACGCCGACCAGGACGCCGGCATCAAGCTGATCCTGAAGGCCATCGAAGCGCCCCTGCGCGAGATCGTTGCCAACGCCGGTGGCGAGCCGAGCGTGGTCGTGAACGCCGTGCTGCAAGGCAAGGGCAACTACGGCTTCAACGCCGCCAACGACACCTATGGCGACATGATCGAGATGGGCATCCTGGACCCGACCAAGGTGACCCGCACCGCCCTGCAGAACGCCGCTTCCGTGGCTGCCCTGCTGCTGACGACCGAGTGCATGGTCGCCGAAGCGCCGAAGGACGAGTCCGCAGCGCCTGCCATGCCCGGTGGCATGGGTGGCATGGGCGGCATGGACATGTAATTCAAATCGAGCGCGCTGCTGCGCGCTCGATTTGGCTCTGTTCAAGTCAGATCAAAAAGCCGGGCAGAGCCCGGCTTTTTTCATGGGTGCCCGCCTGCGCGCTGCTTCGGCGGGGCGAAAAAAAGCCGTCGCATGCGACGGCTTTCTCGTTGATGGGCCGGGGCTGCACTGCAGCCCGGAACCCGATCAGGCAGCGACGCTGGCCAGGTCCTCGTTGAAGGTCTTGCTGGGGCGCATCACGGCTTCGGTCTTGGCCGGGTCGGTCTTGTAGTAGCCGCCGATGTCGGCCGGCTTGCCCTGCACCTCGGCCAGTTCGGCGACGATCTTCTGCTCGTCGGCGGCCAGCTTCTCGGCCAGGGGCTTGAACTTGGCCGCCAGCTCGGCGTCCTCGGTCTGCTCGGCCAGGGCCTGGGCCCAGTACAGCGCGATGTAGAAGTGGCTGCCGCGGTTGTCCAGCTGGCCGGTCTTGGGGCTCGGACCCTTGTTGTTGTCCAGCAGCTTGCCGGTGGCGGTGTCCAGCGCCTTGGCCAGCACCTTCGCCTTGGCATTGCTGTTCTTGATGCCCAGCTCTTCCAGGCTCACGGCCAGGGCCAGGAACTCGCCCAGCGAATCCCAGCGCAGGTGGTTCTCTTCCACCAATTGCTGAACGTGCTTCGGGGCCGAGCCGCCAGCGCCCGTCTCGTACATGCCGCCGCCAGCCATCAGCGGCACGATCGACAGCATCTTGGCCGAGGTGCCCAGTTCCATGATCGGGAACAGGTCGGTCAGGTAGTCGCGCAGGATGTTGCCGGTGGCGCTGATGGTGTCCAGGCCGCGGATCACGCGCTCCAGCGTGTAACGCATCGCGCGCACCTGGCTCATGATCTGGATGTCCAGGCCGGTCGTGTTGTGCTCATGCAGGTACATCTTGACCTTGGTGATCAGCTGCGCCTCGTGCGGGCGGTACTGGTCCAGCCAGAAGACCACGGGCATGCCGGAATTGCGGGCGCGGGTGACGGCCAGCTTGACCCAGTCGCGGATGGCGGCGTCCTTGACCTGGCACATGCGCCAGATGTCGCCCTGCTCCACGTTCTGGCTCATCAGCACTTCGCCGGTGGCCAGGTCGGTGATGTTGGCGACGCCGTCCTCGGGAATCTCGAAGGTCTTGTCGTGCGAGCCGTATTCCTCGGCCTGCTGCGCCATCAGGCCGACGTTGGGCACGGTGCCCATGGTCTTGGGGTCGAAGGCGCCGTGCCACTTGCAGAAGTTGATGATCTCCTGGTAGATGCGGGCGAAGGTCGACTCCGGCATCACGGCCTTGACGTCCTTCAGGCGGCCGTTGGCGTCCCACATCTTGCCGCCGTTGCGGATCATCGCGGGCATGGAGGCGTCCACGATGATGTCGTTGGGCGAGTGGAAGTTGGTGATGCCCTTGGCGGAGTCCACCATGGCCAGCTCGGGCCGGTGCTCGTGGCAGGCATGCAGGTCACGCTTGATCTCGTCCTGCTTGGCCGTCGGCAGCGTCGCGATCTTGTTGTAGAGGTCGACCATGCCGTTGTTGACGTTCACGCCCAGCTCGTCGAACAGCTTGCCGTGCTTCTCGAAGGCGTCCTTGTAGAAGATCTTCACGCAGTGGCCGAACACGATGGGGTGCGAGACCTTCATCATGGTGGCCTTGACGTGCAGCGAGAACATCACGCCGGTTTCGCGGGCGTCCTCGATCTCCTTCTCGTAGAAGGCCAGCAGCGCCTTCTTGCTCATGAACATCGAGTCGATGACTTCACGGTCGAGCAACGACACCTTCGGCTTGAGCACGATGGTCTTGCCGCTCTTGGTGATCAGCTCCATCTTGACGTCGCGGGCGCGGTCCAGCGTCATCGACTTTTCGCCGTGGTAGAAGTCGCCGGCGTGCATGTGCGACACATGCGAGCGCGAGGCCTGGCTCCACGGCGCCATGCTGTGCGGGTTCTTGCGGGCGTATTCCTTGACGGCCTTGGGCGCGCGGCGGTCGGAGTTGCCTTCGCGCAGCACGGGGTTGACGGCAGAACCGGTGCACTTGTTGTAGCGCGCGCGGATGTCCTTCTCTTCGTCGGTCTGCGGGTTCTCAGGGAAGTCGGGGATCTTGTAGCCCTTGTCCTGCAGCTCCTTGATGGCGGCCTTGAGCTGGGCCACCGAGGCGCTGATGTTGGGCAGCTTGATGATGTTGGCTTCGGGCTTGAGCGTGAGCTTGCCGAGCGCAGCGAGGTTGTCCGGCACGCGCTGCTCTTCGGTCAGGCACTCCGGGAACTGGCCGAGGATGCGGGCGGCCACCGAGATGTCGCTGGTCTGCACGTCGACGCCTGCGGCCTGCGCGAAGGTGCGGACGATGGGCAGGAAGGAGGCGGTGGCGAGCGCGGGCGCTTCGTCGGTCAGGGTGTAGATGATGGTCGGAGACGTCGTGCTCATGGCGCTGGGATGTCCTTGGAGAAGATGGTCGGAATCGGGTCCGGCGGGCATTTTCGCTCTGATCGGCGCAGGCGTCGCCAGACGGACTTCGGCCCGGACGCCAGGCCCGGGCCGAGGAAGGGAAAGCGGCGTGATCAGCCCTGTTTCAGCCGACCCAGCAACTGGGCCGTGGAGGCGTCCAGCCCCTGCACGTCGCCGCTGGCGAGCCGCGGCTCCAGGTCCTTGGCCAGTACCTTGCCCAGCTCCACGCCCCATTGGTCGAAGCTGTTGATGCCCCAGATCGCGCCGCTGACGAACACCCGGTGCTCGTACATGGCGATGAAGGCGCCCAACGACTCGGGCGTAAGCTCGTCCAGCACGAAGAAGCTGCTCGGCCGGTTGCCGGGGAAGTTGCGATGCCCGCCCGCGTCGGCCTTGCCCACCATCAGCGCCTGCGCCTGCGCGAGGGCGTTGGCGAGCAGCTTGGCATGGTGGCCTTCGAGCGAATGCGCCGGCTGGCGGACGGCCACGAATTCCAGCGGCACCACGTCCGTGCCCTGGTGCAGCATCTGGAAGTAGGCATGCTGGCCGTTGGTGCCCGGCTCGCCCCACAGCACGGGCGAGGTGCCCACGGCGAGCGGCCGGCCGTCCTGGTCCACCTGCTTGCCGTTGCTTTCCATCTCCAGCTGCTGCAGGTAGGCCGGCACGCGGCGCAGCGCGCTGTGGTACGGCGCGATGCAGCGGCTGGTGAAGCCCAGGAAGTTGCGGTACCAGACATCCAGCAGGCCCAGCCGCACCGGCAGGTTGTGGGCCAACGGCGCGGTGCGGAAATGCTCGTCCATGGCATGGGCACCCGCCAGCAGACGGCGGAAGCCTTCGGCCCCCACAGCCAGCGCGACGGGCAGGCCGATGGCCGACCACATCGAATAGCGGCCGCCCACCCAGTCCCAGAAGCCGAAGGTGGTGTCGATGCCGAAGGCGCGCGCCGCATCGACGTTGGTGGTGAGCGCCGCGAAGTGGCCGGCGATGTCGGTGCCGCCGGACTGCTCGTACCAGCGCTTGGCCGACTGGGCGTTGGCCATGGTCTCGGCCGTGGTGAAGGTCTTGGAGGCGATCAGGAACAGCGTGTGCTCCGGCGCCAGGCCCTTGAGCACGCCGGCCAGTTCATGCCCATCCACGTTGGACACGAAGTGGAAATGCTTGCCCGGCGCCACCTGCTCGGCCAGCGCCAGCACGGCCATCTGCGGGCCGAGGTCGGAGCCGCCAATGCCGATGTTGACCACGTCGGTGATGGTGTGGTCGGACCGCACCTTCTCGGCGTAGGTCAGCATGGCGTCCAGCGTCTCGTGCACCGCCGGCAGCTCGGCTGCGGCAGCCGGGGCCAGGCCCGTGGCACCGGCGGGCGTGCGCAGCAGCCAGTGCATGACGGCGCGGCCTTCGGTGCTGTTGATCGGCTCCCCGGCGAAGAGCGCGGCCCGCTTCGCTTCCAGGCCGCAGTCGGCGGCCAGCTGCAGCAGGACCTGCTCGACCTCGGCGTCGATCAGGTTCTTGGACAGGTCCGCGAAGATGTTCGGCGCCTCCTGGCTCAGGCCAGCGGCGCGGCTGGCATCGCCGGCGAAGGCCTGGCGCAGGTCGAAGCCCTGGCGCTCTGCACGCAGGGCCTGGAGGCGGGCCCAGGCGGGCGTCTGCTCGCAGCGCACGGGCATCAGGCGGCTCCCATCAGCTTGTCGAGCTTGACCGCATCGGCCGTGAAGCCGCGGATGCCCTCGGCCAGCTTCTCGGTGGCCATGGCGTCTTCGTTGAGCGCGAAGCGGAAGGCCGGCTCGTCGAGCGTGACCTTGGGGATGTCGGCGCGGTCGCGCGCCGAGGCGGCGTCCAGGGCCAGCGCGAGCGGTGCCTCGCTGGCGGCCAGCTCGGCCAGCAGCTCGGGGCTGATGGTCAGCAGGTCGCAGCCGGCCAGCGCACCGATCTGGCCCACGTTGCGGAAGCTCGCGCCCATCACCTCGGTGGCGATGCCGTGGCGCTTGTAGTAGTCGAAGATGCGGCGCACGGACTTCACGCCTGGGTCGTTGGCGCCGGCATTGGCGGCCTCGTCCCAGCTGCCGCCAGCGCTCTTCTTGTACCAGTCGTAGATGCGGCCCACGAAGGGCGAGATGAGCTTGACGCCCGCCGCACCGCAGGCCACGGCCTGGGCGAAGGAGAACAGGAGCGTCAGGTTGGTGTGGATGCCACGGGCCTCCAGCTCGCGCGCGGCCTCGATGCCCTCCCAGGTGGCAGCGATCTTGATCAGCAGCCGCTTCTCGACGTCGATGCCCTCGGCCTTGTACAGATCGACCAGCCGCAGTGCACGGGCCACGGTGGCCGTGGTGTCGAAGGAAAGGCGCGCGTCCACCTCGGTCGACACCCGGCCAGGCACCAGCGCCAGGATCTCGCAGCCGAAGCGCACCAGCAGCCGGTCCACGATCTCGTCCAGCGGCCGGCCGGCATGGCGCGACAGGGCCTCGTCGAGCAGCGGCCGGTACTCGGGCTTCTGCACCGCCTTCAGGATCAGCGACGGGTTGGTGGTCGCGTCCTGCGGCTTGAACTGGGCGAGCTGACGGAAGTCACCGGTGTCGGCGACCACGGTGGTCCATTGGCGGAGGGCGTCGAGTTGGTTCATGCAAACGATTATGTCGCGCGACTGTGGCGCAACCCGCGTGCGCACGCGGCTTTTGGCTGGTGGCTGACAGGCCACGCGCGCCGGGGACGCTAAGTTGTCATGCTGTTCCGATCCACTCACCGGGAGACCCCATGAGCCGTACCGGCCACGACCTGAGCGAGAGCCAGGCCCTCGATAACGACCACGCCACCAGCCACCGCATCGCGCTGCTCGCGGCCGCCTTCTGCGTGGGCGGAATCGCCGCCATGGCGGGCCTGAAGTGGGCCCGCCGCCGGCAGTTGCCCGCCGGCCCCGCGGACGGCGCCCCGTTGATGCGCGCACCGCTCCAGGTGGTCGCGCCGGTGGACCTCAAGCGCTATGCGGGCGTCTGGTACGAGCAGGCCCGGCTGCCCAACCGTTTCGAGAAGGCCTGCGGCGGTACCGTGTCGGCTGAATACACCCCGCTGCCGGACGGCACGGTCGAGGTGCGCAACCGCTGCCTCCGGCAGGACGGCCAGGTGGACGAGTCGGTGGGCATCGCCCACGCCGTGCGCGTGGCAGGCCTGCCCGGCGCCGGCCGTCTGGCGGTGAGCTTCGCACCCGCATGGCTGCGCTGGCTTCCGGTCGTGTGGGGCGACTACTGGATCCTCAAGCTCGACCGCGACTACCAGGTGGCGCTGGTGGGCACGCCCAAGCGCGACTACCTGTGGGTGCTCTCGCGCGTGCAGCACCTCGACGAGGCGAGCCTGGCCACCGAACTGGACTACGCCCGCACGCTGGGCTTCGACATCGACCAGGTCGTGCGAAGCGGCGCGCAGGACGCGCCCGCCTGAGCGGGCCACGCAAGCGCCCAGGCCCGCGGCACGTGCTCAGGTGCCAAGCGCCTTGTCCACCATCCGCGGCAGTTGCGCAGCGAGCGCAGCCGGCGAGGTGCAGTGCAGCGCCTGCCAGCCCAGGGCCATCGCCGACTCCACGTTCGGCACCGAGTCGTCGATGAACAGGGTGTCGGCAGGCACCAGACCATGACGCCACGCCAGCAATTCGAAGATCTCGGTATTCGGCTTGATGCGCTTGACGTCGCCCGAGAACACGCCGCCGTCGAAGCGCCCGAACAGTTCGGGCAGGCGACGCTCCAGCGCCCGCGCGTAGGGCAGCGGCATGTTCGAGAGGTAATAGAGCTTGAGCGACGCGCCCGCGTCGCGCTGCTCGGCCAGCCGGGCCAGCATGTCGACGGTGACGGCCACGGGCTGAAGGATCTCGCCCAAGGGCACGACCAGTTCTCTGACCGCATCCGGCGGAAGCTGGAGTCGCTGGGCGGTGCGCGCCGCCACGTCCTCGGCTTCCCGCAAGCCGCCGTCGAAATCCAGCCAGTCCTGATGGTGAAAGAAGGCCCGGACCAGCGCATGGGCCGAGGCGTCGTCGGCCGCCCGCTGCGGGAAGTGCTTTTTCAGGTGATCGGCGGGTTGCCAGTCGATGAGCACGCCGCCGAGATCGAAGACCAGGTTCATGGCGCGATTGTCGTCCGCCCTCTGCAGGCCCTGGCCAGCAAGCCAGCAAGACCCGTCATGCGGCGTACATCCGTGGATGCGGCATGTGGCGCGCCGCTTACAGTCGGGGCCCCGCATCCACCGCGCGCGCAGCGCGCATGTTCTGCCCCATGAGTTTCGACCTCGTTCTTTTCGGCGGCACCGGCGACCTGGCCTGGCGCAAGCTGATGCCCGCCCTCTTCCAGGCCTTCCGCCACGGCAGCCTGCCGGCCGGTGGCCGCATCATCGGCGTGGCGCGCGATGACCTGTCGGATGCGCAGTACCGCGAACTCATCCAGTCCCGCTTCAAGGCCGTCGAAGGCGCCAAGCGGCCCAGCCCGGAGGAATTCGAGAAGTTCGCCGACCTGCTGCATTACCTGCGCATGGACCTGTCCAAGCCGGCGGACTACGAGCGCCTGGCGCAGACGCTCCAGCAGCGCGATGCCGACACGGTGGTGATGTACCTGGCCACCGCGCCCTCGCTCTTCACCCAGACCGTCGAGCGCATCGCCGCCGCCGGCCTGGGCGGCCCCAAGACCCGCGTGGTGCTCGAGAAGCCGCTGGGCCATGACCTCGCCTCCAACCGCGCCATCAACGCTGCCGTGGGCCGCGTGCTGAAGGAAGAGCAGGTCTTCCGCATCGACCACTACCTGGGCAAGCCCTCGGTGCAGAACCTGTTCGCCATGCGCTTCGGCAACGCGCTGTTCGAGCCGCTGTGGCGCCGCGAGTACATCGCCAGCATCGAGATCACCATCGCCGAGGACCTGGGCGTGGAAAAACGCGGCGCCTTCTATGACCAGACCGGCGCGCTGCGCGACATGGTGCAGAACCATGCGCTGCAGCTGTTATGCGCCGTGGCAATGGAGCCGCCCATCAATGCCCATGCGGACGCGCTGCGCGACGAGAAGCTCAAGGTGCTGCGCTCCCTCAAGCCCTGGACGCCCGAGTCCATCGGCATGCACGCGGTACGGGGCCAGTACACCGCCGGCACCGCCTACGGCGAGCGGGTGCAGGGCTACCTGCAGGAGCCGGGCATCGACCCGGCCAGCCGCACCGAGACCTTCGTCGCCCTGCGCGCCGAGATCGCCAACTGGCGCTGGGCCGGCGTGCCCTTCTACATCCGCACCGGCAAGCGCCTGGCCTCGCGCGATGCGCGCATCGAGGTCAACTTCAAGCCCACGCCGCACGCCATCTTCCGCGCGCCGGCCGGGGCCAGTGCCAACAAGCTGGTGATCAACCTGCAACCCAAGGACGGGCTGGAGCTGCACCTGCTGGCGCAGGCCCAGAACAGCCGCAAGCGCAGCGGCGACGGCACCCAGCCGCTGGCCACCGTGCAACTGGACCTGGACTTCGGCCAGCGCTTCGGCACCGAGCGTGTCGGCGCCTACGAGCGGCTGCTGCTGGACGTGATCGACGGCCGGCTCAACCTCTTCGTGCGCAGCGACGAGCAGGAAGAGGCCTGGCGCTGGGTCGAGCCGCTGATCGAGGCCTGGCAGAACGACAGCGGCCCCCGCCCCTACGCCGCCGGCACCTGGGGGCCAAGCGCGAGCAGCGCCATGATCGCGCGCGACGGGCTGGCCTGGAGCGAAGAGCAGTAGGGGCAGGCGCTCAGGGCGCCTGGTAGCTCTTGGTGCTGTAGAGCTCCACCGGCAGCTTCTTCAACGCCGGCAGGCCGGTGACGCTGTCCCTGGCCTGCGACTGGATGTAGTCCATGAACACGTCGGCATCGAGCACGCCGATGTCCAGGCGCCGCGCCGCGGGCATGGCGGCCAGCGTCTTGTACCCATCGCCGCCGTTGGCGTTGAAGCTCAGCACGAAGAGCTTGTAGGTCTTGCTGGCGTCCAGTGCGGCCCAGGCGCCGGTCTTCGCGTCGCGCACCTCGATGTTGCTGGTGCGCGCGCCCTTGGCCAGGCGCGCATCCACGTCGAAGCGCAGGCCGCCGGTGTAGGGATAGGGGCCGGTCGTGCCGCCGGTGCCGTAGACCGCGTCGAGCCCGTCCTCCAGCATCGCCTTCACCTCCGCACCAGTGATGTCCAGCCGGAACAGCATGTTGCCGAAGGGCAGCACCTGGATCACCTGCGCCGCAGTCACCTTGCCGGGCACGAGCGAAATGCGCACGCCGCCGCCGCTCTGCAGCGAGATGTCGGCGCCGCCGTACTTCTTCTGCGCCACTTCCAGGTAGGCCTGAGCCACCAGCTGCTGGATGTCGCCGCCACGCAGCGACACGCTCCCAAGCGTGTTGCAGCTGCTGCTGGAGCGCGAATAGTCGACCGTGCCGGCGCCGCCCGGCACACGGCGCGAGCACAGCTCTTCAACCGCCACGGCGACGTCCGTCCTGTTGAAGACCTCGATGCGGTCGGCGAAGGGCTTGAGCACCGCGCTGGCCGTGGCATCGGGCGCCACGGTGTAGAGCAGCCCGTTGGTGGCCGCCACGTCGGCCTGGATGGCCTTGCGCTGCGCATCGGTGGGCGCCTTGCCGGCCAGCGTGTAGTTGTCGCCCACCAGCACATGCGGCGTGCCGCTGCAGGCCGTGACGTCGCCGTTGGCGTCGAAGCTGACCTCGAGCTCGCCCACCACCTGCGCGTATTCCCAGGCCTGCACCACGCAGACGCGCTTGCCGTCCTTGTTGGTGATCTGCGTGGGGTAGGCGCCGGCGGGCGAGCCCACGCCCAGCGTGTTCAGTGCGTCGGGGCCGAGCAGTGTGTGCGAATCGCCACCCACCACCACGTCCACACCGGACAGCGCCTTGGCCACCTGCAGGTCGTACTCGTAGCCGATGTGGCTCATCAGCACGATCTTGTCGATGCCCTGGGCGCGCAGGCGGTCGATCTCGCGCTGCGCGGCGATGGTCTCGTCCTCGAAGGTGGTGTCGGCGTCGGGGCTGGAGGAGGCCTTGGTCTTGCCCGCGATGGTCAGGCCGACGATGCCGATCTTCTGGCCACTGCGCTCGACCACGGTGGACCGCTGCACGGCGCCTGGCGCGCGCGCCGGGTTGAGCGCCGAATTGGCGCCGAAGACGACGTTGGCGCTCAGCGCGGGCGTCTTGCAGCGGCCCTGGCGCAGCAGGTCCAGGAAGTTCTTGAGGCCGCTGTCGCCCTTGTCGAACTCGTGGTTGCCCAGCGTGAAGGCATCGAAGCAGACGGTGTTCATCAGCGCCGCGTCGGCCTCGCCGTCGGCGCCGGCACGGTTGAAGAACAGCGTGCCGGTGAGCGCATCGCCCGCATGCAGCTTGAGCACGTTGGCCTTGCCGGCCGCCAGCTGGTTCATGGCGGCCGTCACGCGCGCAAATCCCGCCGCCTCGACGCTGACCGTGCTGCGCGTGGCGTCGCCCGCCTGCAGTTGCAGCGTGCGCGTCTTGGCCGCCAGATTGGAATGGTGGTCGTTGATGTGCAGCAGCGTGAGTTCGAGCGGTGCCCGCGCCGGCGCCGCGGCCGGCGCGGGCGCTGGCGCTGGTGCCGACGCTGCAGGCACCGGCGTCGCGCTGCCGATCTGCAGGGTGGAAGCGCCGCCGCCACAGCCCGCAAGGCCAAGGCAGACGGCGGCCGCGAGTGTGCCGATCACAGTTCGATCCATGGAAGTTCCCCGTCCTTCGTTGTTGCAGCCGTGCATGCTGGGGCGCCCGGATGACGAAGCGATGAAGCGGGGAACACCGACAGGGGATTGGCGCCGCATGGCGGATGCGGTGCCGGACGAGTGGCGATTGTCGCGGCCGGGCGCCGCACACATGAAGGCGGCGCGGGAGGCGCATCGGCCCCTCCCGAGACAAGCGCGCGTTCAGGAGCGCCCGGGCGGGCGCTCAGGCCGCTGCGGTGCGGACGACCGACACGCCCTGGCGCCCGAGCGCCAGTTGCGTCCGCTCGCCCTGCGCGATCGGCTGTCCCGCATGGCCGCTCAGCACGAAGACCGGCCCCAGGGGGGTGTCGAAGCTGTATTCGTAGCCATGACCCAGGTACGCAGCCTTGGCACACACCGCCGGCAGGCCGTCGGCCGCACCGATCTGCCAAGCTTCAGGCCGCACGGCCAGCTTGACCGGGCCGGCGGGCAGCGGCTGGGGCGCGGACCAGGCGATCGGTCCCAGGCGCACCCGGCCATCGGCCTCGACCTCGCCGGCGAAGACCATGGCCTCGCCCATGAAGCCGGCCACGAATTCGCTCTCGGGCTGGTTGTAGAGCGCCTGGGGCGTGCCGCGCTGGGCGATCACGCCATGGTCCATCACGATGATCTGGTCGCTCACGGCCAGCGCCTCGCCCTGGTCGTGCGTCACATAGGCCACGGTGAGTTGCAGCCGCTGCTGGATGGCGCGGATCTCCTCGCGCATCTCGCGTCGCAGGCGCGCGTCCAGGTTGGACAGCGGCTCGTCGAAGAGCAGCACCGCCGGCTCCAGCACCAGCGCGCGCGCCAAAGCCACCCGCTGCTGCTGGCCGCCAGACAGCTCGCTGGGCAGCCGTTCGTCGAAGCCCACCAGCCCGACGCCGCGCAGCGCCTCGCGGGCGCGCGCGGCCACCTCGGCCTTGGCGACGCGGCTCATGCGCAGGCCGTAGGCCACGTTCTCGATGACGTTCATGTGCGGAAAGAGCGCGTAGCTCTGGAACATCATCGACACGTTGCGCTCGGCCGGGCCGAGCGTGGTGACGTCGCGCCCGCCTATGAGGATCTGGCCCGAGCTGGGCGACTCCAGCCCCGCAATCATGCGCAGCGTGGTGGTCTTGCCGCAGCCCGAGGGGCCGAGGATGGTGGTCAGCGTGCCCTTGGGCACCTCGAAGCTGATGCCCTTGACCGCCAGCGGCGCATTGGCGTCGCTGCCGTAGCGCTTGGTGACGTTGCGAAATTCGATGCCGTCGCTCATCTGTGCGTATTCCGTGTTTCTTTTGCGCGCGTCATGCGGCGACAGGTGGCGCCACCTTGCGGCGTCCAAGCCGGCGCTCGCCGACCAGCAGCTGGATCAAGGCGATGGCCAGCGACATCAGCACGATCAGCACCGTGCAGTACGCCAGCGCCACGCCGTAGTCGCCGTTGCCCACGCGGCCGATGATGTAGGTGGTGGCCAGTTCGTTCTCGGCCGTGACTAGGAAGATCACGGCGCTCACCGTCGTCATGGCCCGCACGAAGCTGTAGACCAGCGCGGCCACCAGCGCCGGCTTGAGCAGCGGCAGCACCACGCGCATGAGCGTCTGCGCGGTGGAGGCCCGCAGCATGAGCGAGGCCTCGTCCAGCGAGCGGTCGAGCTGCTTGAAGGCGGCCGTGCCCGCCCGCACGCCCACCGGCAGGTTGCGGAACATGAAGCACAGCACGATCACCAGGCCCGTGCCCGTGAGCTCCAGCGGCGGCACGTTGAAGGCCAGGATGTAGCTCACGCCCAGCACCGTGCCCGGAATCGCGAAGGCCAGCAGCGCGGCGAACTCGAAGGCGCCCTGCCCCTTGAATTCGTTGCGCGCCAGCAGCCAGGCGATCAGCAGGCCCAGCGCCGCCGTCAGCGGCGCAGACAGGCCCGCCAGCCTGAGCGTGGTCCACAGCGAGTTCCACGCCGTGCCCGCCCACACCAGGCCGAACTGGCCCCACTCCAGCGAGAAGGCCGTGCGGAAGTGCTGCAGCGTGAGCGTGTAGTCGCGCCCCCAGGTCTGCACGAAGCCGCCTGCGAAGGCGAACAGGTAGACCACCACGGTGAAGCCGATCCACGGCAGCGCCACGCACTGCACGGTGCGCAGCACGCCCGTGGGCAGCGGCATGGGCACGCCGGAGTCACCCTTGCCGCTCACGGTGGTGAAGTTCTGGCGGCCCAGCAGACCACGCTGCACCGCGAACACCAGCAGCGCGAAGAGGGTCAGCACCCACGCCAGCGAGGCCGCCCGGCCCTGGTCGTACTGCGCCCCCACGATGGCGAAGAAGATGTCGGTGGAGAGCACCGAATACTGGCCGCCCACCACCACCGGGTTGCCGAAGTCCGCGATGCTCTCGATGAAGCCCACCAGGAAGGCATTGGCCAGCCCGGGCTTGAGCAGCGGCAGCGTCACGGTGCGGAAGGTGCGCCAGCGGTCGGCCCGCAGCATCAGGGCCGCCTCTTCCAGGCTGGGCGCAATGCCCTGCACCACGCCGCGCATGATCATGAAGGCGATGGGCGTGAAGGCGAAGAGCTGCGCCGTGAGGATGCCGGGCAGGCCGTAGAACCAGCGCGTGGCAGGAATGCCGAACCACGCTTCAAGCGCCTGATTGACCACGCCCGCGCGGCCGAACAGCAGGATCAGCCCCAGCCCCACCACGAAGGGTGGCGTGATGATGGGCAGCAGCGCCACCACCTTCAGCGGCCCCTGCCAGCGGCGTGCGCCGCGCTCGGCCATCAGCGCGATCAGCGTGCCCAGGAAGGTGGTGCCGGCGGCCGTCAGCAGGGCCAGCAGCAGCGTGTTCCAGGCCACGCCGCAGCTCGTGCCGCCGCCGACGCAGCCCAGGCCCCAGATGCGTTCGGTGAACACCCGCGCGCCGAAGGCAGCGAGCGACGCATGCCCGTCCTCGTCGAAGAAGGCCGCCGACAGCGCCTTGCCCACCGGCCAGCCGATGAACATGAGCAGCACCATCCCACAGCCCACCACGGCCGCGGAGACGAACAGGTCGCCGCGGAAGAAGCCCAGCCGCGCGAGCCCGAAGGCGGCCAGCACGACAAGCATCGCGAAGACGACGAAGCCGCCGATGCCGATGCCGAACTGGTTGACCTGCAGTTCGCCGAACAGCGTGTTGAGTGCGGCGAAGCTCCAGCCGCGCGCGCCGATGGCCAGACCCGACACGGCCAGCGCCAGCGCGCCGAGGCCGCCGCCCGCCAGCCACCAACGGCCCTGGGCGCGGCCTGGCGCCAGGCTCGAGCCGATCATGCACAGCACCAGTCCGGCCAGGCCCGCGAAGAGCCATGGCCGCCCCTGCTTCGCAGCCTGGATCAGCCCATCGGCCGCATCGCCTTCACGCCAGATGCCGGGCAGCGCCTGCCACCAGCTGGTGTCCTGGATCGCATACCAGGGCAAGAGCGCATAGGCGACGAGCCCGATCGCGATGCACGACCAGGCCGCCGCGTTCGAACGGGGGGCGCGCACTCAGCGGGGCAGCGAGTTGACTTCTTTTTCCCAGCGGGCGATCAGGCGTCGCCGCTCGGCGCTGGCGCCGTAGGTCTTGTAGTCGTAGTTGATCAGCTTGATCTTCTTGAAGTCGGGCACGTTGGGGTCGACCACCGTGGCCTTGTTCGACGGCAGCTGGTATTGCTTGGAAGCCGCACCGAAAGCCTGCGCCTGGGGCGTCAGCGCCCATTCGTAGAACTTCTTGGCCTGCTCCAGGTTGCGGGCGCCCTTCACGATGCTCATGGAGCCGATCTCGGCGCCGGTGCCTTCGGCGGGCGTCACCGTCTCGACCGGGAAGCCCTGCATCTTCTCCTGCGGCGCGTCGTGCACGAAGCTGATCGACACCGCGGTCTCGCCGCGCGCCACCGCCTTGATCGGCGCGGTGCCGGAACGGGTGTAGGCCGAGACGTTCTTGTGCAGGCCCTTGAGGTATTCGAAAGCCTTGTCCTCGCCCATCAGCTGCACCAGCGTCGCGATCATGGTGTAGGCCGTACCGCTGGACGCGGGGTTGGCCACCTGGATGTCGCCCTTGTATTCGGGCTTGAGCAGGTCGGCCCAGCTGCGCGGCACCGGCAGCTTCTTCTTGGCGAGCAGTTCGGTGTTGTAGCCGAAGCCCAGCGGGCCCGAATAGATGCCCACGGTGCGGAAGCCCGACTGCTGGGCCTGCTGCTGCGCCCAGGGGTACAGCTGCGTGAGCGTGGGCGACTTGTATTCCAACGTGAGGTTCTGCTCGGCGGCCTGCAGGTGCGGATCGCCCGTGCCGCCGAACCAGACGTCCGTCTTGGGGTTGTCGCGCTCGGCGATCAGCTGGGCCAGCGCCTCGCCCGAACCCTTGAGCGCCAAGTTGATCTTGACGCCGGTGGTGCGCGCATAGACGGTGGCGATCATGTTGCACCAGTCGGCCTGCACGGAGCAGATGACGTTGACCTGCTGGGCACTGGCGGCCGATGCGGCGGTGGCGAGGGCCGCCGCCATGAAGGCGCGGCGGAAGGTCTGTTGTTGTCGGAGCATCTTGATTCCGGAAAGAGAAGGGCCCGGCGTCGCCGGACCGGGCTACCGACCTTACGCCCCCACCCCGCGACGGGCATCGGTGGAACTACCGCTGGCGCGGCGCCCCCGCGCTCAACGGATCAGATGCGCCCCTCTTCCACCGCGTGGCAGGCCACGCGCACGCCGCCGATGGACAGCAACGCCGGCCGCTCGGCCGAGCAACGCGCGTTGGCATGCGGGCAGCGTGGGTGGAAGGCGCAGCCCGTGGGCGGATTGAGCGGATTGGGCACCTCGCCCTGCACCGGCGTACGGGAGCGGCCGGTCGCATGCATCTGCGGGATCGCGTCCAGCAGCATGCGCGTGTACGGATGGCGCGGCTGCGCGAAGAGCTCGGCCTTGTTCGCCAGCTCCACCAGCCGGCCCAGGTACATCACGCCCACCTGGTCGCTCACATGGCGCACCACGGCGAGGTTGTGCGAGATGAACAGGTAGGTCAGGCCCCGCTCGCGCTGCAGGTCCTTCATGATGTTGAGCACCTGCGCCTGCACGCTCACGTCCAGGGCCGAAGTGGGCTCGTCGCAGACCAGGAACTCGGGCGCCGTGGCCAGCGCCCGGGCGATGGAGATGCGCTGGCGTTGCCCGCCCGAGAACTGGTGCGGGTACTTGGTCATGTCCAGCGGCGACAGGCCCACCGAGCGCAGCAGCTCGCCCACGCGCTCGCGCACCGGCGCCTTCTCGCGCAGGATGCCGTGCTCGCGCAGCGGCTCGGCAATGATGTCCTCGACCACCCAGCGCGGATTGAGGCTGGCGTACGGGTCCTGGAAGATCATCTGGATGCGCCGACGCAGCTGACGTCCGGCGGATGTACGGTAGGCCGCATGCGCATCCTGGCCGTCGAAGCGCATGCCGCCGCGCGTGGGCTCGTACAGGCCCACCAGCAGGCGGGCGACGGTGCTTTTGCCACAGCCCGATTCACCCACCAGCGCCAGCGTCTTGCCGCGCTCGATCTCGAAGCTCACGCCGTCGACGGCATGCAGCAGCGTGCGGGGCTTGCGCTCCAGCACGCGATTGAGCCAGGGGGCCGACACGTCGAAGGTGCGGGCCAGGTCATGGGCGACGACCAGCGGCGCCGTGCCGGCGGCCGCGTCGGCTTTTGCGGAAGGCACGAACGCGGCACTCATTCGTCGATCTCCTGGACAGGCGTGGCGGCGTCGGGGGTGGCCCGTTCGCCGTGCGCCACCGCGGCGGCATGCTGGGCGGCCAGACGGTCATGACCACGGTGCGGATCGGTCCCGTCGTGCAGCCAGCAGGCGGCACGCGTGGCGCCGGCGGCCATCAGCTCGGGCCGCTCCTGCAGGCAGCGGTCGAACACCCGCGGGCAGCGCGGGTTGTAGGCGCAGCCCTGGGGAATCGCATTGAGGCGCGGCATGGCGCCGTCGATCTGGTTCAGCCGCTCGCGGTCGCTGTCCATCTCCGGGATCGACGCCATCAGCCCGGCGGTGTAGGGATGCGCGGGCTGGTGGATCACTTCGTGCACGGGGCCGATCTCGGCGATGCGGCCGGCGTACATCACGGCCACGCGGTCGCAGGTCTCGGCGATCACGCCCATGTCGTGGGTGATCAGCATGACGGCCGCGCCGCGCTCGCGGCACAGGCGCTTGAGCAGCTGGATGATCTGCGCCTGGATCGACACGTCCAGCGCGGTGGTGGGCTCGTCGGCCACGATCAGCTGCGGCTCGGCCGCGAGCGCCAGCGCGATCACCACGCGCTGGCGCATGCCGCCGGAGAACTGGTGGGGATAGTGGTCGATGCGCTGCTCGGCCGCCGGGATGCCCGTGTCCTGCAGCAGCGCGATGGCGCGACGCTTGGCCTCGGACTCGGTCACGGGCAGGTGCGCGCGGACGGTTTCCACCAACTGCCGGCCCACGGTGTAGAGCGGGTTCAGCGAGGTGAGCGGATCCTGGAAGATCGCGCCGATCTTGCGGCCGCGGATATGGCGCATCTGCTCATAGCCGAGGTTGTCGATGCGCTGGCCCTGCAGCAGGATCTGTCCGCTGGCCACGCGGCCCGGCGGCTCCAGCAGGCCGATGATGGCCGCGCCCGTGAGCGACTTGCCGGCGCCCGACTCGCCCACTACGCCCAGGATCTCGCCCGGCGCGATGTCGAAGGAGATGTCGTCCAGCGCCCGCAGCGTGCCGCGGCGGCCGGGGAATTCGACGACGAGGTTCTTGACCTGAAGAAGGCTCATGGCGGTATGTCCTTCTTTCACCGCAGCCGGGGATTTAAAGCATCGCGCAGCCAGTCGCCCAGCAGGTTCACCGACAGCGCGATCAGCACCAGCATGGCGCCGGGAAAGACCGTGATCCACCATTCGCCGGAGAACAGGTAGTCGTTGCCGACGCGGATCAGTGTGCCCAGCGAGGGCGAGGTGGGCGGCACGCCCACGCCCAGGAAGCTGAGTGTGGCCTCGGTGATGATGGCCGTCGCCACCTGGATGGTGGCCAGCACCAGCACCGGACCCGTCACGTTGGGCAGCACATGGCGCAGCATGATGCGCAGCGGCGCCACACCGGTGACGCGCGCCGCCTGCACGTATTCCTTGCTGCGCTCCACCAGCGTGGAGCCGCGCACCGTGCGCGCGTACTGCACCCAGCCCGTGAGCGAGATCGAGATGATCAGCACGCCGAAGGCCAGCGACTCGTGCGCATTGGGAAAGAGCGCACGCCCCACGCCCGCGATCAGCAGCGCCACCAGGATGGGCGGGAAGGACAGCATCACGTCACACAGCCGCATCAGGAAGGCATCGAGCCAGCCGCCCAGGAAGCCCGCGAGCAGGCCCAGCAGCACGCCCACCACCACCGACAGGATGACCGACACCACGCCCACCACCAGCGAGATGCGCGCGCCGTAGATCAGCGCCGAGAGGATGTCGCGTCCCTGGTCATCGGTGCCCAGCAGGTACTTGCTGCTGCCGCCCTCGCTCCAGGCCGGCGGCAGCCGCGCATCGCCCAGCTCCAGCGAAGCAAGATCGAAGGGGTTGTGCGGCGCCACCCAGCCGGCGAACACCGAGCAGAAGATGCAGACGAAGGCGATGACCGCCGCGGCCACCGCCACGGGCGAGGTCCTGAAACTGTGGCCGACATCGCTGTCGAGCCAACGGAGGAGCGTGTTCTTCATCGGGGGAGAGGTAATGGGCAAGGGGCGAATCCGGCGCCCGTCACCCTGCCAAGCGAAGTGCGTGCCGCCCTGGCCATCGTTCTGCACGGCCAGGGCGGTGCGTACGTGATGTTCAGCCGCTGGCTGCCCTCACGCCCGGCCGGTCACTTGATGCTGATCCACTTGAAGGGCATGAAGTTGTCGGCCCGCTGGGTCAGCGACACCTTCTTGCTCACGCCCCAGGCCAGCGACTGCTGGTGCAGCGGCAGGTGGCCGATGTCGTCGGTGTGGATCTTGAAGGCCGCTTCGATCAGGCCCTGGCGCTTGGCCTTGTCGGTCTCCGACTTGATCTGGCCGATCAGCTCGTCGAGCTTGGGATTGCAGTAGGCGCCCAGGTTGAACTGACCGCTGCCGTCCTTGTCGTTGGGGCAGCGCATCAGCGCGTCCAGCGCGTTGTGCGAGTCGTAGGTGGTGGGCGTCCAGCCCAGCAGGTAGAAGCTGGTGTCGCGGCGCAGGATCTTGGGGAAGTAGGTGCCCTTGGTCTCGGCCGCCAGATTGATCTTGACGCCGATGCGCGCCAGGTTGGCCGCCACTGCCTGGCAGACCTGTGCGTCGTTGACGTAGCGGTCGTTGGGGCAGTTCATCGTGACCTCGAAGCCGCTGGGGTAGCCGGCATCGGCCAGCAGCTTCTTGGCGGCCTCGGGGTCGTAGGGCAGTCGCTTGTCCTGCGCCTCGGTCCAGCCATTGATGCCGGGGCCCACCATCAGCGCCGTGGGACGGGAGGCGCCGCGCATCACCGTCTTCTGGATGCCGTTGATGTCAATGGCCTGGTAGAAGGCCTGGCGCACGCGCTTGTCCTTGAAGGGGTTCTTGCCCTTCACGCTGGAGTACAGCAGCTCGTCGCGCTTCTGGTCCATGCCCAGGAAGATGGTGCGCAGCTCGGGGCCGACCACCACGCGCGCGCTGGGGCTCGCATTGATGCGGGCGATGTCCTGCACGGGCACCGGCTCCATCACGTCCACCTCGCCCGAAACCAGCGCCGCCACGCGGGTGGCCGGGTTGGCGATGGGCGTGAAGATCACTTCCTGCGCATTGCCTTCGATCTTGCCCCAGTAGTTCATGTTGCGCACGAATACCGTGCGGACGTTGGGCTGGCGCTCGCGCACGCGGAAGGGGCCGGTGCCGTTGGCCTTGAAGGAGGCCGTGTTCTCGATGCCCTTTCGTCGGTCCACCGGCTTCTCGGCCTTGTTCTCCTCGCACCACTTCTTGCTCATGATGGCGAGGTCGGACAGCACGTCCGGCAGGATCGGGAAGGGACCCTTGGTGACGATGTCCACGGCATGGTCGTTGACCTTGCGCACTTCCTGGATGTCGTTGACCTTGGCCTTTACATCGGAGCCGTCGCCGCCCGCGCGCGCGATGCTGAAGATCACGTCGTCGGCCGTGAAGGGCGTGCCGTCATGAAAGGTCACGCCCTTGCGCAACTCGAAGCGCCAGGTGTCGGGCGCGGTCTGCTTCCAGGACGTGGCCAGGGCCGGCGCCAGGCTCAGGTCCTTGTTGCGGTCGGTCAGGCCCTCGTAGACGTTCAGGTCCACCGACAGCTGAAGCGATTCATTGAGCGAATGCGGGTCCAGCGACAGCGCGTCGCCCTGGTTGGCGATGCGCACCGTCTGGGCGCTGGCGATCAGGCTGGCCGCGGCCAGCACGGCCGCGACAGCGGCTTTTTTCTTGAAGCTCATGGAATCACTCCTCGGGTTGGTCAAGGCTCGGGACGATCGGTCATGGGGCCGCGGTGGCGGCCCTGTCTTGTGAGGCCGCGCGGCTTGCGACGGCCTCGGTACCCCGGACGGCTTCACCGGCCAGGGGCATGCCCTGTTCCACCAGGCCCGCATGCAGCGCGGCGCCCAGAGGCAGGATGTCATCGTTGAAGTCGTAGCGGCTGTTGTGCAGGAAGGCGCCGCCGCGGGCGTCCTGGCCGAGGCGCAGATAGGCACCGGCCTTCTTCTGCAGCATGAAGGAGAAGTCCTCGGCGCCCATGCTGGGCTCGAGGTGGCGGTCGACATTGCCCTCGCCCACGATGGCAGCCGCCACGTCGGCGGCGAACTGCGCCTCGGGCGCCGTGTTGATGGTGGCAGGGTAGATGCGTTCGTAGGTCAGCTCGGCCGTGGCGCCGAAGGCCGCGGCCACCTGCGTGCACAGCTCGCGCAGGCGCTGCTCGACCTGCGCCTGCACGCGCGAACTGAAGGTGCGCACGGTACCGACCAGCGTGGCGGTGCCGGGGATGACGCTGAAGGCATCGAGGTCGCCCGCCTGCACGGCGCAAAGGCTGACCACAGCGGCGTCGATGGGCCGCACGTTGCGCGACGTGATGGTCTGCGCAGCCGTGATGATGTGGGCCGCCACCACGACCGGATCGACCGTCAGGTAGGCATGCGCGCCATGGCCGCCCTTGCCCGTGATCCGGATGGTGATGCGGTCCGCCGCCGCCATCATGGCGCCGCGGTTGATGCCGATGGTGCCGGCGGGCAGTGCCGGCCAGTTGTGCATGGCATAGACGGCATCGACGGGGAAGCGCTCGAACAGCCCGTCCTCGATCATCACGCGGGCGCCTGCGAAGCCCTCTTCGCCCGGCTGGAAGATCAGCACCGCGGTGCCGTCGAAGTGGCGCGTCTCGGCGAGGTAGCGGGCCGCGCCCACCAGCATGGCCGTGTGCCCGTCGTGGCCGCAGCCGTGCATCAGGCCCGACTTGCCGGAGCACCAGGGCAGGTCGTTGTCCTCCTTCATCGGCAGCGCATCCATGTCGGCGCGCAGGCCGATCATGCGGCCGCTGGCCGTGGAGCGGCCGCGGATGATGCCGACCACGCCGGTCTTGCCGATGCCGGTGTGGATTTCGTCCACGCCGCAGGCCTGCAAGGCGGCCTTGACCCGACCCGCGGTGTAGACCTCTTCGAAGCCCAGTTCGGGGTTCGCATGCAGGTCGCGCCGGAAGGCGGTGAGTTCAGGATGGAAGCGGGCGATGTGCTCGAAAGCCCGGCCGTTCGCGTACAGGCGTTGTGTGTTCATGGCTGAAGGATCGCTGCGCGGCAAAAGGGTTCGCGCTGGCCGATCAATGGCCGCCCGCCTTGCCCACGCGCAGCCGCGGATCGACGGCGAAGTACAGCAGGTCCACCACCAGGTTGATCACGACGAAGATCAACGCGATGAGGCAAAGGTAGGCCGCCATCACCGGGATGTCGGCGAAGGTCACGGCCTGGATGAAGAGCAGGCCCATGCCGGGCCACTGGAACACGGTCTCGGTGATGATGGCGAAGGCGATCAGCCCCCCCAGTTGCAGCCCGGTGATGGTCATCACCGGCACCAGCGTGTTCTTGAGCGCATGGCCGAAATGGATGGCACGGTTCGACAGGCCCCGCGCCCGCGCGAACTTGATGTAGTCGGTGCGCAGCACCTCGAGCATCTCGGCACGCACCAGCCGCATGATCAGCGTGAGCTGGAAGATGGCCAGCGTCACGGCCGGTAGCACCAGGTGGTGCCAGCCGTCGAGCGTGAGCAGGCCTGTCCGCCACCAGCCGATCTGCACCACGTCGCCTCGCCCGAAGCTGGGGAACCAGCCCAGATGCACCGCGAACACCAGGATGAGCAGGATGCCGATCAGGAAGGTGGGCAGCGAGACGCCCAACAGAGACAGCGTCATGAACATCTGGCTCATGAAGCTGCCGCGGCGCAGTGCCGCATACACGCCCATCGGAATGCCCAGCAGCAACGCGAGTCCTGCTGCAACCAGCGCCAGTTCCAATGTGGCAGGGAAGCGCTCGGCGATGAGGCTGGACACCTTGGCACCTTGGCGCAGACTCAGGCCGAACTCGCCCTGGGCCGCGTTGATCAGGAAGTGCCAATACTGCACGAAGAAGGGCTGATCGAGGCCGAGTGCAGACCGCAGCTCGCGGATCTGGTCGGGCGTCGCATCCTGCCCCAGGAGGAAGACCACCGGATCGCCCACATACTGGAAGAGCAGGAAGGCGATGAAGGCCACCGCCACCATGACGATGACGGCCTGGATGAGGCGGCGCAGGACGAAGGCGAGCATGCGTGGGGAAATTCCTCGAAGCAGGATGCAGAGCAAAGGACATGCCCAGACCGCATCCCGGCCGCAGGGAGCATAAGACCAAACACCGCGCCCAGCGCCCCGTTTTGGTTCATGGAAAGCACTAGGGCGCGCAGCGCCGACGGGGGGGCGACCAGCGCTTCGGCAGTGCGCCGCAACACCCCGTGAAATCGACGCTCCAGCGAAGACAGCGAAGGCCCGCGGCCATGAAAAAAGCCACCCGGCTTGCACCGGGTGGCTTTGTCGAACTTCATCGTCAGCTGGCTTTCGCCAGCATCGGATTAGAACGAGTGGCGGATACCGAAGTCGTAGCCCACCGAGTTCTTCGGCAGGTAGGTACCCGTGCCGAAGGCGTTGGTGAACGTGGCAACGTACGGAGCCGTGATGTTGCCCGAACCAGCGCTGTAGTCGGCGCCGTTCTTGTTCTTGATGTAGGCCACGGTGGCGTACAGGGCGGTGCGCTTGCTCAGGTTGTGAACATAGCCCAGAGCCAGCTGGTCAGCCTTCGGAGCGTTGTACGTGAAGAACGGGTTCGTCAGGTACACCAGGGGGCTCTGGTCGACCTTGGTCTTCACGTGGCCGTAGGAAGCCTTGATCTGGCCAGCGCCGACCGGCACGGTCACGCCCAGCAGGTAGCCGTCGAGCTTCGTGTCGGGGTTGAACAGGGGCTGGTTGCCGCCCGAGTAGTCAACAGTGCCCTTGACGTTCACGTACTGAGCGAACAGCTTGGCGACGCCGAAGTCGTAGCTGCCGCCGACGTTGAAGTTCTTCGACAGGTTGTTGGTGCCGACTGCGAAGTTCGACGTGTTGATCTGCTCGCCGTAGGCCACAGCGACGTCCAGGGGACCGTTGGCGTAGCCGAAGCGGCCACCCCAGTAACGGCCACCGCGGCTGTTGTTGTTGGCGCTGGCTTGCAGGAAGTTGTCGTACTTCGTCTGCTCGCTGAAGCTGTACATCGCCTGACCGTAGAAACCACCCAGGTTCGGGGGCAGGAAGTAGCCGACGCTGTTGTTGGCGCGAACGTTCGACGTTTCGATGCCAGGCAGAGCGGTGCTGCCGCTGATGGCGCGCTGCACCAGGGCGGTGCCGGCGCCGTTCGTGCCGAACGGATCGAACACGGTCAGGTTCCAGAACGTCGGCTTGTAGTCACGGCCCAGACGCACTTCACCGAAGGGGCCCGACAGGCTCACGGTGGAACGACGCTGGAAGTTGAAGCCGCTGGCGGTGCCGTCGTCGTTCGACAGCGCGCCTTCCAGCCAGAAGCTGGCAGCCAGACCGCCACCCAGGTCTTCCACACCGCGGAAGCCCAGACGGCTGGAGCTGTTGGCCGAGTTGTTCAGGCCGGTCTTGCTCACCGAGGTCGACTGGGGCAGGAACGCGTAGGCGAACGGGTTGGCCAGCAGAACCGCGGGGTTGGTCACCAGTTCGCTCTTGTTCGACACGCCGCTCACGGAAGCGTCAACGATACCGAACAGGGTCACCGACGATTGGGCCGAGGCCACACCGGCGACAGCCAGGGCAGCCAGAGCAACTAGAGATTTTTTCATTGCAAGTTTCTCCAAGGTTAAACATAGGGCGCCGGTGCGAAGGGTTCACCGCGCTGGCACATGCTGTGCTCCCGCCGGGCCCCGGGCCAACCTCCTTTTGGGAAGTTGTCGCTATTGCACCAGACGCTCGGCGCCACGGCAAAGCAAATTGGGCCAAATCTGGAGAGGGCTCCGCGTTTCGTTGCAGCAGTACAACAAGGTCAGGGTGCACTCCCGCTCGCGCCTAGAACATGGGAGTTTCATATAGAGAAAAGCATCGAAACCTTGCTGCAAGCAAGACGCCCGCGGGATGCGTTCCAATGGCGACATGAGTTCATCTGTCGATGCTTGTATCAACGCTGTGGATAGCGCGCTGCGCACGATCTGGGGTAGCCCACGCGCCAGCACGCCATCTCCCGCCCAAGCCGTGGTGGGTTCCGAAGCACCGTTGTCCGCCGCCGAACGCAAGGAGGCTGGCGCGCTGATGCGCGTCAACCATGTGGGCGAGGTATGCGCACAGGCACTCTACAGTGCGCA
This sequence comes from Pseudacidovorax sp. DMC4, assembly GCF_056314265.1. NCBI lineage: Bacteria > Pseudomonadati > Pseudomonadota > Betaproteobacteria > Burkholderiales > Comamonadaceae > Pseudacidovorax > Pseudacidovorax sp. DMC4. Next base: position 261,391 of record NZ_JBQUYR010000005.1, on the reverse strand, counting down.
GGCGGCGACTACCGCAGACCTGTTACTAAAGCAGGAACTGCTGCGGGCGGCACAGGAGGAAACGGATCACCTTAGTTGGACGCGCGAGCGCCTGGACAGGCTCGGCGCTCGACCCTCACTGCTGAATCCCCTCTGGTACAGCGGCGCCTTCGCACTGGGGCTGATCGCTGGTCGTTTGGGTGACCGGTGGAGTCTGGGCTTCGTCAATGAGACGGAAAGGCAGGTCGAGGCGCATCTGGACGGCCATTTGAGTCGTCTGCCCGCCGGTGATGTCGCCTCCCGCGCGGTAGTCGCCCGCATGAAGGCGGACGAAGCCGCTCATGCAGCCTGGGCAGAAGAGGCGGGCGGGCTACCGTTGCCGGCCCCGGCAAAGGGGCTCATGCGCGCGGCCGCGCGTGTCATGACCACCGTCGCCCATCGAATCTGACCATGCCCTGCGCCTCGCCGACCGGTAGCGCGGCAGGCGCCAGTGAACGCGATATCTCAGGACGAGGCGGCTCCAGAGCTGTCCACAAGCTCATAGCTCGTGGTGATCTCAGCTGTCTTGGCCAGCATGATGCTGGCTGAACAGTAGGTTTCATGACTCAGCGAGATCGCCCGCTCGACGGCCGCCTCCGGAATCGCACGGCCGGTCACCGTGAAGTGCATATGGATCTTGGTGAAGACCTTGGGATCCTTTTGCGCGCGTTCGCTGGTGAGGCGCACGCTGCAGCCTTCCACCTGATGACGTCCGCGGCGAAGGATCATGACGACGTCGTAGGCGGTGCATCCCCCAGTTCCCGCCAGGACGGTCTCCATCGGCCGCGGGGCGAGATTCTGCCCCCCGTTTTCAGGCCGTGCAGCGTCCGGCGCCCCGTCCATGGTTAAGACGTGACCACTACCCGTCTCGGCAACAAACCCCATGGATGAGCGCGTCCCGGCGTGGCCGGTCCAACTGACTGTGCATTCCATCTGTAAGAGTTCCTGGCCCACCGCCGTGAACTGCTCACGGCGTGGCTCGCATCTGTAGAAATGTTGCGCTTCCGCATCACCAGCTTGTTGCGATGCAGCATTGCTTTGCTATACTTTATCCCAACGCATACCTCAGGGTGTGCACCAGTTGTCTCCTCCACCCTCCCAATTGGTGGATTTGGCCCCGAGTCGCAAGATTCGGGGCTTTTTTCTTTGCCTTGCGGTTTCGGGCGAGGTGCAGCCACTCTAGGAGGTCGCAGACAACCCTAGCTGCTCTGGCTGCCCTGGCTGTCGCCGGTGTGGCCTCGGCCCAATCGTCGGTGACCCTGTTCGGCATTGTGGATGCCTCGATCAGCAGTGTTTCCAACAAAAGTGAGCTGATTCAGGACCCGCTGACGTTGATGGCCAACCCTCTGGCGTACGCATTGCTGCCCAGCACGGCTAAGGCCAGCAAGACCGGCTTGAACAACTCCGCCAACAGTTCCAGCCGTCTGGGCTTCCGCGGCACAGAAGATCTCGGGGGCGGACTCGCAGCCAGCTTCTGGCTGGAAGGTGCGCTGTCGAACGACGACGGTACCGCCAGCGGCCTCAGTTTCCAGCGTCGCTCAACGGTGAGCCTGTCGGGCCCCTTCGGTGAAGTACGCCTGGGACGTGATTACAAGCCCACGTTCTGGAACCTGACCGTGTTCGATCCGTTCGGCACGAACGGCGCGGGTACTGCATTGGTTCAGCGCGCCGCGACCGCGTTCGAAGCCAACAACGTGCGAAGCAACAACTCGATCGGCTACTTCCTGCCCGCCAATCTGGGAGGCTTCTACGGTCAACTGCAGTACGCATTCCATGAGCAAGGCAAGTACGACAGTGCCATCCAAAGCAGCCTGAACGACAACAGCCGGGGCGGCCGGTACTGGGGCGGCCGCTTTGGCTATGCCAACGGTCCCGTGGATGTCGCCCTTTCGTACGGCGAGCAAAACGCCAAATCGTCGTACGCCCTGGGAGCCGACGCATTGGTCAAGAACTTCAGCCTGGCTGGCAGCTACGACTTCGGCGCCGCCAAGCTGTTTGCCCAGTACCAGAACACCAAGAGCGTGATCGACTACTCCGAAAACGCACCCCTGTTCAATCCTGCGACCAAGTTGGATGGCTATCTGCTGGGCGTGACCGTTCCGGTCGGCGCAGGCGTGATCAAAGCCTCCTATGGCAACGTGAAGATCAAGACGGACCAAAACCCGCTCTCCACCCTCAGCTACAGCCCACCCAAAGCCGATCAACTGGCAGTGGGCTACGTGCACAACCTGAGCAAGCGCACCGCCCTGTACGCCACCGTGGCTTACATCAAGAACAAGAACGGCGCCAACTTCAGTGCAGGCTCAAACAGCATCACGGCTCCGACCGTGGTGTCGATCACGAACGGCACCGCCGTCGGAGGCTATACGCCGAAGACCTCGGTCGGCTACGACCTGGGTATTCGCCACTCCTTCTGATGCAAGCTGGCGTGAGCCAGTTGTCGAAGACTCTTGAAAGCCACCCAGCCAGAGCCGGGTGGCTTTTTGCGCTAGTTGCGCTGCTGGCTGCCCTAATCCCCGCGGCTACGCCGGCTCTGCAGCAACCCCACATTCATCTCGCCACTCAGGATCGACGCATAGAAGCGCTCGATCATGTTGACGCTGGTCCGCGCGTTGCGGGCCAACGTGAGCATGTCGATCCCCTGACCGTAGAGCAGACGCAGGGTGATCGCCGTATGGCGAAGGCAATACAGCGTTCGCTTCTGCCCAAGCGGGCCGGTCTCGAGGCCGGCTTCCTGAAGCACCCATTTGAAGAAGAAGTTGAGGACCGCGAGCGCGTGCTCTCGATTCTTCAATTCAGGGAAGAAGAGGTAGTCATCGGGCGCCACCTCGCCTCTCGAGCGACGGTAGCTGCGGAGCACCTCATAGACCTGAACGGCAGGCCGAAGGCTCACCATCGGCTGGCTGTGTCGCTTGGTCTCGGGCAACCGCATCCGCAGGTACACATGCTTGCCACGCACGATGTCGATGTGGCGATGCCTCACGCTCTTGATGTCACTGGGGCGCACGAAGGTGTTCACCATCCACCGGATCAGCCACGGCAACTCCCGGGGCATGTAGAGCAACTCGCGCGCAATCCAGAAGCGCTCGCCGGGCTGCAGCGTCTCGAGGACGGGATGGGGTTGACCTACCAACCGCCTCGCGGTGGCAACCAGGCGCCGGTACTCCGCCACGCTGAAGCTGCCACGCGGCTGGCTGCGGATCTTGACCTTGGGCAGCCGCGGCATCTCATCGAGCACGCCAGTCAGCACGCCATGCATCAAGGTCTTGCGCAGCAGGACCATGTACTGCGCGATCGTCGTGCTGGTGAAGTCCTGCTCCCCCAGGCGATCGATCAACTCCTGCGCGGCCACCCCATCCACGTCGCGCGCCAGTCGGTCACCCAGCAAGGGCAGCAGATGGGCATCCATGCGGTTGCTCATGATCTGCCAGCTCCCCCACGCAATCTCCTTGCGCTGCACGCGAGCACGCTCCGCCTGCAGCAAGCCCATCGCGAGGTCTCTGACAAAAACGTCTGACGACTCTTTCTTAATTGTTAAGAGCTTGGGGGGCACGGGGTCCCCGGGATGCACTCGCCCCGAAAAAGCGGAATCGTTGGCCGCTTGCACTGCTGTTAAGCGGAAGATGACATTCGTGTCCATACCGCTTCCTGGGTGCAAAACGAGTGCCGCGTATCATCAAACGCTGTTCTCATTGGTCCTCCCCTTCGCCATGCCAACCAGCCAGGGACCGGCGCTGACGCCCGCCGACTATCTCAAAAAAATTCTGACCGCCCGCGTGTACGACGTGGCCATCGAATCGGCGCTGGAACCTGCGCGCGCATTGAGTGAAAGAGTTGGCAATACGGTGTTGCTCAAGCGTGAAGACCAGCAGCCTGTCTTCAGCTTCAAGCTGCGTGGCGCTTACAACAAGATGGCCCATCTGTCGGCCGAGCAACTGGCGCGCGGCGTCATCTGCGCCTCCGCAGGCAACCATGCGCAAGGGGTCGCCTTGGGTGCGCGCAAGCTGGACACCCGGGCGGTCATCGTCATGCCGGTCACGACGCCCCAGCTCAAGATCGACGCGGTGCGCGGGCTGGGCGGCGAGGTCCACCTGCACGGCGACAGCTATTCCGATGCCTATCAATACGCGTTGACGCTGCAGGAACGAGAAGGCCTGACCTTCGTGCATCCTTTCGACGACCCGGAGGTCATCGCCGGGCAGGGCACGATCGCGATGGAGATCCTTCGCCAGCACCAGGGCCGCCTGGACGCCGTCTTCGTCGCCATCGGCGGCGGCGGGTTGATTTCAGGCGTCGCCAATTACATCAAGGCAGTCAGGCCGGAGATCCGCGTGGTCGGCGTCCAGATGAACGACTCTGACGCCATGATGCAATCCGTGGCCGCCAAGCATCGCGTCACGCTGCCGGATGTCGGCCTGTTCTCCGACGGCACGGCCGTCAAGCTGGTGGGCGAAGAAACCTTCCGCATCGCCAGTGACCTCGTCGACGAGTTCATCACGGTGGACACCGACGCCGTCTGCGCCGGCATCAAGGACGTCTTCATCGACACGCGCAGCATCGTCGAGCCCGCGGGCGCACTGGCCGTCGCAGCGATCAAGCAGTACGTGCAAACGCACGGAAAGCGGGGCGAGACCTATGCCGCCATCCTGTGTGGCGCCAACATGAACTTCGATCGGCTGCGCTTCGTGGCCGAACGCGCCGAGGTGGGCGAGGAGCGCGAAGCCCTGTTTGCCATCTCCATCCCCGAGGAGCGTGGCAGCTTCCGGCGCTTTTGCGAACTGGTGGGCCAGTTGCCAGGCGGCCCGCGCAACGTGACGGAGTTCAACTACCGCATCAGCGACGCGCAGCAGGCCCATGTGTTCGTCGGCCTGACGACGCAGCAGCGCGGCGAATCCGCCAGCATTGCCCATCTGTTCCGAAGCCACGGGTTCGGCGCACTCGACCTCACTCACGACGAGCTGGCCAAGGAGCACGTGCGCTACATGGTAGGAGGGCGCAGCGGTCTGGCGAGCGACGAGCGGCTGCTGCGGTTCATCTTTCCGGAGCGGCCCGGTGCCTTGCTGAAGTTCCTGAGCCTGATGAAGCCGAACTGGAACATCAGCCTGTTCCACTACCGCAACCAGGGCGCGGACTATGGGCGCATCCTCGTCGGCCTGCAGGTGCCGGCGGCGGAAGACGGTATGTTCCAGGCCTTCCTGGACGAACTGGGCTATCCCTTCATCGAAGAGACCGCCAACCCCGCCTACCGCCTCTTCCTCCAGGCCTGAACAACCGCAGGCTCAGATCAAGGCGTGGTCGCCCGCGGCGGCCCATTCACGGCCAGGGGACGCGACGGCACCATCAAACGAAAGCCGGTGCCACCGGTCGCCGGTCCGATGTGCACCCCCGCGGTATCGATGGACTGCAGCACCAGCTGACCGTCGAAGGCCGCACCAGTGCGATAGGAACGCGGCGGCTTGCCATCGACCGCGATGAGCGCGGCGCCACCGCCTTCGCGGTCGGCCGCCACGCCCAGCAGTCTGAATCGGCTGGCCACGTCCGGAGCAACCGGCGCGCTGGCCGCCACCTTCAATGCACCGAAGGCGCGAGCCACCTCCGCGGTCTGCACGCTCAACACCGGCGCAGCCACCGGCGGCGGCAGCATGGACCCGGCGGGCGAGGCGAGCCGCAACCCCCAATAGACAGCGCTCGCAGCGGCGGCCGCCCAGAGCGCGGCAGTGATCAAGGCCACGGGCCATCGGGAAGGTACGGGCAACGCACTCGTCATATGCGGGCATTATCATGCGCCGCCCATGACAGCTTCCTACAAACGCAACCGGCAGAGCCATCTCCAGCGCGGCTTCACGCTCATCGAACTGATGGTCGTGCTGGTGATCATCGGCGTGCTCGCCGCCCTGATCGTGCCCAATGTGATCGGCCGCGCGGACGACGCGCGGGTGACCGCCGCCCGCACGGACGTCAACAACCTGATGAACGCGCTCAAGATGTACCGTCTGGACAACCAGCGCTACCCGACGAGCGAACAAGGCCTGCAGGCCCTGGTCACGCGGCCGACCACCGGCCCCGCCGCGCCCAACTGGAAGCCCTACGTCGACAAGCTGCCCAACGATCCCTGGGGCCGGCCCTACCAGTACGTGAATCCGGGCATCAAGGGCGAGGTGGATGTGCTTTCGCTCGGCGCCGACGGCCAGCCCGGGGGCGAGGGCAACGATGCCGACATCGGCAGTTGGCAGTAGCCACCTGCGCCGCCACGCCGCCGGCTTCACGCTGATCGAGCTGCTGGTGGTGGTCGCGATCATCGCCTTCGCGACCGCGGGCGTCGGCTTCGCATTGCGCGACACGGCGCGCGCCAGCCTGGACCGCGAGGCCGAGCGCCTCGTCGCCCTGCTCGAAGCCGGCCGCGCCCAGGCCCGCGCCAGCGGGGCATCGGTGCGCTGGCGTGTCACGCAGCAAGGCTTCGTCTTCGATGGTGTGCCGCCCGGCGCCCTTCCCCAGGATTGGCAGATGGCGGGCGTGAGCGCCCAGCCCCTCGATGCGGCCGGCCGCCCCGTGGCGTCGCTGCTGCTGGGACCGGAGCCCATCATCGGCGCGCAGCAGGTGCTGATCCGCGGCGAAGGCCCGCCTGTGCAGGTACTGCGATTGGCCACCGACGGACTTCGCCCCTTCTCCGTGGTCGATCCGGTGTCGCCATGAAGGCAGGCAGGACCGCCCCGATGCGCTCTTGCCGTTCCGGTGGAGCGGACGCTGCGGCCAGGAGGCCGGCCCTGCCCCGTCACCGGGGCTTCACGCTGGTCGAGGTGCTGGTTGCCCTGGCGATCGTCGCCATCGCCCTGGCGGCAGGGGCGCAGGCCACCAACGCGCTCACCCGCAATGCACAGCGCCAGTCCGACATGGTGCTGGCCCAGCTATGCGCCGAGAACCAGCTGGTCCAGCTGCGCCTGTCGCCGCAGATGCCGCCGGTGGGCGAGAGCAGCCAGGGCTGCGAGCAGGCCGGCGTGCAGCTGGATGTGGGGGTGTCCACCACCCCCACCCTCAACCCCAACTTCAACCGCATCGACGTGCAGGTGCGCGATGCGCAGCGCTGGCCGCTGCTGCGTCTGTCCACCGTGATCGGTCGCTACTGATGAGGAGACACCGCAGGGCCCCCGGGGCCGCCGTCCGCCTGCGCGGCTTCACGCTGGTCGAACTGCTGGTCGCGCTGGCGGCGATGGCCCTGCTGGCACTGATCAGCTGGCGAGGGCTGGACAGCATGGCCCGCGCCCAGTCGCAGCACAGCGCGCGCGACGAAGCCGTGCTGGTGCTGCAGACGGCGCTCGCCCAGTGGGGCGCCGACCTGGACGGCGCCACGAATTTCGGCAACACGCCCGCGCTGGACTGGAACGGCCGCGTGCTGCGCATCACCCGACAGGCCGTCGACGCCCAGGGCAGCCCCGCCGCGCGGGTGATCGCCTGGACGGTGGGCGCCACCGCCGACGGCAGCGGCAGCTGGCTGCGCTGGCAGTCACCGCCGCTGGCCAGCCGTGCCGACTGGACCCAGGCCTGGGGCACGGCCGCGGCGTGGGCCGAGTCCGCCCTGCCCGGTGCCGACGCGGCCGCCACGCGCGTCCTGCCCGCGGCCAGCTGGAACGTGGGCTACTTCCGCAATGGCGCCTGGAGCGTGGCGGTCCAGGCACAGGCGCTGGGCACGGCCACGCTGCCCGACGGCGTCCGGCTGCAACTGCAGTTGCCACCCGGGCCCGGACTGTCGGGACTGATCACGCGCGACTGGCTGCGCCCCACCTGGGCCGGCGCCAAGACCTCATGACCGTCCCACCCGTCCCCCTTCGGCGGCAGCGAGGCGCCGCCCTGCTCACGGCGCTGATCACCGTCACCCTGGTGGCGACGCTGGCGGCGGCGGCACTGTGGCGCCAGTGGCGTGCCACCGAGGTGGAAGCCGCCGAACGCTCCCGCCTCCAGGCCTCGCTGGTGCTCGCCGGCGCGCTGGACTGGTCGCGGCTCATCCTGGCCGAGGACGGGCGCACCGGCGGCGCCGACCACCTCGCCGAGCCCTGGGCCGTGCCGCTGGCCGAGGCCAAGCTCACCAGCTTCCTGGCCGCCGACAAGAACGTGGCCAGCGACGCGCTGGAAGGCCTGCCCGATGCCTTCCTGTCGGGCTCGATCACCGACGCGCAGTCGCGGCTCAACCTGCGCAACCTCGTCGATGCCAGCGGCCGTCCGGTGCTGCGCGCCGTAGCCGCCACGCGCAAACTCTTCGATCTGCTCGACCTGCCGCCCGGCCAGGTGGACACGCTGGTGCAGCAGATGCGCCGCGCCCTGCTGGCCGGTGGCGGCGTGACACAGACCCAATCCACCACGACCGGCACGGACGGCACGGCCACCGCCGGTTCTGCCACAGCGTCCACCCCCAGCGAGACGCAGGCGTCGACGTCCTCGACCGATGACGCCGGCGCATCCGAGGGCGCACCGCTCATGCCCCAGCGGGTGGAGCAACTCGGGTGGCTGGGCTTGCCGGCCGACACCGTGGCGGCCATTGCGCCCTACGTGACGCTGTTGCCGGCGAGCACGCCGGTCAACCTCAACACGGCGAGCGCCGAGGTGATCTTCGCCGCCGTCGATCAGATCGACATGGCGGGCGCCCGCAAGCTGGTCGAAGTGCGCCGACGCAAGTTCTTCTCCGACCTGGCCGAGGCATCGCAGCAGCTGAGTTCGGCCACGGACGTGCAGCTCACGCCCGGTCAGGTCGGCATCTCGACCAGCTATTTCGAAGTACGCGGCCGGCTGCGCATGGACCGCTACTGGGTCGAGGAGGCCTCGCTGCTGCACCGCACGGGCACCACGGTCAGCATCATCTGGCGCCAGCGCAATGCCGGGGTTCAACCGACTGGCGGATCGGGCTGAACATCGGAAAATCTTTCCGTCTCTTGCGCCCTGTCCCGCCGCCGAGCCTCCCGAAACGCCGTCATGGATCTGTCTTGCGCCCCCTCCACAATGCCGCCTCCGCTGTTCAGCGGAGGCCGGGTGCACGACCCCGCTGCCTAGAATGAAAAACTTTCCGCGACACGCGCCATGGCCCTGATCCTTGTCCAGCCGCCGCCTCCGTCCGCGCCTGGCCTCGGCTCCGTGGCCTGGGCGCATTGGTCTTCCGACGGCCGCCAGCTGGTGGGCCAGGGCGAATCGCCCGTCTCCCTGCTGCCGGGCCAGCACGAACTGGTGCTGATCGTGCCGGCCTCCGCCCTGTCGTGGCACGCCGTCGCCCTGCCACCGGGCAGCCTGCAGAACGCGGCGCGGCTGCGCAGCGTGCTGTCGGGCCTTCTGGAAGACCGGCTGCTCGACGATCCGGAACAGTTGCACTTTGCCCTCGCCCCCGGCGCGCAGGCGGGTGCGCCTGCGTGGGTGGCCACCTGCCGCCGCGACTGGCTGCAGACCACGCTCCAGGCCATCGAGGCCACGGGGCGGCGCGTCAGCCGGCTGGTCCCTGAATTCGCGCCCCAGGCCGAAGGCCAGCGCCCCACCGTCTTCGTCACCGGCGATGCCGAGGCGCCATGGCTGACCCTCTGCGACGCGCAGGGCGTGCTGCGGCTGCCCCTGTCGGCCAGCACCGCGGCACTCGCGGTGGCCCAGTCGGAAGCCGGCGAAGCCATGGCCGAGCCGGCGGTCGCCGCCGTGGCCGAGCAGCTGCTCGGCCGCGCCCTGCCCCTGCTGCCGACCGCCGAACGCTGGCTGCAGGCCAGCCAGTCGGGCTGGGACCTGGCCCAGTTCGAGTTCGCCACCACCGGCAGCGCCCGCGCCCGCAAGCAGGCCGGCGCGCTGATGGCGGCGGTGTGGCGCGCGCCCCGCTGGCGGGCCGCACGCTGGGGCGCGGCCCTGCTCGTCGTGCTGCAACTGGTCGGCCTCAATGCCTGGGCCTTCAAGGAGCGCCGCGCCCTGGAGGCCAAGCGCCAGCAGGTGCGCCAGGTTCTCACGCAGACCTTTCCGCATGTGTCGGTCGTGCTCGATGCGCCGCTGCAGATGTCGCGCGAGGTGGCGGCACTGCAGGCGGCCACCGGCGGACTCACGGCGGCCGATCTCGAGCCGATGCTCGCCGCCCTGGCCGGCAGCCTGCCGGCCGGCCGCGTGCCCTCGGCCATCGACTACAGCGGCAGCCAGTTGCGCCTGCGCGGTGTGACGCTGTCGCCGGCAGAGATGGAATCCGTGCAGGCCGGCCTGCGCAGCCGCGGCTACAACGCGCGGGGTGAGGGCGACCTGCTGCTGGTGCAGGCGGAGGCCGCACGATGAGCGCCCCGACTCCCGTGCGTGCGTGCGGCATGCGCACCGCCCACCTTTGCCCCATGGCTCGGACGGCATCGGCCGCCGCCCCGGCAACCCCGACCGAGAAGGCTCTTCCGTGAACCGCCGCCCCGCCTCCAAGGCCCGCCTGCAGACCTGGTGGGCTACGCTGGCCCCGCGCGAGCGGCGCCTGGCCGCCATCGCCGCCGCACTCGTGGGTGTGGCGCTCCTGTGGTGGGTGGCGCTGGCACCCGCCCTGCGCACCCTGTCGGCGGCACCGGCCGCCCATGCCGCGCTGGACGCCCAGCTGCAGCAGATGGCGTCCTTGCAGGCCCAGGCCCGGGCCCTGCAGGGCCAGCCCCGGCCCAGCCGGGAAGACGCCCTGCGCGGCATCGAGACCGCCGCACGCCAGGGTCTCGGGCCGGAAGCGCAGGTACGCGCCGCAGGGGGCGATGCCGTGGCCGTCGGCCTGCGCAGCGTGCCGGCGGCCCAGTTGGCGGAGTGGCTGTCCCAGGCCCGCGCCAACGCCCGCGCCGTGCCGCGCGAGGCGCACCTCACCCGCGCGCAGGCCTCAGCCCCGAGCGGCCCCGGTGCCGCCAATGCGACGGCCGCGCCGGGCGTGGTGCAGCCGTCCTGGCAGGGCACGCTGGTCATGGGCCTGCCCGCCTCCCGCTGACATGGCTCTGCGCACTGCCGCCGCCGTCCGACGGGAGCCACGCGCGCCCTGGCGCTGGGCCGTGGCCGGCGCCCTGTTCGGTGCGCTGGTGGCTGCCGTGCAGTGGGCGCCGGCCCGCTGGCTGGCGCAGGGCCTGGAATCGGCCACTGGCGGCCAGTTGCAGCTGCGCGATGCGCGCGGCACCGTCTGGCAAGGCAGTGCCGCCGTCGTGCTGGCCAGCAGCGCGGGCGGCGTCGACCGGATCGCGCTGCCGGGCCGCATGCAATGGCAGCTGCGCCCCGCCTGGCTGGGCGTGCGCGGCCAGCTCGAACTCGGCTGCTGCACGCAGGGCCCGCTGGGCTTTGCGGCCGGCTCTGCTGGCAGCGCCGGCTTCCGCCTGGCCTGGGACGACGGCCGCAGCCGCTGGCCCGCAGCCATGCTGGCCGGCCTGGGCGCGCCCTGGAACACCTTGCGGCTCGACGGCGCGCTCGACCTGCGCACCGAGGCCTTCGCGCTGCGCTGGTCGCAGGGCCGCCTGGCCCTGGACGGCCGCGCCGTGCTCGATGCGACCGACCTCAGCTCCAGCCTCAGCACGCTGCGCCCCATGGGCAGCTACCGCCTGGTGCTGGACGGCGGCCCCTCGCCCAGCCTGCTGCTGACCACCACCCAGGGCGCGCTGCGCCTGTCGGGCAGCGGCCGCTGGAGCGGCAACACCATGCGTTTCGGGGGCGAGGCCAGCGCCGCGCCCGGCAGCGAGGACGCCCTCGCCAATCTCCTGAACATCATGGGGCGGCGCGAAGGCGCGCGCTCCATCATCAATCTCGGTTGACCATGAAGCCTTCCCTCACCCTGGGCGCCCGCGCCGCCCGTGCCCTGCTTGCCGTGCTCGCGCTGCAGGCGATCGCTCCCGCCGCGATGGCCCAGGATGCCGCCAGCCCGGCCGTGCGCCGCGGCGAGCCCATCACGCTCAACTTCGCCAATGCCGACATCGAGGCCGTGGCCCGCACCATGGGTGTGATCACGGGCCGCGACGTGGTGGTCGATCCGCGCGTCAAGGGCACGATCACGCTGCAGACCGACCGGCCGCTGCCGCCCGCAGCGGCCTTCGACCAGTTTGCCGCCGCGCTGCGGCTGCAGGGCTTCTCGATCGTGCAGTCGGACGGCCTGTTCAAGGTGCTGCCCGAGGCAGATGCCAAGCTGCAGAGCGGCACGGTCACCACCTCGGTGGGCGGCGCCGGCAGCGTGAGCGGTAGCCAGATGATCACGCAGGTGTTCCGGCTCAACCACGAGTCGGCCAACAACCTGCTGCCGGTACTGCGGCCGCTGATTCCGCCCAACAACACGATCAACGCCAACCCGGGCAACAACTCGCTGGTCATCACCGACTACGCGGACAACATGCGCCGGCTGGCCCGCATCATCGCGGCGCTGGACGTGCCCAGCGCCTCGGACATCGAAGTGATCCCGCTGCGCTACTCCATCGCCTCGGACATGGTGCCGCTGGTGCAGCGCCTGATCGACGGCGGCGGGGGCGGCGGTGGAATCGCCGGCGTCGCGGCGGGCGGGGCGCCCACGGGTGGCGGTGAAGCGGGCTTCCGCACCGCGCTGCTGGCCGACCCGCGCAGCAATGCGCTGATCGTGCGGGCCGCCACGCCGGCACGGCTGCAGCTGATCCGCTCGCTGGTCGACAAGCTCGACCGCCCGGCCGCGGACACGGGCAACGGCGCGGCCGGCAACATCTACGTCGTCTACCTCAAGAACGCCGACGCGGTGCGCCTGGCGGCCACGCTGCGTGCCGCCATGGCGGCCGGTCAGGCCAACAGCAACGGTGCGGCCGGCGCTGGCGCGGCCCAAGGCGGCGCCAGCGCCGCCTCGGCCGTCCCGCAGGCCATGCCCAACACGCTGCAGGCCGGCCTGTCGAGCCTGACCAGCAGCGCCGCCAGCACGCCGGTCAACAACGCCAACCAGCCCTCCACCGGCGGGCAGATCCAGGCCGACCCGTCCACCAACTCGCTCATCATCACGGCGCCGGAGCCGCAGTACCGCCAGCTGCGTGCGGTAATCGAAAAGCTGGACAGCCGCCGCGCCCAGGTGCTGATCGAGACGCTGATCGTCGAGGTCAATGCCGACAAGGCGGCCGAATTCGGCGTGCAGTGGCAAAGCGCCCTGGGCAACAGCGGCAGCAGCAACGTCGGCGTGATCGGCACCAACTCCAGCCTGGCTGGCGCCAACATCATCAACCTCGCCGTCGGCCTGGCCACCAAGAGCGCCACCACGCTGCCCTCGACGGGCTTCAATTTCGGCATCGGCCACAAGTACGGCGACAACTACGTGCTGGGCTTCCTGGCGCGCTTCCTGGCCTCCAACGGCGAGGGCAACGTACTGTCCACGCCCAACCTGCTGACGCTGGACAACGAGGAAGCAAGAATCGTCGTCGGCCAGAACGTGCCCTTCGTCACCGGCCAGTACACCAACACCGGCAGCGCCACCACGCAGGTCAACCCCTTCCAGACCATCGAGCGCAAGGACGTGGGCCTGACGTTGCGGGTGCGGCCGCAGATCAGCGAGACCGGCACCGTCAAGATGACCATCTTCCAGGAGGTCTCGGCGGTGGTGGCCTCGTCGGTCAACAACGTCAATGGCCCGACCACCAGCAAGCGCGCGATCGAGTCCAGCGTGCTGGTCGACCAGGGCGGCATCGTGCTGCTGGGCGGCCTGCTGTCGGACGAGTATTCCGCCTCGCAGGAGAAGGTGCCCGGCCTGGGCGACGTGCCCATCATGGGCAACCTGTTCAAGAGCGAGACACGCCGCCGCAACAAGACCAACCTGATGGTCTTCCTGCGCCCGACCATCGTGCGCGACCAGCTCTCCAGCGACGCCATCACGGCCGACCGCTACGACACGCTGCGCGCCCTGCAGCAGGCCAGCCAGCCGCCCACCGACAACCCGATGCTCAACAACGTGCGCGATTCCTTCGTGCTGCCGCCGCTGCCGGCCATTCAGGGCGTGGGCGACGACAGCCGCCGCATCGACGGCACGCGCCTGATCCCGCCGCCCATGCCGCCGGCGGTACCGGGGCCGCTGTCGCCCGACTCGCTGAGCCGCGCGCCGCTCAAGGGCGCCCTGCCGCCCACCGACGACCCGGCCTCGCGCCGCGAGATGCCCTGATGCCGGCCCTGCGCCATCCCCTGCCCTACGGCTTCGCGCGCAGCCAGCAGCTGCTGCTGGAAGAGGACGACGCCGGCCGGCTGACGCTGTGGATGCCGGTGGGTGCCCCCGCCAGTGCGGTGGGCGAGGTGTTGCGGAAGTACCCGACCGCCCAGGTCGACCTGCTGCCGGCCGACCAGCTGGCACAGCGCATCAGCGCCGCCTATGCGCAGGGCGAATCCAATGCCGCCGCCATCGTGAGCGAGGTCGAGACCGACGCCGACCTCTCGCGCATGATGCAGGAGCTGCCCGCGGTGGAGGACCTGCTGGAGTCCGCCGGCGACGCGCCCATCATCCGCATGCTCAACGCGCTGCTCACGCAGGCCGCGCGCGACGGCGCCAGCGACATCCACATCGAGCCCTACGAGCGCACCTCGGCCGTGCGCTTCCGCATCGACGGCACGCTGCGCGAGGTGGTGCAACCCAACCGGGCCCTGCATGCGGCGCTGATCTCGCGCCTGAAGATCATGGCCGACCTCGACATCGCCGAGAAGCGCCTGCCGCAGGACGGCCGCATCTCGCTGCGCATCGGCACGCGGGCGGTGGACGTGCGCGTCTCCACCCTGCCCTCGGCCCATGGCGAGCGCGCCGTGCTGCGCCTCTTGGACAAGAGCGAGAGCAAGCTCAGCCTCGAATCGGTGGGCATGCTGGGCGACACGCTGAAGCGCTTCGAAGGCCTGATCCAGCAGCCGCACGGCATCATCCTGGTGACCGGCCCGACGGGCTCGGGCAAGACCACCACGCTCTATGCGGCGCTGTCCCGGCTCGATGCCGGCAGCAGCAACATCATGACGGTGGAAGACCCGATCGAATACGAGCTGCCCGGTGTGGGCCAGACGCAGGTCAACGCCCGCATCGAACTCACCTTCGCCAAGGCCCTGCGCGCCATCCTGCGGCAGGACCCGGACGTGATCATGATCGGCGAGATCCGCGACTTCGAAACCGCGCAGATCGCCATCCAGGCCTCGCTCACCGGCCACCTGGTGCTGGCCACGCTGCATACCAACGACGCCGTGAGCGCCGTCACCCGCCTCACCGACATGGGCGTGGAGCCCTTCCTGCTGTCCAGCTCGCTGCTGGGCGTGCTGGCCCAGCGGCTGGTGCGCCGGCTGTGCACGCACTGCGCCGCGCCCGGCCCCGATGGCCAGATGCAGCCGGTGGGCTGCGAGGCCTGCGGCCACACCGGCTACCAGGGCCGCACCGGCATCTTCGAGCTGCTGGTGGCCGATGACGCCGTGCGTGCGCTGGTGCACAACCGCGCGCCCGAGAGCGAGCTGCTGGCGGCCGGTGCGCAGGGCGGCCTGCGCTCCATGCGCGCCGATGGCGAGCGGCTGGTGGCGGCCGGCATCACCTCGCGTGCCGAGCTGCTGCGCGTGACGCGGGACTGAGCGCCAGCATCCTGCCGCCCATGCCCGCCTGCCACGCCATGCCCACCCGCCGCGCGGCCTCTCCCGCCTGCCGCGCCGCCCTGCTCGGCATGGGCGCGCTGCTGTCGCCGGGCCTGGCCAGCGCGCAGGGCTACACCGACTTCCATGGCGACTGGCGCGGCAGCGTGATGGTCTTCGAGCTGGGCGCCGACGGCTTCCAGGTCGGCCGGCGGCTGACCTCCGACCTGTGGCTGCGCATCGGCAGCGACGGCCAGGTGTCGGGCCAGATGCCGCGGGCGAGCTGCACCGTCCAAGGGCAGGCCATGCCCTTCCGCAGCAATGCCCACGCCCAGCTGGCCGTGCAGGTCGACACCTGCAGCGACCCGCGCGTCAACGGCCGCTACGAAGGCCGGCTGCTGACCAGTGAGGCGCACGGCCATGCCTCGCTGCGGCTGCGCAGTGCCGCGGCGGCCGTGAAGTCCGACGGCAACGAGATCTCCGGCATCCTGCAGCGCTGACTGCCTTCTTCCCGAACCACCGCATGCCCGCCTACGCCTTCGAAGCCATCGACGCCGACGGACGCCCCCGCAAGGGCGTGCTGGAGGCCGACACCGCCCGCGCCGCGCGCAGCATGCTGCGCGCGCAGGCGCTCATCCCGCTGTCCGTCGAGGGTGTGGCCGGCGGAACGGATGCGGGCGGCGCCGCCACGCCGCTCTGGCGCCGACGCATCGGTGGGCGCGTGTTCAATTCCACCGCGCTGGGCGTCTGGACGCGACAGCTCGCCGGCCTGGTGGCCTCGGGCCTGCCGCTGGAGCGCGCCCTCACCGCGCTGACCGACGAGGCCGAGAGCGAGCCGCAGCGCCAGCTGGTGGCCTCGCTGCGCTCCGAGGTCAATGGCGGCAGCAGCTTTGCGCGCGCACTGGCGCAACATCCGCGCGAGTTCTCGTCCATCTACACCGCCGTCATCGGCGCCGGCGAGCACAGCGGCCAGCTCGGCCTCGTGCTGGAGCGCCTGGCCGACGACCTCGAAGAGCAGCAGGCGCTGCGCCAGAAGCTGATCGGCGCCACGCTCTACCCGGCCATCGTCACCGTGATCGCGGTGGTGATCGTGATCTTCCTGGTGAGCTACGTGGTGCCGCAGGTGGCCAGCGTGTTCGCCGGCACCAAGCGGGCGTTGCCGCTGCTGACGCAGGCCATGCTGGGCCTGTCGGCCTTCGTGCGCGGCTGGGGCTGGCTGATGCTGGGCGTACTCGCGGTAGCCGTCGTCGGCGCCAAGGCGGCGCTGGCGCGCGATGCGCTGCGCGAGCGCTTCGATGCCTTCTGGCTGCGCCTGCCGCTGGTGGGCAAGCTCGCGCGGGGCTACAACGCCGCGCGCTTCGCCGGCACGCTAGCCATGCTCGCGGCAGCGGGCGTGCCCATCCTGCGGGCGCTTCAGGCTGCGGCCGAGACGCTCAACAACCGCGCCATGCGCGCCGACGCGCTGGATGCGCTGACGCTGGTGCGCGAGGGCGCGCCGCTGGCCTCGGCCCTGGCGCAGAAGAAGCGCTTTCCGGGCATCGTGCCCATGTTCGCCCGCCTCGGCGAGCAGACCGGCGAGCTGCCGGTGATGCTGCAGCGTGCCGCCAAGCAGCTGTCGGCCGAGGTGCAGCGCCGCGCCATGCACCTGGCCACCATCCTGGAGCCGCTGCTGATCGTGGGCATGGGCGGCGTGGTGATGCTGATCGTGCTGGCGGTGCTGCTGCCGATCATCCAGCTCAACCAGTTCGTGAAGTAGGGTCGCGGGGCGCGCGTGGGCCTGGCGGGTTCGCGCGTGCTTTGTCAGTCAGGGCATCACCAATTTGTAGGCGCTGCTACGCCCACCGCCGGGCGCCTTGCGCAACACGCCCAGTTCGAGCAGCGCCGTGATGTCGCGCAGGGCCGTGTCGGCCGAGCATTTGGCGATGGCCGCCCATTTGCTGCTGGTGAGCTTGCCCTCGAAGCCGTCGAGCAGCCGGTTGATCAGCTTGGCCTGCCGTTCGTTGAAGGCGGTGCCCGCCCAGTGCTGCCAGAAGCGTGCCTTGGCCCGCACGGCGCTCAACGCGGTCTGCGCGCTCTCCAGCGCACGCCCAAGCGCGGCCAGGAACCACGCCAGCCAGGCGGTCACGTCCAGCGAGCCCTTCTGCGTGCGCTCCAAGATGTCGTAATAGGCATTGCGCTCCCGCTGGATCTGCGCCGACAGGCTGTAGAAGCGCTGCCCGGCGCCATCGGCGCGCGCCAGGAACAGGTCGCCCACAGCCCGGGCGATGCGACCGTTGCCATCGTCGAAAGGATGGACGGTGACGAACCACAGATGCGCCAGGCCGGCCTTGACCAGCGCCGGCACGCGGCTGCCCTCGGCCTCCGCCCAGGCCAGGAAGCGCACCATTTCCGCCGCCAGTCGATCGGCCGGAGGTGCCTCGAAGTGCACATTGCGCCGGTGCACCGGGCCCGAGACCACCTGCATCGGCCCGGTGGCATCGTCGCGCCAGCGGCCGACGGCGATGCGCGACAGGCCCGAGTAGCCGGTCGGGAACAGCGCCGCATGCCAGCCGAACAGGCGCTCGGCCGTGAGCGGATCGGCGCTGCGGCCGGTGGCGTCGAGCACCATCTCCACCACGCCGTCCACATGCCGATCGGCCGGCGCGAGAGCGCCGATGTCCAGCCCCAGCCGGCGGGCGATGGAGGAGCGCACGGAGGCCGGGTTCAGCAGTTCGCCCTCGATCTCGCTGGTCTTGAGAACGTCGTCTGTGAGGGCGGCCAGGCTGGCGCGGTCCCGCAGTTCCAGGCCCACATCGGCCAGCCGGCCAAGCAGGAGGCCCTGGGCGCGGCTGACGTCTTCCAGTGGTTGGGCCAGCGCAGCAAGGTCGTAGCGCCAGGCCGGCCAATCGGGCGACTGCCAGATGTAGAGATATTCACCGCTTTCCATGCGGCGATTAAACGGGGGACGCGGCGAATGCGCAAGTCATTCGCCGCACTTTTTGCGGCGAATGACCAACGTATCCGCCGCAGTTCTGGAGGACTGCCCTGGCCCGCACCGGAAAAGGCCCTGCGCGCCGTTCCGCCCTAGGACAGGCTCAGGGCAACGGGATGAGGGTGCAGGGCGTGCGGAATGGGGCTCAGGACAGCGGCTCAACGCCCGGCCGTGTTCATCGCCGTCAGCACCGCCGAGGTCATCGCCTGCACGCCGATCTTGATCGACGGCTCGGGCACCGGTGCGAAGAAGGGCGAATGGTTGAAGGGCAGTGGCTTGCCGCCCTTCTTCATCGACTCGGCCACGTCCTTGGGATCGGTCACGCCGACGAAGAAGAACATCGACGGAATGCCGGCGTCGGTGAAGACGGAGAAGTCCTCGCTGGCGGTGATGGGCATGACCTGCACCACGCGCGCCTCACCGAACTGGCTGCGCAGGGCGGCGACGGTGCGGTCGACCACCGCCTGGTCGTTGACCACGGCGCCGGTGCTGCTGTCGGCGCCCAGGCGCACGTCCGGCTCGGGCGCGCCGGCCATGGCGGCCGAGGCCAGCGCCGTGCGGCGGATGCCATCGAGCAGCTTCTCGCGCACCTGCGGCTTGTAGCTGCGAATGGTGCCGCTGAGCTTCGCCGTATCCGGGATGATGTTGCCCGCCGTGCCCGCCTGGAAGGCGCCGATGGTGACGACGCCGAATTCCCCCGGGTCCTTTTCGCGGCTGACCACCGTCTGCACATCGCTGACGAAATGCGCGCCCATGGTGATCGGATCGATGGTGGCGTGCGGCGCCGAGCCGTGGCCGCCGCGGCCCTTGAAGGTGATCTCCAGACTGTCCGAGGCCGAAGTGACCGGCCCTGCGCGGTAGCCGACGAATCCGTAGGGCGAGGGGCTGGTGTGCAGCGCGAAGGCGAAGTCCGGCTTGGGGAAGCGCGTGAACAGGCCGTCGTCCACCATGGCCTTGGCACCGCTCACCGTCTCTTCGGAAGGCTGGGCGATGAACATCAGCGTGCCCTTCCACTGGTCCTTGAGGGCCAGCAGCGTGCGGGCCGTGCCCACCCAGCTGGCCATGTGGATGTCGTGGCCGCAGCTGTGGGCGACGAAGGTCTCGCGGCCGTTCCATTGGGCCTTGGCGCGGCTGGCGTAGGGCAGGCCGGTCTTTTCTTCCATCGGCAGGGCGTCGAGCTCGGTGCGCACCATCACCGTCGGGCCGGCGCCGTTGCGGTACAGCGCCACCAGCCCGGTTCGACCCACCTTCTCGGTCACTTCGAAGCCCAGGGCACGCAGCTCGGCGGCGAGCTTGCCGGCCGTGCGCACTTCCTGAAATCCCAGCTCCGGGTTGGCGTGCAGGTCTTTGTAGAGCGCATCGAGCTGGCCGTACATGCCGTTGACGAGCGGCTGAATCTTCTCGGGCGAAACGATCTGCGCGCTGACAGGCGCGATGGCGCAGGCAGCCAGGACGGCGAGTGAGAGCTGGCGAATCGAGAGCGACGAAATCATGGTGTGGCGCAGTGGTCCGTGGGCGACCCGCGGAATCTAGGCAATGCGCTGTCAGGCGTCCAATGCATTGTTCTATGCTCTGGCATGCATTCGACTCATGCAAAGCCGCGCACCATCACGCGCCGGATTCCATGACGCTGGTCCAGTTGCGCCACTTTCTTTCGCTGGCGGACACGGGCTCCTTCACGCGTTCGGCCCAGGCGCTGCACCTGACCCAGCCAGCCCTCAGCCGCAGCATCCGTGCGCTCGAGGCCACGCTGGGCGGCCCTCTGTTCGACCGCGTGGGCCGCCGCAGCGAACTCACGCACTTCGGCCGCGAGCTGTTGGAGCAGGCCCGACAACTGGTGCACGACGCGGACCAACTGGCGCTCACTGGCGAACGGCTTCGTGCGGGCCATGCCTCGACACTGCGGGTGGGACTGGGCTCCGGCCCCGGTGCCTTGTTGAGCACACCGCTGCTGCTGCGCGCCAGTGAGGCCGACACCCAGGCTGGGCTTCGACGATCTGCAGAAGTACCCCATCGCCTCCACGCCGCTGGGCGATCACGTGGGCCGCGGCATGGTGGCGGCCTATGGACCTCAGGCGCATCCGGATGTGTGCGTGCGACTGCGCTGCAACGAGCTGACGCGGCTGATCGAGCTCACCCGTCACAGCGATGCCGTGCTCCTGGCGATCCGCGCTGCGGCCCCCGACCTGGTCGAGTTGTCAGTTCGGCCGCAGATCGAGGGCGGTGCCCGATTCGGGCTCGTGACCCAGGCTCGGCGGCAGCAGGCGCCCGCTCTGCCCTTGCTGCGTGAGGTCATCGCCGCCCATCTGCACGACTGAATGCGCCGCACGCCGGAGCGCCGGCGCGAGGCGCGGGCGGGCCTCAGCGCCCCTTGAACACGGGCTCGCGCTTCTCCACGAAAGCCTTGGCCGCCTCGCGGTGGTCCTCGGTCTGGCCGCAGTGGATGTGATGCGTGGCCTCCAGATCCAGGCATTCGTCCACCTCGCCGGCCATCGCGCGGTTGAGGTTTTCCTTCATGTAGCGGTAGGCCACGGCCGGGCCATTCGCCAGGCGGGTGGCGATCTCGTGGGCGCGGCCGGCCAGTTGCTCGGACGGGCACACCCAGTTGGCCAGCCCGAGACGCAGTGCCTCCTCCGCCGAGACGCGATCGGACAGCAGATACAGCTCGCGCGCCTTGGCGGCGCCCACCAGCTGGGTCATGAAGTAGCTGCCGCCGTAGTCGCCCGAGAAGCCCACGCGCGCAAAGGCGGTCGTCATGATGGCGTTGCTGGCCATCAGGCGCAGGTCGCAGGCGAGGGCCAGCGCCAGGCCGGCACCCGCCGCGGGGCCGGGCAGCACGGCCAGCGTGGGCTTGGGCATCTTGAACAGGCGGCCCGCCGTCTCGCGCTGGTTGACGCGTTGGCGATGGATGGCCTGGTCGATGGTGAGCGCGCCGACGGTGCCATCGCCCGAGGCCGCCATGTTCTTCACGTCGCCGCCGGCACAGAAGGCGCCGCCCGCGCCGGTCAGCACCACGCAGCGGACCTCGGGGTCCAGCTCGGCGCGCGCCAGTTCGCGGGCCAGGGCCTCGTTCATGGCCCGCGTCATGGCATTGCGCGCCTGCGGACGGTTGAGGATCAGGGTCAGCACTCCGGCGTCGAGCTGCGCCTGCAGGTCCGGTGTTCCGGTGTCGATCGTGGATGCGGTCATGGAAGTCTCCATCGTTGTCATGGAAGGGGATGGTGCTGGCTCTCAGGCGAGGCCGAGTTCGCGCGCCTCGTGCTCGTAGTGCGGGTACGAGGCCTTCATCACCGCCCCGTTGAGGATCATCTCGGCCACCAGCGTGCGGCTGGGCAGCTCGAACACGCGGGTGCGCACCCAGGTGGACTCGGTGCGGGCGCTTTCGCTCAGCGCGACGATCTCGCGCTCCAGCGCATAGTCCTGGTCGACGAAGAGCGGCCCACTGATCAGGCGGATCTGCTGGCCCGCGAACAGGCCCACGGCCGGCTTGCGCCCGCCCAGCTGCGCCTCGGCGATGGTGCTGCCCAGCAGCACGCTGATCATCTCCATCGGGATGATGGGCCGGCCCCACGGCGAGCGGGCGCCGCCTTCGGGCGTGTACCAATCGCAGGGCTCGGTGATGGCCGCCAGCTTGTCGCGCAGCGTGAAGGGATAGTGGTCGCCCATGTGCTGGTCGAAGCCCATGCGGATCGTCTCGGGCACGGCACCGCGCTGGCCGACCTGGAGGTCGCGGTTGATGACCAGGCCGGTGGCGGGGCGCAGCCGGGCCATGCGCTGTTCCAGCTCGTGCGGCTGGCCGGGCTCGCCGACCGAGGCCGTGCCGGTGAGCACCGGCGTGCCGTCAGCCTTCTCGGCGCGGATGCGCACGAGCGTGGCGCCGGGCTCGGGCAGGTCGACGAAGGCGCGCACCGATTCGCCTTCCACCACCATGGTCTGGTAATGGGCGCTGATGCAGCCGGTCTCGAACCACTGCCGGCCGAAGAGGCGCGCCAGGAGCGGGTCGAACTGGCTGAAGTGCGTCGGTCCTTCGATGGGGCCGGCGCGCAGGCCGAGATTGCCGGCCGTGGCATCGTCGTGGATGGACTTGTGGCCGTCGTAGGTCTGGTCGGCCAGCATCTGGCGCGGCTGGCGCAGCGGGCCGGACAGGGCGAGCGGCGTGGCGAAGGGGGTGTCGGCGGTGGGCAGGCTCATGGCCGCGATGGTGGCGCAAGCCGGGGACGGCGGCTGTCACCTGCGTCACTGGGGGCAGCCGGCGGCGCTGCCGCACAATGCCTGCTCCGCCTCCCGCCCTCCGTTCCAATCCCATGCCGGTCACCCTGGACGACAAGCTCGTGGTCGCGATCTCCTCGCGCGCCCTGTTCAATCTGGAGGAAGAGAACCGCCTGTTCGATGCCGGCGACCCGGCCGCCTACATGCGGCTGCAACTGGAAAGGCTGGAGGTACCGGCGCAGCCCGGCATCGCCTACTCACTGGTGCGCAAGCTGCTGCGCTTCAACGCCGATGGCGTGCAGCGGGTGGAGGTGGTGATCCTGTCGCGCAACGACCCGGTCTCGGGCATGCGCATCTTCAACTCCGGCGCGGCGGCGGAGCTCGCCATCGAGCGCGGGGTGTTCACCCAGGGCCGGCCGCCCTTCCGCTATCTCACACCGCTGCGGGCCGACCTGTTCCTCTCGGCCAATGCCGACGACGTGCGCGAGGCGCTGGCTGCAGGCTTCGCGGCGGCGCATGTGAGTGTGGAATCGGCCCTGGCCGGCAACCAGCATCCGGACGAGGTGCGCATCGCCTTCGACGGCGACGCGGTGCTGTTCTCGGACGAGGCCGAGCGCGTCTACCAGCAGCAGGGCCTGGCGGCCTTCCAGGCGCATGAGGTGGACAAGGCCGCCGTGCCGCTGGGCGCGGGGCCGCTGGCGCCCTTTCTCGTGGCGCTGCACCGGCTGCAGCAGGCCGCCAGCACCGGCATGCGCATCCGCACGGCGCTGGTCACGGCCCGCGGCGCGCCGGCACACCGCCGCGCCATCCAGACGCTGATGAGCTGGAACATCCGCGTGGACGAGGCGATGTTCCTGGCCGGGCTGGACAAGGGCGGCTTCCTGCGCGAGTTCGAGCCCGACTTCTTCTTCGACGACCAGACCGGCCATGTGCGCTCGGCCGCCCGGCATGTGCCGGCCGGGCACGTGGCCAGCGGCATCAGCAACCTGCCGCGCGCTGAACCCCAGGGCTGAGCCCGGCGACCGCTTCAACCCAGGCGCGCCAGGGTCGCCGCATCGCGCTCGCCGCCAAAGAAACGCTGCAGGCATTGGGCGAACAAGGTCTCGCCGGCCGGGGCCACGGCATCGAACAAGGTCATGCAGGAGTGGAACTTGAGGTCGTCCGGCGCGCCGAGGATGTCGCCGATGGCCGGCCCCTGTGCCGACAGCGCCAGCGCGCTGCACTCGCGCAGGCGCGCGCCCAGCAGCGGATGGGCGAGGTAGGCGACGGCTTCCCCGCGCGAGCCGATGGCATAGCGCTGCGCCATCGCGCTGCGGCCCAGGCCCGCCAGCTGCGGAAAGACGAACCACATCCAGTGCGTGCGTTTGCGGCCGGCGGCCAGTTCGGCCCGCACCTGCGCATACACCGGCGCCTGCGCGTCGACGAAGCGCACCAGGTCGAAGGCGTCCGGCGGCATGGGCTCAGGCCGCAGCTGCGGCCGCAGACGACGCGGGCGCTCCGGCCTTGGGCAGCGGACCGCCCGGCTTCGGCTTCTCGTTGCAGCCGGCGAGCAGGAAGGCCAGACCGGCCAGGAGGAGGAAAAGGGACTTCATGCAGCTCATCCTAGGCCGCCGTTCGGCGACGGCCAAGCGGGCTGGCCATGCCCCGCCCGCCAGCGCGGGCAGCGCGCCAGACGGGCGGGATGCCGCTTTCAGTCCGGTTTAAGGCAGGCCCTGCACCGCCTCGCTAGGATCGGGCACGCCTGCGCGCCTTCACGGCGCTGGCGGCCCGATCCCTGCTTCGACTCCATCCACGATGAGCACCGCCCCCACACACCCCTCACGCCCCGGACTGGGCCAGACGCTGCGCCGCATCGCGTCGCTGACCACGCCCTACTTCAACTCCGACCAGAAATGGAAGGCCCGCGGGCTGCTTGCGGCCATCGTGGCGCTCAACCTGGGCGCGGTCTACATGCTGGTGCAGATCAACGAGTGGTACCGCGTGTTCTACGACGCGCTGCAGAACAAGGACCAGGCCGTGTTCTGGCAGCAGATCGGCCGCTTCAGCTGGCTGGCGCTGATCTACATCGTGATCGCGGTCTACAAGTTCTATCTCACGCAGATCCTGCAGCTGCGCTGGCGCGTGTTGATGACCGACCACTACATGGGCCGCTGGCTGTCGCACAAGGCCTTCTACCGCCTGGAGCTGGCGCGCTATACCGGCAACGGCAGCCATCCGGACAACCCCGACCAGCGCATCCAGGAAGACCTGAACCTGTTCACCACCTACACGGTGACGCTGTCGATGGGCATCCTCAATGCGCTGGTCACCCTCTTCAGCTTCGTGGGCATCCTCTGGACGCTCAGCGGCTCGCTCACGGTGCCGCTGCCGGGCGGCGGGCATTGGGAGATCGCCGGCTACATGGTGTGGGCGGCGGTGCTGTACTGCGCCGTGGGCAGCGCCATCGCGCACTGGATCGGCAGGCCGCAGGTGCAGCTCAACTTCCAGCAGCAGATGCTGGAGGCCAACTTCCGCCACCACATGATCCGCGTGCGCGAGTACAGCGAGGCCATCGCGCTGGACGGCGGCGAGGCCGTCGAGCGCCGCCACCTCGACCTGCGCTTCACCGACGTGATGGGCAACTACCTGGCGCTGATCCGCAATCAGAAGAGCCTGACCTGGTTCAGCAGCTTCTTCGGCCAGGCGGCCATCATCTTCCCGCTGATCGTGGCGGCGCCGCGCTACTTCAGCGGCGCCATCCAGCTGGGCCAGCTCATGCAGATCAACTCGGCCTTCGGCCGGGTGCAGGACTCGCTGTCCTGGCTGGTAGACAACTACATGTCGCTGGCAGCCTGGAAGGCCACCACCGACCGTCTGGCCGGCTTCGAGGACAGCCTCACGGCCCAGTCGCGCGAGAACGACGCCCTGTCGCGCGACACCGCGGCGGCCGACATCGAGGCCCATGGCCTGACCGTGGGCCTGCCCGGCGGCCAGGCGCTGCTGCGCGGTGCCGAGCTGCGGGTGGCGCCCGGCGACACGGTGCTGGTGCACGGCCCCTCGGGCAGCGGCAAGTCCAGCCTACTGCGCACGCTGGCGGGCATCTGGCCGCACGCGCAGGGCGCGGTGGCGATGCCGAAGGACACCATGTTCATCCCGCAGCAGCCCTACTTTCCGGACGGCCGGCTGCGCGATGCGCTGGCCTACCCGGCCCCGGCCTCCGACTACGGCGACGAGGCCCTGCGCCAGGCCCTGGTCGACGCCCTGCTGCCGCAACTGGCCGACCAGTTGGACCGCGAGGACGCCTGGAGCCAGAAGCTCTCCGGCGGCGAGCGCCAGCGCCTGGCCATCGCCCGCGTGCTGCTGAAGAAGCCGGCCTGGGTGCTGGCCGACGAAGCCACCAGCGCGCTGGACGAGGATGCCGAAGCCACCGTCTACGGCCGGCTCACGGCCATGGTGAAGCAGGCGCATGGCGCCATCGTCTCCATCGCCCACCGCTCCACGCTCAAGGAGCACCATGCGCGGCGTTGGACGCTGCGCCCGCGCCGCGACGGCGAAGCCGCCTATGCGGTGGAGGATGCGCCGCGGGCGACGTCACCCTCGATGTAGCCCGCCCAGCCCTGGGCCCGCAGCTGGCAGGCGGGGCAGTGGCCGCAGCCCCAGCCCCAGTCGTGGCGGTGCGTGCGGTCGCCTTCGTAGCAGGTGTGGGTGTCCTCCACGATCAGGTCCACCAGGCCCTGGCCGCCCAGCGATTCGGCAAGCTGCCAGGTCTGGGCCTTGTCGATCCACATCAGCGGCGTCTCAATCAGCAGGCGCTGGTCCAGCCCCAGCGACAGCGCCAGCTGCATGGCCTTCATGGTGTCGTCGCGGCAGTCGGGGTAGCCGGAGTAGTCGGTCTCGCAAACGCCGGTGACGATCACCTGCAGCCCGCGGCGGTAGGCCAGCGCGCCGGCCAGCGTCAGGAACAGCAGGTTGCGCCCGGGCACGAAGGTATTGGGCAGGCCATTGGCCTGCATGGCGAAGGCGATGTCCTCGGTGAGCGAGGAGCCGCCGATCTGGCCGAGCACGTCGAGCTTGAGCAGGTGGTCCTCGCCCAGGCGCCGCGACCAGCCCGGAAAGCGCCGACGCAGCCGGGCCAGCACGTGGGTGCGGGCCTCCAGCTCGATGCGGTGGCGCTGGCCGTAGTCGAAGCCCAGCGTCTCCACCCGCTCGTAGCGGTTCAGGGCATGGGCGAGGCAGGTGGTGGAATCCTGCCCGCCAGAGAAGAGGACGAGGGCGGTGGTGTGCATGGAAGACTCTCAGGTGTTCAAGCAGGACGCGCGATGTGCCGGGCCCGTTCGGCGGGCGATGCAAGCAGCCTGTCGATGCCGCTGTCGAAGCTGAGCAACCGGACACCCGATCGGATCGCCTGGGTGAGCAGCCAGGCGTCGGTGATCTGCCGATGGCCGAACAGCCCGCCGGTGCAATGCCCGAGTACCTCGGCAAAGCCGAAATCCAAGGGCAGCAGCCGATGCCGCGGATGTGCGGTGTTGCGCAGCAGCAGCTCGCCCGCCTCCTGCACCGAGACCGCCCGGCCGGCAAAGGCCGGCTGGCAGACGATGCGCACCAGCGCGGACTGCGTGAGCACGCTGGTGGCCCAGCCCTGCCGCGCATGCGTGCGGAACCAGGCCAGCATGCGCTCGTGGTGCTCGTGCGGCGGCCAGCACAGGGCGATCAGCGCATTGGCATCCAGCAGGTGGCTCACGGCGCTTCGTCCAGCAGGTCGCGCACCTGCCGGGCACTGACGCGCGGCGTGTCCGGCGGCAGGTCGAACACCCAGACCTCGCCCGACTTGCGCAGCGCCAGGCGCTCGCTGCTGCCCCGCCGGATCAGCTCGGACAGGGCCTCGCCCAACTTCAACCCGCGCGCCTGCGCATAGGCCTGGGCGGTGCCGAATGCGTCGTCGTCGATCGTCACGGTGGTTCGCATGGCGGAATGATGCAGAAAACTGGACTTGATGCAGTCTATCGAAACTGATGCATCCCGGTCCTGCCTCAGAGAAAACGCTCCAGCAGCTTGCGAGAGGCGCGGTCCAGCGCCATCGGGCGGGAGATGCGGAAGTGCACGCCGTGGGCGCTGGTGATGAGCAGGCCGCCGTCTTCGAGCCGGCGGATGTCCTCTTCGGCGCGCAGCACGAAGCGGGTGTCGCCCCGGTCGGTGCGCACGGTCCAGGTGCTGGGCACGGCGAAGGTGGAGACGTCCATCAGCTGCTGCAGCTCGGGCGCAAAGTCGCGCGGCGCCAGCGCCTCGTCGAGCAGGGCGCGCGTGGCGGGCGGCAGCGCATCGGTGCGGGCGATCCAGCAGCGCTCGCGGCCGTCGGCGCCCACCAGCGACACGCCTTCGCCGGGCGCGCTCAGGGGAAAGGCCCGCACCGGCACGACGGGCTCGGCGCGGCCCGTGGGGCCCGTCCACAGCAAGGCGCCGAGGGCATCGCGCTGCAGCGGCAAGGTGGCGTCGTCATGAGCGTCAACGGACATCAGGCATCTCCGGCAGGATGGGCGGCATGGGTGTCGAGCGCCACGGCCACCGAGGCGATCTCGGCCACGTCGGCCTGGGCCTTCTCCTCGTCATCGGCCTGGCGCTGCTGCGCCTGATAGAGCCGCCAGTAGGCGCCCTGGCGGGCCATGAGTTCGTCGTGCGGGCCGACCTCGACGATCTCGCCGCGGTCCATCACCACCAGCCGGTCGGCCTTGCGCAGCGTGGACAGGCGGTGGGCGATGGCGATGGTGGTTCGGCCCTTGACCAGGTTGTCCAGCGCCTTCTGGATCTCCTTCTCGGTCTCTGTGTCCACGGCCGAGGTGGCCTCGTCCAGGATCAGGATGCGCGGGTCGATCAGCAGCGCGCGAGCGATGCTGATGCGCTGGCGCTCGCCGCCGGACAGGCCCTGGCCGCGCTCGCCCACCAGCGAGTCGTAGCCCTGCGGCAGGCGCAGGATGAAGTCGTGCGCATGGGCGGCGCGGGCGGCGGCCACGATCTCCTCGCGGCTGGCATCGGGCCGGCCGTAGGCGATGTTCTGCGCGATGGTGCCGAAGAAGAGGAAGGGCTCCTGCAGCACCAGCCCCACATGCCGCCGGAAGTCGGCCACGGCGAAGCGGCGCACGTCCTGGCCGTCGACCAGGATCGCGCCCTCGCTCACGTCGTGGAAGCGGCAGATCAGGTTGACCAGCGTGCTCTTGCCCGAGCCGCTGTGGCCGGCCAAGCCGATCATCTCGCCCGGGCGGATCTGCAGGTTGAGGTCGCGGATCACCGAGCGCGCGCCGTAGCGGAAGCCCACGCCGCGCAGCTCGATGGCGCCCTGCACCTGTGGCAGGCGCACGGGCTGCACGGGGTCGGGCACGGTGCTCACGTGGTCGAGGATGTCGAAGATGCGCTTGGCGCCGGCCGCCGCCTTCTGCGTCACCGAGACGATGCGGCTCATCGAATCGAGCCGCGTGTAGAAGCGGCCGATGTAGGCGATGAAGGCCGTGAGCACGCCCACCGTGATGTGGTCGCGCGCCACCTGCCAGACCCCGAAGGCCCACACCACCAGCAGGCCGATCTCGGTCATCAGCGTGACGGTGGGCGTGAACAGGCTCCAGGTGCGGTTGAGCCGGTCGTTGGCCTGCAGGTTGTGGGTGTTGGCGGCGCGGAAGCGCTCGGCCTCGCGCTTCTCCTGCGCGAAGGCCTTGACCACGCGGATGCCCGGAATCGTGTCGGCCAGCACATTGGTGACCTCGCTCCAGACCCGGTCGATCTTCTCGAAGCCCGTGCGCAGCTTGTCGCGCACCACATGGATCATCCAGGCAATGATGGGCAGCGGCACCAGCGTGACCACGGCCAGCAGCGGGTTGATCGACACCAGGATCACCGCCGTCATGCCGATCATGATCAGGTCGGTGAGGAAATCGAGCGCATGCAGCGAGAGGAAGACGTTGATGCGGTCGGTCTCGGAGCCGATGCGCGCCATCAGGTCGCCGGTGCGCTTGCCGCCGAAGTAGTCCAGCGGCAGGGTCAGCAGGTGCTCGTAGGTGGTGGTGCGCAGGTCGGCGCCGATGCGTTCGCTGACCAGCGCCAGCAGGTAGGTGCGCGCCCAACCCAGGCCCCAGCCCACCAGCGCGGCGCCCAGCAGCCCGCTCAGATACAGCGCCACTTCGCCGGGGGCGATGGGCTTGCCGTTCTGGTAGGGGATCAGGATGTCGTCCATCAGCGGGATGGTCAGGTAGGGCGGCACCAGCGTGGCGCCGGTGGCCAGCAGCGTCAGGGCAAACCCCCAGAACAGCTGCAGGCGATAGGGATGGGCAAAGC
This sequence comes from Pseudacidovorax sp. DMC4, assembly GCF_056314265.1. NCBI lineage: Bacteria > Pseudomonadati > Pseudomonadota > Betaproteobacteria > Burkholderiales > Comamonadaceae > Pseudacidovorax > Pseudacidovorax sp. DMC4. The sequence goes on along the minus strand of NZ_JBQUYR010000005.1, from coordinate 231,381 downwards.
GCCACAGCCGCAGCAGCACCCAGGTGGAGGGGGCGGACTGCAACTCGGTGTCGACCGCCTCCTCGGCATCGGCCGCCTCGGGCTGCACGCCGCCGCCGCGCAGTTGCTCGAACAACCGCACCAGCCGCACGGCCGCCGCCTGCCCGACCAGGGTGAAGCGCCAGCGGGCCAACAGGCCCTGGGGGCCCAGCAGATCCAGCGTCGCGACGCCAGCATGCTCGGCCAGACGCAACTGCAGGCCCGGCGCCGCCAGCGGCCAGACCCGCGCGCGGCCATCGGGCGAAACCTCGCGCAACTGGGTCGGCGTCAGGTGCAGCTGGGTCTCCTGAGCGAAGCGCAGCGTCTCGTCCAGGTCAACCAAAAGGCTGACCAGAACGTTGTCCGACACCGGCACGCGGCTTTCTCCGACAGCAGGGACGCGTGCCGCCGAGGCCGATTCGCCCCCTGGGGCACCGACTGAATCGTGATTTGTCATTCGTTGTGTTGGATGGTCGAGGACCTGTGGCAGGTCCCACCCGCGCGCCGGTCGGGCGCCGATTCTCTCCACTGACCCGGGCACGCCGGACGGCGCCCCTGCCCGCTTCCATCGAACGCCTATCAACGCATCCATGCCCCGTTTCGACGACATCCGCCTGCTGCGCATCCGCTACCTGCGCGGCCCCAACGTCTGGACCTACCGCCCCGTGCTGGAGACCTGGCTGGACCTCGGCCCGCTGGAAGACTTTCCCTCCAACAAGATCGAGGGTTTTCCCGAGCGGCTGACGGCCCTGCTGCCGGCGCTGATCGAACACCACTGCGGCGTCGGCGAGCGTGGTGGCTTCCTGCAGCGGCTGACCGAAGGCACCTGGGCCGGCCATGTGCTGGAGCATGTGGTGATCGAGCTGCTCAACCTGGCCGGCATGCCCACCGGCTTCGGCCAGACGCGCAGCACGTCGAAGCATGGTGTCTACCGCATGGTGTTCCGCGCCCGCGAGGAGCAGGTCGCCCGCACCGCCCTGCATGAAGGCCACCGGCTGCTGATGGCGGCCATCAACGGCGATGCCTACGACGCCGCCGAGGTGCAGAAGGCCGTCGCCGCCGTCAAGGCCAAGGTGGACGAGTGCTACCTGGGCCCGAGCACGGCCGCCATCGTGGCCGCCGCCGTCGACCGCGGCATTCCTTCGCTGCGACTGAACAGCGGCAACCTGGTGCAGTTGGGCCATGGCGCCCGCCAGCAGCGCATCTGGACCGCCGAGACCGACCACACCAGTGCCATCGGCGAATCCATCGCCAGCGACAAGCAGCTGACCAAGTCGCTCCTGGCCAGCTGCGGCGTGCCGGTGCCCGAAGGCCAGGAAGTCGGCTCGGCCGAAGAGGCCTGGGAGGCCGCCGAGGACATCGGCCTGCCCGTGGCCGTCAAGCCCGTGGATGCCAACCATGGCCGCGGCGTCTCGCTGGACCTGCGCACCCGCGACGAGGTGCTGGCCGCCTTCGCCGTGGCCGAGCCCGAGGGCAGCGGCGTGATGGTGGAGCGCTTCGTCCGCGGGCAGGAGCACCGGCTGCTCGTGGTGGGCGGCGAGGTCGTCGCCGCCGCGCGGGGCGAGATCATCACCGTGACCGGCGATGGCCGGTCCACCGTGGCCGAGTTGATCGAGAGCCAGCTCAACAGCGACCCGCGCCGCGGCGCGGAAGAGGAATTCCCGCTCGACCTCATCGTGCTGGCCACCGACGCCAAGCTGCAGCTGGAGCTGCAGCGGCAGGGCCTCACGGGCGAGTCGGTGCCGGAGGCAGGCCGCGAGGTCATCATCCAGCGCAACGGCAATCTGGGCGTGGACTGCACCGACCAGGTCCACCCCGAAGTCGCCTACGCGGCCACCCTGGCCGCACGTGCCGTGGGCCTGGACATCGCGGGCATCGACCTGGTCTGCCTGGACGTCGGCCGGCCCTTGCAGTCGCAGGGCGGCGCCATCGTCGAGGTCAACGCCGGACCCGGCCTGCTGATGCACCTCAAGCCCGCCGTCGGCTCGCCGCGACCGGTGGGCCGCGCCATCTGCGATCACCTGTTCCCCGAATCCGACGACGAGCGGCCCGGCCGCATTCCCGTGGTCGGCGTGGCCGGCTCGCGCGAGAACGCGGTGCTGGCCCGCCTGGTGGCCTGGCTGGTGGGGCTTTCGGGCCGCCATGTGGGCCTGGCCTGCCGCGACGGCCTGTTCCTGGACCGCCGGCGCGTCGACACCCGCGACAGCGCCCACTGGGCCGCCGGCCGCCGCTTGCTGGTCAACCGGCAGGTCGAGGCGGTGGTGATCGAGAACGGCGCCGCCACCATCCTGGCCGATGGCCTGCCCTACGACCGCTGCGAGATCGGCATCGTGACCGACCTGGAGGGCGCCGAGCAGCTCGCCCACGAGGACATCGCCGAGAGCGACCAGATGGTGAAGGTGCTGCGCACCCAGGTCGATGTGGTTCTGGACTACGGCACCGCCGTGCTCAACGCCGCCGATGCGCGCGTGGCCGGCATGGCGCCGCTGTGTGATGGCGACGTGATCCTGTACGCCGCCGATCCGCACGCCGCGCCCCTCGCCGCGCACATGGCTGCGGGCGGCAAGGTGGTCACCGTGCGGCAGGACCGCATCGTGCTCGCCCACGGCACCAGCGAATCCTTCCTCCCCGGCCTGGGCCGCCTGACGGTCTGGAGCGCCCACCATGCCGGCGTCGGCATCGAGAGCGTGCTGGCCGCCGTGGCCGCCGCCTGGGCCATGGCCATTCCGCTGAACCTGATCGGTGCCGGCATCGAGGCCTTCGAGGCCGACCTTCAGCTGGCCACCGCTTCGCTGCAGCTCGACCAGAGCCAGCCCGCCGCTTCGCTGCAACTCGCCTGAGACGAGATCGCCCCATGGACATCATCCGTACCCGCGCCCTGCGCGGCCCCAACCTCTGGAGCCGCCACACCTGCATCGAGCTGGTCGTCTCGTGCAGCGCCGTCGAGCAGGCCGTCGAGCAGATCCCCGGCTTCGAGCCGCGGCTGCGCGCGCTCTTCCCCACCATCGGCGAGCTGCACCCGGTCGTGCTGGGCCAGCCCCTGAGCGCCGCCCATGTGCTGGAGAACGCCGCCGTGGCGCTGCAGGCCCAGGCCGGCTGCGAGGTGATCTTCGGCCGCACCACGCGGGCCCGCGAGGAAGGCATCTTCCTGGTGGCCGTGCAGTACACCGAGGAGGCCGTCGGCCGCCGCGCGGTCGAGATGGCCACGCAACTCCTCGCTGCCGCCCTCGATCCGCACGGCAGCGGCAGCTTCGACTCCGCCGCCGCCATCGCCGAGCTGCGCGAGCTGGACGAGGACGAGCGCCTGGGCCCCAGCACCGGTTCCATCGTCGATGCGGCCGTGGCGCGCGGCATTCCGTACCGGCGCCTGACCACCGGCAGCCTGGTGCAGTTCGGCTGGGGCGTACGCCAGCGCCGCATCCAGGCCGCCGAGGTCGACGCCACCTCGGGCATCGCCGAATCCATCGCGCAGGACAAGGAACTCACCAAGCAGCTGCTGCATTCGGCCGGCGTGCCGGTGCCGCTGGGCCGGCCGGTGAGCAGCGCGGACGACGGCTGGGCCGCCGCGCTGGAGATCGGCCTGCCCGTGGTCGCCAAGCCGCAGGACGGCAACCAGGGCAAGGGCGTGACGGTCAACATCGCCACCCGCGAGCAGTTCGACGCCGCCTATGCCTCGGCCGCGCATTACGGCGAGGTGCTGGTCGAGAAGTTCCTGCCCGGCTTCGACTACCGCCTGCTGGTGGTGGGCGACCGGCTGATCGCCGCCGCCCGGCGCGATCCGCCGCAGGTGATCGGCGACGGCCACAGCACCGTGCGCCAGCTGGTCGACGTGGTCAACCAGGATCCGCGCCGCGGCGAAGGCCATGCCACCTCGCTCACCAAGATCCGGCTGGACGACATCGCCCTGGGCCGGCTGGAGGCGCAGGGCCTCACGCCCGACAGCGTGCCGGCCCTGGGCCAGCGCGTGGTGCTGCGCAACAACGCCAACCTCTCCACCGGCGGTACGGCCACCGACGTGACCGACACCGTCCATCCCGAGATTGCCGCCCGCGCGGTCGATGCGGCGCAGATGGTGGGCCTGCACATCTGCGGCGTGGACATGGTCTGCGAGAACGTGATCCGCCCGCTGGAGGAGCAGCACGGCGGCATCGTCGAGGTCAATGCCGCGCCCGGCCTGCGCATGCACATCAGCCCCTCCTTCGGCCGCGGCCGGCCGGTGGGCGAGGCCATCGTGGACCAGCTCTACGCCGACGGCGACGACGGGCGCGTGCCGGTCATCGCAGTCACCGGCACCAACGGCAAGACCACCACGACACGCCTGATCAACCACCTGCTGGCGGCCAGCGGCATGGTCACCGGCATGACCAACACCGATGGCGTCTACGTCAACGGCCGCCAGACCGACAGCGGCGACTGCAGCGGCCCCAAGAGCGCACGCAACGTGCTGCTGCATCCCGAGGTCGAAGCCGCCGTCTTCGAGGTCGCGCGCGGCGGCATCCTCCGCGAGGGCCTGGGCTTCGACCGCTGCACCGTGGCCGTGGTGACCAACGTGGGCAGTGGCGACCACCTGGGCATGAACTACATCCACACGGTGGAGGACCTCGCCGCCGTCAAGCGGGTGATCGTGCGCAACGTAGCGCCCAGCGGCTGGGGCGTGCTCAACGCCGCCGACCCGCACGTGGCGGCGATGGCCGGCGCCTGCCCGGGCCATGTCATCTACTTCGCGGCCGACCGCCAGCACCCCGTCATGGCGACGCACCGGGCCCAGGGCAAGCGCACGGTCTATGTCGACCGCGACACGCTGATCGCCGCCGAAGGCGCCTGGCGCGAGCGCGTCGCGCTGCGCGACGTGCCGATCACCCGTGGCGGCACCCTGCCCTTCCAGGTCGAGAACGTGATGGCCGCGGTTGCCGCGGCCTGGGCGGTGGGCCTGGACTGGGACACCATCCGCCGCGGCCTGGCCAGCTTCAAGAACGATGCGGCCGGCGTGCCGGGCCGCTTCAACGTGATGGACTACAAGGGCGCCACGGTGATCGCCGACTATGGTCACAACACCGACGCCATGAAGGCGCTGGTGGCGGCCATCGAGACGCTGCCGGCCAAGCGCCGGTCGGTGGTGATCAGCGGTGCCGGCGACCGCCGCGACGAGGACATCCGCGATCAGACCGCCATCCTCGGCGCCGCCTTCGACGACGTCATCCTCTACCAGGACGCCGCCCAGCGCGGCCGGGCCGATGGCGAGGTGATCGCGCTGCTGCGACAGGGCCTGCAGGGCGCCCGCCGCACCGCGCATGTGGAAGAGATCCGCGGCGAGTTCCTGGCCATCGACGCGGCGCTGGAGCGGCTGGCGCCGGGCGACCTGTCCCTGATCCTCGTCGATCAGGTCGAAGAGGCGCTGGCGCATCTGGCACAGCGCATCGCGGAAGCCGACTGAGGGGCAACCTCCGGCCGTGCAGACGGTCGGGGGCGGCGTGCGACCTGTCCGACACCGGCGGTCGCCGTCGGCGCGAATGGGCTCGCAGCCGCGTCCCACAGCGGGGCGACGGAGGGCCTGCCGATAGTCCAGGGCATCGAACAACGACGCCCCTCACAGGGCGACTGGATGTGCCCATGACCTTTTCCACCCGTGCCTGGCGCCAATCCGCGCTCCGTGGCGGCCTCGCCGTCGTCCTGGCCGCCTCGGCCTGGACGGCCTGGGCACAGCCCGCTCCCGACTGCGACAGCCGCCAGGATTCCGCCGCCTGCCGCCGCGAGGCCGGCGCGGCGCGCGAGGAAGCCCGCCGCGGCGGACTGACCACCCCTGTGGAAGGCAACGCCGGTGCCAACGCGATGGCGCGCTGCCAGCTTCAGCCCGCGGCCGACCGCGCGGATTGCGAAGCGCGGGTGCGCGGCAGCGGTGCGGGAACGACCACCACCGAAGGCAGCGTGATGGGCGGCGGGATCATCCGCGAAACCGTCACGCCCATCCCCGCGGCGCCTGCCACGCCCCGACCTTGATTCCCGTCAAGGCGTCTTCCGCAGCACGCTGATTCCATTCCTTTCCTGTCAACACTCACCAGGAGCAACGCCATGAAGAAGACCCTTCGTCACGCCGGCTTCGCACTGGCCCTCGCCACCGGGGCCCTGTTCGCAAGCCCCTTCGCTCAAGCCGCCGACAGCGGCACGTACAGCCAGGAGCGCGCGATGTGCGGCCACATTCAGCAGGACCGCGCCGCCTGCATCCGCGAGGCGGGCGCCGCCGCACAGGCCGCCCGCCAGGGCAACCTGAGCAGCGCCAACGCCGACACCTACCGCCGCAACGCCCTGGCCCGCTGCCAGCTTCACCAGACCAGCGTGGACCGCGCGGCCTGCGAGGCGCGCGTCACCGGTCAAGGCGACACCACCATCGACGGCAGCGTGCTCGGTGGCGGACTCATCCGCGAAACCGTGACCACCCTGCCGCCGACCCGCATGCCCCGCTGAGCGGGCCCGCCTTCCTCACGACGTCCCTTTCCCGTTGCGGATGGCAACAGGAAAGGGGCGTTCATGTGTGGATAAAAGTAAACAATGCGTGGAAGGGCGACACTACAATCCGCCGGTTCCGATAGAGCCCCTGCCCGCATGTCCAAGACCGCAGCCGCCCAGCCGCCTCGATCCGCTTCCCGCATCCCGTCGCGTCTGCTGGCCGTTGCGCTGGCCTGCGCCCTGCCCTTCGCGGCCGCCTGGGCGGACGAGTACGACAACGTCGAACAGCTCATCCAGCAGCGCAAGTTCGACGAAGGCCTCGCCCAGGCCGACAAGTTCCTGCGCGAGAAGCCCCAGGACCTGCAGATGCGCTTCCTCAAGGGCGTGGCCAATCTCGAGGCCGGGCGCCGCCCCGAGGCCATCGCCATCTTCGAGCAGCTCACCCGAGACGCGCCCAACCTGCCCGAGCCGTACAACAATCTGGCCGTGATCTACGCCGGCCAGGGCGACTTCGACAAGGCCCGCGGCGTGCTCGAGCGGGCCATCCGCACCAACTCCAGCTACGCGACGGCCTACGAGAACCTGGGCGACGTGTACGCCCGGCTCGCCAGCGAGGCCTATGGCAAGGCGCTGCAGCTCGACAAGAGCAACGCCGCCGTGCAGCCCAAGCTGGCCGTGATCCGCACGCTGTTCACCACGCCGAGCGCGGCCCTTCTGGCCGGCAAGGGCGCACCGACGACGGTGGCCAAGGCACCGGCCGCAGCGCCCGCGGCCGCTCCGACGCCCGCCCCTGCACCGGCGGTCGTGGCGAAGGCACCGCCCGCGCCGGCTCCCACGGTGATCGCCAAGGCCCCAGAGCCGGCCCCCGCGCCTCCGGCACCCGCACCCGCCAAGCCACCGGTTGCGGCACCGACGCCCGCACCGGCTCCTGCGGCAGTGCCGGCACCGGCGCCTGTGCCCGCTGCCGCCCCGGCGCCCAAGCCCGCCGAACCCTCGCCCGCCGCCAAGCCGGATGCCAGCAGCGCCGCCCAGACCGATGTGGCCTCGGCCGTCAATGCCTGGGCCAGCGCCTGGTCCAAGCAGGACATGGACGGCTACCTGGCCGCCTATGCCCCCAACTTCGATCCAGCCGACGGCGCCAGCCGCGCCGCCTGGGAGAAGGAGCGCCGTGCCCGCATCGTGGGCAAGAGCAGCATCACCGTCCAGGTCGAAGGCCTGAACGTGGAGGTACAGGGTGACAAGGCCACCGCCAAGTTCCGCCAGCGCTATCGCGCCGACCGCCTGAACGTCAGCAGCCGCAAGACGCTGGAGATGCAGCGTGTGCACGGCAAGTGGCGCATCGTGAAGGAAACCGTCGGCGGCTGAGGCCGGCGACACGCAACGGCGCCCGATCTTGGCGGACCGCTCCAGTTCCCTGAAGCCCTCCACGGCCTGGCTGTGGGCCGCGGGCCTGCTCGCAGCATCCCTGCCGATGGCGGCACAGGCCGCTCCCGCGGAGCGCCACGCCCGGGGCAAGGCACCCGCCAAGTCCGTCGCGGCGCCCGCCGCCCGTTCCAAGAAGGAAGCTGCGCGCGCCGCGCCTTCCCGCGCCGCGGCAGCCGCCCCCGCAGGACGTACGGCGCTTCGCCGCACGGAGCGCACGCCCGTGCGGGCGGCAGCCCGCGCCGCTGTTCCGGCCGCTGCGGCCACGGTGGCCACTGCCGCCGCCACCAGCCGCGTGGTGGCCCATCCGCCCGCCATGGGCACGGTACAGCCCGCCAACGCGTCCGCGGTGCCGAGCGCGCCCAACGACGCCGGTCCCATCCTGCAGGCGGGGGGTGCGGCAGAGGCCCAACTGATCGAGGTCTACCAGCTATTCGGCCGCGGCGAAACGCAGCAGGCGCTGGACAAGGCCCGCGCGCTGGTCAAGACCTACCCCAACTTCCAGCTCGCGCAACTGGTGTACGGCGACCTGCTGGCCACCCGCGTGCCGCCCAACGCCGCCCTGGCGGACGCGGCCAGCCTGGCCCGACTGCGCGGCAACCCTGCCCTGACCGAGCTGCACGAGGAATCGCGGCGCCGCCTGCAGGCCCTGCGCGACCGGCCACCGCCGGGCACCGTCCCCTCGCAGTTCCTGGCGCTGTCGCAACGCAGCCGCTATGCCATTGCCGTGGACGCCTCCCGCTCGCGGCTGTACCTGCTGGAGAACACGGCCAACGGCCTGCAACTGGCCGCGGACTACTACATCTCGGTGGGCAAGGCCGGCACGGACAAGCTCGTCGAAGGCGACGCCCGCACGCCGCTGGGCGTGTACTACGTCACCAGCAACCTCGATCCGCGCACGCTGAAGGACTTCTACGGCGCCGGCGCCCTGCCCATCAACTACCCGAACCCCTACGACAACATGCTGGGGCGCACGGGCAGCGGCATCTGGCTGCACGGCACGCCGCCCGAGCAGTTCTCGCGGCCACCCCAGGCCAGCGACGGCTGCGTGGTGCTGTCCAACCCCGACCTCAAGCAGATCCTGCGCAAGGTGCAGGTGGGCGCCACGCCGGTCGTGATCGCCCGCAGCCTGGACTGGGTGGCGCCGCCCAAGGTGCGCACGCTGGCCGAGCCCTTCGAGACGGCGCTGAGCGCCTGGCTGCAGGCCCGCAGCGGCGGCAACGAGGAGCGGCTGCGCAGCTTCTACGCCACCGAATACCAGCGCGCCGGTCGCCGAGGCCCGGTCACTGTCCCCATCGACAACGTGCTTCGCCAGGAACTGGCCACCGCCCAGGGCCGCAGCATCCAGCTCAAGGACACGTCGGTGCTGATGTGGCACGACAAGCGCGACGCGGTGATCGCCACCTTCGGCGAAGTGGTCGCCGGCGAACGCACCGGCCGCACCCGCCGCCAGTACTGGGTGCGCACTCCGGATAGCTGGAAGCTCTTCCACGAAGACATCCTGGGCTGACCGCCGCGGCCCGCGAGGGCTGCTCACAGGCGCTCCCACCGCGGCGCGATGCGCCCGCCGCGCTCGGCGCACGGCGTTCCGTCTGCATCGACCGGCTGTGTCCACCCCTTCCAGCAGCAGCTGACCACGCCCAATACCCCTACGGCGTGGGCGTGAACTATTCAACGTTTTCCCTTGCTTTGTGGCCTGAATGTCAAAAAGCGCGTTACGTAACGCCTCGCGTGACACGGCCGTAACTGGGCGATTTCCGGAATGCACCTTTTCGGTGCATCCTATTCAGCTGCAATTCAGGGAAAATTTTTCTTTTGATTTCAACAACTTGAAAATCAGCCCTCATCCGTTTGGCTGATGCAGCCGATGGCGGATGGCTGAAGCCCCCGCAGTGACGGCTTCGGACGGCCTCGCAAATGTGAATACTTCCATCTTATTGATACAGGAAGTTACCGGAACCTAGCATGAACTCGCCTTCGGGCCCCTGTCGTTCTGCTACCACTTTGCGAGGTCAACCATGAAAGCTGCAATCGTTCGTTTTCTGCGTGATGAAGAAGGCGCCACCGCCATCGAGTACGGGATCATCGCGGGGCTGATGGCCCTGATGCTGGTCGCCATCTTCGGCACCGACGGCGCCGTCCAGACCACGCTGGAAGCCATCTTCACCAAGGTCAAGACTGTCGCCACAACGGGCGCGTGAGCCTCCTGGAAGGGTCCGCTGCTCAAGAACGCGTCGCCTCGCCCATGCAGCCCCTCCTCCTGCTGTGGCTCGCCGGTGCGGTCTTCTGCGACCTCCGCTGGCGCAAGGTGCCCAACCTGCTGGTCCTGGCCGGCGTGGTGGGCGCCTTGCTCTCGCTGGCGTTCGGCGCCGCGTTGCCGGGCCTGGACTGGCCTGCGGCACTCGTGGGCTCGGGCGCGGCCTTCGCCGTCCTGCTTCCCTTCTACGCCCTGGGCCTCATGGGCGCCGGCGACGTCAAGTTCGCCGCCGCGCTCGGCCTGTGGGTGGGTCTGGCGCCGCTGGCGCCGATCGCCATCGTCGGCAGTCTGCTCGCCTTCGCCCATGCGATGGCCGTGCTCGTGCTTCGGCGCTGGCCCCTCTTTCCCCGGCTGATGCTGGCGCTCTCCGGCCGCGATGCGGACGGCACGGCATCGCCTTCCGCCCGCCGGCCGATTCCCTACGCCGCCTACCTGGCGCTGGCCACCCTCGGGTGGCTGGCATGGCGGGTGCCGCAATGAGCCGGGCGTACGCCGGCCGCGTCCCCTTCGATCCGAACTGAACCGCCCGCCATGCTCCGCTTCTCCAAGATCCTGGCCGTTCTCCTCGTGCTGCTGGCCGTGGCGCTGGCGGTGTATGCGTGGCTGCTGAGCCGCAACCCGGCGCCCGTCCGCACGGCGGCGGCACCCGCCGCAAGCGCCCCGCCTACCGCCGCGCCCGCCGCCACCTATGCGGTGGTGGTGACGAGCAAGGCCGTGCCGGCCGGCCAGCCGATCCCCGCCGACGCGCTGCAACTGGCCCAGTTGCCCATCGACCCTGCCGGCGCCTTCCGCAACACGGCGGACGTGGCCGGCCGCGTGCCGGTGCTGGACCTGGGCGCCGGCACGCCGGTGCTCGAAGCGCAGCTGAGCACGGGCCTCGCCCTCAAGCTGGCCGAGGGCGAGCGCGCCGTGGCCGTCAAGGTGGACGAGGTCATCGGCGTCGGCAACCGCGTGACGCCCGGCGACTACGTGGATGTCTTCTTCACCCTCAAGGCCGATGGCCGCGACATCGAGCGCAGCCAGGCGCGGCTGCTGCTCGCGCGCCTGCGCGTGCTGGCCTTCGGGCAGGCCTCCCTCGACGGCAACGCCAGCCGTGCGGAAGGCGGCAACGGCCGCGTCAACAGCGCGACCAGCGCATCCACCGGCGGCCAGCGCGTGGAAGCCGCCCGCACCGCCGTGCTGGCCGTGCCCGTGGCCGACGTGAACCGGCTGGTGCTGGTCGAGAACAGCGGCCGCCTGCTGCTGGCGCTGCGCAATCCGGCCGACACCGCCGAGCCCGACCCGCGCCTGTTCGCCGACTTGCCGCCTGCGCTGCAGCCGCTGCCCGCCGCGCGCGGCGACACGGCCCGCGCACCTCTGGACGGCATCGACCGCGCCCAGGCCGGCCTGGCCGTGGAAGACCTGGCCAACGGCGGCAACCGGGCCGTGCGCCGGACCGTGGCCGCCGCTCCTGCCTCTTCGGGCACACGCCCCGCCCCGGCCGGCCTGGAGGTGGAAGTGATCCGCGGCGACCGTCGCGAGACAGTGCGCTACTGATCGCGCCATGGCCCCGCCCACCGCCCGCCCCTCACCGACCACGACCATGCGCCTGCGTCCCCGCCGCCTTCCGATCCCCACCGTGCTGGCCGTCGCCTTGCTCGCACCCGCGGCCGCGCCCACGGCCCTGGCGCTCACGCCAGCCGCCGACCCGGCCCGGCTGGTGCTGACCATGGGCACCCAGAAGGAACTGGTCTTCGACGGCGCGGTGGAGCGCATCGCCATTGCCGACGAGTCGGTGGCCGGCGTCACCATCGCCCGCCGCACGCCAGGCTCGCCGGCGGCGCGGCTGGTCATCACCGGCAAGGCCGCAGGAGGCACCTCGCTGATCGTGTGGGAGAAGGGCAAAGCTGCCGGCCGCACCTACGCCATCGAGGTCCAGCGCCGCACCGCCGTGCTCGAAGGCCGCAGCGAAAGCCTGCCGGAGCACCGTCAGGCGCGTGAGACCGCCCTCGCCGCCTTCCCCGAAAAGGCCGCGCTGACCGACCGCTCCAGCGTGCAGGTCGGGAGCCACACCGTGCAGGTCGACGTGAAGGTGGTGGAGTTCAACCGTAGCGTGCTCAAGCAGGCCGGGCTCAACATCTTCAGCACGCGGGCCAACTCGCACGGCTTCAGCTTCGGCGTGTTCACGCCCACCTCGCTCAGGAGCACCACCTACAACACCGACGGCTCGCTCACCACCGACGCCAACAACCCGCTGTCGCAGGCCTTCAACCTGCTGTTCAACTTCGGCCGCGCCGGCATCGGCGTGAACATGGGCTTCCTCGAAGGCAACGGCCTGGCGCGGGTGCTCGCCGAGCCCACGCTGGTGGCCCTCTCGGGGCAGAGCGCCAGCTTCCTGTCGGGCGGCGAACTGCCCATCCCGGTGCCGCAGGGCCTCGGCACCACCTCCATCGAATACAAGCCCTTCGGCATCGGCCTGACGCTCACGCCCACGGTGCTGGGCGACGACCGCATCGCGCTCAAGGTGGCGCCCGAGGCCAGCGACCTCGACTATGCCAACGCCCTGAGCCTCAATGGCGTGCCGGTGCCGGCCATCACCACGCGCCGCGCCGATACCACGGTGGAGCTGGGCGACGGCGAAAGCTTCATCATCGGCGGGCTGGTCAGCCGCAGCACCAGCTCCAACGCCGACAAGGTGCCGCTGCTGGGCGACCTTCCCGTGCTGGGCACCTTCTTCAAGCAGAACCGCTACCAGATGAGCGAGAAGGAGCTGGTGATCGTGGTCACGCCGCACCTCGTGCGGCCCATCGCCCGCGGCACCGACCTGTCGCCCTACCTGCCCGGCGCCAACGAACAGCGCGACGGCCCGGTGTGGCGCTCGATCTTCACCGGCAACGTGCCCGGCAGCACGAGCCTGCCCGGCTTCTCGCGATGAGCCGTTCGTGAACGAAGACAGCGCCATGAACGCCCCGCGCGACCGCTTTCCCGACGCTGGCACCGCCACCTATGTGTTCGTGTGCGCCGACCCGGCACGCGTGGCCTGGATGACCGACGCGCTGGCGGGCCAGGGCGTGGTCGTGCCCCTGCGCGCGGGCGCGGGCATCGAGGAGCGCATCGGCATGCTGGCGCCGCAGGCCGTGCTGATCGACTTCGGCGGCGGCGGGGCCGATGACGCGGCCGCCCTGCTGCAGCGCCTGCGCCAGGACTGGCCCGCGCTGCCGGTGGCCGCCGCAGGCCTGGCCACCGACCCCGCCGCCACGCTCGGCGCCCTGCGCGCTGGCGTGGACGACTTCATCGACCTGGCCGGCGCCGCCGAGGATGCGCAGGTCACGCTGCGCGCGCTGATGCAGCGGCGCGCCGCCACGCAGCGCACCGTGCGCGGCGGCACGATCGCCTTGCTGGGCGCACGCGCCGGCGTCGGCACCACCACGCTCGCCACCAGCCTGGCCCTGCTGCTGCAGGAGCAACTGGGAGGCCCGCCGGGCGCCGCACCGCGCAACGCCGCGGCCACCCAACGCCGGGGCGTCGCCCTGCTCGACCTGGGCCTGCCGGCGCGCGATGCGCTGCTCTACCTGGACACGCCCAGCGAGTTCAGCTTCGTGGACGGCGTGCGCAACCTGCGCCGCATCGACCCCACGCTGCTGCAGACCGCGCTGGCCCACCACGACAGCGGCGTGGCCCTGCTGCCGCTGCCCGCCAGCCTGGCGCAGGTGCGCGAGATCTCGCATGCCGACTCGGCCCAGCTGATCCGCCGGCTGGCCGACTTCTTCGACCTGCAGGTGGCCGACCTGGGCGGCTTCTCGTCGGTGGACTTCATCGCCCAGACCGCCCGCGAGGCCGACCACGTGTGGGTGGTGTGCGACCAGAGCATCGGCGCCATCGTCTCCACTGCCGCGCTGCTCAAGGACCTGAAGGCCAAGGGCGTGGACCTGCAGGGCTTCGCGCTGGTGGTCAACAAGTTCGACAGCCATGTGGAGCTCTCGGCGCGCGAGATCGCGGCGCGGCTCGAACTGCCGCTGGCCCATGTGGTGCCGGCGCGCGCCGCCACGCTCAACGCGGCCGCCAGCCGCGGCGAGATGCTGGTGCGCACCGCGCGCAGCGATGCCTACACCCAGGCGGTGGCCGCGATGGCGCGCAGCCTGCGCGAATCGCTGCCCGGCGGTGGCCCGGGCGCCAACGCACCGCGCAGCGCCGCCGCGTCGCCGGCCCGCTGGCGTGCATTGGGCAAGCAGATCGGCAGCCTGTGGAAGAAAGAGGGTTGAGCGCCATGTCCCCCGACATCCAGTTCGCCGACGACGACCAGGCCTTCGTCGGCTCCCAGCAGTTCCAGGACATCAAGAACTGGACGCACGAGCACCTGCTCACCCGCATCGAGGAGCTGGGCGCCGAGTTCGGCCGCTGGTCGCGTGCCTCGATCCAGCAGTTCGTCGAGCTGGAGCTCGACAGCTTCGTGCGGCTGCAGCGCGTGCCCATCAACGAGCGCGAGATCCAGCTGGTGGCCGATGCGCTCACCAAGGAGCTGGCCGGCCTCGGCCCGCTGGAGGACCTGCTGAACGACCCGGCCGTCGAGGACGTGCTGATCAACGGCCACAAGAACGTCTACGTCTCGCGCCGCGGCATCCTCACGCGCGAGCAGATCCGCTTCTCGGACGACGAGCATGTGCTGCGCATCGTGCGCCGCATCCTGGCGCCGCTGGGCCGGCGGCTGGACGAGTCGAACCCCATGGTCGACGCACGCCTGCCCGACGGCGGCCGCATCAACGCGGTGATCGAGCCATTGGCGCTGGACGGCATGTCGGTGTCGATCCGCAAGTTCCGCAAGGACCCGCTCACGCCGGCCGAGCTGGTCAAGCTGGGCACCTTCGACGCCGGCATGTCGCAGGTGCTGGAGATGGCGGTGCGGGCGCGCTGCAACATCCTGGTCTCGGGCGGCACCAGCTCGGGCAAGACATCGCTGCTCAATGCGCTGACCACCTTCATCCCCGAGACCGAGCGCGTCATCACCATCGAGGACACGGCCGAGCTGTCGCTGGCCAACGCCCACGTGGTGCGGCTCGAAAGCCGCCAGGGCGGCTTCGACGGCGCGGGGCTGGTCTCCATCCGCGACCTGCTGCGCAACAGCCTGCGCATGCGGCCCGACCGCATCATCGTGGGCGAGGTGCGCGGCGCCGAGGTGATCGAGATGCTGCAGGCCATGAACACCGGCCACGACGGCTCCATGGGCACCATCCACGCCAGCTCGCCGCGCGAATGCATCTACCGGCTGGAGATGCTCGCGGGCTTCGCGGGCTACCAGGGCAGCGAGGTGAGCCTGCGCCGGCAGATCGCCAGCGCCATCGACTTCATCGTGCAGATCGGCCGGCTCTCGGGCGGGCAGCGGCGCATCCTGTCGCTGTCGGAGGTGACGGGCGTGAACGACAACGTGGTCGCCATGCAGGAGCTGTACCGCTACGAGCCGCAGGTCGGGCCCGATGGCGAGGAGCGCGACCGCTGGGTGTCGCTGGGCATCGCGCCGCATTCGCCCAAGATCGCGCGGCTGCGCCAGACCCTGGCCCGCAACGCGCCGGGCGCGGCGGAGGGCCGCCGTGGCTGAGTCGCCGCGCATCGGCCTGCTGCTGCTGGCGGCCGTGGCCCTGATGCTGGCCGCCGCCGGCCTGCTGCTGTGGCAGTGGGCGACCTCGCGCCAGGGCCGGGCCGCCGCCGCGCGCCACCTGGGCGAGCAGCTCGCCGGGCTGGCCGACAGCGACGCCGTGCCGCGCGCACGGCCGGCGCCGCTGTCGACGCCCGCCAGTGCACAGCCGCTGGCGGCCGCACCCGCCGATGGCACGCTGGTCGACCCCTGGGCCGCGACGACCGAGGCGGCTACCGTGGCCAGCCCGTCCGGCCGTGGCCGCCTCGACGAGCTGCTGCCGCCCTGGCTGCAGGGCGCGGTGTCGGCGCCCCAGCTCGGCCTGGGCGCGCTGGCGCTGGTGATCCTGGTGTCGCTGGCAGGCCTGCTGGCCTCGGCGCCCGGCGTGGTCGCGGCACTGGCCGTGCTGCTGCCGCTGTCGGCCTTCTTCCTCTGGTGGCGGGTGCAGAAATTCCGCCGCCGCCTGGTGGGGCAGTTGCCGGGCTTCATCGATGCCATGGTGCGGCTCATCACGGTGGGCAACTCGACGCAGGCGGCCTTCCAGCTGGCCATTCCGAGTGCGCGCGAGCCGCTGCGGGCCTACCTGGAGCGCACCGCGGGCCTGGTGCGCGCGGGCGTCGACCTGGACCGCGCCCTGGCGCAGACGGCCGAGAGCGTGCGCGTGCAGGAGCTGCACCTGATGGCTGCCGTGCTGGGGCTGGGCGTGCGCTATGGCGGCCGGGCAGACCTGTTGCTGGAACGGCTGGCGCACTTCATCCGAGACCGCGAGCAGGCCGACCAGGAACTGCAGGCGCTGTCGGCCGAGACCCGGCTGTCGGCCTGGATCCTCGGCCTGCTGCCGCTCATCGTGGGCGGGCTGATCGTCGCCAACAACCCCGACTACTTCCTGCGCATGTGGCACGACGGCACGGGCCGCATGATGGTCTTCGGCGGCGCGGGCCTGCAGCTGCTGGGCGCGGTGCTGCTGTACCGGGTGGCGAGGCTGTGATGCCGCAGCAACTCAGCCCCACCCTGCTCGCCGCCCTCAGCGTCGCGGTGCTCGCCCTGGGCCTGCTGGTGCTGGGCGCCGCGCTCATCAGCGCCGAGCTGCGCCGGCTGCGCCACGAGCGCGCGCTGGACCGCGCCCTGGCCCACGGCGCCAGCCTGAGCCAGGCCGCAGACCCCAGCGCGCATGCGCCCCTGGGCGCCCCCAGCGCCAGCGACCTGCCCGTGCATTGGCTGGACACGCGCCTGGGCCGTGCACTGGTGGCCGGCGAGGACCGGCGCCTGATCGACCAGTGCGGCTTTCCGGCCGTGCGGGCTCAACTCATCTTCCTGCTGCTGCGCATGGGCATGGCGCTGCTGCTGCCGATGCTGGTCTACATGGCGTGGGCAGGCAGCCAGCCGCCGGCCAAGGCCATGGCCGGGCTGGCCTTCGGCTTCACCCTCGGCTTCATAGGCCCCAAGTGGCTGCTGGCGCGGCGCGCGGCCGACCGCCGCAAGCAGGTGGCGCAGGAGCTGCCGCTCTTCGTCGACCTGCTGCGCCTGCTGCAGGGCGTGGGCCTGAGTCTGGACCAGAGCCTGCAGATCATGGCCACCGACTTCCACCATGTGCTGCGCGTGCTGGGCTTCGAGCTGGGCATCGCCAACCGGCAGTACGCCCAGGGCCGCACCCGCGAGCATTCGCTGCAGCGCCTGGCCACGCTGCATGCCAACGAGGACCTGGCCAGCCTGGTGATGCTGCTGGTGCAGGTGGACCGCCACGGCGGCGCCGTGCAGGAGCCGCTGCGCATCTTCAGCGAGCGGCTGCGCGAGCGCCGCCGCATGGAGATGAAGGAGCGCATCGGCCGCATCACCGTGAAGATGACCGTGATCATGGTCACCACGCTGCTGCCGGCGCTGCTGGTGGTCACCGCAGGCCCCGGTTTCCTGGCGATCGTCCGTTCGGTCGGGAGCATGAGATGACATCCCAGATGACACCCCCCGTGCCGCTTCGCGGCTCCGGGCGGCCGCCAGAGGCGGCTGCTCTTCGGGCACGTCCAAGCCTGCGCAGGCAGGCTTGGAGCCGCGGCCCTCAGCCCCTCTCTGGCGCCTTCGGCTTGGAGGGGGGCGCACCCGCAGGCCTGGCAAAGCCAGTTCCTGGTGTGCCCTGGCGTGGCCTGCTCCGCGGCCCTTCGACAGGTGCCAATGCTGGCGCTTGTTGTCGCCTCACGAGAAAGGAGTCGCCCATGCACAGGATTTCCGTGATCGCCCTCAGCCTTCTCTGCCTGGGCCTCGCGGCTTGCGGCAGCACGCCGCGGTCGGACTACCCGGGCGCCGGCGCGGCGCGCGAGCGGCAGAACGCACAGGCTGCCGCCGATGCCGTGCCGGCCGGCGAAGGCGCAGGCGCCATCGACAGCGCGGGCACCTACCTGCGCCTGGTCGAGCGCATGCAGCAGGACGGCCTGTGGTTCGCCTCGCTGGCGCATGTGGACGCACTGGAAGCGCGCCATGGCGTGACGCCGGCCTCGACCCGCCTGCGTGCCGATGCGCTGCGCCAGACCGGGCAGGACGCCGCCAGCGCGGCCGCCTACCGGCGCCTGGTGGGCACGCCGCTCGAAGCGGCCGGCTACCACGGCCTGGGCCTGCTGGCGGGCGGCAAGGGCGACTTCGCCGAGGCCGCGCGCCTGATGGAGCAAGCCCGCCGCAGCACGCCCACCGACGGCCTGCTGCTGAGCGACCTGGGCTATGCCTTGCTGCGCGCCGGCCGCATCGACGCCGCCCGCGTGCCGCTGATGCAGGCGGCCCAGCTGCGCCCCGACCAAGCCCAGGTGCAGGCCAACCTGGCCCTCTACCTGGAAGCGAGCGGCCGAACCGATCAGGCGAGCGCGCTGATGGACGCCCAGCGCCTGCCCCCGGCCAGCCGCGAGGCCATCCGCCAGGCGGGGCGCGACCTGGCCGGCGGGGGCGCGCCCGTGGCCACCGCCGACCTGCCGGCCGGCTTCGCGCCCGGCGGCCTGGCCCTGCGCACCGCCACCCGCGCCAGCCTGCCGCGGACGGCTTCACCGGCCGCCGCGGCCACCACCGCGAGCGCCGCCGAGCGCGCGCCCAACGCCCCCGACACCGGAAGGACGCCATGACGAAGACGACCCCGCTTTCCCTGCTGCTCCTGGGCCTGCTCGTGGCCGCACCGGCCCGGGCCCAGATCTCGGCGGCGCCGCTCGCCGCATCGACTTCGGCGGACAGCCGGCAGGTGACGCCCGTGCAGGTCGCGCCGATGCCGGTGACGGCTGCGCCGGTGCCTGCCCCGTCGGTCGCACCCTCGGGCGGCAGCGGCGCGGCCCTGGACGAGACGGCCGCCGCCACCGACCAGCCTGCGCTGCCGGTCGGCGCGGCCACGCAGCGCCTGCTGGCCTTGCAGCGTAGCGGCACGATGGCTTCGGCCACGCCGCGCCCCATCCCGGGCGAGGTGGCGCATCGCAGCTACGAGCGCTACCTGAACAGCTTCAACCACCCCATTCCCGACCGGTACGGCTCCTCTGTGTCGGTGCGCCAGGGTGGCACCGGCACGGGCACGTCCACCGGCGGCGCCCGCTGAACGACGACCGACATGCCGAGAACGGGCAGCCCTCGCGTACACGCCACGCGGCCGCGCGCCGCGCGGGTGCAGCGCGGCGTGTACTCGCTGGAGTACGCGATGGTGTTCCTGCTGTTCTTTGCGCTCATCTACACCATCGTGTGCTACGCGATCGTGTTCACCTTCCGCTTCGGGTTGCAGAACGCCGCGGAGGATGGGGCGCGGGCCGCCGTCCGGTATCAGCCCTCCCTGGAGCAGCGACGTCTTCACGCCCAGGAGGTCGCCCTGGCACGGACGCGCGGCTGGTTGCCCGTGGAACCGGAGGTGCGTGCGACCGTGTTGGCGCAAGGCCCGCTCTGCGACGCCACGGCCGCCGGCCGCTGCAGTGTCCAGGTCACCGTGCAGGCATCGGGCCTCAATCGCGTTCTCCCGCCCTTGGCCGGGCTGGTGATGCCGGACGTCCTGCGCGGCCAGGCGCAGGTGCTGCTGGACGGACGCGCCCTATGAGCGCCCGCCCGGCCGCTCTGAAAGGCAGGCTCACCGCAGGCAGAGCCGAAGGTGATCCGATGCGCACCCGCCCAACCACGCCAAAAAGCGCTTGCACCGGCGGCAGGCTCCACGGAAGTCCGGCGCGCTCGCGACGCGTCCGCCACCGCCGGCCGTCGCAACAGGGCGTGGCGGCACTGGAATTCGTGATGGTGTGTCTGGCACTGCTGTTCTGCTTCTATGGCCTGACGACCTTCGGTCTGGCGCTCTACACCCGCCAGGCTCTCTCACGTGCCACCGAGGACGGTGCGCGCATGGTGGGCGTGCTGCCCGCCTTCGGCAGCGCCAGCGCAGCGGAGCGGCTCGCCGCCCTGGATGCGATCCGCAACGCAATGCTCGACTCGCTCGCGGGTTCGCTCATCACGCCACTGTCGCAGTCCGGCAGCACCGAGACCCGGCGACGTTGGATCGCCGACACCGTGCGCATCGAGATTGCACAAGCCGCCCCCACGAGCACCCTCACCCTTGCCGTGTACTACCCCTACGCGACCAGTGGCGTGTTTCCTGCCGTGCCGCTGCTGACGCAGGCCGCCTGGGTTCCCGACCAACTGTCAAGTCAGGCGGTGGTCGCATTGCCGCCTCGCTGAGCCCCGCATGTCGACGTGCCCCCTTCCTTTCTCCACGAGCCGGCGGCGGCAGACCGGCTCGGTGGCCGTACAGGCCGTCATCGCGCTGAGCCTGATCGTGATCGCACTGGGCAGCATCCAGATCGGCTATCTCTTCTTTGCCAAGCGCGAATATCAGAAGGTGGCGGATCTGGCCGCGCTGGCGGGCGCGCAGCAACTGACCCCACAAGGGGACACCGCGGCACAGCGGTGTGCCCGGGCCGTGGCCGCGGCCATCGACAACGCGCGTGCCAACGCGCCGGAGATCACGCTGGCACCGCCGGTATGCGGGCGCTGGGACCCGAGCTATGCCGAGTCTCGCCACTTTCGCGCCGGCGCGACCGACTACAACGCGCTCATGGTGCGCGTGGAGCAGGACGCTCCTGCCGTGCTGCCCTTCTTCAGCGGCAGCCGGACTGTTGCCACTGAAGCGGTCGCCTCGCTGGATGCGCCAACGGCCGCCTTCTCGGTGGGTTCGCGTCTGCTGCGGCTGGAAGACGGAACCCTGCTTCCGTCTCTGCTCTCGGCCGTCGGCCTGAACCTGGGCACCACCGACCTGTTGAGCTATCGCGGGCTTGCCAACGCCACCATCACCCCGGCTGGCCTGCTCAAGGCGCTGGGCGTGCCGGTCGAAGGCGACGTGGACGTGGGCACCCTCAGCGGCGTGGCACAGGTGGCCAACCTCACGCTGGGCGGCCTGCTCGACGCTTCCATCGATGCACTGGTCCAGCAGGGCAGCGCCGCAGATGTGCAGCTCGGCCTGCTGCGCAGCCTGCGGGCAGGACTGACGCTTCAGGCCCTGCAGGCGCGCGTGCCGCTGTTCGGCGCAGAGGGGAGCCCGGGCATCCTGGTCGGACTGGACACGACCGGTCGCGCCGCGCTGGACACCGGTGTGGACCTGCTCAGCCTGGTGACCGCCGGCGTGTCGGTGGCCAACGGTGCCAACCTCGTCGACATCGGCAACCTGGGTGTGCTGAACGTGGTCCAGGCCAAGGCCAGCATCGTGGAACCGCCCCAGATCGGCATCGGCGGCGTCGGCACCATCGCCCGCAGCGCGCAGGTGCGGGTCTATCTGCGGGTCAACACCGGCGCCACTCCACTCGTGGGCCCTGTGCTCGACCTCTTCGGCACGGGCATCGACCTGCCCGTGATCATCGAGCTGGCCCAGTCGACGGGCGAACTCAGCCGCATCAGCTGTGAGGCGCCCCGACGCAACGCGACCATCGACGTGAGTTCGTCGCAGGTCAACGTGTGCCTTGGCCGCTTCCACGACATGACTTCGGTGAAGGACGGCGATCCTGCGCACTTCTTCTCGCAGGCCAATCGATGCGCGCCGGACACCGGCGGCGTCTTTCCCGACACCCTCGACGGCGTACGCCGCCACCAGATCCTGAACGTGGTGGGCGTGCTGCCGCTGACATCGCGCGTCGGTCTGCCGGTGCTGGCCTCGCAGGCGCCCATGCCAGCCACGCTGCAAGAGCCGATCAGCCCTGACGATGGACGTTCACGAGCCACGCTGACGGGCCCCGGCCTGAACCTGGCGCAGTCGGTCAGCAACATTGCCGACGCCGTGACCGTCGGCATCCTGGGCGACTTGCTCGGTCAGGGCGTGAGCCTGAGCCCCGCGCAACGCGGTAGCCTGGCCACCAGCCTGGTCGGCACCGGCAACAACGGCGCTGGCAACAGCATCTCCAAGGTGTCCAACGACCTGCGATGGTCGGACAGTGCAATGGCGGCCCTGGGCGACCGGGTGGCGACGGGCGGTCTTACTGGCGTGCTCGGCGGCACCCTTCAGCTGGTGGGCAATCTGCTGGGAACGGTGCTCCTCGACCCGCTGGCGGACCTGACATGCACCCTGGCCATCGTGCCCAGCGCCATACGCAACTGCCGCATCAGCTACATCCAGAACACGACGCTCAACAGCAGCTCCAACGCCTTGCATGGCGTCACGTCGATGGTCGTGATCATCCTGCAGCCCGTGCTCAACCTGCTCAGCCAGGCCCTCAACACACTGCTCGGCAACGTCCTCGGCGTGTCGCTCGGCCAGACCGATGTCTCGCTGATCTCGGTGGGCTGCGGTCGTGCGCGGCTCGTGTACTGATGCGCCGGAAATCATGAGCGTCTCCCCCGCCTTCGACGAACTCGACCTCTATGTCTGGGAGGGCAAGGCCGACATCCTGGACCGGGTGGCGCGCTGCATGTCCAGCTTCGACGTGGACGTGATCCGCGCCGACGACCGCTTCATGAGCCTGCCCGAGCGCGACCAGCCGCTGCGCCCGTCGCTGGCCGTGATGAGCGTCACCGCCATCGATGGCGGCGGCCTGCCGCATGCCACCGAACTGCTGCAGGGCATGCCGGTGATCTGGGTAGGCGCGAGCACCCGCGAGCGCGATCCGCGCAACTACCCGCCCGAGTACCTGCACGTCCTGCCCTACGACTTCACCTGTGCCGAACTGCGCACCATGGTCGCCAAGCTGGTGCGCCAGCTGCGCGCCCGCGCGGCCGAGGCGCCAGCGCCGGGCGAACTGGTGGCCCTGTCCGAGCCCATGAAGGCGCTGCTGGCCGAGGTGAACACCTTCGCGGGCAGCGACCATTCGGTGCTGGTGCAGGGCGAGACCGGCGTGGGCAAGGAACGCGTGGCGCAGTTGCTGCACCATGGCCATCCCACCTATGGCAAGGGTGCCTTCGTCGCGGTCAACTGCGGCGCCATTCCCGACGGCCTGTTCGAGTCGCTGTTCTTCGGCCATGCCAAGGGCTCCTTCACCGGCGCCGTGCATGCGCACCGCGGCTACTTCGAGCAGGCCACCGGCGGCACGCTGTTCCTGGACGAGATCGGCGACCTGCCGCGCTACCAGCAGGTCAAGCTGCTGCGGGTGCTGGAGGACGGCGCCGTCACCCGTCTGGGCTCGGCCACGCCGCTGCGGGTGGACTTCCGCCTGGTGGCGGCCACCAACCGCAACCTGCGCGAGATGGTGGCCGCGGGCGAGTTCCGCGCCGACCTGTTCTACCGGCTGGCGGTGATCGAGCTGCGCATCCCCAGCCTGGAGGAGCGCGGCGAGGCCGACAAGATCGCCCTCTTCAAGGCCGTGCTGACCGGCGTGCTGGGCGAGCCGCTGCTGCAGGAACTGGGTGAGGCGCCGCACTGGCTGACCGACGCCATCGCCTCGGCCACCTTCCCGGGCAACGTGCGCCAGCTGCGCAACCTGGCCGAGCGGGTGGGCGTGATCGCGCGGCAGACGAAGAGCTGGGAGCCGACGCTGATCCAGCGTGCCTTGGCGCTGGCGCGGCCGGTGGAGGTGCCCTCCGCCGCGCCGCTGGAGCGCCGCGGCTGGAACGCCACCGAACGCAACCGCATCATCGCGGCGCTCGAAGTGAACGACTGGCGCCGCCAGGACGCCGCCCAGCACCTGGGCATCAGCCGCAAGGTGCTGTGGGAGAAGATGCGCAAGTACCAGATCATGGACGGCGAGCCGGGCGTGCCGGAGGCGCCGGAGGCGTCCTGAG
The DNA here is from genome assembly GCF_056314265.1 of Pseudacidovorax sp. DMC4. NCBI lineage: Bacteria > Pseudomonadati > Pseudomonadota > Betaproteobacteria > Burkholderiales > Comamonadaceae > Pseudacidovorax > Pseudacidovorax sp. DMC4. The sequence goes on along the minus strand of NZ_JBQUYR010000005.1, from coordinate 207,442 downwards.
CCGAAGGGGCCGCGCAGGCCGGACCGGAGGGCACGCTCAATGTATGGACGTCGGTGACGGGCGATCGGCCTCGCGCTTGCGCAGTTGCGTCGGGGTGCGGTAGTCGCGGCGGATTTCTAACCTGCTCAATTCGAACGGAGCGTCCCCTCGAATGACCTTCATCGCCGCCGCAGTGAATTCGACCAGCCGCTCCCGCTGCATGTCGTCATATCGGAAGTTGTCCTAGACGGCTTGGGCGCCGCGCAGTTCTGCCTCGGTTTCCGCACGCCGTTGGGCCTTCTCAGCGGGTGTCATGACTTTCCTTTCCTCCTGACGGTCGGCCAACCGGAGTGGTGGCGACGTCGAACAATCTTGTGCAGAGGCCGGGTTGAGGCAGAGCGGCGCCAGGAGCGCCGTTCCACAGATGCTTGACCACCTTTTCGCAAGCGAAGCTGCCTTCTTCCCAGGGCCGCATTCGGGTAGCCGAGGCTGCCCGATCCAGCCATGGCCATCGGGTCCACATCGATGGGCTTGCCGCCCAGCCCCACGTCTTGAAGCAATTCATAGGCGGCCTTTCCATTGCAGGCGAGGCCAAATCGATGCGCATTCGGCCGGTGGCTGCTTTGCTGTAGCGCCGGCAGCGAAGTCAGCTCTTCTTCTTCGGGCCGAACATCCGCTCGATTTCCTCGGCCATGGGATCGGGGCCGACCCATTGCCACCAGGCGGGCTGTGTCACAACGCGGCCGGTATCAGGATCCTGCCCGTTCAGGACGGGGAACCATCCGTCATCGCCAAGGGTGTGGATGCGCCGCTGCATGGGGATGGCCGCATTCAGTGCGTCGTCGGCAAAGAAGCCGAGCCAGCGGCCGTCCTTGGGAACCCGCTGGCCGGTCCTGGGCATGTCGCTGAACTTCTTCTGATCGCGCTCGCGCAGTTGCTCGGGAGTGAGATATCTGCGGCGGATTTCGAGGCGGACCATCCTCGTTGCGGTGTAGGGGTCTTTGTCCCGAGGGTTGATATAGCTGAGTTTGACCTTGACCAGATAGGGTGCGTAGGCCGGCTTCAGGATGTCGTACTCGAAGGTGGCCGGCTGACGCACGATGCCCAGATGCATGATCACTTCGGGGGGATAGAGATTGCCGCCATCCTGCAGCCATCCTGGCGCAACCTTCAGATTCAAAAGTTGCTCAAGACGCTCCCGGTCGAGGTCCATCGGCGGACTGAGTTCGATCTGGAAGTGATACGGCTCGACCTTGCCCTGGTCATCCGTCGTGCCGAGCATGTAGATGCCGGTCCACTGGTTGAGAAAGCATGCGTCAAAGTCGAAGGTAGTGCCGCCGCGGTACGCTTCACCACTCACGATGGCAGGCCTTCGATCCGAAATCGGAAGCAGTCGAGCCAAGCCCTCGAACGGCGCATCCCCACGGATGACCTTCATCGCTGCCCCGATGAAGTCGATCAGCCGTTCGCGCTGAGCCTCGGTGTAGCGGAAGCTGTCGTAGACGGCCTGAGCCGCTCGTTGGCGAGCCTGGTAGTCCTCCCAGGCCTTCTGCTTATCAGCGGGTGCCATCACTTTCTTTTCCTCGGGTGGGTTGCCGAACTGAATTGCTGGCGATGTCAAACAATCTTGTGCAGAAGCCGGGTTGAGGCAGAGCAGCGCCAGGAGCACCGTTCCAAAGGTGTTTGACCACCTCTTCGCAAGCGAAGCTGTCCTCCTCCCAGGGTCGCATGCGATAGCCGAGGCTGCCCGGCTCTGCCGTAGCCATCTGGTCCACATCGATGGGCTTGCCGCCCAACCCCACGTCTTGAAGCAATTCATAGGCGGCCTTTCTTGCCAAGGGAATCTCGGTTCGCAGGACGTCGGGCAGGTAGCCCGGTCGGTCCGGCTTCTTCTTGTTCGCGCTGTCGAAGTAGCAGAGCAACTGGTAGTACATGGCAATGACCATGCGATGCAAGCCCACCAGCGCGCTGGGTTCATTGGGTAACGGGGTCTTCGCTGCCAGTGCGTGGTACTTCGGCGGCATCAAGGTGGCCCAGACGAGGTGAATGTTGGGCAGATGCACGTAGTCGAACGGATGCTGCTGCACCAGGGCCGACATCCAGAAGTACTGCTGCGCGTGTCGGGCCTCGTGGTAGATCGTGCTGGCGAATTCGCGCACGGCATCGCCCACGTCGCCACGGCCGTTGGCTGCGGCGAGGATCGAAAGAATCCCACCCTTGTAGCCTACGAGCAGCCACTTCTGCGGGAGCATGACGCCCTTGAGATCCAGGTTGTCGAAGTCCGTGAGGCCCAATGCCTGAGCCTCTTTGTCGGTCGGTATTGCGGTGTCCGGCATCGCCCCCGTCGGCAAGCCGAACGCTCCTTTGGCGAGCGCCTTCGGAAGCTCCTCAGGGCGACGTGCTCGCCCCCCTGCAGGTGCAGGCTCTGCGCCGTGGTGGCGGCCAGGCCTGCCGCGCTGGCCAGCACCAGGTGCGGCTGCTGCAGTTCCGGAAAGCGCCGCTGCGCCGCATCGGCCTGGCCCTCGCCCTGGATGTCGGACGCCTGCCGGGCCAGCCGCTGTGCCACGGCGTCCTGGTCGGCGCCCCTTTCCTGCGCCTTGGCGATGCTGGCGGCATCGGCCAGGCCCTCGTGCTGGCGCGTGGCCGCCTTCAGGCGCACGACGGTCTCGCCCAGGCTCAGGCTGGAGTGCTGGTGGTCGCTCTTGAGTTGCGCCTCGATCTGCTCGGCCGTGTCGTCCATCACCGGCCCTGCAAATTTGAGCCCTACGCCAGCGATCGCGTTGCCCACCGGCTCGGGCAGACCTGGAGAGTAGGCAGCCACAGCTCTTGTTCGGCGACCCGGGTTTCTATGATCGCCCGCTTCCGGACCGAACAGTTCAAAGACGGGCTGTCCACCGCAGCGGCTCTTCCGGTCCGATCCCGTTCTCCCGCCGGCGCTGGCCGCAGTCGCTGTTCCATTCCTCGGGGAAGGTGGGCCATTTGCACAGCCGCTCGCTCAGGCAGTGCAAGGGCGCCCACAGCACGTTCGTCAGGAAATTCACTTCGGTCATCAGCGAACTGCCGCGCGCCGGCGCTCGCCCGCCGATGCGGTCCAGCACCCGCGAGGGGCCCAGCACCGTCTCTTCCATATGCTGGCCCGGCGTGTGAAAGCCTTTGCGCAGCCAGTTGTATTCCGCCGGTTTGGGCACGGCGTCCATGCCTTCTTCCATGAAGGTGCGGATGTACTGCCACAGAGGTTCACCACTGCCGCCCGGACCGACCCAGATCAGGTCTTCGCCCTTGCGCTCGGAGTCGGCGGGGTCGAGGGGAGGCCAGTAGAGAAGCAGGTTGCTGTCGATGCCGGCAGACAGGCGGCGCTCGCGGCGAGCTTCTTCGCTGCTGGCCAACTGCTCCACCGTCCAGGACTTGGGCGGCGCCCATTTCACATGCGCCTTGACGCGGTCCCAATCGAGGATGGCGTTGCCGCCATATTTCTTCGGGCGAAGCACGTATACCTTGCGGGTGGTCCGGTTGAAGCGGTAGCGGGCGCGAAGGGCGGTGAAGAAGGCGGGGGCAATAACGTGAGGCCACACAAGAAAGCAAACAAGCCCAGTCGCGCAAGCAAAGACAACCAAAAGGATGGCCAATGCGATGTACCAATCCTGGGGATGTGGCGCCTGCTCAGCAAGAAGCAGACCGATTGGATACGCTGGTAGTGCCACTGACGACCCGAAAAGCAACGCAATCATGAATGTCAATGACCGCTTGTACTCGCCAGCATTGCTCAGCTCGATGAAGTGTTCATTGAAATCAAGCAATGCGCGACTGATGAACAAGGAAGGCCGTGCAATCTCCTGTTCTTTGAGCTTTTCCCTTCGTATGGGCTTGGGATCATTCACATTGCGCGGCCGCGCCCCTTCATGACTGTCGTACAGCCTCGTGCGTTCATTTATATCCGCGTAGTACTCCAACGCCTGCTTCGAACTCTCGCTGCGCCGTTCATCCCAATAGCTGGCTTCTGAATTGAACATTGCGCTCAGTCCATATCTGCGATGGCATTGGCAAGACCGCTGAGCATGAGCGCTTCGGTGCGATGCGGGGTTGCTCTGCTATCGCTCTTTCGGAAGGGCTCGGCCTGCAGCCACTCGGCCCACTCCCCTTCTTTCAGCCGAGCTATCACTTCACTTGCGACAAATACCAGGAGACCCATCGCACTGTTGATCCGGGAGCACCATAGGACGACGCGCACTTTCTCCAAGTTGTAGGCCGTGACTAGACCGGTTCCAATCGTTCCGACACCAGCCGCAGCTCGACCGTAGTAAGCGTATTGAAGCAATCTCTTTTCTTCCTTCTGAGCCGGCGGATTCAAACCTGAAGTGCAACACCTGCTCCCCGTAGCTAACGGTGAAGCAGTTTCCATCCTATCCAGAGAATCGCCCCAATCCAGATCAGAGCTGTGACGCGATCACGAAACACTGCTTCCGCCATTTTTGGCAAAGACATGGCCCTCCCGGTGACCTCAGAGAACTGCGCCTTGAAAGACTCAACCAACTGAGCCGCATCAGTAACGATGGATTCCCGTTGAGCCTGCAAAGCGGACTCCGGTTCAGAAAGAATGCGAACGATCAGTGCATGTAGCTCCTTTTCTTCCAGCAATGCGACACTCTCTACCAGCCAAGCCAGTGCCGCTGCCGGTGAACTGGCAGCGGCGAATGCCGCAGGCGGAGCAATCAACTCTGAACAAGCGCGCTCGAAAACTTCTGGTTGGATCATCTCTTGCTCGAGCAAGATGCGCAGTGCTGCTTCGTCTACGCCTTCACTCATGCCTGCCACATACATTGCAAGATCAAAACTCAACTCAATGGAACCATCCCCTTCACCAATGAGTTCGCAAGCTTCATCGAGCACTTTGCCCATCAGATCGTTTTGCAATTCGCTGGGGCGGTATTCAAAGGCGTTGATGCGTGGACCGATGCTGTCGCTGGGAATCAACTGCCGCGACAGCATCCAGCCGAATACCTGGCCTGGCGTTCGCAACGCGCGGCGCCGCTTCCATTCGGAACTTTTCTTTGCTTCCAGATATTCGGATTGCGTGATCAAGCCCGTGTCGAGCAAATACTCGAACGCAGGTTGCGCAATCGCAAGTTGGACAGCTGCTTGCTTTGATGTCATGATTTTTCCTCCCACCGCAGTGGCTCCTCCGGCCCGATGCCATCCTCACGCCGCCTCTGCCCGCAGTCGCTGTTCCACTCTTCGGGGAAGGTGGGCCAGTAGCACAACCGTTCGGCCAAGGTGTGCAACGGCGCCCACAACACGTTCAACCCGAAGTTCGTGGCGGTGGCAGCCGATGTGCCTTCGCCCACGATCCTGTCTCGCACCAGGGAGCCATGCATCACGGTTTCTTCCATGTGCTGGCCGGGGCTGCTGAAGCCTTTGCGCAGCCAGTTGTATTCCGCCGGTTTGGGCACGGCGTCCATGCCTTCTTCCATGAAGGTGCGGATGTACTGCCACAGAGGTTCACCACTGCCGCCCGGACCGACCCAGATCAGGTCTTCGCCCTTGCGCTCGGAGTCGGCGGGGTCGAGGGGAGGCCAGTAGAGAAGCAGGTTGCTGTCGATGCCGGCAGACAGGCGGCGCTCGCGGCGAGCTTCTTCGCTGCTGGCCAGTTGCTCGGCTGTCCAGGACTTGGGTGGAGCCCAATGCACATGGGCTTTGACACGGTCCCAATCGAGGATGGCGTTGCCGCCGTACTTCCTGGGGCGCAGCACATAGACCTTGCGGGTGGTGCGGTTGAAGCGGTAGCGGGCGCGAAGGGCGGTGAAAAAGGCGGGAGAAAAAAAGTATCTCCAAAAGAAAAATAGCAATCCGAAAGAGAGAAAAGCAATTCCTCCCCCAGCCAGCGCAGCAATGAGCCAATTTTCCGAAAGAAAAGGGTCATTTATTAGATCAACGAGAGTTGCTCTTCCTAAAAAAAGCGCAGGTAACGTAAGCAATATCAACAAGAGAAATCCCAATGACCGCGTGTTCTCACCCAGGTTGCTCAACTCGATGAAATGCTCATTGAAATCAAACAGCGTCCGACTGATAGACAGGGAAGGCCGTGCAATTTCCTGTTCTTTGAGCTTCTCCTTGCGCGTGGGTTTTGGGTCGTTCACGCCGCGAGGCGTGTGGCCCTCATGAATACCAAGGAGCCGCGTGTGCTCGTTGATGTCCGCGAAATACTCCAATGCTTGCTTGGGACTTTGGCTGCGCTTCTCATCCCAGTAACCCGATTCGGAATTGAACATGCAGCGTCACTCCATGTCCGCGATGGCATTGGCAAGACCGCTGAGCATGAGCGCTTCGGTGCGATGCGGGGTTGCTCTGCTATCGCTCTTTCGGAAGGGCTCGGCCTGCAGCCACTCGGCCCACTCCCCTTCTTTCAGCCGAGCTATCACTTCACTTGCGACAAATACCAGGAGACCCATCGCAATGTTGATCCGGGAGCACCATAGGACGACGCGCACTTTCTCCAAGTTGTAGGCCGTGACTAGACCGGTTCCAATCGTTCCGACACCAGCCGCAGCTCGACCGTAGTAAGCGTATTGAAGCAATCTCTTTTCTTCCTTCTGAGCCTTATTTCCATCCATCGCATCCCAAATCACCCCCACCACAGCCCCCGCAGCCACCCAGTGTGCCGCGCCGATCTTCATCGCCTGAAGCTCCGCACTCGTCGCCTTGCTCAATTCCGCAGACCATTTGTGTGCCGGAATCTTCGCCTTGATCTCCTCCAGCACATTCTTCTCGTAGAAGTCCGCCCGCCACCCCTTGAGCGTGCCCGTGGCTGCTGCCATTGCACCGGCCGCCTGGCTGCCCGCCCTGGAGTCGTCCTGCCGGTTCGCCGCCCGCCCGAAGGTCGGCAGCAGCCCCACCACCTCCAGGGCCGCCAATGCCGACGGAATGCGCAGGTTCTGCACCTTCGTATCGCTCAGTCGCGCCACGGCGCGCTCCGTGCGGGCCTGCAGCTTCTCGCACTGATAGCCGTACTTTCTGTTCCACGCCCTGCTCCCCGGCTCGGGGTTGCGCTTGTTGCTGTACACGGGCGGGTTGCCTGCCGCCCGCATTTCCTCGGGCAGCCGGCGCTCCTCGTCTTTCACGTAGTCGATGGCCTTCTCGCCCAGGCCATGGGCCAGGATCAGCACCTGCCCGCGGGCCAGGAGGCGTTCCAGTCGGGGCGTTTGCCCGATCAGAGCCGTGGTGTCCACCGCAGAGGCTCTTCCGGCCCGATGCCGCTCTCTCGGCGGCGCTGGCCGCAATCGCTGTTCCATTCCTCCGGAAATGTGGGCCAGTAGCACAGCCGTTCCGCCAGTGAATGAAGCGGTGCCCACAGCACGTTGATGCCGAAATTCGTGGCCGTGGCGCCCGACATTTCTTGGCCACTGAACCGGTCGCGCAGCAGCGAGCCGTGCATCACGGTCTCTCGCATGTGCTGTCCAGGGGTGCTGAAGCCCTTCCTCAGCCAGTTGTAATCCGCAGGGGGAGGCACTGCATGCATGCCTTCTTCCATGAATGTGCGGATGTACTGCCATAGAGGCTCTCCACTGCCCTCGGGGCCGACCCAGATGAGGTCTTCTCCCTTGCGTTCGGGGTCGGCGGGGTCGAGCGGGGGCCAGTACAGCAGCAGGTTGCCATCCGTCTCAGCCGCCAATCGCCGCTCGCGCCGAGCCTCCTCGCTGCTGGCCAACTGCTCCGCCGTCCAGGACTTGGGCGGCGCCCAATTCACATGCGCCTTGACGCGGTCCCAATCGAGGATGGCGTTGCCGCCATATTTCTTCGGGCGAAGCACGTATACCTTGCGGGTGGTGCGATTGAAGCGATAGCGGGGGCGCAAAGCTGTGAAAAAGGCAGGAGAGAAAACGTAAGGCCACAATAGAAGGTGAATCAGCGCATATGTGCCAACGAACAAGACCAGAAGAAGTCCCAATACGAGATACCAATCACTAAGATGCGATGGGCCATCGATTAATAGCAGAGAAATAAATCCGCCCGGTAACCCGAGAATTAATATAGATAGGACGGCCATCAGAAACGTCAGTGAGCGCTTGTATTCGCCTGCGTTGCTCAGTTCGATGAAATACTCATTGAAATCCAATAATATTCGATTAATGGACAAAGAGAGGCGTGCGATCTCTTTCTCCTTGATCTTTTCCTTGCGCTTGGTTTTAGGATCGTTCACATTGCGTCGGGCTCTTCTCTCATAAATTTCATATAGATATGTATGGTCGTTGATGTCCGCAAAGTACTCTAGCGCCTGCTTTGGGTTTTCACTGCGCCGCTCATCCCAGTAGTTGGCTTCTGAATTGAACATCGTGCTCAGCGCTCCATGTCCGCGATAGCATTGCCGAGTGCGCTCAGCATCAAAGCTTCTGTTTGGTGAGAGTTGATTTTGCTGTCACTTTTACGGAAAGGCTCCGCCTGTAGCCACTCCTTCCACTCTTTCTCCTTAAGGCGGGCGATCACTTCACTCATGACGAAAGTAGCGATGCCTATCGCAATGTTGATCCGAGCACACCAAAGGACGACACGCAGCTTTTCTAAGTTGTAAGCTGTAACGAGCCCGGTGATGATTGATGCTGAGCCGCCCACCGCTCGTCCGACGTAGGCAAACATCAAAATTCCGTTTTCTCGCCTATATGCAGTAATAGCATCCACCGCATCCCAAATCACCCCCACCACAGCCCCCGCAGCCACCCAGTGCGCCGCGCCGATCTTCATGGCCTGAAGCTCCGCACTGGTCGCCTTGCCCAATTCCGCAGACCATTTGTGTGCCGGAATCTTCGCCTTGATCTCCTCCAGCACATTCTTCTCGTAGAAGTCCGCCCGCCACCCCTTGAGCGTGCCCGTGGCTGCTGCCATTGCACCGGCCGCCTGGCTGCCCGCCCTGGAGTCGTCCTGCCGGTTCGCCGCCCGCCCGAAGGTCGGCAGCAGCCCCACCACCTCCAGGGCCGCCAATGCCGACGGAATGCGCAGGTTCTGCACCTTCGAATCGCTCAGTCGCGCCACGGCGCGCTCCGTGCGGGCCTGCAGCTTCTCGCCCTGGTAGCCGTACTTTCTGTTCCACGCCCTGCTCCCCGGCTCGGGGTTGCGCTTGTTGCTGTACACGGGCGGGTTGCCTGCCGCCCGCATTTCCTCGGCCAGCCGGCGTTCCTCGTCTTTCACGTAGTCGATGGCCTTCTCGCCCAGGCCATGGGCCAGGATCAGCACCTGCCCGCGGGCCAGGAGGCGCTCCAATTGAGACGGTGGCGCTTTCTTGGCAGCCTCCACCACCGCGACGCACCACACGGTGTGGACGTTCTTGCGGGCCGTGTCGGCAATCTTTTGCAGTGACCGGAACTTCTGCAGCAGCGAGGTATTGCCGTCGAGTACCTTGCCGATCTCGCCGATGATGGTCTGGCTGCCCTTGATGGTCCTGGGAATCTGGCCCAGTGCGGCGCCCATCGCCGCCCAGGCCTGCTGCCGTCGCGCGCTCTCTTCGGCACTCGCCGCACCCTCGACCACGGTGGCGGGGGGCACGGTGTCGTGAAGCTGGTCCAGAACGCGCTTCAGCTCGTCGCTGATCTGGTCGTTGTTCAGCGTGGCCATTCGCCACACGAGGTTGGCGGGCTCATCCTTGAACAGCTGAAGTTCGGCGTACCAGCGCCTGCCGCGCGGGGTGCTGTCCATCGGCTCCAGGACGGCGCACAACTGGCCTGCGCAACGGGCGCCATCTCCGGTGGATATTCCTTCGGGCGTGCGGTCGTAGCGTCCCAGCGTCCTGTCCAGGAATGCTGCCGAGCGCAGCCAGGCGATCAGGTCCTCGGTGATGCCGTTCATGCGTGCATCGCGGGCTTTGACCTTGGCCAGATGGAGGTCGTCGAAGCGGCGACGCGCAGCCACGTCGTAGTGCGCCCGAGTGACGCGCAGTGCATTGGCAGCCTCTGCGTCGCTGACAAGGCGGCGGTCCGACTCGCGTGCGCCGATCTGGCCTTCCAGCGCACTCTTGTTGCGCGCCTCCAGTTCCTTGACATCGACCTCCCGCAGCGAACCGTCGGGCCCTTGCTGCATGACCGTGCCCAGCGGATGGGCGTGCCGCCGGTCCATCGCCTCACGCACCTGACGCAGCCGCTCGGTTTCGTCGTCATACACCTGCATGGCCCGCTTGTAGATGGCAGCCTCGACGGTGTTGATGCATTCGCTCGCGGCCTGCTTCCAGGCATTCGTCACGTTGGGGTTCAACGTGTCGCCTGGATCGGTCTCGGCGAGCCAGGCGACGTAATCCGAGGCTGCGGTGAGGTGGTGCAACGCAAGCTCCTGCGCGATGCCCAATGCGTCTTCGCATGCAATCACCGCTCCTTTGTCCTTGCGCAGCAGTTCCGCCATCCTTTTCAGACGCGGCCCATGACGACCCTCGTAGCGGATGTTGCGCACCTGGGCGACATAGGGGCCCACGGCCATGCCTGGAGCCGCGCTGAAGTCGGTGACGGCGACATGGCCATCGGCATCGTGCGTTTCGTGCCGCACGGCCTCGAAGTGCCTGCCGAAGCGCGCCTCGCTGTAATCGCCCCAGTCGCGTTCTGCACCGTGCGTTCCCATCAGGCCATAGTGCTGCTCGCAACCCACCGCCTGCGCCGCCAGACTGTCGAGCGCCGCAAACTCCAGCACGCGTGCAGCAAGATCATCCGGTAGGCATGTATCGGCCTGCGCGGTGTTGCCGTCCATCCATCCAGCCACATCGAATCGCTGCATGTACTTGTTGCGGTGCGGTTCGATGTGGCGCTTGAGATGGTCCCAACTCAGAGGATCGGGGTGGAACAGGTAGTGCAGGCTCTTCACGTTCCGGGCGTCCTGCAGCCATATGAGGCTCATGACGGCGCCCCGCGTCTGCACTTCGCACGCCGGGCTTGCCTTGGCGTCTTCCGGCAGATGGGGATCGAACGCCGTCAGGTAGCCATGCGGATGGACGACATAGGCCTGCCACTCGGCCGTGACACCGATCCGCTTGATGCGCAGGTACAGAAAACCTGGCCGCAGCATCCGTGCCCCATACACCGCCGTCGACATGTGCACGCCGCCCGGTTGCGCTTGAAGTTGGCCGGCCGGCTGCAGCGCGCGCAGTTCGGTCAACCCCCCGCTTGTGGCGGAGAACCCGGCGGCATACCGGACAAAGAGCAGAGGCAAGCCCACGCGACTGCAGTTGGAACAGGGGTTGGCACAAGGCATGAAAGACCTTCCTGCGGCTTCAGCCGCGGGTGAGGAGATGAAACACGGTGGCAAAGCGGGCCTGCGGGTCTGAGCGCAGGGTTTGCAGGACGCGCCCGAGTACACGTGCGGCACCAGGAAGGCGCCAGTCCCGCGTCTGCGGGGCACCTCCTGACGCTTCGTGCAGCCAACTGCAATGCACGTAGTCCTCGGCGTTGACGCCGATGAGGCCCAACTGGCTGGCGTCGGCCAGCAACTGCAACATGGTGGGCGCGTCGGGCTGGCGGTCGGGGCCAACGCCATGGTCCGCGTAGTCGCGCCAGATGCGATTGGCCGGACCCCAGGCATGTGCCGCATGCCATTGCTCGGCGGTGAATCGGTGAAGGCTCAAGCCTTCGGACGCGACAGGTCCAGCAGGCCGTCGTGCGTGAAACCAGTCGGCATGCATGCCATCCGGCATGGCACCCCATGGCTGGGCCAAAGCCCACCACTGCTCGACGGGGCCGAGCCAGTGCAGGCGCTGGCTGCTGGTGAGCAGCGGCCACATGCGTTGCATCACCCGCGGGTCCTGATAACGGAACAACACCGACGCGCCGCCATTCGGGGGCCGTTGATCGCCCAGATCAGTCCAGTGCGCCGCGATGCGACTGGCGGGCAGGCGGCTCAGCACCACTGCGCACAAGTCCTGACGGGCCAGCCGGAGCAACGCCTGGTTCCATGCAAAGGCTAACCATCCGGCGAGAACGGCGCGCACCGATTGGATGTGCGGCAGGTCGGCAGCGGCTCCCGGCGTCATCTCATTGGCCAAAGGAACCAGACATGGCGCTTCGTCGAGCCGATCCGTGAAGAGCCGGTCTGGCACGGCGCAACGCTGCTGTGCCATGTCGGGGAACATGCTCTCGATCACCTCGGCAAGCGGGTTTTCTGCCCATCGATTGAGCACCAAAAAGGCGTGAACCGGCGCGTCGGCGTCCTCTGGTTTCCAACTGCTGTTCGGCGCGACCGGATTGCTTCCAAGCTGGCGCCATTCGTCCAGAAGCCGACCCAAGAGATCCAGAAAATGCTTGGGTTGCACGTCCGCCTCGGCGTTCATCAGCGGGAAACCGTTCCAGAATTTCCATCTGCGTGGCGCTCCTTGGCATCGCACGCCTCGAAGTTCTGCGGCTGCAGCGGCCGGCTCAACGGCCCCATCTGCACATGCGAGGCCGCATGCTCCACCCAGGTGCCGGGGGTGCCGTGGGTGATGCCGGCGTTGCTCCATTCGGTGAAGCTGCCGCCGCCGTTGACCGTCACGCTCACCGGGGCCGAGATGACGATGCTGCCGGTGGTGCTGCGGATGGTCACGCCCTGGCGGGCCAGGGCCTGCACGGCATCGCGCTGCGCCTGGATGCGCACCGGCCCCTCGCCCACGATCCACTTCATGCCGGCCCTGCGCGCGAACACGCGAAGGCCCTGCTTGGCGGCCACCAGCCAGCGCCGGCCCACGCTCAGGCTGGTGTGGCCCTCGCTGGTCAGGGCCACGTGCTCGCCCGCCTGCAGGTGCAGGCTCTGCGCCGTGGTGGCGACCAGGCCTGCCGCGCTGGCCAGCACCAGGTGCGGCTGCTGCAGTTCCGGAAAGCGCCGCTGCGCCGCATCGGCCTGGCCTTCGCCCTGGATGTCGGACGCCTGCCGGGCCAGCCGCTGTGCCACGGCGTCCTGGTCGGCGCCCCTTTCCTGCGCCTTGGCGATGCTGGCGGCATCGGCCAGGCCCTCGTGCTGGCGCGTGGCCGCCTTCAGGCGCACGACGGTTTCGCCCAGGCTCTTGGCATGTTCGGCGGCGTTGGCCCGCCCTTCGGTGGTGATCAGCATCCCGTCCTTGGCCCGCAGCACGCCGTGCCCATCGGTACGCAGCTCGAAGCCTTCACCGCGCGCGTCCTTGCGGCCTTGGTGGTCCTCGATGCGCGTGATCGCCCCCAGGCTCAGGCTGGAGTGCTGGTGGTCGCTCTTCAGCTGGGCCTGGATCTGCCCGGCCGTGTCGTCCATCACCAGGTGGTTGCTGCGCCCGGCCGCGCTGTTGCCGCCCCCGTCGGTCAGCTCGCGGCTACGGAAGCCGCTGAGGGCGCTCTGGCTGGGCAGCTTCCACGGCGGCAGGTTCAGCTGGTTGTGCACCCGTCCTGTGCAGATGGGCAGGTCCGGATCGCCGCCGAGGAAGTCCACGACCACCTCCTGCCCGATGCGCGGGAGGTGCACGCCGCCCAGCTGGTTGCCCGCCCACGGGCTGGAGACGCGCAGCCAGCAGCTGCTGTGCGGGTTCTCCCGGCCCAGCCGGTCCCAGGGGAACTGCACCTTGATGCGTCCGAGTTCGTCGGTCCACAGCTCCTGGCCCTCGGGGCCGACCACGCGGGCGGTCTGCGGGCCGTGGGTGTGGGGCTTGGTGCGGGTGAGCGTCGGCCGCAGGGGCTCGGTGATGGGATGGGCCAGCAGGTCCACCTGCACCCGCCAGCGTTGCTGCGCCTGGGGCCGCGCTACCGTCGCCCCCGCGGCCAGCGCCGCCTGGCTGTCCTGCCCCACGTCCTCGATGAGGAGCTCGGTCTCCAGGATCAGGTATTCCGCATTGGCCGCTTCCCTCGGATGCCCCTGCAGCGTGAAGCTGAAGCCCGGCACCATGCCGCGCAGGTTGCCGCTGGCCCGCGCACGCGCCCCCGAGGTGCGCAGCTGCTGCATGCGAAGCCGGGCGATCAGGTCGCCCTCGGCCAGCGGGTCGTTGGCCCCGGCGGTGCCGGCGCGCGGCTGGGCGTAGTGGCTGCCACCGAGGCTGGCATGCCAGGCGTAGACCTCGGCCTCCGCAAAGCCCGTGGGCCGTGGATCGCTGCGGCTGACCGAGAGGTCGGCCCGGGGGCGGGTGTAGTCGTAGTCGCGGCTGCTGTAGCGCCCGCTGGTGAGCCTGCTGGCGGGCACGAAGGCATGCAGGTACTCGGCATCGAGCTTCCAGCCGGGCGGGTGATAGGCCACTTGCCGATAGGCCTCGCTCGGGTTGGGGCTGAAGGCACCCAGATGGTCGGAGAGCACCAGCCGGTGGGCGCCCGCGTCGTGCTCGAAGTGGTAGCTGATGCCCCACTCCTGGCACAGGCGCTCGAAGAAGGCGAAGTCGCTTTCGTTGAACTGGGTCTGGTAGTCGCGCAGGGGGAAGGACTCGGCCAGGCGCTTGTCGACGGGGAAGGGGTAGTTCGCCAGGAGGGCGTCGAGGATGTCGACGACGGTGGCGTTCTGGAAGATGCGGCAATCGGCGTTGAGGGTGGCCAGGTGCAGCCAGGGGCGAAGGAGGAGGCGGTAGCGCAGGTGTCGGCCATGCTCGCCCAGCAACTCTGCTTCGGTGATGAGGGCGTTGATCTGGCGGGTGCCGGCGCCGAGGTGGTCCACGGCATCGCCGACACCGCCGGGCACGAAGGTGCCGGCACCATCGAGGTCGATCTCGCAATGGATCTCGCGGCCGATCAGCGCGTCCAGGTCGATGTCGGCGCAGGCATCGGCCAGGGCGCCGGGGTCCAGCGCATCGGGGGTCTGCAGAAGCAGCTCATAGGTGAAGAGGGCATTGACGCCCTCGTGGCCCGACAGCCGCACGGGCTGCAGCAGCGGCGTGCCGGCAAAGACCGGCAATGCGGGCGAATGCACCCGCAGCGTGTGTGACAGCGTGGACATGAAACCTCCCTGGTCTCGCGCCGGCGGCCTTCTGGGGATGAGGCGGCTCGGCTGGGGCGGGAGGTTAGCGGCGCGACGCGCGCGGCGCGGCGTCCGGCTCGGACCGCCGGCTCAACTTTGCAGGAGAGCGTGCATTAGTTCCGCCTCGGGCCGAGAGGCATCCGCACAGCGACGTCCGCCCCGGCCCGCCCATGCCCGCCGCAACGAACGGACCACGACACCGGTCAATCGCCGGCCGACTCCAGCACGGCGACCGGTGCAGCCTCGACGCGGTTGCGTCCGCGGTCCTTGGCCTGGTAGAGCGCCTGGTCGGCTTCGCGAAGCAGGTCCTCGATGCCGCCGCCGTCGCGGGGATGGCGGCATGCGACGCCCACGCTGACCGTCACGCCCGCAGGCAGTGCCCAGCCGGCATCGCGCGAGGCATCGATCACGCCCTGGCGCACCCGCTCGGCCACCTGCATCGCGTCACGCAACGGGGTGGCCGGCAGCACGATGGCGAACTCCTCACCGCCCGGCCGCGCCGCCAGGTCCTGCTCGCTGCGGCAGGCGTGGGCCAGCGCCGAGGCCACCGCCTGCAGGCAGCGGTCGCCTGCACCGTGGCCGTGGGCGTCGTTGTAGAGCTTGAAGCGGTCGACGTCGACGGACAGCAGGGCCACGGGCATGTCCTCGCGCAACGCACGCGCCCACACGGTGCCTAGCCATTCCATGTAGCTGCGTCGGTTGGCCAGGCCCGTGAGCGGATCGGCCCGGCTGAGCAGCTCGAGCTCGAAGTTGGCCTGCTCGAGCGCATGGCTGCGCGTGGCCAGGTCCTGCGCCAGGCGCTCGTTGTCCAGCGAGACGCGCAGCGCCTCGACATAGATGCGGCCCATGCGCCGCGCCACGGCAAGCTGGGCAAGGCAGAGCACCACCGATGCCACCGAGAGCACATGCGCGAAGCCCGGCCGAGCGATCAGCACCGCCACCGCCAGCGAACCGAGGATGGGCACCTGGAAAGCCGCATGGGTCTGCCAGTACGCCATGTTGGTCATGGTCATGGCCACCGCGCCCAACGCCGTGCCGACCACGACCGGCACCTCGTCGGCTTCGCCGTGGACCAGCATCCAGCCCAGGCCGATGCCCCAGGCCAGGCCGGTCAGGGCCATGAGCACCAGCGAGGCCCACACCCAGCGCAGGCCGGCATCGCCCCGTCGGCGGCTGCGCCGGTACGCCAGGCGCAGCCCCATGCGGGCGAAGATGGGCAGGCAGGAGGCCACCAGCCAGCCCATGACCAGCGCATGCCGGTCGGGCCGCCAGAAGACGCTGGCGAGCATGGCGGCGCCCGCCAGGCCCATGAAGCCGGAGACGGGCACGGTGTCGTAGAGCGCCTCGACGCGGCGGCGTCGCAGGATCGGATCGGCGTCGTTCAAGGAGAAGGCACGAGGGAAGGTACGCCCCTCACTGTAGACGCGAAGCGCTGCGCAGGGCCATGCGCTGGGGCAGGCTCTGCGCCGGCACCGCCACGCCGCCCGCGCGCTGCGCGGCCTTCACGTCCGGCCCGCTCACCGGCGGCGCCATCGGCTGCTGGACCACGGCCCGCGCCGGCGAACCCGCGGGCACGGCAGGCGCGCCCTGTTGCGTCATGCCCAGGCCGTCCGGCCCCAGCAGCGAGCGCGCGGGGCCGCCCACGATCTCGTCCACCCAGGGACTGACGCCGTCGGGCTCCACGCGCAGCTCGCCGGTGGCCCGGGCCAGCCGGAACTCGGTGACGCGCAGGTCGAACACGGCATCGATGTAGTCCAGCAGCAGGTTGTTGTGGTCGAGCTGCGCATCGAGCACGTTGGGCAGCGTCTCACGGCCGAACTCCAGCAGCCGACTGCGCCCCCGGAAGGCCTCGCCCGACTCGGACACGGCCTCGCGCAGCTGCTGCTCGCGCTCGCGGCCGCTGGCGGTGCGGCCCCAGGCCGAGGCGGTGAGCTCCAGCAGGTTGCGGCGCACGCCGTCGAGCTTGGCCTCCTGCGTCTGTACCTCGGCCAGCGCCGACTTGACGCGCAGCTGGCGGTCGAAGCCGCTGCCGAAGTTCCAGTTGAGCTCCAGCGCGGCGCGCGTGGGCTCGGAGGTGGTCACGCCGCGCGGGTCCTTGGTCTTGACCACCACGGCATCCACCGTGGGCCAGACGCTGGCCTCCTGCTGCTCGACCAGCTCCCGCGCGCGTGCCACGCGCTCCTGGGCTTCGGTCAGCTCCGTGCTGCGCGATTCGGCGCGGGCGATGGCCTCCTGTTGCGAGGCGATCTGCCAGGCCGGCGGCGTGCGCAGCAGCGGCAGGCGCGCCGGGTCGGGCACGAAGCGGAAGTAGCTGTCGAACTTGGCGATGGCCTCGGCCAGCTGGGCATCGAAGTCCGCCTCGCGCGCGGCGATGCCGGCGCGGCGGGCGCTGGCCATGCGCAGGTCGTTCTGGCCGGCGCCCCCCAGGGCGACGCGGCGCTCCTCGCTCCTGGCCAGGTCCTGCACGATGCGGGTGGAGCGGCGGGCCACCTCGCGTTTGAGGTCGAAGCGCTGCACCTGCATGTAGGCCGTCAGGGCGTCGAGCACGACCTTCTGCGAGGTGGTCTTGACGGCCTCGCTCTGGGCCCGGCTGCCGGCCTCGGCGGCCCGCTCGCGCGCGCTCATGGCGCCGCCGTCGATCAGGCTCATGCGGGCCTCGGCGGTGAGCAGGGTGTAGGTCTCGCTGGAGGCGCCCTCGCGGCCGCTGTTGTAGGTGCCGCTGGCGGTGCCGACCTTGAAGCGCGGGTAACGCGCCTTCCTGGCCGCCTCGACCTCGAAGCCGCTGCTGGCGGCGGCGGCATCGGCGGCCAGCACTTCGGGATGCTCCAGCGCCAAGGTGCGCAGCGACTGCTTGAAGCGCTGGGTCTGGCCGGTGATGACGAGGCCCGGTGCGCCGGCCGCGGCGCCTGCAGAGGCCGGCGCGGCCGATGGCGTGGAGGCGGGCGCCACGGGCAGCGAGATGGGCACCGGCGCCGGTATAGCGGCTGCTGCGGAGGGCGTGGGTGTCGTCGCGCTGCGCAGCGACGCTGGCGCCACCGCCGCGATGCGTTCACCGACCGGCATCGGCGCGGGTGACTCCGGCATCGACAGCCGCGTCGCCGTCAGCAGCCGCATGCCGTTCTCGTCGTACACGGCCACGGGCACGCCCTGCCGGCGGATCTGCACCTGAGCGGCGGCGGGCAGGCAGGCGAGCGCACAGGCCAGGGCGATGGCGGCGCGCGCCGGAGAGCGCAGCGGCCAGGCGGCGAGGCACTTCATGCGACGCCCTCCTGGCCGCGCATGGGCACCCTCCCCCTCTGGGGGAGGGCGGGGGTGGGGGCCTGCGGCGCTGGAAAGTGGCGGGCGGCGCTGGCCCCCATCCCTGCCTTCCCCCAGAGGGGGAAGGGGCCAGACAACCAGGCGGCCGACAGCGGGCGCATCGGCGCGACCGGTCTGACGATGGCCTCTCCTCCTCGCATCCGCTCAAGGTTCACGGAACGCCTCCCGCTGCAGCTTCAGCACGGGCCGCAGGATGTACCAGATGAAGGGATCGGTGCCCACGATCAGGTCCACCTCGGCCTCCATGCCGGGCGTGATGCGGTTCTCGGGCCGGCCCACGTGCGAGGCACTGGTGCTGACCTGCAGCCGGTAGTAGGGCGGCGCGGTGGGCAGCGTGGCGTCGCGGTCGGCGTCGGCGGCCACCAGGTCGACACGGCCGTCGACCGTGCCGTAGCGCAGGAAGTCGTAGGCCGTGATCTTCACGCGGGCCTTCTGGCCGGCATGCACGAAGCCGCGGTCGTTGGGGCTCAGGCGCGCCTCGACCATCACCTCCGCGTCGTCGGGCACCACCTCCAGGATGGCCTCGCCGGGCTTGATGACCCAGCCGGGGCTGCCACTGCGCAGGCCCTTCACGATGCCCTCCCCCGGCGCCGTGACCACCGTGCGCGAGCGCTGGTTGCGCGCGCGCTGCAGGTCCTCGTTGAGGCTGGCGAGCTGGCGCTCGACGGTGGAGAGCTCGTCCGACGCACGGCGGCGGAAGCTGCCCTCGGCCTCGGCCAGCTTGGCCTGCGCCTCGCCGATGGCGGCAGCGGCCGAGACCACGCCCTGCCGGGCCACGGCCAGCTCGGCGCCGGCCACCTCGGCCTCGCGGCGCTTGTCGAGCACCTCCAGCTGGCCGATCAGCTTCTCGGCGGCCAGCTGCTCGGAGATCTCCAGCTCCTTGCGCGCCAGGGCCACGCGCTGCGTCAGGCCGGCCACCTTGGCCTGCTGCTCCATCTGCTTGCTGCGCGCGGCCTCCAGCGCGGCCTGGGCGCCGGCGGCGATGCCGCGCTGCTCCAGCGAACGGGCCTGGTACGCGCCCAGCTCGCCGCGCACCACGTCGGCATCCATGGCGGGCGGGAAGCTCTCGCGCCGCAATGGCTCGCCGCGGCTCTCGGCCGTCAGGCGCAGGCGGGCGGCCTGGGTGGCGGCCTGGCGGGCGGTCAGCTCTTCCAGGTTCAGGCCGCTGCCGCCCAGGTCGATCTCCACCAGCGGCTGGCCGGCCTTGACGCGCTCGCCCTCGCGCACGAGCACGGCACGCACGATGCCGCCTTCCAGATGCTGGATCGACTTCACGCGGTCGGACGGGATCACCTTGCCGTTGGCGACCACCACGGTCTCCATGGGAAAGGCCAGCGCCACCACGGCCAGCACGCCGATGGCGCCGCCGATGAGCCAGCGTCGGCGCCGGCCCGGACCGTCCGGCAGCGGCGCGCGGTCCTCGGCACGCAGCAGGACCTGGGGCAGATCGTTCTTCATGCGGCCACCTGTTGAAGGTCGGCGCGCTGGCTGCCGAAGAGGCGCGGCACCATCACCGCTGGCGCGCCCTGCTCCACGCCGCCATCGCCGGTGACGTGGTAGACGTTGTTGGCGGCGGCCACCATGCGCAGCGAATGGGTGACCACGATCACCGTGCGCGTGCGGGCGATGGCCACCAGCGTGTTGATGAGCTGGCGCTCGCTGTGGAAGTCGAGGTCGTTGCTGGGCTCGTCCAGCACCAGCACCGAGGGCTTGCGCAGGAAGGCCAGCGCCAGGCCCAGCTTGCGGCGCTCGCCCACCGACAGGCCGGTGCCACCCTCGCCGATGCGCGTGCGGTAGCCGGCGGGCAGGCGCGAGACGAAGTCGTGCGCGCCGGCCAGCTTGCAGGCCGCCACGATCTGCTCGTCGCTGTGGCCGGGCGCGCAGCGGCGCAGGGTCTCGATGATCTCGCCGGCGAACCAGTAGACCTCCTGCGAGAGGTAGCTGATCCACTTGGCGCGGTCGTCGCGGCCGAACTGGGCCAGGTCGTACTCGCCCAGGCTCACGGTGCCGGCGCTGGGCGCATACAGGCCGCAGATGAGCCGCACCAGCGTGGACTTGCCGGCGCCGTTGCGGCCCACCACGGCATGCAGGCCAGCCGGGCCGATGGCGAGGTCGAGCTTCTCGAACACCGGTCGGCCCTGCGCATGGAAGCGGAAGTCCACATCGCGCAGCTGCACCAGGCCGGGCGGCTGCGGCAGGTTCAGGCCGCTGGGCTCGCGCTCCACGGGCTCGCAGAGCACCTTTTCGAGCCGGCTGGCCGCCTCGCCCGCCGTGGCCAGCGCACGCCAGTTGGAGACCAGCCCGGCCACCGGCTGCAGCGCCCGCATGGCCAGCATGTTGGCCGCCACCAGGCCGCCGACGGTCATCCACTGCTCCATGACCGACAGCGCGCCCACCGTGATGACCACCGTCGAGAAGATGGTCAGCAGCACCGTCGTGCCGTCGCGGGCGGTCTCGATCTCGCCGTTCTTGCGGAAGCTCTCGCCCAGCCAGTGGTCGTAGGTCTGGCGCCAGCCCTCGATGGTGGGGCCGTCGTTGGCCTGGGTCTTGAGCGTTTCGCGCGCGGCGCAGATCTCGGCCGTCATGCGTTCGAGGTTGCGGCTGCGCTCGGTTTCCTCGACGCGGCCGGCGCGCACCTCGTCGGCCCACCACCAGGCCAGGAAGGACATCACGCCCAGAAAGACCACCACCACCGGCAGCACCGGCAGCGCCACGATGCCGATGACCACCAGCGCGAACAGCGCCATGGGCAGATCGAAGATCGATTGCGCGAGGCCGCTGCTGAGCGTCATGCGCACCGCGCCCACGTCGCGAAACAGCAGGAACCAGGCGGCGGCGGGCCGCTCCTCCAGCGCCCGCAGGGGTCGGTTGAGCATGGACTGCAGCAGGGCGCCGGAGATGCCGTGGTCGATGGTGGCGCCCGCGTCGCGCAGCAGGCGCGAGCGGCGGCTGCGCAGCACGAACTCGATGGCCAGGAAGAACAGGATGCCGCTGAACAGCGCCCACAGCGTGGAGGTGCCGCTGCGGTAGATGACCCGGTCGTACACCTGCAGCAGGAAGATCGACGGCAGCAGCCCGAACAGGCTGATCGGCACCGACCACCAGGCCGCCTGCCGCACGGCCGGATAGGCCGCGCCGAAGGCCCGGCCGAGCGCGTCGGCATGCGGGCTGGGCGGCTCATCGCCCTCGGCCGTGACCGAGGGAGCGACCAGCTGGCTGGGAAGCAGGTACTTCAGCATGGGCGGCCGTCGATGTTGAAAACCATGAACAGATTGTTACTCACTGAGGCGGACGCAGGTCAGGTTGAAGACAGAAAGCCGGGTAAACGCCGAGCCGACCCGATCAGGCCATCGCCTTGACGGCCTTGGCGAGGCGGGCCAGGCCGATGCGCGCGCCGCCCTTGGCCAGCACCCAGTCGCCCGGCGCCACGATGTCGCCGAAGGCGGCCACGAGCTCGACGGCGTCGTTGAACCACCGCACCGGCACCAGCGGCTTCAGCCGCTGGGCCAGAGGGCCCATGAGCGGCCCGCACAGCAGCACGCGGCCCGGCTGCGCAGCCAGCACCTCGGTCTGCAGCGCCAGGTGGTGGCGCTGCGACTCCGCGCCCAGGCCCTGCATCTCGCCCAGCACCGCCACCCGCTGCCTCGGCGCGCAGGGCGCCTGGGCCAGCAGGGCGAGTGCGGCCCGCATGGAGGTGGGATTGGCATCGTGCGTCTCGTCCACGAAGTGGAAGCTGCCGCCGGCGATGGGCACTTCCAGCACGGGCCCGCGCCATTCATGCCGCTCGAAGCCGCCCAGGGCCACCAGCGCCGCGCCCAGTTGCGCCTGCCATTCCAGGGCCAGCACGGTGGCCAGCACCGCGGTGGCGCCCAGGCCCACATGCGCGCCCACGGCCTGCAGCTTCATCCGCACCGGGCTGCCCACGACCTCGGCGCGCAGTTCGCCATGCCCCAGCGCCGTGAGGCGCACCTGCGCATCGCGATGGCTGCCGTGGTCGAACACGCGCAGGCCCCGCCGCGCCGCCAGCATGGCCAGGCCGTCGTAGCCCGGCATGTCGCGGCACAGCACGAGGCAGGCGTCTTCGGGCATGGCCTCGAAAAGCAGGGCCGCCTTGCGCTGCACGTCGGCTGCGGCAGGTTCGGCGGGATCGATGGCCAGCACCAGCACCTGCGGGCGCGCGACCTGCACCATGGCCGGCGCCGGGGCCTGGCCCAGCTCCAGCACCCAGGCGGCGGCCTCCTGCGGCAGGCAGCTCAGGGCCCAGGCCACGCCCAGCGGCAGGCGCTGGCGGGTCTCGGGCTCCCCCACCTCGCCCCAGGCGCCCAGTGTCTTGACCAGCATGGCGGCGGTCGTGTCGCGCGCGGCATTGCCGGCCACGGCGACCACACGGCCCGGAAACTGCGCGCGCGCCTGGGCCCCCAGGTCCAGCATGGCCTGCCGCACGTCCTCCACCCGCAGCACCGGCAGGCCGCGGTGCAGGTGCGGCGCCGGATGGGCGCACAGCACCGCCGCGGCGGGCCGCAGGCCGTCCAGCTCCAGCGGCGCCGGTGTGCGGCCGGCGCGCTCGTCGTGCAGGCACAGCAGGCGCTGCGGCTGCGCGAAGGGCCGGGTCGCCATGCCGACGGCATGCCAGCCCTCGGGCGGCGCGACCACCCAGTCACCGCCTGTGATGCGGGCCAGCTCGGCCGCCGACCAGCGCACGCCACGGGCCGCCGGCTCCGGCGCGGCGCGGCCGGCGGTCTCGCGCTCGGCCATCAGCCGGTGGTAGGCCACCATGCCCGACAGGTAGTGCTCCACGTCGTCGATGCGCACGCGGAAGGAATGGTGGCGGATGAAGAAGGACCCGACGACGGCGGAGGGCCGCCTGAAGTACATCGCCATCTCGGGCCAGAAATAGCCGTTCTGCAGGTAGTTGGCGCGGTAGTGCAGCGCGCGCTCGAACTTCTCCAGGTCGATCTCGTCCAGCAGGTGGACCAGGGCCGGGATGCCTTCGAGCCGGCGGATCATGGCCTGGGCCGCAAGCATCAACTCCAGCAGCGTGGGGAAGGTGGTCTTGCGGTCGAGCACGAAGTCCAGGTAGCCGGCCACGTTCTGGATGCCGAAACGGAAGTACTTCTCCAGCGGCCGCCAGCGGGTGAGTTCGTTGACGCTGTAGCTGAGCCAGTGGTCGTGCGCCTGCCAGTGCTGCTGGCCGATGAAGTGCTCGAAGGCACGCTCCACCACGGCGAGCCAGCGCTCGTCGCGCGTCAGCGCATACAGCCGCAGCAGGCCGAAGGCCGCCTCGCCGTCGTAGTAGATGATGCGCGAGACCTCCTTCACCGACAGGTCCTGCGCATGCAGCACATGCACGAAGCGGCCGGTAGCCGCGTCCTGCATGGCGGCGATGCCGGTGGCCAGGCGCTCCATCAGCGGGCGCCATTCGTCGGTACCCAGAACTTCGCTGTACTTGACCAGCGCCAGCAGCGCAACGGCGTTGCCCCCCAGCTTGATCTCGTCGCCCACATCGACCAGGAAGGCGGCGGCGCGGCCATCGGCCAGCGTGTAGTCGCGCACCAGCTGCTGCGTCAGGTGCTGCAGGCCGCGGTCGATGGCCTGGCGCAGCGCTGGGTCGCGCGTGAGCTCCCAGGCCTCGGCCATGGCGTAGAGCGAGCTGGCATGACGCAGCGTGTTGTAGCTGGGGATCAGCCGGTCGAAGCAGGGGAAGTAGCCGTAGACGAAGCGGCCGTTGTCCTGCACCTGGCGGGCCAGATGCGCGGAGCCGGTGCGCACCAGCTCCAGCGCCGCGGCGGCATCGAGCGGCGGCACCTGCCGGCGGCCGGTGTCCAGGCCATGGCCAGCCAAGCGGTGCACCACGCCATCCTCCTGGCAGAAGACACCGCCCAGGGCCAGCAGGTAGACCTTGTCCTGCGGCTCGAGCGCCGGGGCCGGCTGGCCGCGGTAGCGCTGCTGCAGGTAGAGGCCCAGGTTGTGGCGGTTGATGACCGCATGCGGGATCTCGGGGCCGCCGTAGAGCAGCGCGTTGGCATTGATCTCCTGCTCGGTCAGGGCCATCGCGAAAGCGCCGTCGAAGGCCAGCCCCAGGCGGAAGTAATTGCGCTTGACCTGGCGCAGCTGCTGCTCGAACTCGCCGACGGGCAGTTCGCCCACGCCCTGCACCCAGTCCACCCGCAGCCAGGGCGACTGCAACTGCTGCCGCAGCACGAAGGCGCTCGCGCGGCGCGCACCGGCCTGCCAGGCCTCGTCGAAGCTGGCGCCCGTCGCATGCAGCACCTGCGCGCGGCGTTGGCCGTCGGTGACCGAGAAGAAGAGCGTGAAGGCCGGGTACGGCGCCGGGACGGGCGCGCACATCACCGCCACCTTGTCGCGGCAGGCGGCGAGCTGGGCGGCAAAGCCGCGCTCGCCGGGCTGCCCGGGCGAGCCGGCGAGCGGCAAGACCGCCCCCCCGGCGCCCGGCCGGGCGGGGGCGCTCACGTCCTGGTCCATCGTGCGGCGCCGGTCAGCGGTAGACGAACTCGACGCGGCGGTTCAGCTGGTAGCCGGCCTCGGTCTTCTCCAGCGAGGCGGGCTTTTCCATGCCCCAGCTGATGGCCTCCATGCGCTCGTTGGGCACGCCACCCAGCTGCATGGCCTGGCGCACCGCCTCGGCGCGGCGCTGGCCGAGGGCCACGTTGTACGAGCGGCCGCCGCGGGCATCGGTGTGGCCTTCGAGCACCACGCGGGCCTGCGGGCGCTCGCGCATGTAGCGCGCATGGGCCTCGACGATGGAGCGGTACTCGGGCTTCACCTCGTACTTGTCGAAGTCGAAGTACACGATGCGGGCCACGCCCGCCGGCCCCGACAGGGCCGGTGGCGGGGGCGGCGCCTGCACCGGGGCCACGGCGCTGCGGCCCTTGGGATTGGCGTAGTAGTAGGTGGTGTCTTCGCTGCCGTCCTTGGGCGCCGTGCCGCAGGCGGCCAGCAGCACGGAGACCGACAGCGCAAGGCTGAGGCGTTGGAGTGACTTCATCATGGAGGGACCTTTGGTCAACGACCGGCCCGCACGGCGGGCCGGCCACTCGACAGGGGACGACGAGGGCGCCGGACTCATCAGCCCAGCAGGTTGTGCAGCAGGCCGCCGACCGGGCTGGCCGGGCTGGTGGTGCTGCCACCGGTGCCGCTGGAGACCGGCTCGGTGACGCTGCCGAGGCCGCCGAGCAGGCCGCCCACCAGGCCGCCACTGCCGCCGCTGCCACCCAGGACATTGCCCAGCAGGCCATTGCTGCCGGCGACGGTGTCGAGCACGCCGCTGACCACGCCGTGGTCGCCCGCCACCGTGTCGAGCAGACCGCCGACCACGCCGCTGCTGCCGGTGATGCCGTCCAGCAGGCCGCCGGCGGCGCCGTCGCCGCCCGTGACGCTGCCCAGCGCACCGCCGAGCACGCCGTTGTCGCCCAGCACGGCGTTCAACAGGTCGCCGGCACCGCTGGCACCGTCGGCGGCGCCCAGCACACCGCCCAGCAGGCCATCGTCACCCAGCACACTCCCCACCAGATCGCCCCCCAGGAGTTCGCCGCCGGTCACGCTGCCCAGCAGGCCGCCGTCGCCGGCCACGGTGTCGAGCAGACCGCCCACGATGCCGGTGTCGCCAGCGATGCCGCCGAGCAGGTCACCGCCGGTGAGACCACCCAGCAGACCGTCCTGGCCCAGCACGCCGCCGAGCAAGTCACCTCCCAGCAGGTCACCCCCAGTGACGCCACCCAGCAGGCCGTCGCTGCCGAGCACGCCGCCCAGCAGGTCGCCGCCCAACGCACCGTCGGTGATGTTCGCCACGCCGTCGGTCACGTAGTCCACCTGCTGTGTCACGCCGGAGAGGACGTCGTGCACGATGTTCGAGCCCAGCAGCCCTTCGCTCAGCGGCGAGACCAGGCCGTCCACCGCACCGGTGGCCGTGCCCACGACGTCATCCACGGGGTCCAGCACGTTCGGGTCGTTGGCCGTGAAGCTGTCGCCCAGCAGCGGCGACAGCGCACCGCTGACCGTGCCGCCGACGTTGTCCACCAGACCCGTGACCGGTGCCAGCGTGTCCGACAGGCCCAGCTCGCCCACCAGGGGCAGGCTGTCCAGGCTGGCGACGGTGTCGGAGACCACGCCCACCGCGGGGTCCAGCAGCTGGTTGCCCGTGCCACCGTCGCCCCCGCCGGTCAGGTCGCCGAGCAGGCCGTCGTTGCCCACGACGCCACCGAGCAGCTCACCCCCCAGCAGGTCACCGCCGGTGAGACCACCCAGCAGGCCGTCCTCGCCCAACACGCCACCGAGCAGATCACCACCCAACAAATCGCCACCGGCCAGGCCGCCCAGCAGGCCGTCCTCGCCCAGCACGCCGCCCAGCAGGTCGCCGCCGAGTGCACCGTCGGTGATGTTCGCCACGCCGTCGGTCACGTAGTCCACCTGCTGCGTCACGCCGGAGAAGACGTCGTGCACGATGTTCGAGCCCAGCAGCCCTTCGGTCAGCGGCGAGACCAGGCCGTCCACCGCGCCGGTGGCCGTGCCCACTACGTCATCCACGGGGTCCAGCACGTTCGGGTCGTTGGCCGTGAAGCTGTCGCCCAGCAGCGGCGACAGCGCACCGCTGACCGTGCCGCCGACGTTGTCCACCAGACCCGTGACCGGTGCCAGCGTGTCCGACAGGCCCAGCTCGCCCACCAGGGGCAGGCTGTCCAGGCTGGCGACGGTGTCGGAGACCACGCCCACCGCGGGGTCCAGCAGCTGGTTGCCCGTGCCACCGTCGCCCCCGCCGGTCAGGCCGCCAAGGAGGCCTCCCAGCAGGCCATCGTCACCCAGCACGCCACCGAGCAGATCGCCGCCCAGCAAGTCACCACCAGTGAGGCCACCGAGCAGGCCGTCTTCACCGAGAACGCCGCCGAGCAGATCGCCGCCCAGCAGGTCACCACCAGTGAGGCCACCGAGCAGGCCGTCTTCACCGAGAACGCCGCCGAGCAGATCGCCGCCGAGGAGCTCGCCTCCCAGCAGGCCGCCCACGACGCCGTTCTCGCCGACCAGTCCGCCCACCAGGCCGTCCTCGGTCAGCAGACCGCCGACCAGGCCGTCGTCGCCCAGCACGCCACCCAGCAGCCCCTGGTCGCCCAGCACGGCATCCAGCGGGCCGCCGAGCGTGCCCCCCACCAAGCCGCCGATCAGACCGTCCTCGCCCAGCAGCGTGTCGGTCAGCCCGTCGACGATGCCGCCGTTGCCGACCACGCCACCGAGCAGGCCGTTGTCGGCCACCAGGCCGCCGACCAGGCCATCCTCGGCCAGCAGCCCGCCCACCAGGCCGTTCTCGGTCAGTAGCCCGCCGACGAGGCCGTCGTCGCCGAGCACGCCGCCCAGCAGGTTGCCGACGACGCCGTCCTCGGCGAGCAGGCCGTCCACCACGCCGTCCAGGCCGGTGGCGCCGAGCACGCCGCCCAGGGGGCCGTCGCTGCTCACGAGGTTGTCCAGCAGGTTGACGACGGCGTCGGTGACGTAGTCGACCTGGGTGTCGAGGGAGCCGAGCACGGCGCCCGTGGTGCCGCTGCCCAGGAGGTCGTCCACGACAGGGGTGAGCACGGTGCCCAGGCCGTCGGTGACGCTGTCGACGCTCTGGTCGACGGGGTCGAGGGCGTTGGGGTCGTTGGCGGTGAATTCGGAGCCGACCAGGGGCGAGAGGGTGTTGTCCAGCACGGTGGTCACGCTGTCGACGACGCTGACCACGGGGTTGAGCGAGTCGCCCAGGCCCAGGGCATCGGAGACGCCACCGACGACGGTGCCGCCGAGGCTGTCGGTGGGATCGAGCAGGGCATCGGCGTCTGCGTCTGCGTCGGCGTCGGCGTCGGCATCCGCATCCGCATCCGCATCCGCATCCGCATCCGCATCCGCGTCAGCATCGGCATCGGCATCGGCATCTGCATCTGCATCTGCATCTGCGTCCCCATCCTCGCCCGGCTGCGGGACGAGCAACGGGAGCACGCTCCCGTCATCCCCACCGCTGTCGGCGGCGGCCACCAGGGCCGCGCCGCCCAGGGCCGCCAGCGCGAAGTCGGCCAGGCCCAGTCCGCCCGTGGCAGCCAGGGTCTTCTTCACCGCCAGCGCCGCGCCTTCGGCATCGCCGGCGGGCGCCACGGCCAGGTCGCCGGCAGCCAGGTCCACATCGACCTGCTGCAGGCCGCCCGGCAGGGCCGTCGCGGAGATGGTGGCGTCCGTGCCGCCGGTGAAGGTGCCGACCAGTGGCGCCTGGTTGGCACCGGCGCCGGGGAAATTCACGGCCGCCTGTCCGCCATCGGGAACCAGCACCCGGTCGCCGGGCAGCAGCGCCTGCGTGCCCTCGACGGGCAGGCGCACGCCCTCGCGGATCACGGCGACGCCGGGCGTGGCATTGGACAGGGTGCCCACGCCCGCCGTCGCGGCACCGCCACCCGTCGCGGAAGCAGCGACAGGCGCGGCAGAAGCCTGGGCCATCAGAACCGGCTTGTCGCCAGCAGAGGACGCCGAAAGGGCGGAGGAAGCGGAGGTCGAAGTCTGGAGCGTCATGGAGGGCCTCGTTGTGCGACGGAGATGACCCTGTGGGGCAACATGCATGCCGCCCGCGCCACCCGCCAACCGCGCGACGGACCCTGCAACCCAAGTCTTTGTCAGACAAGGAATTTCCTGCAATGCCCGCGGGCGCCTCCGCCCGCACGCGGCGCATTCGCCCGCGCTTGTTACGGGGCCGCCGCCCGTAACGCCGTAACGACATCGCCACGCCCCGGGGGCCATCGATCCCGTCCGATGCCCCGATTTCCTTTTATTGCGGTCCTGCCGCTTTCCTCCCAAATATTTACATTCATTTATCAACGATATTCAAACATCTTCAATGGTCTTTTTGCCTTCTCAACAATAGGCGCGAAATTTAACAGTACACCTTTTCTGTCCTGTCTAATGGCGTCGCTTCCCCTCCAAATCGAATTACCGACCCATTTCAGGAGAGCGCGATATGCGTATTGCAGTTGTGGACGACGAGCCGGCGTCGCTGGATTTCCTGCACCGGACCATCACCCAGGAAGGCCATGAGTGTTTCGGCTTCACCACCGGGCTGGACCTCCTGCGCACCCTGCGCCATCACAGCTTCGACCTGCTGGTGATCGACTGGACCCTGCCCGACCTGACCGGGGCCGAGCTGATCCGAATGATCCGCAACGGCCTGCCCAGCACGGTGCCAATCATCTTCATCACCACCGGCGAGAGCGACGCCGACATGGTCGAAGGCCTGGGCGCCGGCGCGGATGACCACCTGTGCCGCCCGGTGCGCACCGGCGAACTGGCCGCCCGCATGCAGGCCCTGCTGCGCCGCACCTATCCGCAATTGACCGAGGCCGAATTGCATTTCGGCGTCTACACCTTCATGCCCCGCCGCCGGCAATTGACGGTGCGCAGCACCCTGGTGCCGCTCACCAACCGCGAATTCGAACTGGCCCTGCTGCTGTTCCGCAACCTGGGCCGCCTGCTGTCGCGCGAACACCTGTGCGGCACCGTGGTGGGCCCAGGCGCAGAGACCACCTCGCGCTCGCTGGATACCCATGTCTCGCGCCTGCGCCACAAGCTGGACCTGCGGCCGCACAACGGCTACCTGCTGTCGGCGATCTA
Organism: Pseudacidovorax sp. DMC4; assembly: GCF_056314265.1. Classification (NCBI taxonomy): domain Bacteria; kingdom Pseudomonadati; phylum Pseudomonadota; class Betaproteobacteria; order Burkholderiales; family Comamonadaceae; genus Pseudacidovorax; species Pseudacidovorax sp. DMC4. Next base: position 177,613 of record NZ_JBQUYR010000005.1, on the reverse strand, counting down.
CCGCATGGGCTACCGCCTCGACGCCATCGAGGAGCGCGCCGTCGGCACGGCGGCCGACACCACGGCGGGGGGGGCAGAGCGTCCGCTGCTGCCGGGCCGCAGCCGCACACCGCCAGCGGCCTGACCGCCACCCTCCCGCGCCGCATGAAAGGCCGCCATCGCTGGCGGCCTTTTCGTTTTCGCAGTCCGTGTTCCGCACAGGCGGCCTCTCGGTGCAAACCCGAGGTCCGCACGTCCTCTGCATCCAGTGCATGCGCAGTGCCGTATCCGATCCACCGATGCGAAATCGGTCGAATCCCACTGCCCATCACTCCACCTACAGAGGTCACGCCGATGAGACTGTCCATCCCTGCCAAGGCGCTCGGCTTTGCCGCCGGCGCGCTGCTGATTGCGGGCGCCCACGCGTCCAGCCACCGCGAGGCGCCGTCGATCGCGGGCATGCCCAAGCTGGACGCCACCGACTTCTACATGTTCCGCAGCTACGAGGCCGGCCGGCAGGACTACCTGACGCTGATCGCCAACTACCAGCCCGACCAGAGCGCCTACGGCGGGCCCAACTACTTCAGCATGGATCCGAACGCCCTGTACGAGATCCACGTGGACACCAACGGCGACGCGGTGGAAGACCTCACCTTCCAGTTCCGCTTCAAGAACACGCTGCGCGACATCCAGCTGCCCGTGGGTGGCAAACAGGTGTCGATCCCGCTGATCCAGGCCGGCGGCATCACGGGGCCCAACCAGGCCACCAGCAACCTGCGCGAGACCTACACCCTGAGCGTGGTGCGCGGCGACCGGCGCAAGGGCACCGTCCAGCCGGTGACCGGGCCCGGCGGCGCCACCGAGTTCGACAAGCCGACCGACAACATCGGCGAGAAGACCTTCGGTGCCGGCGCGGGCTATGCCAACTACGCCAACCAGCACATCTACACCGTCAACATCCCGGGCTGCAGCGCGCCCGGACGCGTGTTCGTGGGCCAGCGCAAGGACCCGTTCAGTGTGGCGCTGGGCCAGGTGTTCGACCTGATCAACCTCAACCCACTGGGTGCGCCCGATGCCAATGCCGACGCGCTCGCAGCCAAGAACGTGACGACGATGGCGGTGGAACTGCCCATCGCCTGCGTGACGACGGCGAGCCAGCCCATCGTCGGCGGCTGGACCACCGCCAGCGTGCGGCAGGGCCGGCTGATCGCCAGCCCGCCCAAGAGCGGCCACGGCACGACCGCCATCCAGGGCGGCGCCTGGGCCCAGGTCTCGCGCCTGGGCATGCCGCTGGTCAACGAGGTGGTGATCGGCCTGAAGGACAAGGACCGCTTCAACAGCTCCAAGCCCATGGACGACGCCCAGTTCGCCAACTACGTGACCAACCCCACGCTGCCGGCGCTGGTGCAGACGCTGTTCTCGGCGCCCGCCCCCACCAACTTCCCGCGCACCGACCTCGTCGCCGCCTTCCTCACCGGCGTCGAAGGTCTGAACAAGCCGACCAACGTGAAGGCCTCCGAAATGCTGCGACTCAACACCAGCATCGCCGCGACGCCCAAGGCGCAGCAGAGCAACCTGGGCGTGCTGGGCGGCGACAAGGCGGGCTTTCCCAACGGCCGCCGCCCCGGCGACGACGTGGTGGACGCCGAACTGCGCGTGGCCATGGGCGCCCTGTGCGTAGCCACCGGCGCCGACGACGCGCTCAAGGTGGGCTGCAAGCCGTCGGATGCGCCCGCGGGCGGCGCGGCGCTGACCGATGGCGCCGCGCAGTCGCCGGCCCAGTTCCCGGATGCCTTCCCGTACCTCAACACACCGCTGCCGGGCGCGACCCTGGCGCGCCAGTGAGGGCGCCGCGATGAGCCGCCTGTCCATGCATCTCGCGAGCGCCCTGCTGGCCGCCGCGGCCCTGGCGGGCTGCGGCGGCGGTGGGGGTGGCAGCTCCTTCGCCTTCGTGCCGGCAGCGGCGCCCGGCACGGGGAGCAGCAACCCGCCCACGCCCACCAACCCCGCACCGCAGACGAGCGCCTACGACCAGTTCCTGGCCTACGTGCTCGCCCTGGTCGGCACCCAGCAGGATGGCGCCGAGCCCGCGGATGTGGCGGCGCTCGATCCGGCGCCCACGTCCGAGACGACCGAGCCGATCGCAACACCATGAGCGGCGGGCCGCCACGCCGCCGCCACGGCGCGCACTGGCGCCCGCTGGCGCTGGGCCTGGCGGTCGCCGGCAGCGCGCTGGCGACCGTCCATGCGGCGCCGCGCCTGCCCGCGTCCGACGACCAGGTCGTCGAGACGCTGCCCGGCGGGCCGGGTGCCGCGAAAGCCAAGCGCCGGCTGCGCGCGAGCCTGCAGGAACGCGCCGGCGAGCCGGCCGCCGCGGTCGAGGCCGCCCAGGCCTACCTCACCCTGGCGCGGACACAGGGCGATGCCCGCTATGCCGGCCAGGCGCTGGCCGCGCTGCGCGCCTGGGACGCCGTGCCGGCAGCCCAGACACCGCCGGAAGTCCTGGTGATGCGGGCCACCATCCAGCAGTTCGTCCACGACTTCGACGGCGCCGAGGCGTCGTTGAAAGCCGCCCTCGCCCGACGCCCGGCCGACGCGCAGGCCTGGCTGACGCAGGCCACCCTCCTGCGCGTGCGGGGCCGGCTTGCCGAATCCGACGCCGCCTGCCGGGCCACGGGCCGGGCGGGACCAGCCGTCTACGGCATCGCCTGCCTGGCCGAGAACGCAGCGCTGCGCGGCCGGCATGACGAGGCGCGTGCCACCTTGCGCACGCTGCTGCAGGACGCGCCGCTCCAGACCGACAGCCTGGCCGGCGTGCGGCAATGGCTGTGGACCACGCTGGCCGAAGTCGAGGAACGGGCCGCCCAGCCCGCCGCGGCCGAAGCCGCCTACCGGGAAGCGCTGCTGCTCGGCCGTGACGGCTATCTGCGGGTGGCCTATGCCGACTTCCTGCTGCAGCAGGACCGCGCCAGCGAAGTGCCGCCCTTGCTGAGTGCAGAGCCGCGCAGCGATCCGGTGCTGCTGCGCCTGGCCATCGCCGAGCGGCGCACGTCGGGTCGCCCCGGAGAGGCGGCGGAGGAACTGGCCGACCGTTTTGCGGCGGAGGCCCTCCGATCCGCAGGCGCTGCGGGCCATGCGCGCGAACAGGCACTCTTTGCCCTGGACGTGCAGGGCAATGCGAAACAGGCCCTGGCGCTGGCGCGGCAGAACATCGGCCAGCAGCGCGAGCCGACGGACCTGCTGCTGCTGGCGCGCGCCGCCCACGCCGCCGGGGACCCGGCCGCCCTTGCCGAGGCGCGCCGGGTGCGTGACGAGATCGGCCTGCGGGATGCCCGGATCGATGCGCTGCTCTGACCCCTGGCGCCGCGCCATGCGCCCGCTGCTGCTCATGGCACTCCTGGCGCTGTCCGCGCTCCTGTGCCCCCTGCCCGCACTGGCGCACAAGTCCAGCGACGCGTATCTGTGGATCACCCGGGAAGGGCCTCGGCTCGCCATCCGATGGGACATCGCCCTGCGCGACCTGGACGCCGCCCTGGACCTCGACGCCGACCAGGACCAGCGCCTGCAATGGGGCGAGGTGCGCAGACGCCTGCCGGACATCATGGCCTACGCCAGGGCGCGGCTGCAGCTGCAGCAGGGCCGCTGCATCCTGCGGCCGGGCCCGGCCGAGGGCATCGAGGAGCGGGTGGACGGCGCCTACCTGGCGCTGCGCTTCGACAGCGACTGCGCCGACACCGACCTGCTGACCATCGACTACCGGCTGTTGCGCGAGGTCGACCCCACCCACCGCGGCCTGCTGCGGCTCGGCGCGGCGAGCGACACGGCCGCCCCGAGCGCCAGCGTTCGCTCGCTCGACCCGGGCGGTGGCCCGGTGCAGGTGCGCTGGCCCTCCGACGAGGCGCCGCCACCCGCGGGCGGACATGGCTTCTTCGCCGATGGCCTGCACCACATCCTGATCGGCTACGACCACCTGCTCTTCCTGCTGTGCCTGCTGCTGCCGGCGGTGATGCGCCGCAGCGCCGCGGGGTGGACGCCGGTGGGCCGCTGGCGCGATGCCCTCTGGCCCATCGTGAGCTGGGTCACGCTGTTCACCCTGGCGCATTCGCTCACGCTCGCACTGGCGGCGCTCAAGGTCGTGAGCCTGTCGCCGCGCATCGTCGAACCGGCCATCGCCGCCACCATCCTGCTGGCGGCGCTGGACAACCTGCGGCCACTGCTCGGCACGCGCCGGCGCTTCTTCAGCTTTGGCTTCGGGCTGATCCATGGATTCGGCTTCGCGGGGGCCCTGGCCGAGCTGGACCTGCCCACCCGCGCCTTCGCCAGCGCCCTGCTGCAGTTCAACCTGGGCGTGGAGGCGGGGCAATTGCTGGTCGTGGGCATGGCCATGCTGGTGCTGCTGGGCCTTCGGCGCTGGCGCGGCTATGTGCCCATGGTGCTGCACGGTGGATCGGTGCTGGCGGCGATGCTGGCGCTGGTGTGGCTGGTAGAGCGGGTGTTCGACCTGTCGGTGCTGCCAATGGGTTGAGGGCGGTGGCCGCGAGCTGATGCGCTCGATGGCGAGCCTCTGCCCGCAGCGGGCCCATGGCTGCCTATAGTCACGGCCGTCGCCATTCCTTGCCTCGATGCCGTGTCCTTCCTTGACGCCCTGCGCCGCTGGGCGCGCCAGCTCAAGCGCGACGTGCTCGCCCTCTGGTTCGCCCGCCGCCACTCGCAAACGCCCTGGCACGCCAAGGCCCTGGGCGCCTTCGTCGTGGCCTATGCGCTCAGCCCCATCGACCTGATCCCGGACTTCATCCCCGTGCTGGGCTTTCTGGACGACGTGATCCTGCTGCCCGGCCTGATCTGGCTCACGCTACGCCTGCTGCCGCCGCAGGTGCTGGCCGACTCGCGCGACAAGGCGCAGGCCTGGATGGACGCGCGCCGCGAGCGGCCGCGCAGCCTGGTGGCGGCGGTGGTGATCGTGCTGCTGTGGGTCGGAGTGGCCGTCGCCCTGGCGATCTGGGCCCTGCCGTGGGTGCGGCTCCACGTTCTCGTCGATGCATCCCATCGCTAGCCTCGGCCCGAACCGGCCGCCGCACTGCCGACCTGGCAAAGTCGCCCGGACGGACGACGACGGAGTCAGCAGCCCAAGGCCTGACAGGTTTTCGCCGTGTTCCGCCGATCCTGCCGGGGCAACGACAACGGGTGCCGCCAGACCGACGACCACCAAGGCAACCGATGGCAGCCTGAAGCGCTTCAAGGCCTCCCGCACTCCGTGAACCACGGCGACGTGCCGACCTCAAGTAACTGGCCCAAAACCTGATCGGCCAAACGCAGCGCACAGACCAATTGTTTGGCCACCGGCAGCCTGCCGGTGAGCAAGCGTGCAACAGCCATCATGAGCCTGCTGCACTCCGCACAAGGGAGAGGCCGAAAGCGGAAACACCGCCCAAAGCCGCCGCCCGCACGCCTGCCAGGCAACTGGTCATCGAAAAAGGTGAGCCACAGCCTGATTGCTACCATGCAGCGGATGATTGATCCGACCACTCCGCTTGCGGCCATGATTCGCGCGCAGTTCCGAGCGCACGATCAACTGCGGGCAACTGAGGCTTCAGGCGCGGAAGGCGTCCCCCCCAGGCCCGAAGCATCCGCGCAGGAGGAAACCCAAGAGCTTGCGCCGCAGCTACAGCAACTGGTCGCACTGCGCATTCGGGGACTGGACGCTGACGATCCGTACCGTCGCCGCAAGGCCTTTCGCGTATTCCTCGAAGCTGTGCTGGTGCAGACATTCGGACGTGACCGCATTGATGGTCCTGCGTTCGACCAAATGGTCGACAAGGTGATGCATCGAATGGAGTCCGACGCCGCCCTTTCAACCTCCATGAGCCAAGCGGGGGAACTACTACTGGCAAGGGCAGCACAGCCATCAGGAGCCTCGGAGTAGCTCCTGAGAAATCCAGCACTATCCTCGCGACCCACTCTGCGGCCGCGTTGCTACGCCTCCCAGCACGCGACGGGCAAAGCGCTGGACGTCACTGAGATCTTTCACTTCCCCACTCAATAGCGCCTGTGCGTAGCGCCCGGACGCATTGGTGCGATCCAGGCGCGCCGCGATCTCTGCGTGCTCGCTGGCTTCACGTTGGCGTGATTGCATGGCAAGCGCCACTGCCAACCCCCCGTGGCTTTCCGCGAAATTGCGATCCAGCCGAAGCGCCGACTGAAAGCTTTGCTCTGCGCCAATCAAGTCGCCCTGAGAGATTTGTGTCCATGCCAAGCCATGCCAAGTGCCAACGTGCTGGCCCATGACGGAAAGCGCCTTGTTGAAGGCCTGAAACGCTTGCTCCAGTTCGCCAGCAAGCAACCAAGCAAATCCACGTGTGGACCAAGCCCGACCATCGCCGGGTTGGCGCTTCAAAGCCGCATCGGCAAACCGGCCGGCCGCTGCCGCGTCTTGGCGGGCAAGCGCCAGCGATGCACATGCGAGCGACGCTTCGGGCGGATGCTCGGCGGGATCGCCATTTCTAAGACTCAGATCAGCCCATCGTTGCGCTGTACCGAACTCAGAAGCGTCGATGGCAATCAGACTGCCCACCCCCGCAACTTGCGGGTCCAGCGATCCACTGCGGTCCAAATCCAAGGCCCACTCCATCGCCCGGCCGAGTTGTGCGTCCTGATGGAGAGCACGCAACCAGAGTTGTTGAAGCGCCCGCGAGGCAAGAGGTGGAGGTCCCCCCTTGGCAGATGAGGATATGACGCCCTTTTGCACAGGAGACTCCAACACGCGGGCAAGTCGCTGAACGCTGAGTCCGCTTGCGCCTCGACGCAAATCCACAAAGGCGAGGTTATGCGTCAGGACGTCAAGAAAGCCATCGGGTGGATTGGGCGTGGCCATGAGCGCCTCAAGGACCGCCTGCGCTTCGTCATAGCGCTGCTGGGCCAGCCAAAAGTCACCTTCACGCAGCCGCCAGCCGAGTGTGTCGACACCTAGTCCCTGTGCATGGCGAAGGTGCGCCTTGGCCTTTTCCCACTCACCGCATGCCAAAGACGTTTCGAAGCTCGTGATGAGAAGCTCGTTGTTGTCGGGATCTTCTTGAAGATAGCCTTCCATGCGCTGCATTCGCAGACGCACGGTAGCGAGACGAGGATCGCTCTGGATGGATGCGTCAACATTGGCAGTAGAAGCTTCGGTCATGACGATGCGTGTTGGGTTTGCAAAGCGGCTGTCAAGGCCTACAGGCACAGATCGAGCCGGGCATCTTTCTCGAGCAGTTCGCGCAGACGCAGCAAGCCCTGCCGGTGAAGTTGGGATACGCGGCCCCGCGTGACTCCCATGTCGACAGCGATCCGTTGGAACGGCACTTCCTGCATGTAGTGCTGGCGGATGACCCGCTTTTGCTGATCTGAAAGCTGATCAACGAGTCCCCTGAGAACTGCCCCAAGTTGGAGGATCTCTGTCTTGCGGAAGTAACTCACCTCCGGGGACGGGGTATAAGAACCGAGGCTTGGTTCAAATGCAGCGGCATCCACCATGCCGGTGTCCTCAAGAAGAATCCCTAGCGCGATGCCTATGCCTACGTCAGCCAGATACTCGAAGAGCTTGTCGGCTGCGCGGTGGCCCGAAGCGCTGGCCGCGCGCTCAATGCCTGCCGAAGCCATGTCGGCGGTGTCGAGTTCCTCTTCCGAGTGCATCGAATCCTCAGGGATGCATCCTTTAAGAGAGGCCAGACGCTCCTGCTGAAGACGGGTGCGAATGCTGATCTGCTGATTCTTCTCGGTGAGCCGGACCAATCCGTTGAGGATGGAGCCTTGCACCCGCTTGGACGCGAAGGTCTTGAACTGCGCACCCTGGGATGGATCGAAGCGGTCAACCGCTTCGATGAGGCCCACACGAGCGAGTTGAAGGTATTCCTCGAACTCCACATCGTTGTGCGTCCGCCGGCCATACAGGGTGGCCGCCATCATTCGCGCATAAGGAAGGAAGTGGCAGATCAATAGGTCGCGCGCGGCGGCGTCCTTCTGAACCCTCCACTGGCTCCACAGAGGGGCCAGCGCGACCGCCTCTTGCGAAGCAGGATCCGAAACGTCAGCAGCTGATCCGAGCTCACGTGCGTCGACGGAATTACCCGGCGGGTTTCTTGAGGCCGCCGAGCTCAGACGCGCCATGGGCACTCCATCTGCAAAACCACGTCCGATACCCTAGTGGAAGCTGCCAACCAGCGCCTTCAAAACCAGGCTCCAGCCGTCGACCAGGATGAACATCAAGATCTTCAGCGGGAGCGCAATGGTTGTCGGCGGCATCATCATCATCCCCAACGCCATGAGGATGCTCGAGACGATGAGATCGATGAGCAGGAATGGCAGGAAGATCACGAAGCCAATTTGAAAGGCCGCGCGCAGCTCTGACAGCATGAACGCCGGAATCAGCTGCACATTGCTGATGTCGTCCATCGACTGCGGTGTAGGCGCCTTGGAGAGCTCAACCATCAATGCAAGATCGGCTTCTCGCGTCTGTCGCACCATGAACTCACGCAAGGGAGCGACCCCTTTGCTATAGCCATCCTCCATGGAGAGCTTGCCTGCCATGAAGGGCGCAAATGCATCCTGATTGACCTTCTGAAGCACCGGGGACATGGTGAACAGAGTCAGGAACAGAGCCAGCCCGATCAGCACGGTGTTCGGGGGTGTCTCATTCATCCCGATGGCGTGTCTCAGCATGGACAGAACGACGACGGTTCTCAGGAAACTCGTGAGGCACACCAACAATGCAGGAAGAACAGCAAGGACCGTGAGGCCGAGCACCACCCGCAGGGCCTGGGCGGTCTCTGTCGAGGGCGTCGAAGGGCCCGCGCCGATCACTGTGGAACTCGCGCCATTTGAGACAGACGGCGACGCCACTCGCTGTGCAGCCCCTTTGCCCTGCGCGATGCTTGCCGGGACAGAAGGAGCAGGACCCGAGCCTCGGGACGGCGACGCCACCGCCGTTGGCGCTTGGGCAGCCGGCTCTCGCATTGTCTTTGTAGATGACGAATCTTCACCTACTCGCGCAGGGTCGGGCGCTGGCGCGTCTGGCGCTTTGACCACCGGCGCCAGAGAAGCGGTAGCTGCCACCTCCGCCGGTTCAGTCGCTTGTGCCCATGCTGTGCTTTGAAGAGCACAAAACAGCAGACTGACAAGCATGGCACGCAGTCCAGCAGGGAAACAGCCGATACCAGCAGCCTTCGCCCTCATCGCGCGGCCTCTTCCGCATCTGGAACCGGCACGGACTCTTTGGCAGGTACCTCGGCCAGCACACTGATCGAGTTGTCGGTGCATCCCAGCAGCAGGCGTTTGCCTCTCCACTCGATCACATGCAGGTGATGACGCGGAGACAACCGGGAACCAGAGACTCGAAGAATCTCGGCAGACGCGTCATGCTGAAGCCAACGGTCCCCCAACATCCGCAACCATGGCGCGCCGGCGGATTGATGGCCTGGGGCATCGCCCGAGCGTGGCGTGAACTTTCTGCGCCGAGCGAGGCCGAAACCCAAGAGACCAACGATGCCAATGATCGGGACAAGTGCCCACCAACGCGCATTGATGGCAGTCTGATCCGCCACAGCGTCCCGGCGCACGGGAATGCTTGGCGGCAGAGTCTCGCCGCCTGTTGGGGATGCAGCCCCCAGCGCAGAGGTCAAGTTGGCGCTGTTCGCTGCTATTGCCCCAGCCTGCGCCCAAGCGGGTGACCCCGCAAGAAGAGGCAGGAGCCACGCGATCAAACAGACCCCATGCCACCCAGTCAGCACGCCAGACCAGACGTCCTGCGACCAGCGATCCCAACTCCATTCGTGCATCCGTCAGTTTCCAGCAACGAGGCCAAGCGCCACGGGCAGCTCAGTGATACGCACACCGAAATGCCCATCGACGGCGACAAGTTGGCCCCGCGCGACGACTTTGCCTTCGATGGTGAGATCGACAGGGGCATCCACCTCTCTGTCCAACGTCAGCACCTGGTGCTCCTTCGCGCCGAGAAGCTCCCCCACGGAGATGGTTGCCTCTCCCACCATCACCTGCAAGGTCGCTCTGATCTGGTGCAGAGGATTCCATCCCTGAAGAACGGGGGTGGCGCCAGCTGACCGGTGAGAGCTCTCGCCTCGCTTCTCAGGCAACTCCGGCAAGGCCAATGCCTGCACGGTTGGCGGCGGAGCGGTGTCGGGACCGGGGCGCGCGGCGCTTTCGACGCGGCTCAACCGAAGGTCGGCGGCGATGTTGTCTACTGCTGTTGTCATTGAAGACTTCCCTTTGGCTTTTGAACGTGCAGCGGGATGCCGCTGTATGAGGTTGTTGTCTGGACCTTCGCCGCCGCATTGAGCGGCCGCTCCTCAAGAGCGCTGGCAGAAGGCACGAGCTCCACGGCAATGCGGCCGGCGCTTTGGCCAAGCCAGGCCTCGCACACGGCTGTGCCATCCAAGTCGACCACGTGTGCGGGGACGTCCAGCGAATGATCCAGAGGCACGACGTCACCCACACTGAGACCTTGAAGCTGCCCCAGGTTGAGCTGAACGCCGTCCAGCATGACCCTTAGTTCAACTTGCCGATCCGCCAGCACCGCATCAAGCCGGCTCTTTGCGGTCCTGGTTGCCGGCAGGTCCGAGGTACGCGGCTTCGGCATGGAGGAAGGAACACTAAGCAAAGTCCGAACGACGTCATACGGCACATCGACGACCCACCCGTAGCCACACCAGTCCGCGCGAATGCGCAAGGCACCCGACCACGCATGAGCTCTGGCTTCAGAAAGTGCGCCAACCAGGGCATCCCGATGCTCAAGTGCCTCGACCTTGAACATGCCGCGGAGCCGTGTCATCCAGTCCGCTACCGCCGATCCGGCGAGCGCAATCGCCAAACCATCGCTCGGCAGATTGAAGGCGCCAGCCAATCCTTTCGTGGAGGACGCTGATGGGGAAGCCATGAAAAACATCTGCGCAGCAACGATCCGCACAGCGATGGCCAAGCCCTCCGACGCGTCGCTGGCGTTGCGATCTTCTCGTGCCGGCTCCACGAACGCTCCTTCACTGCCGGCCGGAGCTTCAATGCTCCAGTAAACGGTGCCTTCGCGCGCACGGCTCCAGGTCCCGTCCGCTTCGAGCACCGCCACCTGCGGTGGGTCGTCAGCGCGGCCGTCCGCACGGAACCAATCCGATCGCCAGGTCTCAAGCAGCTGCGAGAACTGGGTTGCCAATGCGCTTCTCTGCGCTTGCGACCAGTAACGTAGCGGCTGGGCGCGCCGCGATGCCTCTGCTGCGTCCATCAATGCAGACGACTCTCCGACAGAAGACAGCATTGCTTCAGTCACCTGCTCTTCATGGAGAACAGCTCCTGCAGCATGTCGTTCGCCGTCGAGATGACTTGAGAGCTCGCCTGATAGCCGCGCTGCATGATCACGAGGTCGCTGAACTCCTGCGACAGGTCGACATTGGAGATCTCAACCCGACCGGATCGAACCGAGCCGAATGCACCTTCGGACGCCACTCCGACGTGCCACGCATTCTGGTTCAGCGCTTCGAACTGGTTGTCACCCACTGAGCCCACCGCGTCCGGAGAGTCGAATCGGGCAAGCGCCAGCTTCGGTCCCTTGACGGTCTGACCGTTCGAATAGGTCATGACAAGAGTGCCCGTTGCGTCAAAAGCTGCGCCGCTCATGGCGCCCGGCCCCACCCCATCCTGCGAGTCCGCCTTGAGCGAGGTTTGGCCCGCGAACAGCACGACATCGGAACTGAAGTCCAGGGTCAGTGCCATGGCAGGCTGCCCTGAAGGCGTGTAGCTGGCCTGCACGACCGCTGTCGTTGCGGTCGGCTTACCGTCCACGAAGACCATTTCGCTGGTGCTGACGACGGTCGAGCCTTCCATGAGCTCCACTTTCATGGTCGTCCCGCTGGCATCGGCGCTCTTTACAGAGAACTTGAGGCTCAACGTATGGCTGGTTCCACCAGCATCGATCACCGTGATACCGCCGGCCGTCTGCTCTGTCACCGTGTTGGAGAGATTGCCCGAGAACTGCACGCGGGAAGTGGGCTTGCCAAGATTGATCATCTTCCCAGTCAATGACACAGGCGCGAACGCGCCGTTGGCATCCATGGCCATGACTTTCTCGCCGTTGATCCTGCTCACGAGCGTGCCATCCGTGTCGAACTTGAATTGGCCCGCACGGGTGTAGGTGGTCTTCCCTTGCTCATCCTGCAGCACAAACAGACCTTGCCCGTCGATGGCGAGGTCAAGGTCATTTCCCGTCTGCCGCAACTCGCCTTGCGTGAACGACATGGACGTTCCCGCAGTGTTTACACCGAAACCGACTTGGTCCTTTCCAGCCCCTCCTCCAAGGCCATCGCGCGAATAGAACATGTCTGCGAACTGAAGGCTCGAGCTCTTGAAGCCAGGCGTGTTCAAGTTGGCAGTGTTGTTCGCGATGACGCGCAGCCCCCGCGAATAGCCCGAGAGGCCGGTCATGGCGACATAGATCGAATCAAGCATGGATCATCCTTGTTCAAGGTTGTGGTCAACGCACCGCAACGAGTTGGCTGAGCGACACGTTGTTCAACGTGGCTCCGCCGGTGGTTTGGATCGTCAGAAGCGGCGCATCGCCGGACAACGACAGCGCACTGACGGTGCCTGTCACACTGCCAGTTGCGGTCGTCACTTCGACGTTCTTACCGATCAGCCCGACGGATTGAAGCGCGGCCTGGTTGGTGATCAGCGTCTCAATCTTGGTGTTGAGCTGCTGTGTCTGCTCCAGGCTCGTGAACTGCGCCATCTGAGCCATGAACTGCTGGTTGTCCATGGGCTTCAATGGATCCTGGTAGGTCAGCTGCGTAAGAAGGATCTTCAAGAAGTCCTCCATGCCGAGGCTCTTGGCCTGGAGGTTTGTCGCGCCGGAACTGCTCACTGCATCTATTGCCATCAATCCTCCTGGGATGGGTTCGCATTGAAAGGGATGCCGCTGTCCGCACGGAACGCCGCATTGGTAGGTGCGTCGGACTGCCAGCTACCGTCTCGCCAGACCAAGCGACCATTGCAGACCACTTGGTGCAACCGGTCGCCACGCGAGCGCATCCCGCGCTCCAGGTCGGCGATCCACTGAGGCATCATGGACAAGAGTTGCACGTCATCCGCGCGAACGGCGATCCAGACGGCTTGGCCTTTGAGGGTGCTTTCCTCGTGCAGTCTGACTGGCGCAACGGGGGCACCAGATTGCACGGACGGACGTAACGGCTGACCAGCTGATGTCCGCGCCAAAGCCCACTCGGCCCTGGGGACGGACTGCGCAGCACCCGCGATATCTTCGCTTCGCGCGTGCTGAGGCGAAGCCATCAGCGCTCGCTCTGCTTGCAAGGGCATCAAGGCTGCAGCGGCCTGCACAGGCCAAGCTGCCACTGGGGTCGAGGCAGTGCGGTATGCCGAAGTCATCACCGGTGCTATCGAGTCAAGTCGAGCTTGCTTCACTGGCATTTCGGATGAACGCGACGTGTCGTCCACAAGCCGTTTCGTCTTGATCGGCAGCGTTGCGCTCGTGGGCTCCAAGCCGTTCGCACCGTAAAGCTCCTTATCGTCAGCTTTCGCTTCCGCCGGGCTCCGTTCAGGCTGAGGCCGCGACAACGCTTGCCTTCCACGCTGTCGCACAAATGCTGACCTCATCGGTGCAGGCTCGACGCGCGCCGGCCCAGACTCAACGTCCAGGCCTGTACCCAATGCCGGAAGCATCCCTGCGGGAGCGCTCAAGCCTTTGACCGAGGTGCCTCCAATCCCCCTCAACGCTCCAGAGTTCTGCGGGCGCGAGGTCACTGCCGCGGCGTCTGGCCGATGAGTTTTGAACCACGTGTTCAGTTGAACGCGCTCCATCTCACGCGTCCAGGCAAGTCGTTGGCCTGCGCTCTCGCGAGGCCGATCGGCCGGAGCGCTCACGCCATTGCCCTTCTGAAAACTCAGAGTCAGCAACGCGCCTGCTGGGCCTGTCGTACTCATGTCCGACGCTCCTCGAACTGGGTCGGTACCAAGCGGATGTTCCGACGCCCAAGCCAATCTCTATCGCGCTCGTTCAGTGCAAGATGACGCATCTCTGCGGCGTACTGCGTCAAGGCATCGTGCTTGTGACGGTCCAGGCCATCGAGTCTGGCGCGCTCACTGAGCAATGTCTCGCGCAGCGCTTCGCACCGATCACGAAGCCGCAGCCGCGACTCTTCAAGTTGCTTAGCCTTTTCGCGGAACCGGGATAGCCGCGCAAGGCTCAGGCGATGGGCCACCGGATCCAGTCGAAGCGCCAACTGACTGCTGACATGGCGCGCATATTCCTCGAGCGCCTCGAGCACCTGCATCAACGCTGTCTCCGTCTCTGCGAGTTCGGCCTGCGCTCGACTGAGCGCTGCCTGCGCCTTGTCAAGCCGCCACTGCTGCCTTTGTCGGATGGGCTCGAGGGTATAGACGAATGCCCGAGCATCGACATCGCTTGGCAACGAAGAAGACATGCCGAGATCTCCGGCGCTCACTTCGCCACCCCGGAGGACAGCACAGCTGCCGGTTTCTCATGGGCAAAGACAGCCTGCAAGTCCTTGATCGACTCACTTCGATCCGCGCCCCCGTGGCGCTGACGTAGCCACTCCAGCAGAGCGGGCTCGACGAACACCGCACGATCGAGCTCGGCATTGCTTCCCCGCTCGTAGGCGCCGATATCGATCATCTGCCGGTTTCGCTCCAGGATCGCGAGCTGCTGCACTGCGGACGTGGCGAGTGCCCGCTGCTCAGCGTCGGCAAGTTCCGGCATCAAGCGACTGATGCTCTTGAGCACATCGATCGCGGGATAGTGCCCACGATGGGCGAGTTGCCTGCTCAGTACGATGTGTCCATCCAGAATGGCGCGCAAGGCATCGGAAACCGGCTCGTTGAAGTCATCGCCCTCAACAAGGACTGTGAAGAGCGCCGTGATGGCGCCTCCCCCGGGGCCCATTCCGCATCGCTCGCAGAGCTCCGGCAGTTCCGCGAACACGGAGGGGGTATAGCCCCGCGCCGTCGGCGGCTCGCCCGCGGACAGCCCAACCTCGCGTCTGGCCATTGCGAACCGCGTGATCGAGTCCATGGTGAGCAATACGTGGCAGCCTTGATCGCGGAAATGCTCAGCGATCGAGAGTGCTGCGTAGGCAGCACGAAGGCGCGCAAGTGCGGGCTGATCGGACGTCGCGACTACGACCACCGAACGGGCGAGCCCTTCTGGCCCCAGCTGCTTCTCGACGAATTCCCGCACCTCGCGTCCCCGCTCGCCGATGAGTGCAATGACGTTGACCCCGGAGTGCGACGTGTCAGCGCCCGCCGCTTTGACGTGCCGCGCGAGCAGGCCAAGCAGCGTGCTCTTTCCCACGCCGCTGCCCGCAAAGATGCCAACGCGCTGCCCTACCCCCAAGGTCAGAAGTCCGTCGATGCAGCGAATGCCTGTTTCGAGCACTTGGTTGATCGGCAAACGGTCCATCGGATTGACCGGCTTTGATTTCAGCGGGCGCCTCGAAGTCGTCGCAGGTGTCGGCCGACCATCGAGCGGAGCGCCGAAACCATCGATGACTCGCCCCAGCAGTGCTTGACCCACGCCGACGTGCGACTCCGATCCGAGAGCGTGCACCTCGCAGCCGGCCGCAATGCCGTCGACGGACCCATAAGGCATCAGCGTGACCCTGCCAGGCTTGAGCCCTACAACTTCTGCCAGCACGGCGGTTGCTTCGGCGCCTGGCTGGTACATGTCGCCGGTGGACTGCCCCATTGCCGGGCGGGTCATGATTCGGCATAGCTCACCCACGGCGACGTCGGGCCCCTGCGCCTCAATGGCGAGACCCTGCATCTCTCGAACCCATCCGATACGACGAAACAGTTCAGCCGAGCGAAGAGCCTTGATACTGGCCGCGACAGCATTCATACGGGCTCCCTGTGGACACATCCGGTGCAACACGTGGGCCAACGATTCATCGCGCCTGTGCACAGCGACACCAGAGCGATCTCTGAACAACGCACGTCAGCAACGAGGAGTCCGGCTGAAAGCAAAGACCTCACGCGCCCTCTCCCGAAGCGTCTCGCGCAGCGGCCACTGCGGCGCGCGACCGCAACAACAGCTTGCGCAGCGAACCAAGTTGTACTTCCAGCCGTGCGTCCAGTGCCCCTTCCGGGGATTGCAGAATGCACCCGCCCAGAACGATGCTCGGATCGGCCACCCACTGCACATCTGCGGGTGCCACGTCACTCGCATCCAAGCCCGAGTCTGAGCGAAGCGTGGCCAGATCCTCCGGGTGCATGTGCACGGCCACCAGCCGGCGGCTACGCTGCGCCTGAACTGCCTGCCTCAACTGGAGACGCAAGCCTTCCGCAGTCACCGCCTGGTCGCCCAAAATGCGGCATACCGCCTCGAACGACAGTGCAAGCATGTCATCCTCCGCCGCGCGGAGGCGTTCTTCGACCTGTCCGGGAAGCGCCTCCAGAATCTGCATCAGGTTCTGAACACGCGCCTGATAGGCCAGTTGGGCCTGCCGGGTCAGATCATGCTTGAGCTTTTCACTTCGCTCAGCAAGCTGCTGCTCTGCGGCCCGGGCCGCATGCTCGCTCGCTTTCCGGGCCTCGTCGGCCGCCAAGCGACGCCCTTCTGCCAACCCTCTGGCAAGACCATCTTCGTACTCCCTGTCGATGGCAGGCCTCATCGATTGCAAGGGGGCGGCGGCCAGGCTCGCCGCTTGGTCAGGGCGTGGCTCTGCGGCCCGGGCTGGCACGGGACGAACGACGTCCAGCGCTGGGCGTTGATCCGGGTGCGGCGAGGCGGAGGGCGTGACCCGCGCGCGTCCCGGCATGGCCTTGCCTTGAATGATCACGTCTCGAAGGACGCGAGCGGTATCACCTCGCCGCGATCCCGACCCATCCTGTGCGGGGAAGACAGGTTCCTTCACCTCGCACGCTCCGAACCAGAGATATCCTTTTTAAGAAGTCGCCCGACACGGTACCGCACGCCTTTCCAAGACAGCGAGGATGGCGCTGCGGGAACGGTCGTCTCACGCACGACTCGCGCTACCGCCTCAATGAGTCTTGCCCGCATGGCCGGGGGAGTTGAGCGCCCCGAGACCGACCGGTCAGCCAGAATCTCCTTGAGCTCCCGACGCTTGTTCGCTTCCAGTGCGCCCAGCAGATCCTCTCTCCAAGGCCAGTGTGCGCACTGCAACCACTGGGCAAGAAGTTCTGCAGGTTCTGTCCGAAGGCAAGCCACCGCCTGTTCTACGTCCGAGCGGCCCAACCCCATCAGAAACTCCTCGTCGCTGGGCCTGTTACTTGAATCGTCGTCTGCTGTGGCTTCACTGATGAGCAGCGGATCGCGAGAGACGCCAACAGCCTCGAGTTCATGCAAAAGCCCATTGATCTGCTGGCGCTGGGCGGACGACAACGCGTCCAGCATCCAATTGCGATCAGCAGGCGCCATTGCATGCAAGAGCAACGCTGCATGGCGCACCCCGTCCGTGCCAGAACCTGCCTGACCAGCTTCGAGATGCCGGGCAAACATGTCGCCTTCTTCCGAAGACGCCCCCACCACTCGGCCGCCGACAAGCGACATCATGAGTTCGCCCCAGGCGCTGGATCCGGACGCTTCATTCCAGGGGAATCGGACTCGCCCAACCACTCGCGTATGCGCCGCAGCGCTGCTGCGCGTTCCGCCTCGGTCAACTCCCTGCTTCGAGATGCCGAACTCTTGTCTTTATTGCGCTGGGTCCACGCGCGCGCCACCCAGGCAGCGCAGCCAATGACCAAGACAAGCGCGAAGAGCCAACGTACCGACTCCACGTCGCCGCTGGTTGAAGAATCTTTGACCGCCCCTAGCCCGGTTCCATCGACGTCCGGAACTGCGGACTCTGCCTCGCTCGATGCGGCCCCGGCAATCTCCCCGTGCGTCTTCGACGACGGAGCCGCCAAGGTCTGAACGACCACAGTGTCCCCGCGTTCAAATGACGCACCCACCGCCGCTGCGATGAGTCTGCGAAGCTGTTCCTCCTGTGCAAGATCGAGCACTGTCCGAACCACTGCTACCACCTGAATCCGACGGATGGAGCCTGGCTGGCTGACGACCTGCTCGACACGACGGCCTGTCGCGTACTCGACATCGCGCTGTGAGCCTCCGGCTCTGAGAAGCCCCGCCTCGACCCCGCGCGCCTCGCCTGCCCCACCACCATCACGCAGAACCTCACGCTCACGCACGACGACGCCGGTCGACTGAAGCCCATTACGCGACGGGGCCGGAAGCACATCTTCGGTGGTGGTCCGAATCTGATCCATGTTCAACGTGACATCGACACTGGCCAGCGCTTGTCCTGCGCCGAAGGCCCGGTCAAGGATGGCGCCGACCTTGCGCGACAGATAAGCCTCGGTGTCGCGTTTGATATCCAGGCGCGCAGCGTTGAGTTCGGCCTCGCCACCACCCGCGTCCGTCCGAGTCAGTGCGACGCCCCTGCCGTCCACGATGGTGACGTCCTGAATGGACAGTCCCGGCACGGCGGCTGCGACAAGGCGCTGCACACCCGTGATCTGCTCAGGACGCAGCTCTTGCCCCTGGCGCATCATCAGCGTGACAGATGCCTTGGCCTTCGAACTGGCTTGCTTGAACAGTCCCTGTTCGGGGAGCGCCAGAAGGACACGAACCTCGCGCACTTCAGAGAGCGACTGAATGGTCCGCGTCAGCTCACCTTGCAGCGCACGTTGGTAGTTGATCTTCTGCGCGAACTCGGTCATCCCGAAGTCCGTGTTATTGAATAACTCCAAACCAACCGCGCCATGGAGCGGCAGCTCCTTCCCCATTAGCTTGATGCGTGTGGCATGAACCGTCGCCTTGTCCACCAAGATGGCGCTGCCGCTGTCACCAAGACGGTAGGGGATCTTGAGGCGCTCGAGTTCAGCCGTCATCGCCTGAGCGTCCTGCGGCTTGAGATCAGAGAACAGGACCTGATAGTCCGTGCGAAACACCCACCAGGCCGCGAAGGCCAGTCCAAGGCCGATGGCAAGGACGCCCGCCAACAGTCCGGCGCGGGCGCTTCGAGTCAACCCATCCCAGAAATTCATATCGGCATCTTCATCACGTCTTGGTATGCCTCGAGAAGGCGGCCTCTCACCTGCATCAGCACCTGGAATGACAGACGGCTTTCCTCAAGGTTGATCATCAGCTGATGCAGGTTCTGCGCCTCTCCGAGGGCCAGCTTCTGCAAACCGACTTCACCATCGATGATCTTCTTGTTGACCTCGCCAAGTCCCGCAGAAACCATCTGCGCGAAGTTTGTGGTCCCCAGTTGGGCATTCCGGTCGATAGGGAGAGGACCAGATACAACCGGACCGGAGGTAGGCGTGAGGGCGCCGGCTTGAAGCTGTGCCACCATCGACTGCGCCTGTGGCGAAAGCGCGGACAGCGCCTCTACGGGCAGGAACGTGGTCATGCGTTGCCCCCAATGTCCAATGCGCGAAGGGCCAGGGTTCTCGTTGTATTCATTGCAGACACGTTTGCTTCATAGGCTCGCGTTGCACTCATCATGCTGACCATTTCGGTCGCGACGTCGACTGCTGAGTAAGACACATAGCCGCGTGTGTCTGCGAGCGGATGAGACGGTTCGTAGACCATTCTGGAGGGAACGTTCGACGCCACGACATGGGCAAGCGGCTGTGACTCGGCAACATTCAGCGCCTCGAGCCCTTGATCGAACATCACGCCGAATCCCGATGCCGCCGTGCCGGCGATGGCTGGGTTACCGGCAGCAGCAACGACTCGCAGTGGCTGGTAAGTGACGCCACCGACTCCTTGCACAGTGTTGGCATTGGCGAGATTCAATGCCGCGACGTCGACGCGCAAGCGCTCCACACTCATTCCAGCTGCACTGATGGCAAACGACTGGCTGTAATCCACGTAGATCTCCTTACTTTCTGCCATCGCCAGCCGCCATCGAGAGGATGGCGAAATGACGGGAGAGGCCCTTGACCAGAGCCTGGTAATGCACTGCGTTGCGGGCCATCTCCGCGGCCTCCGCATCGAGCTGCACCGAATGGTCTGCGGCGGGCTCGATGAAGGGGCGGACCTGACCAAGCCCGGCCGGATCCAACCGACCGGTCGCTTCCATTCCCTGCTTGAGGCCCGTCAGCTGCGCTTCGAAACTGACTTGCTGCGGTATGTAACCCGCGACATTCGCGTTGGCGATGTTGGTCGCAATCGCCCGCTGACGCATGCTGGCCGCATCAAGAGCGAGGGCCAAGGCAGAGCGGGTGACCGCTTCAATTCCGTCATTCATTCCTGTCTCCTTTTTCTCGGACAGCGTTAGCTAACGTGTACCGCGCACTATTGAACGATGAGTTCGCCATGTAGAGCACCTGCAGCCTTGACGGCCCGGAGGATCGAGATTACGTCCCGCGTACTGGTCTTGAGCCGCGCCAGCGTCTGCACCAGGTCAGACACCGTGTCGGATCCCATCACAAAGCCAGCCCCGTTGAGTTCATCGACATCGACCCGGGTGTTGGTCACGATCGCAGTGCGAACGTCGGGGCCGCCATTGATGATGTTGAATGGCTGGGACGCCGAGTTCTGACTCGAAATGGCGATCTTGATGTCCCCATGGGAGATTGCGACTCGGGAGATCCGCACATCTCCGCCTGCCACCACAGTGCCCGTGCGCTCGTTGATCACCACCTTGGCTCGGCGGTCCGGCTCCACGGTGACGTTCTCGATGCGTCTGAACAAGGCGACCAAATGGTCTCGGTGCATGGACGGGACGGCAATCTCAATGCCGGACGCGTCGCGCGCAGTCGCCAAGCCAACCCCGAGCTGTTGGTTGATCGCATCAGCCACGCGGCCCGCTGTGGTGTAGTCCGGTTCAGCAAGCACGAACGTGATGTTCTGGTGCTCATCCACCATGTTTGCGTTCACGCCTACCTCGACGGTCGCGCCGTTTGGAATGGAGCCAGTGGTCGGATGATTCTTCTGCACCACGTTGCCATTGGCGTCGTAGCGATAGCCCCCGACTGATAGCGCACCTTGGGCAAGTGCGTAGACCCTGCCGTTGGCACCCTTGAGCGACGTGACGAGCAATGTGCCACCCACAAGGCTACGAGCGTCCCCCGCGGAGCTCACGGTCGCGTCCAACGTGTCCCCTTCTCTGGCGAAGGTGGGCAGCGACGCGCTCACCATGACCAGCGCAACGTTGCGGCTCTGAATGGCCTCCGGAGCGATGGTGAGATTGAACTGTGAGAGAACATTGGCGAGAGACTGACGCGTCGTTCTGTTGGACGGCGAATCCCCCGTGCCGGCCAAGCCTGTCACGATGCCGGTTCCGAAGAGCGCGTTATCCCTCCAGCCTTTGAGCTTGCCCAGGTCCTTGACTCGCACAGTGTCAATCGTTGCGGCGCCCGCAGCACGCCTTGCCGATTGCTGCGCGTGAGCCGGCAGCGAAACGCTGACTGCCACTACGCCGAAAGAGCAGAAAAGGATGCGAGCTCCGACCCGCGACATGAAACGGTGCATCACAACCCCAACCAGTCCAGGATGCGTCGCCAAGCGCTGCGCCGTGCTCTGTCAGACACGTCGCCCTCGCCGACGTAGGTGATGCGAGCGTCTGCCAGGCGGGTCGACAGGACGACATTGCCGTCCGAGATGTCCTGAGGGCGCACCCGCCCCTCAAGATTCACCTTCTGCAGTTCATCGTTGACCGTCAGAAGTTGCTCGCCGGCAACCATGAGGTCGCCATTCGTGAGCACGCTCTTCACGGTCACGGTCAATGTCGCAAGCAGTTTGTTCGTCCGCTGCGTGCGGCCGCCCCCGTCGAAGTCCCCGCTGATACCAATTCCCAGGGTCCCCACCACTCGGTTTCCTGTCTGAGTCACGGAGCCCGCAATATCGTTGGCGCGGCGCGTGCCCGTGTTCGCGCTGGTCGAAGCTGAAGAGTTCTCGAACACCTGGACAGTCAAGGCATCGCCTAAGCGGAAAGCCTTGTTGTCGGCGGTGAGGGGCCTGAACGTAGCCTCTTGATAGAGGCTCTCGGCCGCAGCGGGCTGGCCCAAGCCTAGCAAGCCGGGTGTGATGATCGCCAAAGCGGCAGCGCGGAGGTTCCAGCGCCAGCTTCCGATGCTCATGGCTGAACCTCCACCTGCCCCGGGCCAGTGACGCGAGCAAGCACCTCACTGCTTGCGCCTCTTACCTTCACCCGGACAACTTCACCGGGGCGGCCATCCTGCAGCACTTCGACGCGGCTCTCCACGGAGACGCCTCCGCTGCGCGCGATGAGATGAGCCCAGCCGCCACGCGTGACGGCAGGCGATGGCCGCATGTTTTCTGCAAGCAGCACCTCTCCGACATGAAGAGGCCTTCGCAAGCGCTGGGGCTCATCCGCGGTGAGCCTCCCACCCCCGGGCTGCGCAAGTACAGCTGGGCGTCGGCCTTGGAGAGTTGTGAGATCCACCTCCCTCTGATCGATGCTCGCTTGCCTGAGTACGCCGTCCAGCGGTGCATCCCTCTCGAGAGGCATCGACGCGACGCCGGCTTGGGCCCAGGCATTCACTTCAAAGGTGACCGCCGTCGCGCGAGCGAAGCGGTCGTTCACCCAGATGTCTACCCACACCAGCATTCGGCGCGAAGGCTGCACCCAGTCGGCGATGGGCCGAACCCGCAGTACTGCATCGCCAGTGGGTAGCATCAAGTCGCGAGGCGTAGACGTTGCCTGCACCTGGCTCTTGAAGCTCCGCGCGCCCAACCAAGTCTGCAGCGCAGACTGGGCAGCCGCGGCGACGGCTTCGCCCGGCAGATTCTGCGAAGCACTCTCCACGACGGTCTCTGCCGCGCCGCTCCATCGTAGGCTCGGGGCGGAACCTTGCGGCCCGCCGATCAAACCCCGTACCCCGACCCAGCGCGCCACGGCTTCGCGCTCCAAGGTAATCATTGATCCAGGGCGAGGCGCGTGCCCCATGGGTGTCGCCATGATCCGGCGCAATGCCGACAAATCATTGCTCGTGAGATAAGCGATGTCACCCAACGACACCGCACCTTGGCTCACCTGCACACGGGGTCGTAGCTCGATGGACACAAGCGGGGAGGCCGACTCTGCTCTACCCGCAAGCGCGGCGAGAAGCAACCACCAAGGCGCCACGGCACCCCTAAGAAGGCGCATCGGGTTACTTCCGAAGGCCATTGATCATTCCGAGCATTTCGTCCGAAGCCTGCATGACCTTGACGTTTGCCTCGTAGACGCGTTGGGCGATCATGAGGCTCACCATTTCTTCACTGAGCTTCACGTTGGAGCCCTCCAGGAAGCCCTGAGCCAGACTGCCCATGCCGTCTTCGCTCGCCTTTCCTGCAATCGCTTCGCCCGAGTCCACGGTGGCCCGGTAGAGACCGTCGCCTTGCGCCTGCAGCGCACCCGCAGCGGTGAAGCGGACCAGGTCCAGTTGGCCTACTTCAACAGGATTGGCTTGACCAGCAACTTGGACACGAACACGGCCATCCTTGTCGATCTGCATGTTCTGCGCGGTGTCCGGCACGGCAATGTTTGCCTTCAGAGGAAATCCACCTTGAGTGGCGAGGACGCCATCCTTGTTGACCTTGAAGGTGCCCCCACGTGTGAATGCACTCGACCCGTCAGGCATGGAGACTTCAATGAACCCTTCTCCCTCAATCGCGACGTCCCAAGCTGAATCTGTCCTCTTCAAGTCGCCCATGTCGAAGAGCTTGGCGACAGAGGAAATGCCGACGCCGGCCCCAAGCCGCCGGTCAGCCAACAGCCCAAACTCGTCGGCAGCGGGTTGCGCAAGGGTTTGTTGAACCATCAGGTCCGCAAACGCCACCTTCCCTTTCTTGAAGCCAGTGGTGTTGACGTTGGCCAAGTTGTTCGCGATCGTGTCAACGTTGAGCTGTTGAGCCTGCATGCCGGTGGCGCTGATGTAAAGGGCGTCGAACATGATGTTGGGTCTTGTTGAAGAACGGAAATGCAGGTGTCAGGACAGGTCGCCCAGCTTGCGCACAGCCGCGCCGATCATCTCGTCGTAGCCTTGGGCAACCCGCTGCATTGCTTCGAAATGCCTCATGGACTGAATGAGCTGCGCCATCTCTTCCAAAGAGTTGACATTGGAGTTTTCAAGAAATCCTTGCCGGATCCTGGCATCTGCTACCTGCAACGGTGTTGCATCCGTCTGCAGAAGCCCATTCCCCAGCCGCTCGAAACCGACCTTCCGCTCGAAGCGGACAACCTTGAGCTGGCCAACCGCCGCTGACTCCACATCGCCTCCAGGTTTCCTCTCGAAGATATGTCCGCTCGGGTCAATCACCACATTCGGTCGGGTCAGCACAATTTCCCCGCCCACTCCCATGACGGGGTGGCCCTCGCTGGTCACGAGGCGTCCACGTGGATCCAGCTGCCAGCCACCGCCCCGCGTGTAGGCCACGCCTGCGTCAGTCCGCACTTCGAAAAAGCCTGGGCCGTCAAGCGCCACATCAAGGCCCTGACTCGTGGACTTCAAGGAACCTGGGCGGTCATCTGTCTGAACGATCACCGATGTCGCAGACATCGGTCCAGGCAGGCCGCGAACGGCAGCGGCTGGGCGGTCCGCCCCTTGGGACCTCGCTGCCCCACTCAGCATGGCTGCTTCAAAGCCCCCGCCCCCCATCGGCAGAGCGCTGACTACCGTTCGCTTGTAGCCAGGGGTCGTCGCGTTGGCAACGTTCATGCTTATGCGGTCCAGGCGTGCCATGTCCTGCTGCAGGGCATTGAGACTGATGGCCAGAATGTCGCTCACGGTGCGCCTTTCATTGGTTCAAAGCTGGACGACGCTGAAGGACTTCAGCTCCATCGAATGAGGCACTTCGGACATGGAGAGCACTCGCAGATGCGGCATGACGCGCTCTGAAAGCGCACGAAGATGCCGACGTAGTTCCGGCGCGCAAAGCAGGACTGGTAGCAGGTTGCTTTTCATCATGCGCTCCGCTTGTTGGACAAGTCGCTTCATCAGCTGCTCTGACACGCGCGGGTCGAGCACGAAGCCCTGAGTTGCCCCGGTGTCCGATGCCGAGTGGATGTCTTGCAAGAGCTGGCTCTCTATGGATGGGTCGAGCGTCAACACTTGGAGTGCACTTGCATCGCCCAGTAGTCCCTGACAGATCGCACTACCGAGCCGCAGCCGCACCATCTCCGTCAGATGTGCGGGCTCTCGCGTCGTGCGCCCAGCGTCTGCAAGGGCCTCGAGGATGGCTTCGATATGCCGTATTGACACCTTCTCTCTCAGCAAATTCTGGAGCACCTTCTGGACGTCGCTGGAGGAAAGCACCGTTGGGATCAACTCTTCCACCAGTCCCGGCTGGCTCTGGCGAACACGGGCCAAGAGCCGATCGACTTCGGCTCTGGTGAGGAGCGTCGCAGACTCCCGTCTCAACATCTCAGTGAGATGAGTGATAAACACGGTGGGAGCGTCGACAAGGGTGTAGCGCGCTTGAGAGGCCGCTTCCCGTTGCGTGTCTTCAATCCATAGGGCTGGCAACCCATATGTCGGGTCCCGCGTCGGTTCACCCGGTACCGACTTGACGTCTCCCGCAGGATGAATGGCAAGCAGGCGATCCGCGCGCGCCTCGCCTCTCGCAACCATGACGCCGTCGAGATGTATCTCGTAGCGGTCGGCCGCAAGCTTTGCTGAATCTTTGAATCTCACCCGCGGCAACACCAAGCCAAATTCCTGGGCGTGTTGCTTGCGGAAGGCCGAGACGCGCTCCATGAAGACGCTCCCGGGCTGATTGATGACCGGCACCCAATTGCTGCCTATGTAAACCTCGATGGGTTCGACACGCAGTTGTTCGTAAGGATCGTCTGCCTTGCCGTCCGCGGGACGCCCGTCGCCCTGACCCGATTTTGTGGAGTCCTTGATGTCGTTATCACCGGGATTAGAAGCCGTTGTCGTCCTTTTGGCACGATATAGCAGCGTCGATGCAAGAAGGAAGCAAAGCGCCAAAGTAAGCGTCGGAATGGCCGGGATTCCAGGCAACAGAATCAGGCCTCCAAGAGCCAACGCGACCAGCAGAAGCGTCTTCGGGAACGAACTCACTTGTCGAAGAGCCTCTTTGCTCAAGTTGGCATCGGACGAGGAGCGCGTGACGATGATGCCGGTGCCCACAGCGATGACCAGAGCCGGGACCTGAGTGACGATGCCATCACCAATGGTGAGCAGGGTGTAAGTCTGCAAAGCCTGAGCCCAGGGCAGTCCGTGCTGCATCACACCGATGACAAGCCCGCCAATGATGTTGATCAAAAGGATGATGATGCCGGCTATTGCGTCACCCTTTACGAACTTGCTGGCACCATCCATCGCGCCGTAGAAGCCGGCTTCGCGCTCGATGTTCTTTCGTCTCCGCTGAGCCTCAGCCTGGTCAATGAATCCCATGTTCAGATCAGCATCGATACTCATCTGCTGACCCGGCATGCTGTCCAGCGTAAAACGTGCTGCGACCTCCGATACGCGCTGTGCTCCACTCGTCACAACAACATATTGAACGACGATAAGGATGAGGAACACGATCAACCCGATGACATAGTTGCCGCCCACCACGAAGGCACCGACAGCACCGATCACTCTCCCCGCGTCCCCATCAGAGAGGATGAGACGCGTAGCCGCTACATTGAGAGACAGGCGAAACAGCGTTGCTATCAACAGCACGGACGGGAAAGTCGAGAACTCGACGGGCCGCGCCATGTAAAAGGTTAGCAACAAGACGAGAAATGCAAAACCAAAGTTGCTAAGAATAAGGAAGTCGAGCAGGCCACTGGGGATAGGGGCGAACAGCACGACAAGGACGCCCAAAACGAGCAACACCAGCGCAATGTCACTATGCTTCCCAAGAACTCGGCTCAGGGTTCTCACGAAATAGCACTCTCTCTCATAGAGGAATTAGCCCGTCTCTCTCGCATTGCAAACACCCAAACAATGATGCGCGCCACCTGAGCGTATAGCTCCGGGGGTACCATGTGATCCACCGGCAGTTCTTTATGAAGACGTCGAGCTAGCGGAGGATCTTGAACCACGGGGATTCTGTGCAGTGCTGCCATTTCCCGCATCGCTGCTGCCATGCCACCTGCGCCTTTTGCAAGGAGCTGGGGAGACGTCATGCGCCCATGGTCGTATTTAAGGGCGACCGCAATATGTGTCGGGTTGGTTATGAGTACGTCGGCATCCCTGGTTTTTTTCAATGCGATACTTCGCTGATAATTTTCTCGTCGAAGGTCACGGATACGCGCCCGAATACGAGGATCTCCGTCCCGATGCTTTACTTCATCCTTCAGCTCCCGAAGGCTCATCCTCATTTTTTTTGCGAACTCATGCCGAGTGTAGATGAGGTCGATCATGGCGATCAGCGCTAGCACCATCACCATCTTCAGACCAATGCTCGAAAAATCGTCCACCAGCATTCTGAGGTACGCAATCGCAGAAAGAGAGGAAAGAGCGTAGAACTGCCCCAAAAGTGCTTCCAGAGAAGCATACGCAACAAGCGTGAGTACGATCAACTTCACCACTGCTCGCGCACCATCGAATAAGACACGCAGAGAAAAAATTCGCTTTAATCCCTGCTTGGGATTGAGGCGCTGAAAATCAAGCTTGATGGGTTCGGCAGAAAGTACGGGACCGGTCTGCATCATATTGCCGACTATTGCCCCTATCATGATTGCGGCAAAAAACGGCAGCATCAAAATCAGCGTCGCAGTAATGCTGTTTGCGATCAGGAACCAGAGTCCAGCGCTCGAGTAATCAACTTGGTTCAGGTGGGAAATAACAGTGAGGTCATGACGGAACTGCGACTGCACCGCCTCAAAGCCCTGCCACGTCAAATACCCAACAGCGATGCAGAAAACGAGCGTAGACACGACTTCCGCACTCTTGGCGACCTGCCCCTTCTCTTTAGCTTTTCTTAGTTTATATGGCGTCGCCGCTTGGTTGCGATCCAGATCCTGCTCAGCCATTAACGTACCCCCGCCATGCCAGGAGATGCGGCCTCAAAGATCTGGGACCACGTCAATACAATGGAAGCATAGATCCTCATCATTGCGGCCTCCGCGCCACCTAACCAGAAGGACAGAGCAGTCAGGCCGACAATGATCTTGATCGGGATGCCCATGACAAACATATTCATCTGGGGCAGGTTTCTGCTGACAACGCCAAGCGCAAATTCGACGAGTAGGATGCAGAAAACAACCGGGGCCACCAGCGCGAAACCAAGGCCAAAGAGACCGGCGGCCTGCTTCAAGAGCGGCCCAAATGCGTGCGCTGTCGACCACGGTGATCCGAGGGGGAATCGCTCTAGGCTATAACTTATGCCCCTCAGCAGCGCATGATGCCCATTAAGCGCAAAGAAAACCAGTGCAGCTAAGTAATTGAACGCAGAGGTTAATACGGGGACAGGACGCATCGTCACCGGATCTACGATTTGAGCGAGTCCAAATCCCAACTGTGCATCGAGAATCTGGCCCGCAATCGCAAACGCCGCAAATGCGATCAAAACTCCCAGACCCAACGTGGCACCCAAAGCCACCTCGTACATCGCGGCAACCAGAATTTCGCCCCAATCCATGGCTGGCAGGGCCGAAACACCAAGGCTCGCAGATATGCATGCTGCGAGCAACAGGAGCAAAGGTATTCGGACAAGTCGCGCTTGCGGCGTCGCATGGAATACAGGGCTCATTGCTAGGGTCGCCGAAACTCGCAATTGCAGCAAAGCCGCTCCTAAAAGCCATCTAGTTCCGTCGTTGGTCGCGACTAGGCCGACGAGAAAAGGAAGTTCCTGCGCCCTGTTCATGATTTTGTTAAAAGATCGTTGGAATGCTGCTCCAAAGACGAACTGTGAACTGATTTAACGTTCGTAACATCCAAGGTCCGGTGAGCACGAGAGAGGCCCCTGTAGCAACTAGCTTAGGAATGAACGTGAGTGACACTTCTTGTAGTTGAGTGACGACTTGAAGCACACTTATCGTCACACCCACCACCATCACCGTACCAAGCAGCGGAAGGCATAGTAGCAAACCAGTCCATAGCACTTCAGACATCATCATCAAAGCCAAATCTGAATACATATCTCTATCTTTATGCAATTTTTGACATTTCCGGCTCGAAAGGCGGATTTTCTTATTTAGTCTAGTTTAGAAAACCGCATGGTCACAGGTCACTCTTCACGAACGTCAGCGCGGCGTTGTGAAACTACCGAATCTTGCTCAGCGTAATTTTGTTAAATTTTTGTCGTCAGCGCGAAAATTTTGGTTAGCACGCTAGTTGTTTTCGAACTCCCCTCGCCGGCCAAAGGAAAGTCGGCTTTGATACGCTCAGCAAGCAGCGCCGAGTTTGGCGGCATGAAGGGAATTGATGCCGAGCAGCAGTGCGATTCGGCTGTTCCGCGCCAAGAACCTACTTCTCCACGCGCGATTCGAGCGATGCGCGGCTTACTGCGGGTAGCTCTGTGAGGGTAAGGGGTTGTGGGAGTAATGCGCGGTGACAATCGGCGGCCCAGGGATCCGCCCCAACTTCTTGGCGCCGAAGTGCGCCAAGCGCCCTCTGCTCTTAGCGCACGACAGGCCCGCCTGGCTGGCTTCAATGCGTTGCCTGATAAGTGGGTGTTTGGCGACTTCAAGTAGTTCGAACCCAATCCGGGTTGACACCACATACGACCCGCCGAGGCTTCACAGCTGGAGGCATGTGACCTCGGCCTAAGATAGCGCGCCCCAGACCGGGGCGGCCCCGGGACATCCGGACGCAGCACGACCTGCGCCACGCATGCTCTTCTGGCGCCGGCATCCGAACGACTCGGCGTCCCACTTCATCGGGGCGCCCCCTCTGCACTCACCTTTCTCCCGACCCTGTACCCATGACCGAACCGACCGCTCCCATCCAGGAGCCCACGCTGTGGAGCGACGAGCGCTGGACCGCGCGCGTGATCAAGAACGAAGACGACGACGGCTGGGCGGTGTCGATGACACGGCAGGGCGATGCGGAGCCGGCACTGGTCGGCCCCTGGACCATGGGCCGCGACAAGAAGAACCCCAAGCCCCTGGACACGGCCGCCTTCCATACTCTGGTCAAGACCGCCAACGAGGTGCTGCGCCGGCACGAGCAGCAACTGCATGCCCGGCTGAACAAGAGCGTGAGCGTTGGCGCGGGCTCCGAGCGCATCCGCGTGTCGCTGCAGATCGTGCCGGACGAGGACAACCCCTACGCCATCCTGCGCGCGATGGACGAGGCGGGCGAGGCGCTCGGCGAAGCGCGCGTGCCACCGACCTTCAAACTGAATGCCGACAGCGCCGCCGCGTGGATCGAGGGCGGCTACCAGCGGCCTTCGCGCTGACGGCGACGCCGCGGCCGTCTGCGCGTCACCAACCGGCCGAACCGGGCTCGCCCTTGAAGGGGCCCACGACCTCGGGCGTGATCCAGCCCGCATAGAAGCGGCCGGGCTGAGGCACCACACGAACGCCATCCACCCAGCAGGCGAGTTGCTGCGGATAGAACGCGAGGTGGTCGCGCAGTGCGGCGTAGGTCGGCTCCGGCTCTGGATAGAACCACGCCGCTGCTTCAAACCGGTGGGTGCCCGCAACGACGGTGAGGTAGCGCGCCTCGCCCTTCCATTCGCAGTACGACGTTCCTGCGGCCGGCACCACCGCATCGGCCCGCACATCGGCGCGCGGCAGGTAGAAAGTCGGCGGGCTGGCGGTTTCGAGCAACCGCAGCGCATTGCGGGTCCGCGCGATCTCCGCATCGCCGCAGCACACCACGATCTCGCGCGAGTCCGCCTCGATGCGCGGCGGGCGCGGGTAGTCCCAGACCGATTCCTGGCCCGGGGCTGGCGTCTGGGCGAACGGAGGGCGGGCGTCGCCCACATGGCGCCACTGTGCGCGGGCGCGCTGGAGGCGTTCGATCTCTTGAGTACGGACGTCCTGGGAGGTCATGCCCGGATTTTGTGCGCGACCGTCACAAACCACACCCTGACAGCTCCGACCCAGGCGGGAACAGCACCCCACCCCAGCTTCATGGAAGGAGAGCAAATCAGGATGGCGTTGGAGACCCAATGAAAAAGCCCGGTGAGCAGGACGCTACCGGGCTTTCTGGAACCGTCATGGACGGTGACTGGCGGAGAGGGTGGGATTCGAACCCACGGTACGGGGAAACCGTACGCCTGATTTCGAGTCAGGTACATTCGACCACTCTGCCACCTCTCCACAAGCTGTGCGATTCAGTCGAAGCCTTGCATTATAGCCAGGCTTTTGGCCCGCAGGGAAGCGGGCCGCAGCGATTCGATCAAGCGCGCAGCACGGCCTGGTTGCCAAGGTAGGGGCGCAGCGCCTTCGGAATGGCGATGCTGCCGTCGGCCTGCTGGTGGTTCTCCAGCACCGCGACCAGCGCACGGCCCACGGCCAGGCCGGAGCCGTTGAGGGTGTGCAGCAGCTCGTTCTTGCCTTGCGCGTTCTTGAAGCGGGCCTGCAGCCGGCGCGCCTGGAAGGCCTCGCAGTTGGAGACCGAGCTGATCTCGCGGTAGGTGGCCTGCGCCGGGATCCACACTTCCAGGTCGTAGGTCTTGGACGAACCGAAGCCCATGTCGCCCGTGCACAGCAGCACCACGCGGTAGGGCAGATCCAGCGCCTGTAGCACCGCCTCGGCATGGCGGGTCATTTCTTCCAGCGCGTCGTAGCTCTTCTCGGGGTGCACGATCTGCACCATCTCGACCTTGTCGAACTGGTGCTGGCGGATCATGCCGCGCGTGTCGCGGCCAGCGCTGCCCGCTTCGGAGCGGAAGCAGGGCGTATGCGCCGTCAGGCGGATCGGCAGTTGCGACTCGGGCACGACGGTGTCGCGCACGAAGTTGGTCAGCGGCACCTCGCTGGTGGGAATGAGGTAGAGCGCGGACAGGTCGGGCACCGGCTCGCCATCCTGGCCGCCCTTTTTGGCGGCGAAGAGGTCGCCCTCGAACTTGGGCAGTTGGCCCGTGCCGCGCAGCGTCTCGCCGTTGACGATGTAGGGCACGTAGCACTCGGTGTAGCCGTGCTGCTCGGTCTGCAGGTCGATCATGAACTGCGCCAGCGCACGGTGCAGGCGGGCGATGGCCCCCTTCATGACGGTGAAGCGCGAGCCGGCCAGCTTGACGCCCATCTCGAAGTCCAGGCCCAGCGGTTCGCCCAGTTCCACATGGTCCCGCGGCGTAAAGCCGAGCTGGGGCGCGTTGCCGCCCTCCCCACCCTGCGGGCTCCAGCGCCGCACCTCGACGTTGCCGGCTTCGTCCTCGCCCTGCGGCACGCTGTCGTGCGGCAGGTTGGGCACGGCCAGCAGCAGGGTCTGCAGTTCGGGCTGCAGCGCGTCGAGGCGCACGGCGGACGACTCCATCTCGGCCTTGAGCGCGTTGACCTCGGCCATCAGCGCATCGACCGACTCGCCCTTGGCCTTGAGCGGGCCGATCTGCTTGTTCAGCGCGTTGCGGCGGGCCTGGATCTCCTCGGTGCGCGTCTGCAGTTGCTTGCGCTCGGCTTCCAGGGCGGAAAAGCGCGCGACGTCGAGGTAGGGCTGGTTCTTCTTGCGGGATTCGAGGCGCGCGACGACCGAAGGCAGGTCCTTGCGCAGGAGAGTGATGTCGAGCATCGGCTCATTGTAGGAAACGGCCCTGCGTCGCCTGCG
The DNA here is from genome assembly GCF_056314265.1 of Pseudacidovorax sp. DMC4. NCBI lineage: Bacteria > Pseudomonadati > Pseudomonadota > Betaproteobacteria > Burkholderiales > Comamonadaceae > Pseudacidovorax > Pseudacidovorax sp. DMC4. The sequence goes on along the minus strand of NZ_JBQUYR010000005.1, from coordinate 144,979 downwards.
TAAGCGCATCGCGGTCGGCGTCGCTGGCAAAGGCGGCGCTGGCCCGCTCGAAGGCCTGGCGGGCCATGGCGTCGATGGCCTGGGCGTGAGCGGGCGCGGCCCCGGCCAGCGCGGCCAGCGTCTTCTGCAGGCGGATCGATACCTCGATGGCGCCGGTGCCGTCGCGCGCCAGCGGGCGGAATGCGTCTTCCAGCAGGTCGGCCGTGGTGGGCAGCGGCACGAAGACGCGGTCGCACTCGGTCGCGTCCGATGCATCGTCAGTGCGCTCGAGCACCGCCCGGAAGGCGCGGTGCTGCGCATCGATCACTTCGATGGCGGTGCCCGCGTCGTTGACCGCCGCCGACAGCGCGCGGCTGCCGATCTCGGCCAGGGTGACCAGGCCCAGCCGCGGGTCGTGGTCGAAGCTGCGGTGGCGCTCGACGGTGAAGGCACGGGCCAGCGCGGCGCGGCAGTCGTCGTCGCCAGCGCCTTCGGCCCGCAGCAGCGGCCGCTGTGGATGCACCAGCGTACCGGGCAGCACGGCCACGTGCAGGCGCAGGTCGGCCTGCGCGGCGATGCGCTGCAGCGCGCCCACGTCCACATGGGTGACGTAGCCGGTCCGCTCGCCGAAGACCGGCCAGGCTTCGGCCGGCACCACCACGGCCGGATGCCCACCCAGGTGCGGCGCTTCGCGCCAGTCGCGGATGGCGTCAATGGCCGCGCGCTCCACGCGGTCGATCACGTCGGACATGCGGCCGAAGGCCGTGAGGTGCGCGATCCAGCGCAGCAGCGTGAACACGATCAGCGCCACCACGGCCAGCGTGCCCACGAACAGGATCACCCGGCCGCGGTCGCCGTAGAAGCCGGTCGAGAGGGCAATGATCCCGACGATGGAGAACAGGAAGGCGCCCAGAAAGGTCGAGAGCGCGTTCTGCGAGGTCGGGTCCTGGATCAGCAGCTGCGTGGCGCGCGGCGTGGCCAGCGTGGTGGCGGAGGAATAAGCCGACACCATGGCCGTGAGCGAGAAGGTGGTCACCGCCAGCATCGACGAGGCCAGGATCTGCAGGATGCCGCCCACCGAGTCCTGGCCGATGTTGCCCTCGAAGTGCTCCGGCAGCCAGGGCGCCAGGTAGCGCGCCGCCACCGCCAGCAGCACGGCCACCAGGCTGAAGACGACCGAGCGGAACCAGATGCGCCGCGCCGTGCGGCGCAGCAGCAGTCGCCAGGAAGGCAGGCTCATGGTGCGGGCGCCGGACTCAGGCGACCGTCGCCGGATCGACGTTGGCGCCGCACACGATCAGGCACACGCGCTGGCCGGGCTGCAGGCGCACGGCGCCACTGTGCAGCGCCGCCAGCGGCAGCGCGGCGGCGGCCTCGACGGCCAGCTTCATCTCCTTCCACAGCCATTGCTGCGCGTCGCGGATGGCGGTCTCGGTCAACAGCAGCGCCTCGGGCACATGTTGCTTCGCGATCTCCCAGGCGATGCGGCCGATGCGGCCCGCGCCCAGCGAATCGGCGGCCAGGCCGCCCACGGCCACGTCGACCGGCTCGCCGGCTTCTCGGGCACGGTAGAGCGTGGGCGAGCCCTCGGGCTCCAGTGCGATCACGCGCGTGCGGTTCTCGAACCAGCCGACCAGGCCGCCGATCAGGCCGCCGCCGCCCACGCTGACCAGCACCGCATCGGGCACGCCGCCAGCCTGCGCTTCGATCTCGCGGCCCAGCGTGCCGGCGCCCGCCACCACTTCGGCCTGGTCGTAGGCATGGGTGAGCAGCGCGCCCGTGGCCTGCTGGCGGGCCAGGCAGGCTTCGAGCGCATCGGCATACAGCTGGCCGACCACGTTGACCGTGGCACCCAGGTCGCGCAGCTTCTGGCGCTTGGCTTCGGGCGAGACGCCGGGCAGGAAGACCTCGCAGGGCACGCCCAGCGCGCGCGCCGCACCCGCGGTGGCGATGCCGGCATTGCCGCCGGAAGCGACGATCACACCCGCCTCGGGAATGGGGTTGGCCAGCAGGCGGTTCATCATGCCGCGGGCCTTGAAGCTGCCGCCGGACTGCAGGTGCTCCAGCTTGAGCCAGACCTCGGCGCCGGGCGCGTCCAGGCCCAGGGCCGAGGCGGGCAGTCGCCACAGCGGCGTCTCGCGCACGAAGCCGCGGCCCTGCCGCTGCAGGCGCTGGGCGGCCGCCTCGATGTCGGCGCGCCAGCTCACGGAGTCGGGCGAATCGTGCGAAGAAGAGGTCGAAGTCGTCATGGGTGGTCCATAAGTGGCACCGGCCGCATCATGCGGCCGGCTGGCGGGAGACCTCGCGCCGCGCGCCTGCGCGCTGCGGATGGCGTCCGGGAAGGATCAGGAGATGTGCTGCGGCGGCGGCTGGTCGTCCAGCTTGAGGCCCTTGGGCAGCGGGAACTTGAGGTGCTCCTCCACGCCCGGCAGGCTGCGCACCGACACGGCGCCCAGCGACCTGATGCGGTCGATCACCTCGCGCACCAGCACCTCGGGCGCCGAGGCACCGGCCGTGAGGCCCACGCGCGTCCGGTCCTCGAACCATTCGGCCTTCAGCTCGGCGGCGGAATCGACCATGTAGGCCGCGGTGCCCAGCCGTTCGGCCAGCTCGCGCAGGCGGTTGCTGTTGGAGCTGGTGGGGCTGCCCACCACGATCACCACGTCGACCTGCGGCGACAGCAGCTTGACCGCGTCCTGCCGGTTCTGCGTGGCGTAGCAGATGTCCTGCTGCTTGGGCTCGCGCACCTTGGGAAAGCGCGCGCGCACGGCAGCGGCGATTTCGGCGGCGTCGTCCACGCTCAGCGTGGTCTGGGTGACCACGGCGAGCTTGTCGGTCTGGCCCGGCTGCACGCGGCCGACGTCCTCCACGTCTTCGACGAGATGGATACCGCTGGAGAGCTGGCCCATCGTGCCCTCGACCTCGGGGTGCCCCTTGTGGCCGATCATGATGAACTCGTAGCCTTCCTTCGCCAACTTGGCCACCTCGACATGCACCTTGGTCACCAGCGGGCAGGTGGCGTCGAAGATCGAGAAGCCGCGCGCGCGGGCCTCGTTCTCCACCGCCTTGCTCACGCCGTGGGCGCTGAAGACCAGCGTGGCGCCGGGCGGCACCTCGTCGAGCTCCTCGATGAAGATCGCGCCCTTGGCCTTGAGCTCGTTCACCACATAGGTGTTGTGCACGATCTCGTGACGCACATAGATCGGCGCGCCGAACTTGGCGAGGGCCCGCTCCACGATCTCGATGGCGCGGTCCACGCCGGCGCAGAAGCCGCGCGGCTCGGCCAGGAGGATTTCGTTGAGCGCGGTACCGGTGGTCATCACAGGACGCCGATCAGGCGCACCTCGAAAGTCACCGGCTGGCCTGCCAGCGGATGGTTGAAGTCGAACTGCACCGCGCTGTCCGACAGCGCGATCACGGCGCCCGCATAGCTGCCCGCGCCATCGGGCGTGGGGAACTGCACCACGTCGCCGACGGTGTACTGCTCGTCGGGGTCGCCCAGCTGCGCGAGCAGCGTGCGCGCCACCCATTGCTGCATCTCGGCATTGCGCTCGCCGAAGGCCTCGCCGGCCGGCAGATCGAAGGTGGTGTGCGTGCCTTCTTCCAGGCCCAGCAGGCGCTGTTCGACGGCAGGCGAGAGTTCGCCTGCGCCCAGCGACAGCGTGGCAGGCTTGTCGTTGAAGGTGTTGATGATGTCGCCGGCCGGGCCGGCCAGGCGGTAGTGCAGCGTGAGGAAGGAGCCGGGCTGCACCACGGGGATTTGGGTGGACGAAGACAAGGGAGGCCCCCGATAAACTGGCCCGCGAGTTTAAAGGAGGGGGGTTGGGCCGCCGTGCCGTAGGGCCGTCGACGCCGCAACCCCCAAGGGAGGAACCTCATGGCATTCCACGACCTGCCGGCCGATGCGCGCCCGCGGGAAAAGCTGCTCGCGCGCGGGCCCGCCGCCCTGAGCGACACCGAACTGCTGGCGCTGCTGCTGCGCACCGGCCTGGCGGGCCGGCATGTGCTGCAGCTTGCGCAGGACGTGCTCGACGCCTGCGGCGGCATTGCCGGCCTGCTGCATGCCGACGGCGAGGCGCTGCGCAGGATCCGCGGCCTGGGCGGCACCGCCAAGCGGGCCGAGCTGCTGGCGGTGATGGAGCTGGCCCGCCGCGCCATGGCGCAGCGGCTGGCCGAGCGCCCGGCCTTCGAGACGCCCGACGCCGTCGCGCAGTACCTGCAGCTGCACCTGGCCCACAAGCCGCACGAGGTGTTCGCGGTGCTGTTTCTCGACACCCGCCATCACCTGCTGGCGATGGAGGAGCTGTTCCGCGGCACGCTGGCACAGACCAGCGTCTACCCGCGCGAGGTGGTGCAGCGCGCCCTGCACCATGGCGCCGCGGCCGTCGTGCTGGCCCACAACCACCCCAGCGGCGACGTGCAGCCCTCGCGGGCCGACCAGCAGCTCACCGACGCGCTCAAGGCCGCGCTGGCCCTGCTCGACATCCGCGTGCTGGACCATGTGATCGTGGGCCCGGGCCGCTTCCTGTCGATGGCGCAGCAGGGACTCGTCTGACCCGCGGCGCCCCTGCCGCGGGGCCGTGAGACACTGCCCCGATGCCCCCAAAGACCCCGGCCCTGAAGAGCTTGGCCGACCTCAAGCAGGTCCAGCGCCAGCTGGCCGAGGACCGCGCGCGCGAGGCGGCCGAGGCCCTGCGCCAGAAGCAGCTGGAAGAGCAGCGCCAGGCGCGCCAGAACCTCTTTGCCCGCGCCATCGGCGCCGACACGGGCGCCACCAAGCCGCTCAAGCACAAGCCCATGGTCGTGCTGGCCAAGGAGCGGCCGGCGCCGGTGGCCACGCAGTTCCACCTGGACGAGGCCAAGGCGCTGCGCGAAGCGATCAGCGACGAGTTCGACGTGACGACGCTGCTGGACGCCGACGACCAGATGAGCTTCCGCCGCCCCGGCGTGGGCCTGGACGTGACGCGCCGGCTGCGTTCGGGCGACTGGTCCATCCAGCGCCAGCTGGACCTGCATGGCCTGCGCAGCGACGAAGCGCGCGAGGCGTTGGGGGGCTTCATCCGCGAGGCCCACCGCCACGGCGTGCGCTGCGTCCGCGTGGTGCACGGCAAGGGCCTGGGCTCGCCCGGCAAGCAGCCGGTGCTCAAGACCAAGGCGCAGCGCTGGCTGATCCAGAAGAAGGAAGTGCTGGCCTTCGTGCAGGCCAAGCCGGCCGAAGGCGGCGCCGGCGCACTGGTGGTGCTGCTGGCGCCGGCGGGGCGCTGAAGGAAGGCGGGGCGCTCACACGCCCTTGTTGCGCATCCAGTCCGCCGTCTGGAAGAAGGAGTCGCGCAGGCGCGCGCGCAGGGCCTCGGGCACGGCGGTCTCGCCCATCGCCTGGTCCATGCAGGCGAGCCACTGGTCGCGCTCCTTGATGCCGATGGGAAAGGGCATGTGCCGCGCCCGCAGGCGCGGGTGGCCGAAGCGCTCGGTGTAGTGCTGCGGCCCGCCCATCCATCCCGTGAGGAACCACGTCAGCCGCTGCCGGGCGTTGTCCAGGCTGGGTCCGTGGGCGGCGCGCAGATCGGCGTACCCGGGCTCCAGTTCCATCAGGTCGTAGAAGCGCTCGACCATGGCGCGGATCTTGTCTTCGCCGCCGATCCACTCGAAGACGGTGTCGTAGGGCGGCTTTTCCTGAATCTGCATCGGTGGATTGTCGGCCGCCCAGCCAAATGCCCAGATTCAGTGCGCGCGTACGCCCCCAACGCCGCTGGCCACTGGCACATGTTTTGCTCGTTTTAGTTCTTCATATTGAAATCAGTTCAATATATTGAACAAGGAGTGATGAGCATGACCATGAGCGACGCTTTCTCCCGACGCCATTTCCTTGGCGCCGCCTCCTCGCTGACGGTGGGTCTTGCCCTGCCGGCGCGGGCCGCGGGAGGCTTCACCTCCACCGTCTTCGGCGGCGTCTGGGAGAAGAACTACCGCGCCGCCATCGTCGACAGCTTCGAGAAGAAGCTGGGCGTGAAGGTCGCGCTCAAGCTGGGCACCGCCAGCGAATGGCTGACCAACGGCATGGTCAACCGGGCCAGGCCGGAGATCGACATGCTGCTGCTGCCCTATCCAGACAGCATCAAGGCGGTGCGTGCGGGCATCGGCATGCCGCTGTCGCCCGACAAGATCCCCAACATCCGCAACGTGCACCCGATGTGGTTCGACCAGTTCCGCAAGGAGGCGGTGGGCCTGGACTACGTGGCCTACGGCATCGCCTACCGCACCGACCTGGTGAAGAAGCCGCCCGAAGCCTGGAGCGACCTGTGGGACCCGGCCCTCAAGGGCCGGGTCACGGTGCCCCACATCGGCGTCTGGGGCAGCTGGGAGATGCTGGTCGCCGCCGCCCGCACGCGCGGCGGCGACGAGAGCAACCTCGACCCTGGCTTCAAGGCCCTGCGCGAGCTGCGTCCCAACATCCGGCGCTTCTTCAGCGGCTCCACCGACGCGATGCAGATGCTCGACACCGGCGAGGTCTCGGTGGTGGCGATGACCACCAACATCCCGGCCTACGCACTCATCGACAGCGGCAAACCCGTCAAGTTCGTCTTTCCCAAGGACGGCTCGATGGTGGGCATGGTCTCTTACCACGTGGCCCGCAACACGGCCAATGCCGAGCTGTGCATGCAATTCATCGACCATGCGCTGAGCAAGGAGGCGCAGGAGGCCTTCTGCAACGCCGTGATCGCCGGCCCCACCAACCGCCTGGCCCGCCTGAGCGGCAAGGCGGCCGAGCGCGTGCCGGCGCTGGAGCAGCTCAAGCTCTTCGACTGGGGCAAGGTCATTCCGCAGATGTCGGAGATCACCGACCGCTGGAACCAGGAGATCGCAGGTTGATCGCCGCGCAACTCACGCAAGAGGTGGTGCAGGACGCCGCACCCTTCGCCACGGCACTGGTGATTCCCGCCACGGCCACGCTGCGCGACGCGCAGCCGGCCGCGCTGGCGGACCTGGCAGGGCTCCTGGAGGCCGCGCGTGCCGCCCAGGTCTTCACCGTGTTCATCGCCCCGGTGGAGCACGCCTTCGCCTGGCCGCCGACGCTGGCGCCGCAGCCCGGGCCGCACGAGTTCGTGGTCCGCGCGCCCGATACCGGCGCCTTCGGCGCCAGCACGCTCAACCTGCTGCTGCGCGCCAACGCGATCGAGCAGTTGGTGGTGGCGGGCCTGCAGCTGGACCTGGCCCTGGCCAGCCTGCTGCGCGATGCCCGCGCGCGAGGCCTCCAGGCGCAGGCCGCTGTGGACGTCCCGACGATGCATGCCATCGTGCAGCGATGGCATGCAGGATCGGATGCCCCGCGCAGCTGGCAGCCGCAGGTCAAGCATGCGCGCTGGCTGCGCACGCTGGAGCAGCGCCTGGCCCCCGCCCACACCGCCCTGCTGCTGATCGATGTGCAGAACGACTTCGTGAGCCCCGAGGGCGCCACCGGGCGACGCGAGGCCATGCCGCTGGTGCAGGCCGCCGTGGCGCGGATGCCCGCCCTGCTGGAGGCGGCGCGCACCGCCGGCTGCACCGTCGTGCATGTGCATGCCGAGTACGGCCAGCACGTGCGCCACGTCGGCTCGCCCTACCGCTTTCCGAGCACGCTGACGCGCGAGGGCGCCGTCTGGAGCCTGTCGGCCGCCGAGGTGGACGACGCGCACCAGTTCGCGCCCGGCGAGGTCGAGGTCTGCCTGCCCGGCAGCTGGGGCGGCCGCGCCCTGGAAGCGGTGGCGCCGCAGCCTGGCGAGCTGCAGATCACCAAGCACCGCTTCAGCGCCTTCGTCGACACGCCGCTGGAGGTGATGCTGCGCGCCCGCGGTATCCGCACGCTGATCGTGGCGGGCGTGACCACCAACTGCTGCGTCGAATCGACGGTGCGCGATGCCTCCATGCTGGACTTCCATGTGGTGGTCGCGGAGGACGCCGTGGGCGTGAAGAACTCGGTGGTGGCGCTGCACGAGGCCTCGCTCGAGCAGATGCGCACCTACTTCGCGCGGGTCGAACCCGTGGCCCGCATCGCGCAGGCGCTGCAGAGCCACGCACTGCCGGCAGAGGCCAGTCCATGAGTGCCCACGCCGCCGTGCTGGCGCCCGACTCCCTGACCGTCGTTGCGCCGGCCCGGCGCGCGCCGCCGGTGGGCCTGCTGGTGCTGCCGGGCCTGGCCCTGCTGGTGCTCGGCCTCTTTCTGCCGCTGGGCCAGGTGCTGTGGATGAGCCTGAACCCCGCAGAGCCCGGCGTCATCGCGCCGGTTGGCGAGCTGACGCTCGCCAACTACGCCCGGCTGATGCGCAGCGACTTCTACCTGGGCATCGTCGGCCGCACGCTGTGGCTGTCGGCGCTGACCACCCTGCTCACGGCCGTGTTCGGCATGGTTCTGGGCCTGTCGGTGTGGCGGGCACGGCCGTCGGTGCGCGGCATGCTGCTGGTGATGATCCTGGCGCCCCTGCTGGTGAGCATCGTCGCGCGCACCTACGGCTGGGTCGTGCTGCTGGGCGACAGGGGCGCGCTCAACACCACGCTCATGGCGCTCGGCCTCACGGACGAACCGCTGCGCATCATGTACACCCAGCCGGCCGTACTGGTCGGGCTGGTGCATGTGTTCCTGCCCTTCATGGTGCTGTCGCTGCTGGGTGCGCTGGACCGCATCGACCCCTCGCTCACGGAGGCCGCGGCCACGCTGGGCGCCTCGCGCTGGCATGTGTTCCGGCATGTGATCCTTCCCCTGTCGGTGCCGGGCCTGGCCAGCGGCACGATCATCGTGTTCAGCCTGTCGATGTCCTCGTACGTGACGCCCGCGCTCATGGGCGGCAGCCGCTCGGGGCTGATGACCACCTTCATCTACCAGCAGTTCTCGGTCACGATGAACTGGCATTTCGGCGCCACCATGGTGGCCGTGCTGCTGGCCACCACGCTGGCCCTGCTGCTGGCCGTGGTGGGCTGGAGCCGCTGGTACACGCGCCAATGGAGCCTCGGCCGATGAACCGCGCACTTTCCCTCGGCATGCGGATGCTGACCGTGCTGCTCTACGTCTTCCTGCTCGCGCCACTGGCGATGGTGGTGATCGTGTCCTTCAACGGCGGCCCGGTGCCCAGCTTTCCGCCCACCGATCTGTCGCTGCGCTGGTATGGCGAGGCCCTGGCCTCGGACAACTTCATGGGCGGCCTGGTCACCAGCCTCTGGCTGGCCGCCGCGGCCACGCTGGTCGCCCTGCCCCTTGGCGTGGCGGCCGCCTTCGCCATCGCGCGCGGGCGCTGGCCGGGGCGCACGGTGGTGGAGTCGCTGTTCCTCTCGCCACTGATCGTGCCGGGCATCGTGATCGGCATCGCGGTGCTGGTGGCCATGGCGGGCCTGGGCATCGGCAACGCGCCGCTGCGGCTGCTGCTGGGCCATGCGCTGATCGTGCTGCCCTACACGCTGCGCACCGTGCTGGCCACGCTCGCCCGCATGGACCCGACGCTGGAGGAAGCCGGCATGGTGTTCGGCGCCTCGCGCTGGCAGGTGCTGCGCCACATCCTGCTGCCGCAGCTGCGTGGCGCCATCGCGGCCGGCGCCATCCTGAGCTTCATCCTCTCCTTCGACGACGTCTCGGTCTCGCTCTTCCTCGGCAGCGCCCAGCACACCACACTGCCCATCGCCATCATGTCCTACATGCAATACAACTTCGACCCGTCCATCGCGGCGATCTCCGCCATGCTGATCCTCGCCACGCTGGCCATCGCCCTGGGCGTCGAGCGCGTGTTCGGCCTCAAGAAGATCCTGGGGAGCTGAGCATGGCCCATGTCCGCGCCGAACGCCTGCGCAAGAGCCACGGCAGCCAGCTGGTGCTCGACGACATCTCGCTGGACATCCCCAGCGGGCAGTTCCTCACGCTGCTGGGCCCGAGCGGCTGCGGCAAGAGTTCGACGCTGCGCATCGTGGCCGGGCTCTCTTCGCCCGACGCCGGTCGCATCCTGATCGACGAACGCGACGTGACACGGCTGGAGGTGCAGAAGCGCAACATCGGCATGGTGTTCCAGAGCCATGCGCTGTTCCCGCACATGTCGGTGAACGAGAACGTGGCCTTCGGCCTGCGCATGCGCAAGGTCTCCGGCGCCGAACAGCAGCGCCGCGTGCGGCGTGCCCTGGCCCAGGTGCGGCTGGAGGACTTCGGCGAGCGCTTCCCGCAGCAGCTCTCGGGCGGCCAGCAGCAGCGCGTGGCCATCGCCCGCGCGCTGGTCGTGGAGCCCAGCATCCTGATCCTCGACGAGCCCTTCGGCGCGCTCGACCGCAAGCTGCGCGAAGCCATGCAGACCGAGCTCTACGGCATCACGCGCGAACTGGGCATCACCGCCCTGTTCGTCACCCACGACCAGGAAGAGGCGCTGATGCTCAGCGACAGCGTGGCCGTGATGAACCGCGGCCGCATCGAGCAGGTCGGCCCGCCCGCCGAGTTGTACGAAAAGCCGCGCAACCGCTTCGTTGCGGAGTTCATGGGCCTGGACAACTTCGTGCGCGCGCGGCTGGAGCAGGCTGGCCCGCAGGGCAGCGTGCTCAGCGCCTTCGGCCAGCGCTTCGAGGCGCCGGCCAGCGCGCTGCCCGCCGGCACCGAGGTGGAGATCGCCGTGCGGCCCGAGCGCATCCGGCTGGCCCCGCAGGCCCAGGACACCTCGGTCCGCGTGTGCGGCCGCCTGACCCAGGCGATCTACCACGGCCATGCCTCGAACTACACCGTGCAGCTGCCCGACGGGCAGCAGTTGCTGGTGCGGCAGGAGAGCGCCGGCCAGGCCCCGCTTTCCGTCGGCACCGAGGTGTGGGCGCATTGGCCGCCGCTGGCCGTGAACATCCTCGAAGCGGCGTGAGCGGCGGCGCAGCCATTCCCGAGCGCTCCCGCGTCGCAGGCGAAGCCGGAGGTTCAACCGTGCTCGCGCGCCCCGCCAAGGCACACGAGCGCCTGGCCCAGGCCGGCCTGGCCATCACGGCGGCCTGCACCATCCTGCAGACCGTGCTGGGCGGCCGTGCCTGGCAGGTGGCCGCCGCGCTGGGTCTGGCGGTGTTCATTGCGGCGGCCTGGCCGCGCGTCAGCAGACAGGCGCGGCTGTTCGCCGGCCTCGCCGTGCCCGGCGCGTTGCTGGTGTGGCTGCTGGCGCCCGCGCCGGCCCCTGTGCTGCAAGCCGCGGTGGCGCAGAGCACGCAGTTCGCCGCGCTGCTGGCCGCCCTGGCGACGCTGCGCCTGCCGATGCGCCGCTCGCCGCTGATGGGCCGCGCCGCCGCGTCCCTGCTCGCCGCCAGCCCCGGTGCGCGGCACGGCACCGTGCTGTTCGGCAGCCACTGGCTGAGTCTGATGTTCAGCTTCGGCGTGGTGCCCATGATGGGCGAACTGCTGGAGCGCGCAGGCCTGCATGTGCGCACGAGCCCCGTCGCCCGCGGCATGCTGGCGGCCGTGATCCGCGGCCTGGCCATGACCACCACCTGGTCGCCCATGGCGATCAGCTTCGCCATCGTGAGTGCGGCCTTTCCCATGCTCGGTGTGCTGCCCTTCGTCGGCGCCGGGATGCTGGTGGCTGCACTCCTGCTGGGCGTGGAGACCTGGAGCGAGCGCCGCGTCGTCACCGAACCCGCCGGCCCGGACGCCGCGCCGGTGCCCGCCTCGCCTTCGGACCGGCGCGCCCTCTGGCTCATCCTGGGCATGAGCGTGCTGCTCTTCCTGGCCACGCTGTCGCTGCACGCGGCAACAGGCTGGAGCTTCATGGCCTGTGCCACGCTGACCATCCCCACCCTCAGCCTGGTCTGGGCACTGGCGCAATCGCGGTCGCGGCAGCGCGCGGAGCGCCATGGCCGCCGCGACGCGCGAGCGGCGCTGTCGCACTTCTTCGAGGTGCTCACCGAAACCCGCAGCGAGATCTTCATCTTCTCGTCCGCCATCTTCATCGGCCAGGGCGTGCTGGCCGTCGCGCATGCCGCGGGCCTGGGCGCGGGCGGTACCGGCCTGCCCGGCTGGCTGCTGCCGCTGCTGTGCCTGGTCACCATTCCGCTGGTGGCAGCCCTGTCGGTGGCGCCCACCATCGCCGTGCTGATCTGGGCGCAGGTCTTCGCGGGCACAGCCTCCGCACTGGCAGCGCCGCTCACGCACGCGCTGGCGCTGACGCTGGGCTGGTCGCTGGCCATCACGGTCTCGCCCGTGAGCGCCACGCTGCTGCTGGCGGGCGCCATGACCGGCGTGCCGCCGCGCGAGATCGCACTGGGGTGGAACCGCGGCTTCGTGCTGCGCAGCGGCCTGGTCGCCGGGGCCGTGCTCGCCGGTCTCTACGCGCTGGGCTGCTGAGGGCCGAGCGCGCGGGCCTGGCCGGCGATGTCCGCCTGCGCGATGCGCAGCGCGGCCTCCACACGCTGGCGCAGCGGCGCATCCAGCCGATGGGCAGGCACGGCCACCGACACCGCCGCCAGCGGGACGCCCATGGCATTGACGATGGGCAATGCCAGCGAGGCGACCTCCGGAATGCGGCCCGGCGCGCGGAACGCGACGGCGCCATCGGCCACCTCGCGCAGGTGCGCAAGCAGCGCGTCGGCCTCTGCCCCCGCGGGCACGCCACAGCGCGCCAGCGTGGGCGCCCATTGGGCCATGCCGCGCATCGCCAGCATGGCCAGGCCGCCGGCCGTGTCGGTGATCGAGGCCCGCTCACCCAGCGAGAACATGTAGGTCAGGCGCCGCCGGCAGACCTCGCGCCACATCACCAGCACCTCGTCGCCTTCGGCCTGCACCAGGAAGCAGCTTTCATCGACATCCAGCACCAGCCGGCTGAGCACCGGCTGGCTGATCTGCACGATGTCGGCTTCGGAGAGATAGCGTCCGGCAATGCCGAGGATGCGCGAGCCCAGCGAATAGGCACGGCTGAAGGCGTCGCGGCGCAGGTAGCCGGAGCGCACCAGCGTGTCGAGGATGAGCGTGGTGGTGCTCTTGGGAATGCCCAGCCGCGCGGCGATGTCGGAATGCTTGAGCAGCCGTGCCTCGGCCACCAGCTCGATGATGTCGAGGGCGCGGCGCGCGGCGCGCACCTGCTTGGAATCTTCGGAAGGGGCGTCGGGCTGGGGGGAGGAGGCGGTCACGATGGGCGAGCGGATGGGCCATCGCGAGTGCACCCCGGCCAACGGCGCAAGGACTTTAGCACCCGGCGTGCCAGCCGCCCGGCATTCACTCGGCCGCCTGCCGCAGCGTGGCGGCCACCGGCCGGCGCAGCACCTCGCGCAGGCTCCACCAGCCGGCACCCAGGGCCAGCAGCGCGCCGACGATGGCGCCGCCCAGCGGCACGAAGGGCGAGGCGGTCCAGCGGAAGTCGAACACCCAGCGCGCCAGCGCCCAGCCGATGGCCGAGGCCACGATGCTCGCCAGCAGGCCGGCGAGCAGGCCGGTGCCGGCCAGCTCCGCGCGCTGCACCTGCCGCAGCAACGCGGCGCGGGCGCCCAGCGCGCGCATGACGGCGAACTCGCGCGCCCGCTCCTCGCGCGTGGCGCTCACCGCGGCGAACAGCACCACCAGGCCCGCCGCGAGCGTGAAGCCGAACAGGAACTCCACCGCACGGATCACCTGGTCCAGCACGCGCTGCACCTGGGCGATGGTGCTGCTCATGTCGACGTTGGTCACGTTGGGAAACTGGCGGACCAGCGCGTTGTCGAAGTCTCGTTGCTCTGGGGCCCGAAAGGCCGCCAGGTAGGTCACGGGCACCTCCGCGGGCATCGCCGCCAGCGGGTACATCACGAAGAAGTTCGCATGCAGCGATCCCCAGTCCACCTTGCGCGTCGAGGTGATGCGGCCCTCGCTGGTCACGCCGCCGATGTCGAAGCGCAGCCGGTCGCCGAGCTTCAGGCCCAGCGTCTCCATCAGGCCCTCTTCCACGCTCACGGCATCGGCTTCGCCGGAGGTCCACGCACCCTGCACGATGCTGTTGTGGCCCGGCCGGTCAGCGGCGTTGCTGAGGTTGAACTCGCGGTCGACCAGGCGCTTGGCGCGGTCCTCGCTGTAGTCGTCGGGCGTGACCGGCTTATCGTTGATGGCCACCAGCCGGCCGCGGAACATGGGATACCAGTCGTACTGCGCCACCCCGCCCTGACGCAGTGCGTCCTGGAAGGCCTGCGCCTGATCGGGCATGACGTTGATGACGAAGCGGTTGGGCGCATCGGGCGGCGTGGCCTTGCGCCAGCTGTCCACCAGGTCGGTGCGCAGCAGCACGAGCAGCATCAGCGCCAGCAGGCCCACGGCCAGGCTGCTGACCTGCAGCACCGCATACACCGGCCGCGCCGACACCTGCCGCGTGGCCAGCACCAGCCAGCGGGGCGCGCTGCCTTCGCGCACGACGCGTCGCAGCATCAGCACGGCCAGCCAGGCCAGCACGGCGAACACCGCCACCGCCCCGGCGAAGCCACCGACCGCGATAAGGCCCAGCTTGAGGTCGCTGCTGGCGGCCAGCAGCAGGGCCGCGAAGCCGGCCACGCCCAGGCCCAGCACCGCGGCCGACGCCGGCCGCAGTGCGCCCAGCTCCCGGCGGATGACCCGCAGCGGCGGCACCTGCGCCAGCTGAAGCACCGGCGGCAGACCGAAGGCGAAGAGCAGCGTGAGCCCCATGCCCACGCCGAACAGCGCCGGCCAGGCCGTGGCCGCGGGCAGGTCGCCGTCGACCAGCCCCGCCAGCAGGCGCACGAACACATGGTGCACCGCATAGCCGATGGCCACGCCCGCCAGGCTGGCGCCCAGGCCGATGACGCCGAACTCGACCGCATAGGCACCCGCGATGGTGCGCTGGCGCTGACCCAGCACGCGCAGCATGGCGGCGCCGTCCAGGTGCCGGGCCGCGAAGCCGCGCGCCGCCAGCGCCACGGCGACGGCCGAAAGCAATGCGGCCAGAAGGGCCACGAGGTTCAGGAACTTCTCCGCCCGGTCCAGCGTCTGGCGCATCTCGGGCCGGCCGCTGTCCAGCGACTCCAGCCGGGCACCGCGCAGCTCGCCGGCGTCCAGGCGCTGCTGCACCTGGTCCGAGAAGCGCTTGACCGCGGGCGCCTCACCCGCTACCGCGAGCCGGTAGCGCACGCGGCTGGCCGGCTGTACGAGGGCGGTGCGGGCCACATCGGCCTGGTTCATCATGACCCGCGGCGCGAAGTTGAGGAAGCCGGCGCCACGGTCGGGCTCGATCACCAGCACACGGCGGATCGTGAGCGAGGCGTCGCCCAGCAGCAGGGTGTCGCCCACCTTCAGGTCCAGGGCTTCGAGCAGGCTGGCATCGACCCACACATCACCGGGCGCCGGCACGTCGCGGGTGGCGGCGTCCGGCGCGCCGGCGGCATCGGCCACGCGCAGGCTGCCCCGCAGGGGATAGCCCGCCGCCACGGCCTTGAGCGCCACCAGCCGGCTGGCGCCGCCGCGGTCGTCCGGCGCCCGGGCCATGGTGGGGAAGTCGTAGGTCAGGGCCGACTGCAGGCCCTGCCCGTGCGCCGCGTCCACCTGCGCCTGGGGTGGCGGGTTGTCCGTGACCAGCACTGCGTCACCGCCCAGCAACTGGCGGGCGTCGCGCGCTAGACCGCCCTTGAGCCGGTCGGCGAAGAAGCCCACCGCCGTCAGCGCCGCCACGGCCAGCAGCACGGCCACGATCAGCAGGCGCAGCTCGCCCGCACGCAGGTCGCGGCGCAGCGTGCGCCAGCCGAGGAAGAGAGCGTCTTTCATAGGAGTGGCGCACGATAGCCCAGCGCTTCCGGCCGCGCGGGAATGCGGGGCAATCCCGAAGGGATTTCCCCATGCGCATCCGGGCGGCCGGCGGCCATGATGGTCTGGCGGACGCGGCGTCCTCCGACGCTGCCATGCGGCGGGCGCTGCAACCATGGCGGCCCAACCGATACGACGTCCAAGAAAGCCCATGAACGCCCTCGCCCGATCCGCCCTTGCCATCGCCACCCTGGCCGCCGCTGGCGGCCTGCTGGCCGGCTGCGACCCCAAACCCAAGGCCGAGACGCCCACCGCCGCATCAACCTCCGGCGCCAGTGGGACACCCCAGGGCATCAACCCCGCGCCCTCCCATGCGGGCGTAGACTCCGGCGCCCACAAGGGCCCGGCCGAAGGCAGTTCGGCCATCGGTGGGGTGGCGGCAGGCCAGGCGGCTGGCGGCCACACCGTCGATGGCCCCGCACCGGCACCGTCCAGCGGCGACGGTGCGGCGCCCAAGAACTGACGAGCGCCCCGGCGGCGGCCCGAAGAATTCCCACGACAGACGCATCACAGCGCGACCCACGATGAAGCCCACGAAACCCGTGTCATTGCAGGAGGTTCGGTCATGGACATGAACCGCCGCCACTTCTTCCGCGTCAGCGGTGCCGGCCTGGTCGGCTCCAGCCTGGTGGCCCTGGGCTTCTCGCCCACCGCCGCGCTGGCCGAGACGCGCCAGTTCAAGCTGGCCCGCACCACCGAGACGCGCCAGACCTGCACCTACTGCTCGGTTGGCTGCGGCCTCCTGATGTACAGCCTGGGCGACAAGGCCAAGAACGTGAAGGCCTCCATCCTTCACATCGAGGGCGACCCGGACCATCCCGTCAACCGCGGCACGCTCTGCCCCAAGGGCGCCGGCCTGCTCGACTTCGTGCACAGCCCCAACCGGCTGAAGTATCCGGAGGTGCGCGAGCCCGGCAGCACCGAGTGGAAGCGGGTGAGCTGGGACGAAGCCTTCGACCGCATCGCCAAGCTGCTCAAGGCCGACCGCGACGCCAACTTCCAGGCCACCAATGCCGCCGGGCAGGTGGTCAACCGCTGGACCTCGTCGGGCATGCTGTGTGCCTCGGCCTCCTCCAACGAAACCGGCTACCTCACGCACAAGGCATTCCGTTCGCTCGGAATGCTCGCCTTCGACAACCAGGCCCGCGTTTGACACGGACCGACGGTGGCCAGTCTGGCCCCGACGTTCGGCCGCGGTGCGATGACCAACCATTGGCAGGACATCCAGAACGCTGATCTGGTCCTGATCATGGGCGGCAATGCCGCAGAAGCGCATCCGTGCGGCTTCAAGTGGGTCATCGAGGCCAAGAAGCACAACAAGGCACGCCTCGTGGTGGTGGACCCGCGCTTCACGCGATCGGCCGCCGTGGCGGACTACTACGCCCCCATCCGCGCGGGCTCCGACATCGCCTTCCTGGGCGGCGTCATCCACTACCTGCTGAGCCAGGACAAGATCCAGACCGAGTACGTCCGCAACTACACCAACGCCCCCTTCATCGTGGGCCCGGACTACAAGTTCGAGGACGGCCTGTTCAGCGGCTACAACGCCGAGAAGCGCAGCTACGACAACAAGAGCTGGGGCTACGCGCTCGACGAGCAGGGCCATGCGAAGGTCGACATGACCATGCAGGACCCGAACTGCGTGCTGCAGGTCATGAAGCGCCACTATTCGCGCTACACGCCCGAGATGGTCAGCCGCATCACGGGCACGCCCCAGGACAAGTTCCTGAAGGTCTGCGAGTACATCGCCAGCACCAGCGTGCCCGGCCGCACCATGACCATCATGTATGCGCTGGGCTGGACGCAGCACAGCCAGGGCTCGCAGATGATCCGCACCGGCGCCATCGTGCAGCTGCTGCTGGGCAACATCGGTGCGCCCGGCGGCGGCATGAACGCGCTGCGCGGCCACAGCAACATCCAGGGCCTGACGGACCTGGGCCTGCTGTCGAACTCGCTGCCCGGCTACCTCTCGCTGGCACGCGACACCGAGCAGACGCTGGACGACTACTACCGCCCCCGCGCCCTCAAGCCGCTGCGGCCCAACCAGATGAGCTACTGGCAGAACTACCCCAAGTTCTTCGTCAGCATGCAGAAGGCCTGGTTCGGCAAGGCGGCCACGGCCGAGAACGACTGGGCCTTCCACTACCTGCCCAAGATCGACAAGCTCTACGACGTGCTCCAGGCCTTCGAGCTGATGGACCAGGGCAAGCTCAACGGCTACATCTGCCAGGGCTTCAACCCCGTCGGCTCGTTCCCGGACAAGCACAAGATCGTGCGCAGCCTGTCCAAGCTCAAGTTCCTGGTCACCATCGATCCGCTGATGACCGAGACCAGCGAGTTCTGGCGCAACTTCGGGGAGCACAACGACGTCGATCCCAAGCAGATCCAGACCACGGTGTTCCGCCTGCCCTCCACCTGCTTCGCGGAGGAGAACGGCTCGGTCACCAACTCCAGCCGCTGGCTGCAGTGGCACTGGAAGGGCGCCGAGCCCCCGGGCGAGGCGCTGGCAGACACCGAGATCGTGGGCCAGCTGTTCACGCGCTTGCGCGCGGCCTATGCCAAGGAAGGCGGCGCCTTCCCGGATCCGATCGTCAACCTGGCCTGGAATTACAAGATTCCGACTTCGCCCTCCCCCGAGGAGCTGGCGATGGAATACAACGGCAAGGCGCTGTCGGACCTGACCGACCCGAAGGACCCGACCAAGGTGCTGGCCAAGGCCGGCGAGCAGTTGGCCGGCTTCGGCCTGCTGCGCGACGACGGCTCCACGGCCAGTGGCTGCTGGATCTATGCCGGCGCCTGGACCCAGGCCGGCAACCAGATGGGCCGTCGCGGCAATGCCGACCCCTACGGCATCGGCATGGTGCAGGACTGGGCCTGGGCCTGGCCGGCCAACCGTCGCATCCTCTACAACGCCGCCTCCACCGACCCGAAGACGGGCAAGCCCTGGATCGCCAGGCGCCCGCTGGTGTTCTGGGACGGCGCCAAGTGGACCGGCCCGGACGTGCCGGACATCCGCCCCGACGCCAATCCGGCCGACCCCGACGCGGTGCGCCCCTTCATCATGACCGCCGAGGGCGTGGCGCGCCTGTTCGCGCCCACGGGAATGGCCGAAGGCCCGCTGCCGGAGCACTACGAGCCCTTCGAGTCGCCGCTGCCGAACAACCCGCTGCACCCCAACAACAAGGTGGCGCGGGCCAACCCGGCGGCACGCATCTTCAAGGGCGACCTGGAGCGCCTGGGCGTGCCCAAGGACTTCCCGTACGTGGCGACGAGCTACCGTTTGACGGAGCACTTCCACTACTGGACGAAGAACGTGATGACCTCGGCCATCATCCAGCCGCAGCAGTTCGTGGAGATCAGCGATGTGCTGGCGAAGGAAAAGGGCATCGCCAATGGCGACTGGGTCAAGGTGTCGAGCAAGCGCGGCTACATCAAGGCCGTCGCGCTGGTCTCCAAGCGCATCTCGGTGCTGCAGGTGGACGGCAAGACGGTGCACACCGTCGGCCTGCCGAACCACTGGGGATTCGTGGGCGTGGCCAAGCCGGGTTACCTGGTGAACACGCTGACGCCGTTCGTGGGGGATGCGAACACGCAGACGCCCGAATACAAGTCCTTCACCGTCAACATCGAAAAAGCCTAGGGAAGGAGCGCACCCATGTCATCACTCCAATCCCTGGACATCGCCAAGCGCTCGGCCACCACGGTGCAGCCGCCCGTGGTGCGCCACCAGCCGCAGGTGCAGCCCGTTGCCAAGCTGATCGACGTGTCGGCCTGCATCGGCTGCAAGGCCTGCCAGGTGGCCTGCATGCAGTGGAACGACCTGCGCGACGAGGTCGGCACCACCCACGGCACCTACGACAACCCGATGGACCTCTCGCCGGCCTCCTGGACGGTGATGCGTTTCTCGGAGGTCGAGCCCGAAGAGGGCAAGCTGGAGTGGCTGATCCGCAAGGACGGCTGCATGCACTGCGAGGACCCAGGCTGCCTCAAGGCCTGCCCGGCGCCCGGCGCCATCGTCAAGTACACCAATGGCATCGTCGACTTCATCAGCGAGCATTGCGTGGGCTGCGGCAACTGCGTCACGGGCTGCCCCTTCAATGTGCCGCGCATCAACAAGGCGGATAACCGGGCCTACAAGTGCTCGCTGTGCTCCGACCGCGTGGGCGTGGGCCTGGAACCGGCCTGCGCCAAGGTCTGCCCCACCGGCGCCATCCAGTTCGGCACCAAGGAGGACATGCACGAGTACGCCGCCGAGCGCCTCGTGGACCTCAAGGAGCGCGGCTATGCCAACGCCGGCGTCTACGACCCGCAGGGCGTGGGCGGCACGCACGTCATGTACGTGCTGCAGCATGCCGACCGGCCCGAGCTCTACCATGGCCTGCCCAAGGACCCGACGATCAGCCCGCTGGTCTCGCTCTGGAAGGGCATCGCCAAGCCGCTGGGCCTGCTGGCCATGGCGGGCGCGGTGATCGGCGGCTTCTTCCACTACATGAAGGTGGGGCCGGTCGAGGCCAAGGACGACCAGGACGCCGATGGCGTGGCGGATGACCACGAGGTCGTCGTGATCGAGAAGCCCGCCGCAGACCGCCGTGAAGGAGCCCAGCCATGAGCCGTGTGTACCTGCGCCGCTACAAGGACGGCACGCGGATGAACCACTGGTTCATCGTCGTCATGTTCTTCTGCGCCGCCCTCTCGGGCCTGGCCTTCTTCCACCCGGCGCTGTTTCCGCTGACCAACCTGTTCGGCGGCGGGCAGTGGACGCGCATCCTGCATCCCTTCATGGGCCTCTTGATGGTGCTGGGCTTCGCCTTCATGTTCTTCGGCCTCTGGCGCGAGAACCTGATCGACCGCAACGACGTCGAGTGGATGAAGCGCTCGGGCCAGATGCTGGCCGGCCACAAGGAGCACATGCCGCCGGTGGGCAAGTACAACGCCGGCCAGAAGCTGGTGTTCTGGGTCATGGCGCTGTCGCTGCTGGTGCTGCTGGCGACAGGCTTCCTGTTCTGGAGCCCGTGGTTCGTGCACTACTTCCCCATCACGCTGCGGCGCGTCGCCGTGGTGCTGCATGCGGCCTCGGCCGTGTTCCTGGTGCTGGCGGTGATCATGCACGTGTATGCCGCCATCTGGGTCAAGGGCACCATGCGGGCCATGACGCGCGGCACCGTCACCGAAGGCTGGGCGCGGCTCAATCATCCGGTGTGGCACCGCGAGATGACCGGGCGCGATTGAGCCGGCCACGCGTTCCTGCACGCCCCTGTGGCGCGCGAGCCCACCGCCCCACGGTGCCGAATGCGGACCGTGGGGTTCGTGTTTGTGGCGAGGGCCGGGATACCCCTGGCCTGTGCCCTGTCACCCCTTTGCCCTAGCATCTGCGCCCGATGACCGAACCCAGCAACCCCGCCGCCTTCTTCGCCAGCACGCGGGTGCTCGAGCCCGAGCAGATCGCGATGCAGGCCGGCCAGCGGGTGCCCTTCCTGCGGCTGCCGCAGCGCGCCTCCGTGTTCGCCGACCGCAGCCTGCGCCTTCGCCAATTGGCGGCCGGCCATCCGATGCGCGACTACCTGCTCTTCGTGGCTGACATCGCGCAGGCCCAGCACGAGGCGCTGCAGCACCATCCCGACGTGAAACTGCCCGACCTGGCCGCCATCGAGGCGGCCTCGCAGGCGATGCGCCCGCCCCTGCCGGCCGATCTGTGGCCGCGCGACCCGGCCTGGCGCGCCGTGCTGCGCCAGGTGCTGACACCGCTGCGAGGCCGCCTGCCCGAAGGCCCCGCACGCGAGACGGTGCAGCGCGTGCTCGATGCCGACAGCGACTGGCTGGAACGCCAGGCCGGCCTGATCACGCAGGGCATCATGTTCGGCCTGGACCTCGGCACTGCGCCGCTGGTGGCCGCCGGCCTGCAGGTCTACTTCACGCACATGACCCTCGCCACGGCCGAGCAGCATGGGCTGCTGCGTGCCTTCGGCGTGACCGAGCCGCTCACGCGCTGCCCCTGCTGCGGCAGCGCGCCCACCGCCGGCGTGATCCGCATCGGCGCCGACGATGCCGGCGTGCGCTACCTGCACTGCGCGCTGTGCAGCACCCAGTGGCACTACGTGCGCATCAAATGCGCCCACTGCGAAAGCACCAAGGGCATCCACTACCAGTCGCTGGAGCCCGAGGGCGAGGCCGCGCCCGAGCGGCCGGTGGGCCTCAAGCCCGGCGCGGTGCGCGCCGAGTGCTGCGACGAATGCGGCCACTACCTCAAGCTCGTGGCCATGGACCGCGACCCCGAGGTCGAGCCCGTGGCCGACGACCTGGCCAGCCTGCCGCTGGACCTGCTGGTGACCGAAGCCGGACACGAGCGCATCGGCCACAACCTGATGCTGCTCTTCGGCGACCCCGAGCCCGAGGCGGCCTCGGCGAATCCACCCCCTGACGACGGCGGAGGCGGCTGATGGCGATGCCCGACGAGTCCGTGGTCCACGGCTCCAAGGCAAGTCCCCAGGATCTGCCCGCCGTCGACCGGCTGCTGCGTGCCCCGGACACGCAATCCCTGATCGCCGCCCACGGCCACACGCTGGTGGCCGGCGCGGCGCGCGCCCTGCTCGATGCCCTGCGCCCGCGCGCCATCGCGGGCCAGTTGCCCAGTGCGGAAGTACAGCCCGCCGCGCTTCAGGCCGCACTGCTGCAGCGCGTGCAGGCCCGCCTGGCGCCGCGCATGCAGCGGGTGCTCAACCTCACCGGCACCGTCATCCACACCAACCTCGGCCGCGCGCTGCTGGCCGACGAGGCCCTGGCCCA
Source organism: Pseudacidovorax sp. DMC4 (assembly GCF_056314265.1). Classification (NCBI taxonomy): domain Bacteria; kingdom Pseudomonadati; phylum Pseudomonadota; class Betaproteobacteria; order Burkholderiales; family Comamonadaceae; genus Pseudacidovorax; species Pseudacidovorax sp. DMC4. The sequence continues at coordinate 122,478 of NZ_JBQUYR010000005.1, read as the reverse complement.
TCTGCTGCGGCTGATGGCCGGCCCCAACAACCTGGAGTACGACCTCGTCACCGGCGGCCGCGGCGACCGCGACACGGTGGTGGAAGAACTGCTGACCACGCTCACCGGCGCCGAGGCCGCCACCGTGGTCAACAACAACGCCGCCGCCGTGTTGCTCACGCTGGGCGCGCTGGCACGCGACCGCGAAGTGATCGTCTCGCGCGGCGAGCTGGTGGAGATCGGCGGCGCCTTCCGCATGCCCGACGTGATGGCCTCGGCCGGCGCGCACATGGTGGAGGTGGGCACCACCAACCGCACCCATCCGCGCGACTACGAGCAGGCCATCACCGAACGCACCGCGCTGCTCTTGAAGGTGCACACCAGCAACTACGCCGTGCAGGGCTTCACCGCGTCGGTGGACGAATCGGTGCTGGCCGGTATCGCCCATGCGCGCGGCCTGCCCATGGCCACCGACCTGGGCAGCGGCTCGCTGGTGGACCTGGCCGCCTACGGCCTGCCGCGCGAGCCGCTGCCGCAGGAGAAGCTGGCCGCGGGCTGCGACGTGGTCACCTTCTCCGGCGACAAGCTGCTGGGCGGCCCGCAGGCCGGCCTGATCGTGGGCAGCAAGGAGGCCGTGGGCCGCATCCGCAAGTTTCCGATGAAGCGGGCCCTGCGCATGAGCAAGCTGCCGCTGGCCGCGCTGGAGGCCACGCTGATGCTCTACCTGCGCCCCGAGCGCCTGGCGCAGGACCTGCCCACGCTGCGGCTGCTGACGCGCCCGCTGGAAGCCATCCAGGCCACCGCCCGCGCCGTGCACGGCCCGCTGGCCGAGGCCGTGGCGCCGCGCTTCACGGTGGAAGCCGTCGCGCTGCAGGGCCAGATCGGCAGCGGCTCGCTGCCGGTGGAGCGCCTGCCCTCGGCCGGACTGGCGCTCGCCCCGGCCGGCATCGCCAAGAAAGGCACCGGCCGTGCCCTCGACCAGCTGGCCCAGGCGCTGCGGCAGTTGCCCCTGCCGGTGATCGGCCGCATCGCCGACGACCGCCTGCTGCTGGACCTGCGCTGCCTGGAAGACGCCGCCGATCTGCTCGGCCAGTTGCCGCGCCTGCGCGAGCGCCTCGCATGATCATCGGCACCGCCGGCCACATCGACCACGGCAAGACCACGCTGGTGCGCGCCTTGACCGGCGTGGACACCGACCGCCTGCCGGAGGAGAAGCGCCGCGGCATCTCCATCGAGCTGGGCTATGCCTACCTGCAGGCCGGCGACATCTCCCTGGGCTTCGTCGACGTGCCCGGCCACGAGCGCCTGCTGCACACCATGCTGGCCGGCGCCACCGGCATCGACCATGCGCTGCTGGTGGTGGCCGCCGACGACGGCGTGATGCCCCAGACCCGCGAGCACCTGGCCGTGGTCGCACTGCTGGGCCTGGACCGCAGCAGCGTGGCCCTGACCAAGATCGACCGAATCGATCCTGCCGGGCGCGAGGCCCGCATCGCCCAGCTGCGCGCCGAGATCGCCGAACTGCTCGCGGGTACACCGCTGGCTGGGTCACCGCTGTTCCCGGTCTCGGCCCAGACCGGCGAGGGCCTGGAGCCGCTGCGCCAGCACCTGCTGCAGGCCGCAGGTGACGTGCGCGCCCACGACGACGCCCTCGCCTTCCGCCTGGCAGCCGACCGCGCCTTCACGCTGGCGGGTGTCGGCACCGTGGCCACCGGCACCGTCCACGCCGGCACCGCCCGCATCGGCGACGAACTGCGCCTGGTGCCCGGCGAACGCAGCGCCCGGCTGCGCGGCATCCACGCGCAGAACCTGCCCGCTGACAAAGCGCGCGCCGGTCAGCGCTGCGCGCTCGCTCTGGCCGGCTTGGCCAAGGAGGACGTGCGCCGCGGCGACTGGCTGTGCGACCCGGCCATCGCCCTCGCCACGACGCGCATCGACGTGCAGCTCACGCTGTGGCCCGGCGAAGCGCAGGCGCTGCGCTCGGGCGTGCCGGTGCATGTGCACCTGGGCGCCAGCGACGTGATGGCATCCATCGCCCTGCTCGACCGCGACAGCCTGCTGCCCGGCGACACCGCCCTGGCCCAGCTCGTACTGCGCGAGCCCGTCGCAGCCTGGCATGGCGACCGCGGCGTGCTGCGCGATGCCAGCGCCACGCGCACCGTGGCCGGCGTGCGCGTGCTCGACCCCTTCGCGCCCGTGCGCTACCGCCGCACGCCCCAACGCCTGGCCGAACTGGCAGCCTGGGCGCTGCCGGACCGTGCCGCCTTGCTCGATGGCCTGCTGCAGGCCGCCCCGGTGGGCCTGGACGCCGCCCGCTTCGCGCGCGCCCTGGCCCTGCCCGGCCCCGACGCACTGGCGCCCTTGCCCGCCGATGCGCTGCGCATCGACAGCATGCTGATCACGCGCCGCCATCTCGAAGCGCTGCAGGCCCAGGTCATCGAACGCCTGCGCGCCTTCCACGAGGCCCAGCCGGCGGAGATCGGCCCCGACGCGCGCCGCCTGCGCCGCCTGGCCGGCCCGCGCACCGACGATGGCCTGTGGCGCGCGCTGGTCGAATCGCTGGTGGCCGATGGCCGCCTGGTGCGCAGCGCCCACTGGCTGCACCTGCCGGACCATGCGGCCCGCCTCAATGCGGCCGAAGAGAAGCTCGCGCAGCAACTGCTGCCGAAGCTGGCGAATGGCGGTTTCGATCCGCCCTGGGTGCGCGATCTGGCCAAGGATCTGGCCGCCAGCGAGGCCATGGTGCGCCAGACGCTGGCCAGCCTGGCCCGGCGTGGCGCGGCCTTCCAGGTGGTCAAAGACCTGTACTATCCGCTGCCCACCGTCGAGCGGCTGGCGGCCCTGGCCCGCGACTGCATCAACGGCCCGGCCGGCCTGCAGGCTGCCAGCTTCCGCGACGCCACCGGCCTCGGCCGCAAGCGCGCGATCCAGATCCTGGAGTTCTTCGACCGCGTGGGCTACACGCGGCGGGTGAAGGACACGCACCTGCTGCGGCCGGATACGGCGATGTTCGGGGGGCGGGGCGCATGAGAGTCCGTGCAATGCCGGCCACGAAGGTGGCAGGGTTGGCGCCGCAGGCGACCGGGCAGCGGCGGGGCCGCGCAAGACAACATTCCATGGGCGCCGCGCAGCGGCCGCCCATTCGGAGGGGAAACGTCCCTGGTGGGGCGGCCGGGCTTCAAACCCGGTGGGTGGCGCCACGCGTCGCTGGGAGGGTTCGACTCCCTCTCCCCTCCGCCCTTTCGGGGGCATCCGCCTGCTGCGCGGGTCGATCTTGCACCTGCGATGCTCGCCGTACCCATGTACGGCTGCGCTTCTCGGCGCAACCTCGACCCGCTCGCGACGGCGGCTATCCCCCGAAAGGCGTATCGGAGTCAGGTTTGCTGCAAGTTCAAGCGTCGAGGACGGCGCGCTCTTGCTCCCTCTCCCTCTGGGAGAGGGTTGGGGTGAGGGCCCGGGCGGTGGCTCACGTGCAGCGCATCCACCGCCGCTGGCCCCTCACCCAACCTCTCCCCAGAGGGGAGAGGAGTCAAACCAGGCTCCACAAGGCCAAGGGCCGCGCCCGGCGGGCAATCCCGAAGGGGGGCCCGTCCCACGCACGCCCCGGAGCCTGGTGCGGGGTGCCCGCGGGTGGCGCCCTCAGGATGCGCCGAGGCGCGCAGCCGGATGAGCGAGGCCCGCGGTCTCCGCGGGCCGTTCCTTCTGACTCGCGGCATCTGTCTGAGCGGAGCTGCCTGCGGCAGCGCAGCGAGTTATGCCGCGCGCTCATCCGGCGAGCACCGCAGGTTCCGCGAGCGTTCAGCGAGCGGCGCAGCCTGTGGGCGACGCCCGCGGGTGCCCCGCACCAGGCGGACCTCATCGAACGCACCCTGGAAACGGCTCAAGACACCGACGCGCTTCGCCCCCAGCACCCAGGCAAGACGGCAAACACTTCAGAACGAAAAACCCACGCCCGGACACCAACGAGCGCGCTCCCCGCGGTCCGTAAAGGACCAAGCACCGTCTCAGCCTTCGACCACCAGCCCCGCGGGACCCGCCTCGCAACGACCGATCACAGCCGCCGACTCGAAGCCCTCGTCGCGGAACACGGCCAGCACCGCATCGACGGCCTCCGGCTCGCAGCTCACCAGCAGGCCGCCCGCCGTCTGCGGATCGGTCACCAGGGCCTGTGTGACCTCAGGCAGCCCTGCAGACAAGGACACCGACGCGCCATACCCCGCCCAGTTTCGCCCCGACGCCCCCGTCACGAAGCCATCGGCCGCCATCGCCGCCACGCCATCGAGCAGCGGCACGCGCGGCCACTCGATCATCACCCGCAGCCCCGCGCCGCGTGCCAGCTCCAGCCCATGGCCGGCCAGCCCGAAGCCCGTCACGTCGGTGATCGCATGCACGCCGTCCAGCGCGGCCAGCTTCGGCCCCGGCGTATTGAGCTTCGTCGTGTTGGCGATCAGCTCGCGGTAGCCCGACTCGGGCAGCTTCTCCTTCTTGAGCGCCGCCGACAGCACACCCACGCCCAGCGGCTTGCCCAGCACCAGCACATCGCCCGCACGCGCATCGGCGTTGCGCCGCACGCGGTCCGGGTGCACCAGCCCCAGCGCCACCAGGCCGTAGATCGGCTCCACCGAATCGATGGTGTGGCCACCCGCGATCGGGATGCCCGCCGCACGGCACACGTCCTGCCCGCCGCGCACGATGTCGCCGATCACCGCGACCGGCAGCTGGTTCACCGGCATCGCCACCAGCGCCAGCGCCAGGATCGGCTTGCCGCCCATCGCGTACACGTCGCTGATCGCATTGGTTGCGGCGATGCGGCCGAACTCGTAGGGGTCGTCCACGATCGGCATGAAAAAATCGGTGGTCGCCACCAGCGCCTGCTCGTCGTTCAGGCGATAGACCGCTGCATCGTCGGCCGTCTCGATGCCCACCATCAGTTCCGGCGGAATCAGGCCAGCGCCACTGCTGCGCAGGATCTCGCTGAGCACGCCCGGTGCGATCTTGCAGCCGCAGCCGCCGCCGTGCGAGAAGCTGGTCAGGCGCATCGGCGCCAGCGGGTTCATCGGTCGCTGCTGCTGCATCGCAGTGTTCTCCTGAAGGCGGATTGGGTAAGCGTCGGATTATCGAAGCGCCCCCATTCCTGCCCTTGCCATCCTGTCTTTTCAACGAGGCCAATACCATGACCTTCTCTCGCCGCGCCACCCTGGCCGCCCTGCTCGCCACCGCCGCCGTCGCCACGCTCCCGGCCCATGCCCAGACCGGCACCCTGCGCGTGTCCGCCATTCCCGACGAAGCGCCCACGGAGCTGCAGCGCAAGTTCGCCCCGCTGGGCGAATACCTCAAGCAGCAGACCGGCATGAACGTGCAGTTCACGCCCGTGACCGACTACGCCGCCGTGGTCGAGGGCCTGGCCACCAACAAGATCGACCTGGCCTGGCTGGGCGGCTTCACCTACGTGCAGGCCAGGATCCGCACCAACGGCGGCGCCAAGCCGATCGTGCAGCGCGCCGAGGACGAGGCCTTCACCAGCAAGTTCATCGTGCCGGCCGACAGCACCGCCAAGACCCTGGCCGACCTCAAGGGCAAGACCTTCGCCTTCGGCGCGCCCTCCTCCACCTCGGGCAGCCTGATGCCGCGCTTCTTCCTGCTGAAGGACGGCATCAACCCCGAGAAGGACTTCAAGACCGTCGCCTACTCCGGCGCGCACGACGCCACCGTGGCCTTCGTGGCCGCGGGCCGGGCCGAGGCCGGCGTGCTCAACGCCTCGGTGTGGGACAAGCTGGTCGAGGCCAAGAACCCCAACGCCGCCAAGGTGCGCGTGCTGGCCACCACGCCGCCCTACTTCGACTACAACTGGACGGTGCGCCCCGGCCTGGACCCGGCGCTGACCAAGAAGCTGACCGACGCCTTCCTGCAGCTCGACCCGGCCAAGCCCGAGCACAAGGAGATCATGCAGCTGCAGCGCGCCAGCAAGTTCGTGCCCACGCAGTCGTCCAACTACGACGGCATCGAGGCCGCCGGCAAGTCGGCCGGCCTGATCAAGTAAGTCCCCCCTGAAAGGCGCAGCGTGAGCTTTGCACTGGAAGGCGTGGGCCTGGTCCATCCCAACGGACAGCGGGCGCTCGAAGGCGTGACGCTGGCCGCGCGGCCGGGCGAGCGCATCGCCTTCATCGGCCCTTCCGGCGCGGGCAAGACCACGCTGCTGCGCATCCTGGGTGCCGCGCTGCGGCCGAGCGCCGGCAGCGTCGCGCTGCTGGACGCGTCGCCCTGGCAGGTCGATGCGCGGCGCCTGCGCGCCTTGCGCGCACGCATCGGCACCGTGCACCAGCAGCCGCCCATCGCGCCGCGTCTTCGCGCCGTGACGGCGGTGCTCTCGGGCCGGCTGGGTCAGTGGTCCACGCTGCACGCGCTGGGCTCGCTGCTGCGGCCCACCGACCTGCAGGGCGCGCATGCCGCGCTGGCGCAGGTGGGCATCGAGGACCGGCTCTTCGAGCGCTGCGACCGGCTCTCCGGCGGGCAGTTCCAGCGCGTAGCGGTGGCGCGCGTGCTCTACCAGAGGCCCGACCTCCTACTGGCCGACGAGCCCGTCTCCGCCCTCGATCCCACGCTGGCCGACACCACCCTGCGCGCGCTGGCCGCCCAGAGCGAGGCCACCGGCGCGACGCTGTGCGCCTCGCTGCATGCGGTGGACCTGGCGCTGCGCTGGTTCCCGCGTGTGGTCGGGCTGCAGGCCGGGCGGGTGCTGTTCGACCTGCCGGCGGCCGAGGTCACGCCGGAGCGGCTTTCCGCGCTGTATGCGGCGGAAGGTGGCCTGCCCGCCGCCGACGAGACTGCATCGGTGAAGCCGCCGGCCGCAGCATTCGTTCCCTCGGGCTGCCGATGAGGACAAGAGCCGCATGGCGCTCACTCTGCAATGACGCCGACCTCCGTTTTTCTACCGCCGGCCTGCCGATGACGTCAGGGCCTGCTCTGTCTGTGTCAGGCTGCCGATGACGAGCCGCACGATCACTGCCGCCACGCCGGCCTCGGCGCCCCTCGTTGCCGCACCACCGCTGCGCGACCCGGCTGCACGCCGCCGCCTGGTCGGCGCACTGGCGGCCCTCGCCATCGCCTGGCCGGTGCTGCAGCTGTCCGAGTTCCAGCCCTGGCAGTTGCTGACCAGCGGCAACCTGGCCGTGATCGGCGGCTTCCTCGCCGCCTTCTGGCCGCCCTCGCTGGCCCCCGACTTCTTGGCCCTGCTCGGCCGCGCCACCCTGGAGACGCTGGCCATGGCCACGGCCGGCACCACGCTGGCCTTTGTGATCGCGGTGCCGCTGGCCTTCGCTGCCACGCGGGCGCTGTCGGTGTCGCGCCTCGGCCCCGGTCCGGGCCGGCTGCGCGGTGGCATCGTGCGCCGCACGGCGCGGCTGCTGCTGATGGGCCTGCGCGCCATTCCCGAGATCGTCTGGGCGCTGCTCTTCGTGCGTGCGATGGGCCTGGGCCCGGCGGCCGGCGTGCTGGCCCTGGCCGTCACCTACGGCGGCATGCTGGGCAAGGTGTATGCCGAGATCCTGGAGTCGGTGGACAACCGGCCGGCCCAGGCGCTGCTCGAATCGGGCAGCAGCCGCATCGCCGCCCTGGCCTACGGCCTGCTGCCCAACGCGGCGCAGGAGCTGGCCTCGTACACCGTCTACCGCTGGGAATGCGCGGTGCGCGCCTCGGTGGTCATGGGTTTCGTCGGCGCCGGCGGCCTGGGCCAGCTGATGGACCAGTCGATGAAGATGCTCAACGGCGGCGAGGCCTGCAGCATCCTGCTGGTCTTCCTGGCGCTGGTGCTGCTCGCGGATGCGCTGTCGAATGGGTTGCGGAGGCTGCTGGCATGAACGGCAATGTCGCCAAGACCCTGCCCCCGCGCCCCGCGCCCTGCTGGCGTTGCCGCGGCGTGCTCGCTGCCGTGCTGGCCGCCATCGTCGCCAGCTTCGCCTGGCTGGGGCTGGACATGTCGGCGCTGGTCTCGGCCGAATCGATGGGCCACATGGGCCGCTTCGTGGCCGAGTTCTTCCCGCCCGACCTGTCGCCCGACTTCCTGACGCGCACGGCCCATGGCGCGCTCCAGACCCTGGCCGTGTCGGCCCTGGGCACCGTGCTGGCCATGGTCGCCGGCGCCGTGCTGGCGCTGCCGGCATCCGGTCGCGCAGGCTGGCCGCTGCAGCAGGCCGCGCGCTTCGTGCTCAACCTGCTGCGCAGCGTCCCCGAGCTGGTGTGGGCGGCGCTGATGGTGCTGGCCGCCGGCATCGGTCCCTTCGCCGGGGCGCTGGCGCTGTCGCTGCACACCACCGGCGTGCTGGGCCGGCTCTTTGCCGAGGCGCTGGAGAACGCGCCGCCCGCGCCCGAACGCGCCCTGCGCGAGGCCGGCGCCGGCCGCATCGCCGCCTTCGGCTACGCCAGCCTGCCGCTGGTGGCCCCGCAGTGGCTGGCCTACAGCCTCTACCGCTGGGAGATGAACATCCGCATGGCCGCCGTGCTCGGCTTCGTGGGCGGCGGCGGGTTGGGGCAGATGCTGTACTTCCACCTGTCGATCTTCCAGCAGGCGCAATCGATGACGGTGCTGCTGGGCATGTTCGCGCTGGTGGCGGGGGTGGATGGCGCCAGCGGCTGGGTGCGGCGGCGCTGGGGCGCCTGAAGTGACGACGGCCGCGCTGCGCCGGCAGCCGTCCAGACCAACGCTGGCGGGACCGGCTCATGGCCGATCCCCCTTGGCGCCGCAGCACTGAGACGCCCGCCGACAATCGCGCCCCATGAGCCAGCCCCGTCCCGTCCGCCCGGAAGACCGCCACGCCTTCGACACCGTCATCGACGCACGCTCCCCCTCCGAATTCGCGCTGGACCACATTCCCGGCGCCATCAACTGCCCAGTGCTCGACGACGAGGAGCGCCGCATCGTCGGCACGCTCTACCACCAGCAGGGCGCCTTCGAGGCCCGCCGCGTGGGCGGCGCGATGGTGGCGGCCAATCTGGCGCGGCACCTGCAGAGCCCGGTCATGGCCGAACGGCCGATCAAGTGGCGGCCGCTGGTCTACTGCTGGCGCGGCGGCCTGCGCAGCGGCTCCATGGTGCAGTGGATGCGCCTGGTGGGCTGGGACGCGCAGCAGCTGGCCGGCGGCTACAAGTCCTTCCGCAAGCACGTTGTCACGCAGATCGACCAGCTGGTGCCGGCGATGCAGCTGCGCGTGATCGTCGGTGCCACCGGCAGCGCCAAGACCCGCGTGCTGGAGGCCCTGGCCAAACGCGGCGCCCAGGTGCTGGACCTGGAGGCCGCGGCCTGCCACAAGGGCTCGCTGCTGGGCGCCTGGCCGGGTGTGCCACAGCCGTCGCAGAAGCAGTTCGAGACCCGCATCGCCGCCGCGCTCGAAGCCTGCGATCCCTCACGCCCGCTGTACGTGGAAGGCGAAAGCCCGCGCATCGGCCGTCTTTCCGTGCCGCAGCCACTGGTGGAGCGCATGCGTGCGGCCGACTGCATCGAGATCCGCGCCACGCCCGAGGCGCGCCTCGCCTATCTGCTCACCGACTATGCCTACCTGGGCGACGACCGCGAGGCCCTGGCCGAGCGCCTGGGCGCGCTCAAGGAGATGCAGGGCAAGGAGACGGTGCAGCGCTGGCAGCAGTGGGCCCGCGAGGGCGCGTTGCCGCTGCTCTTCGGCGAGCTGATGGCCTTGCACTACGACCCGCACTACGAGCGCTCGCAGGCGCGGCACTTCCATGCCTGGGCCACGCGGCGGCCGGTGGAGGTGGCGGCGCTGGGTGCGCAGGACATCGACGCCGCGGCCGAGGCGGTGCTGGCGCTGAAATAGCGCTGTTCGGAACGGCGTTTAAATCAGCCGCAGCGCTGTGCTCGCGCGTAGGCAGAGACGTCGCGCTGCGTCCTCGTCACTCGTCACTACCTGTATGCCGTAATTTCCGACTTATCGAGCTCGGATGCCGGCACCAGCTTGTAGTGCCGCTCTTCAACGACGCGTACCTCGTCGTCCTCGACCGTCAGTTCGAAGAGCGCGATCTGGTCGCTGGAGACGAATTGCGCGGATACAGGCCGGCAGCGGAGGCCCGCATACTTCTCGGCGCAACACCGAATGTCCTGGGATGTCTGCACCACCGAAATCTGGTCGCTGCCACCCTTGGCCTGGACGGGGATCACGTAGTGACAGCCGTGCTTGTCGATGCCGACATACATCTCGTCGATCTCGATCTGCCCCACACCCTTGACGGTGGTGCGCAGATGGTTCTGCAACGAGAAAGTGGTCAATCCGAGAAAGATGTCGAGCAAGCGGTTGTAGCGCACCTTAGCGAGCAGCGCCTGCTCATCGTCCAGCGCATAGGCAGCAATCATCTCCGGCGTGTTATCGGGTATGCGAATACGCGCCAAATTGACGTTAGGGACGATCCTGTTCGCCTTGCGCAACCGGAACTTGTACTGTGCCCGCCCTGCAAGTTCGATCAACCATTCATAGCCCGGCGGTTGTGTTCGGATCACAGCAGTCGGCATGGGTACGCGAAAACGCATCGCATAGATGACATCGCCGAGATTCTCGGGCAGCACCAGTCCGAGCGATGTCGCCGCGGCCTTCAAGTCTTCTCGCCGGAAGTCGATCTCGCGCATACCGTCCGAGTACCGCTCAACGAACACCTTTTCGATCAGTGCGTGATAGCGATTCGGTGCAATCGCCTTTTCGGCGCTTGGACTATTGCTGCTCATGCGTACTTCGTCGCTGCTTCGGTTGGGATCAAATCGAGCGGCAGTTGCCCCTCGGAACCCTTATTGGGCCGACGCCGCCTGGCGATGACATCGTCCCGGACACCGAACATTTGCGCAGCGTCGGACATGGAGACGGTCAGGAGCGCGGGATCGCCCATTGCAACGCAGCTACTAGGCTTTTCCGGCACAGCGTTCAGAGCCACCATCAACTGTGCAGCCACGGCGCGTCCCAGCAGCGGTGGCACCGAATTGCCGATCTGTCGAAAGCCATGCCACTTGGTAGCGTGGAATCGAAACCAGTCGGGATAGGAATGCAAGCGCGCCGCTTCGCGGACGGTGATGACGCGGGGACTCCAAGGATGAATGGGGCGCGGCGACGTAAATGCCCCCCGGTCACCGGCCGTTCCGGCACGCAGGGTGTTGCAGACGCCATCGGGGTGGAGTTTCAAAAATCGACTGACCGGTTCGGTCTCGCCATTCGGCGTCGCCATGAAGCGTTGTTTGGATAGTTCCGTGTGAACGGTCAAAGTGCTGGACGTCAGCAGTGCTCGGTCGAACTCTCGCTCGTACGAAAAATCCGAAGCCGCAGGAGCCTTGCCACGAAGCGCTGCGGCATACGCAGACGGGCGGCCGAACTTTGCCTTAACCCAGTCGCGCGCATAAAGCTCGGGGAAAAGCTGGGCATCCGGAAGATCGCCTATCGCATCGTGGACCGTGACGCTCCGCCCGATCGCTTCCGGATAAACGGGCAGTTGCTCCCCCTTGCGAGCGCCGATCAGAAACAAGCGTTGGCGCGATTGCGGAACTCCGAAGTCCTTGGCGTTAAGCACCCGATAGGGAAGTTGGATTTGGTAGTCGCAGGCTTGGAACGCGTCGATGATTTCTTGAAGAAACTTGCGGTGGGCCCCCACCGTGAGCCCCTTGACGTTCTCGAAGACGAAAAATTTCGGGCGCAGCTCAGCAACGATGCGCACAAAGTGATGCACCAACTGATTGCGTGGGTCATCCATGGCCCGCTTGCCGATGAGAGAGAAGCCCTGACAGGGCGCGCCGCCAAACACGACGTCGATGTCCTGGCGCCCCAGGCCCGCTCGCATACGAATCTCAGCGCCGCTGACATCCACAACGCTCTTGCAGATCGTGGCTGTGTGGGGGAAGTTGAACTTGTGCGCAGCACAGTGGATAGGATCGATCTCCACAGCTGCAGCGATGTCGAAACCGGCCGACTCGAATCCGAGACTGAGGCCGCCGGCTCCGGCAAACAGGTCGATCCCTATGGGACGTGGCATGTTCTTGTACTTTTGGGGGGATAGGAAAGGGTCGAGCAACGAGCTGCAAGCGTAAGCCATTCAACGGGACGTTGTCGATCGTTTTGTTGCTGACGGGCCGAGGAATTTCTCGAGCCGCTCGACCAATGTCGACGTGTCCCGAAGCTCGCATTGCCAAACAACGGTCACTCTCCAACCGGCCTCCGCAAGCTCGGCCTGCTTTCGAGCATCGCGTGCCCGATTAGCCGCCAACTTCGGCGTCCAGTAGTCGAGAGCACTCTTTGGTGGCTGACCGATGCGGCAACCATGGGCATGCCAGTAACACCCATGCACGAAGATGGCACAGCGTCGACCAGGCAACACAATATCGGGTGTGCCGGGCAAATCGCGGCGATGGAGCCGGAAACGGTAGCCCATACCGTGGAGTAAAGAGCGCACTGCGCGCTCCGGTTCGGTGTTCTTTGTTCTCACCGCCTGCATCAGACGGCGGCGACGAGACGGCGCTAGACGGTCCATGGTGAGGAAAGAGCCGCAAAACTTCGATAGGTTCAGTTAGAGCGTTGAACTTCAATCGCCGCCCTATCCGAGTCGGTCTTCCTGCCCATATCGATCCGATGTCGGCCCACCTCAAAGCGCATACAGCACCCCGCGCGGCGCGCGGCACAGTCCCCACAGTCGCACACCGCTGGCCTTGGCCATCTGCACGCCCATCGCCGTCGGCGCCGAGATGGTGGCCATCGCCGCGATGCCCACCCGCGCGCACTTGCGCACCAACTCGTGGCTGCCGCGGCTGGACAGCAGCACGAAGCCCGGCGTGCCCAGCCGGCCTTCGCGGGCCAGGCGGCCGATGAGCTTGTCGAGCGCGTTGTGCCGCCCGACGTCCTCCAGCACGTCGCTCACCGTACCGCCCACCGCGGCCCAGGCGGCGGCATGGATGGCGCCGGCCTCGGCGTTGAGGCACTGGCGCGGCGGCATCTGCGCGAAGCCGCGCAGCACGGTGGCCAGATCCACCTGCGGCAGCCAGTCGGGCGGGGGCAGCGGCACAGGCGTGAGGTCCAGCGCGGCGAAGCTCTCGACGCCGCACACGCCGCAGCCGGTGCGCCCCGCCAGGCTGCGACGGCGGCCCTTCAGGCGCTCGAAGGCGCGCGTGGAGATCTCCAGCCGCACCTCGATGCCGGGCATGCCCTCGGGCAGACCTGCAGCTGCCGCGTCGATGGCCTCGGCCTCGATGCCGCGGCAGTCCGCGGCCGTGTCGAGGATGCCTTCGCTCAGCGCGAAGCCCAGGGCGAAGTCCTCGATGTCCTGCGGCGTGGCCATCATCACCGCATGCGAAATGCCATTGAAGACCAGCGCCACCGGCACCTCGGCCGCCAGGACGTCCTCGCGCGCCGCGCCTTCGGGCGGCAGCCCGGCCTCGCCCTGCACGCGTACGGGCAGGCGCACGAGGGAAGGCAGCAGCGGTTCGGTGGCGGTGTCGGACATGGCGGGGATAAGCAGGCGGGCGGTCGTTGGCGCGATGACCGAGGCGGACGGATGACGCCACGGCGGGCAGGCGTCGCCGCCCTGTCGGCACGCGTCACGCCCATGAAAAAAGGCCATGGCGCTTGCAGCACCACGGCCTCGGGATTGTGCCCAGCCGGGACGGCCGGCGTGGTGGAAGGATCCACCCGCCGCACCGCCGCCGGGGGCTTGGCGCGGATCAGGCGCGTGCCGCCTGGGCCAGCGCCTCGTCGCGCAGGCGCATGTATTCGCCTTCGGGCACCGGGGCCGCTTCGGGCTTGCCCAGGTCGTTCATCGCCAGCCGGTACGTCTCGCGGGCCGTGTAGCAGGCCACGGCCGAGATCACGGTGATGCCGAAGGCCAGCGCGCCCACGGTCAGCCAGATGTTGGTGGAGCCGGGGGGCGCCACGGCGGCGAAGACGGCCGGCAGCATGGCGGTGATGGCGGTGCCCACGTTCTGCGAGATGGCCATGGCCGACACGCGGGTGCGGGTGGGGAACAGCTCCGGGTAGAAGCTGGGGAACACGGCGTTGTAGCCCTGGTACACGATGCCCCACATCAGCAGCGACATGCAGATGGCCAGCGGCACGCTGCCGATGCTGATGGCATACAGGTAGCCGAAGGCCAGCAGGCCGGCCAGCACCGAGCCCACGATCATGGGCGGGCGGCGGCCGATCTTGTCCGACAGGTTGCCCACCAGCGGGATCACCAGCACGGCCAGGATGTTGCCCAGCACGGGGATCCACAGGTACACGTCCTTGTGGAAGCCGATGCCGTAGGCCGGCTGCACCGCATAGGCGGCGCCGAAGATGGTGGCCACGACCGGGATCACGTTCATCAGCGACATCAGCACCACGCGCAGCATGTCGGGGGCGTGGTGCTTGAAGGCCTCGGTCACGGGCGAGCGCGGCTTGGCGGCGCCTTCCTGGGTGAAGGCGGGCGTCTCGTCCACCTCGCGGCGGATGATCCAGCCGATGATGATGACGATGAAGCTCAGGATGAAGGGCACGCGCCAGCCCCAGCTGTTGAACTGGTCGGTGGGCATGTAGTGCGCCAGCGGCAGGAAGACGGCAGCGGCCAGGATCTGGCCGGCCTGCACGCCCTGCAGCGTGAAGCTGGCGAAGAAGCCGCGGCGGCCGAAGGGCGCGTGCTCCAGGATCATGGAGCTGGCCCCCGAGATCTCACCGGCGACGGCGAAGCCCTGCACCAGGCGGCACAGCACCAGCAGCGCAGGCGCCCACAGACCGATCTGGTCGTAGGTGGGCAGCAGGCCCACGGCGATGGTCGAGAAGCCCATCAGGAACATGCACAGCACCAGCACCTGCTTGCGTCCGCGGGTGTCGCCCATGTGGCCCAGCACGAAGGCGCCGATGGGACGCGCCACGTAGCCCACGCCGTAGGTGGCCAGCGAGGCAATGATGGCGATGGCCGGATCGCCCTTGGGGAAGAAGATCTGGGGAAAGATCAGCGAGGCGGCCGTGGCGTAGATGAAGAAGTCGTAGTACTCCAGCGCCGAGCCGATCCAGCCGCTGGCAGCGGCCTTCTTGGACTGGCGCCGGCCTTCGGGCTCGTTCGCGTGGGAAGAGGTGGACATGGTGCGAGGTCTCCGCTGTGGTGTGGCGTGTGGTTGTGGAACGGATGAGGGTAAGAGGCGACGGCTGACTCAGGCCTGGGCCTGGGCCGCCATGCGGGCGGCGCTGTTGGCGGCGCCATAGCCGTCGTAGGCGCCGATGCGCTGCACGACTTCGAAGAACAGGCCTTCGTCCGCGGCGCGCGTGTAGATGTGCAGGAAGTCGCCCTGCGTGGAGCGGTCGAACAGCACGCCGGCCTCGCGCATGCGCGCCAGCAATGCCGGGTCGAGATCGAAGCGCGTGGGCAGGTCGTCGTAGTAGTTGGGCGAGATCGGCAGGAAGGCGACGCCGCGCGCGCGCAACCGGGCCACCGTATCGAAGATGTCCTCGCAGGCGAAGGCGATGTGGTGCACGCCGCCGTCGCCGCGTCGATTCACCGCGCGGGCGGTGAGCGTGCGCCGGCTGAGCGAGGCATTGAGCACCAGCCTCAGGCTGCGGTCGGCATCGGCCGCAGCGCGGCTGCGCACCAGGCCGAAGGGATCGGCCAGCTCCTGGCTCTCTGCCAGCGACAGGCCCAGCACGGCGCGGGTGAACAGCGTCCAGGTGTCGTACTGGTCCAGGTTCAGGCCCAGGGCCACGTGGTCCACGTGCTGCAGGCCGGCATCGGGCGCCTGCCCCTCGTCCAGCACGAAGTCGGCGGCGAACAGACCGTCGGTGCCGAGCGCCGCGTCGACGAAATGCATCAGGTTGCCGCCGGGCGAGACGATGGCCGGCACCTCCACCTCACCCGGCCCGAGCGGGCTGCGATGGCGCTGCGAGCAGAGGGCGACGGCGCGGTCCTGCGCGGCCTGCGGCTGCGCGGCGCGCAGTCCGAGGGCGCAGACCGAAGGCCCGTGAAGCTCGAAGCGGCTGCGCGCGAAGGAAGCCGGCTCGGCATTGACGATCATGGCGATGTCGCCTTGCCGGTACAGCGTGGCCGCCTTGGACCGGTGGCGGCCCGCGCGGCGGAAGCCCAACTGGCGCAGTTGCACGTCGAGCTGCGGCGCAGTGGCCTCGTCGGCTGCGAATTCGATGAAGGCAACGCCCGCGAAGGCCGGCGCGGCCGGCGGCTCGGCCAGGCCGCGCAGCGTCAGGGCCGAGGCAGCGCGGGCGTCGGGCTCGGACGCCGCGGCGCGGGCTGCCAGGCGTTCGCGCACCTGGCTTTCCAGGTACAGCAGCGAGCGCATCGCGTCCACCGCGGTGCGGCGGTTGGGCGTCTCGCGGAACACATCGTTGAAGATCTCCAGCGACAGCGGGCCGCTGTAGCCGGCCAGCAGCACCTGCTCGTAGAAGCCCACGACGTCGAAGTCGCCCTGGCCGGGAAAGGAGCGGTGATGGCGCGCCCACTGCAGCACGTCCAGGCTCATCAGCGGCGCGTCGGCCATCTGCAGGAAGAAGATCCTGTCGCCCGGGATGGCGGCGATGCCGGCCGGGTCGTCGCGCAGGGAGAGCGTGTGGAAGCTGTCCAGGATCAGGCCCAGCGCCGGATGGTCGGCGCGGCGCACGATGTCCCAGGCCTGGCCGTAGAGCGAGGTGTGGCGGCCCCAGGCAAGGGCCTCGAAACCCACGCGCAGGCCGCGGCGCGCGGCGCGGTCGGCCAGCGCGCGCAGCTGTTCGGCGGCCAGCGCCGGTGCGTCCACGCACAGCGGCGAGGTGTTGGAGCAGCACAGCATCAGCGGCACGCCCATGGCCTGCATGAGGTCGAACTTGCGCTCGGCCCGGTCCAGGCTGCGGGCGAAGGCCTCGGGCGGCATCGCCTCGAAGTCGCGGAAGGGCTGGAACAGGTCGATCGTCAGGCCCAGGTCGGCGGCCATGCGGCCCAGGTCCGCGGCCGAGCCGGGGAAGTGCGTGAAGTCGGGCTCGAACAGCTCCACGCCATCGAATCCGGCCGCCGCCACAGCCTCCAGCTTCTGGCGCAGCGTGCCGCTAAGGGAAACGGTGGCGATGGAACGGCGCATGGCGGCAGAGCTTGGGACGAAGAAGGTCGAGGGTCGGCCCAAAGTGGCCGAAACGGCCGCGACTTTAAGAAGACGCGGCCTGCGCCTACAACGTCGCCCGTGCGCAACTGTTCGCTGAACGCACCTGAGCGTTCGATGATCGCACGCGTCCGGGGTTAACCCTGAACCCGGGCCACCGGTGCGAGCTGCGCGCGATGCGCCGTCACGGCCTCGCGCACCAGGGGATGCAAGGCGGGCGCGCCGGCATCCAGCGCCGCCAGGAAGTCGCCCCGCATGCGCGGCGCCCAGAACTTCTTCAGGTGCTCGGCGATGCCCGCCAGCGCCTCCTCGCGGTCGGGCTGCGCGGCGAAGAAGTCGCCGATGCGGTTGGCCATGCGCACCAAGTTGTCAGCGTCCATCGGTGGCGGCCTCCAGGTGGGCGATCTGCTCGGCATTGAAGCGGGCGTAGTCGCGCTGCCAGGCCGAGCGCTGCTGCGGCTGCAGCACGGGCGCGACCTGCACCGCCGTCACCTTGTATTCGGGGCAGTTGGTGGCCCAGTCGGAGCTGTCGGTGGTGATGACGTTGGCCCCCGACTCCGGGAAGTGGAAGGTGGTGTAGACCACGCCGGGCTGGATGCGCTCGGTGACGGTGGCGCGCAGCACGGTCTCGCCGGCGCGGCTGCTGATGCCCACCCAATCGCCGTCGTGGATGCCGCGTTCCTCGGCGTCGTGCGGATGGATCTCCAGCCGGTCCTCGCTGTGCCACTGGTTGTTGGGCGTGCGCCGCGTCTGCGCGCCCACGTTGTACTGCGACAGGATGCGGCCGGTGGTCAGCAGCAGCGGGAAGCGCGGCGTGACCTTCTCGTCCGTGGCCACGTACTGCGTGACGATGAAGCGGCCCTTGCCGCGCACGAACTTGTCGATGTGCATGATCGGCGTGCCGATCTCGGGCGTGCTGTCGTTGCAGGGCCACTGCAGGCTGCCGTGCCGGTCCAGCTTGTCGTAGCTGACGCCGGCGAAGGAGGGCGTCAGCGCCGCGATCTCGGCCATGATCTCGCGCGGATGCGTGTAGCGCATCGGGTAGCCCAGCGCATTGGCCAGCAGCTGCGTCACCTCCCAATCCGCATACGTGGCCAGCGGCGGCATGACCTTGCGCACGCGCGAGATGCGGCGCTCGGCGTTGGTGAAGGTGCCGTCCTTCTCCAGGAAGGAGGAGCCGGGCAGGAACACATGGGCGTACTTGGCCGTCTCGTTCAGGAAGATGTCCTGCACCACGATGCATTCCATGGCCGAGAGCGCCGCGGCCACATGCTGGGTGTTGGGGTCGGACTGCACGATGTCCTCGCCCTCGCAGTACAGGCCCTTGAAGCTGCCGCCCAGCGCGGCGTCGAACATATTGGGAATGCGCAGGCCCGGCTCGGGGCTCAGTTCCACGCCCCAGGCGGCCTCGAACTGGCTGCGGGTGGTGGTGTCGCTGATGTGGCGGTAGCCCGGCAGCTCGTGCGGAAAGCTGCCCATGTCGCAGCTGCCCTGCACGTTGTTCTGGCCACGCAGCGGGTTCACGCCCACGCCCTCGCGGCCGACCATGCCGCAGGCCATGGCCAGGTTGGCGATGCCCATCACCATGGTCGAGCCCTGCGCATGCTCGGTCACGCCCAGGCCGTAGTAGATGGCGCTGTTGACGGGCTGGCCCGTCTTCACGCCCTCGGCATTGCCGGTGGCATAGAGGCGCGCGGCGCCGCGCACCACGGCGGCGGGCACGCCGGTGACGGCCTCCATGGCCTCGGGCGAGTTGTCCGGGCGCGCCACGAAATCTTTCCACGCCCGGAAGGACTTCTCGTCGCAGCGCTCGGCGATGTAGTCCTCGGCCAGCAGGCCCTCGGTGACGATCACATGCGCCAGCGCGCTGATCACCGCCACGTTGGTGCCGGGCTTGAGCGCCAGATGGAAGTCGGCCTGCAGGTGCGGGCCGCGGACCATCTCGGTCTCGCGCGGGTCGATGACGATCAGGCGCGCGCCCTGGCGGATGCGCTTCTTCATGCGCGAGGCGAACACCGGATGCGCCGCCGCCGGGTTGGCGCCGATCACCAGGATCACGTCGCTCTTCTCGACCGACTTGAAGGTCTGCGTGCCGGCCGAGGTGCCGAAGGTCTGGCCCAGGCCGTAGCCGGTGGGCGAATGGCACACCCGCGCACAGGTGTCGACGTTGTTGTTGCCGAAGGCCGCGCGGATGAGCTTCTGCACCAGGTACGTCTCTTCGTTGGTGCAGCGGCTGGAGGTGATTCCGCCGATGGAGTCCTGCCCATGCTGGGCCTGGATGCGGCGGAACTCCGAGGCCGCATGGGCGATGGCCTCTTCCCAGCTCACCTCACGCCACGGATCGGTGATCTTCGCGCGGATCATGGGCGTCGTGATGCGGTCCTGGTGCGTCGCGTAACCCCAGGCGAAGCGGCCCTTGACGCAGCTGTGGCCTTCGTTGGCCTTGCCGTCCTTCCACGGCACCATGCGCACGACCTGCGTGCCCTTCATTTCCGCTTTGAAAGAGCAGCCCACACCGCAGTAGGCGCAGGTGGTGATCACGCTGTGCTCGGGCTGGCCCAGCTCGATGACCGACTTCTCCTGCAGCGTGGCCGTGGGGCAGGCCTCGACGCAGGCGCCGCAGCTCACGCATTCGCTTTCCATGAAGGGCTGGTCCTGCCCCGGCGAGACGCGCGAGTCGAAGCCGCGGCCGCTGATGGTGAGCGCGAAGGTGCCCTGCGTCTCCTCGCAGGCGCGCACGCAGCGGTTGCAGACGATGCACTTGGACGGGTCGTAGCTGAAGTAGGGGTTGGATTCGTCCTTGGCCGCCTTCAGGTGGTTGGCCCCGTCGAAACCGTAGCGCACGTTGCGCAGGCCGGTGACACCCGCCATGTCCTGCAGCTCGCAGTTGCCATTGGCCGAGCAGGTGAGGCAGTCGAGCGGATGGTCGGAGATGTAGAGCTCCATCACGCCCTTGCGCAGCTTCTGCAGCTTCGGGCTCTGGGTGCGGACCTTCATGCCCGCCTCGGCCGGCGTGGTGCACGAAGCCGGGTAGCCCTTGCGCCCCTCGATCTCGACCAGGCACAGCCGGCAGGAGCCGAAGGGCTCCAGGCTGTCGGTGGCGCACAGCTTGGGCACCTGCACGCCGGCATCGACGGCGGCACGCATCAGCGAGGTGCCCTGCGGCACGGTGACGCACTGGCCGTCGATCTCCAGCGTGACTTCCTGCGTGGACTCGCGCAGCGGCGTGCCGTGGTCGGTGGTCTTGAGGTGGTCGAGCATCGGGGGCTCCTTGCGGGTCTCGTTCGTTCTTCGTGCGGAGGTGGCGCGTCAGGCGACGGCGCCAGCAGTGGCCTGCGCGGCGGCGGCCGGCTGCAGCCCGAAGTCTTCGGGGTAATGGTCGAGCGCGGACAGCACCGGGTACGGCGTCATGCCGCCCATGGCGCAGAGCGAGCCGGCCAGCATGGTGTCGCACAGGTCGCGCAGCAGCTCGACCTGCTCTTCCTTGGCCGTGCCCGCGCGCGCCGTGATGCGGTCGATCACCTCGACGCCGCGCGTGGAGCCGATGCGGCAGGGCGTGCACTTGCCGCAGGATTCGATCGCGCAGAATTCCATGGCGTAGCGCGCCAGCCGCGACAGGTCGGCCGTGTCGTCGTGCACCACGATGCCGCCGTGACCCACCACGGCGCCCATGGCGGCGTAGGCCTCGTAGTCCAGCGGCACGTCCCACCGGGACTCGGGCACGTAGGCACCCAGCGGACCACCCACCTGCACCGCCTTCACCGGCCGGCCCGAGGCGGTGCCGCCGCCCCAGTCGACGAGCAGCTCGCGCAGCGTGACGCCGAAGGCCAGCTCCACCAGCCCGCCGCGACGCACATTGCCCGCGATCTGGATCGGCAGCGTGCCGTGCGAGCGGCCGACGCCATAGTCGCGGTAGAAGGCCGCGCCGCGCGCCAGGATGATGGGCACCGAGGCGAAGGTGATGACGTTGTTGATCACCGTGGGCTGACCGAACAGGCCCGCCAGCGCGGGGATCGGCGGCTTGGCGCGCACGATGCCACGCTTGCCTTCCAGGCTTTCGAGCAGGGCCGTCTCTTCGCCGCAGACGTAGGCGCCGGCGGCCATGCGCACCTCGATGTCGAAGGCGCGGCCGCTGCCCAGCACGTCGGGCCCGAGGATGCCGGCGGTGCGGGCGATGTCCACCGCCTCGCGCAGCGTGCGCACGGCGAAGGGGTATTCGGAGCGCACGTAGATGTAGCCGCGCGTGGCGCCGGTGCTGATGCCGGCGATGGCCATGCCCTCGACCAGCACGAAGGGGTCGCCCTCCATGACCATGCGGTCGGAGAAGGTGCCGGAGTCGCCCTCGTCGGCATTGCAGACCACGTACTTGTGGCTGGCGACGGCCGAGGCCACCGTCCTCCACTTGATGCCGGCCGGAAAGGCCGCGCCGCCGCGTCCGCGCAGGCCCGAATCGGTCACCTGCTGCACCACCTCGGTGGCGGGCATGGCGAGCGCACGGCGCAGGCCCAGCAGGCCGCCGTGGGCCTCGTAGTCGGCCAGCGACAGCGGGTCGGTGAGGCCCACGCGGGCGAAGGTCAGGCGCTGCTGGCGCTTCAGCCAGGGCAGTTCGTCGACCACGCCCAGCGAGAGCGCGTGCACGCCGCCCTGCAGCCAGCCGGCTTCGAACAGCTTCGGCACGTCTTCGGGCGCTACGGGGCCGTAGCCCATGCGGCCCTGCGGCGTCTGCACCTCGACCAGGGTTTCGAGCCAGAGCATGCCGCGCGAGCCATTGCGCACGATGCGCACCGGCTGGCCGCGGGCTGCGGCCTCGCGCTCGATGGCGGCGGCCACCTCGTCGGCGCCGACGGCGAGGGCGGCGCTGTCGCGCGGCACGTAGAGGGTGGTGGGGTTCATGCCGTCACCTCCGTCGCCATGCAGGCGCCGATCACGCGGTCCAGCCGCTCTGGCGAGAGCCGCGCATGGGGACGGCCATCGAGCATGGCGGCCGGCGACTGGGCGCACAGGCCCAGGCAGTAGACGGGCTGCAGCGTCATGCTGCCGTCGGGCCGCGTGCCGCCGGCCTCGGGCAGGCCCAGGCCCTCGCAGGCATGCTGCCAGAGGGCCTCGGCGCCCATGGCCTGGCAGGCCTCGGCGCGGCAGACCTCCAGCACATGCCGACCGGCGGGTTCGCTGCGGAAGTGGTGGTAGTAGCTGATGACGCCGTGCACCTCGGCGCGCGAGAGGTTGAAGCCCAGCGCGATCTCGCCCACGACCTCGGCCGGCACGAAGCCCAGCGCGTCCTGCACGTCGTGGAGGGCGGGCAGCAGGCCGCCACGCTGCAGGGCATGGCGCGCGACGATCTCGCGGACCGTGGCCAGGCGCGGATCGGCGGCTTCGGCGGGGGCGCGGCCCAGCTGGCGCAGTCGGTCGCGCAGTTCGTCGGGGGTGGCGAGCACGCGTTCGCTGCGAACGCGTGCGGGGCCGCTGGGCGGTGTGGGGGTCTGGGCCATCGTGGGGCGGTCACCGGTCGCTCGGGCGCCGCGCCAAGGGCGGATGGGCGGCAGCCGGGCGGTGACGCTGGAGTTGTCTCGGGCCGAGTGTCCGTGCCGGGGGGGGCGGTCGCAAATTGCTTCGCGACATGGGGTGATTCAAGGAATGAATGGGCCGGGGGTGTGAGGTGAATGGCGTCGGCGTCGGCGTCGGCGTCGGCGTCGGCGTCGGCGTCGGTGCTGGTGGCTGGTGGCTGGTGGCTGGTGGCTGGTGGCTGGTGGCTGGTGGCTGGTGGCTGGTGGCGGCGTGGGCGTGGGCGTGGTCGGACGCGCGAGTGGCAGGGGCCTAACCCGGCAGAGGACGCCGGCATGCGCGCTCCCGGTGCACGCTCGCGCCGACCGGCTTGTTGCACGTGGCGGGTGCTCGCTGTCCACCAACGTGCTTGCCGCACTGCACGGCGCCGCGAATGGCACCTCCGCACGCACACCGTCATCCTCCGCCTCGACGCTGCGCGCGAGCCCTCCCCTGTTCAGGTCGTGGGGTCTTGAGGCCGTCAGGGCCGTGGAATCCTTGAGTTCAGGGGTCCCCGGGGTCCTGGTCCTGGTCCTGGTCCTGGTACCGGGTTCCTGACGTTCTGGGACGAGGCGGACCAGTCAGCCCCAGACCGTTCGGGCTGAGCCTGTCAAAGCCTCGTCACTGAAGCTCGCGCTGAGGCGGAACAGGTTGGCCGAGCCGTTGCGCCGCGCGCCGCTCTGCCCTTCGACACGCTCAGGGCGAACGGATTTCGGGGCCGGCGGCCGACCCCGGCAGTACAGGCGCACCGTCCAGGCGGAGGGTGCCGGTGTGCGTGCGGAGGTGCCATTCGCGGCGCCGTGCAGTGCCCCAAGCACGTCGGTGGAGAGCGAGCACCCGCCCCGTGCACCAAGCCGGTCAGCGCGAGCGTGCACCGGGAGCGCGCATGCCGGCGCCCTCTGCCGGGTTAGCGTCCCTTCCTCTCGCCCGTCCCTTCAATCCGTCGACCCTTCAATCCGTCGACCCTTCAATCCGTCAATCCCTCAATCCGTTACCCGTTGACCAGCCAACCAGCAACCAGCAACCAGCGCAATTGGCACGTGGAGAAATCGAAAGCCACAGAACGCAGGCGAGGCGACCAAGCAGCACCACTTTCCGCACCCCTCAGCGCCCGATGTTGAACAGCCAAAGAAAGAAGCGCCCCACCATCACCAGCAGCTCCCACAGCGCCCGCAGCGCCTCCAGCAGCCCGGCTTCAGGCGGCGGCATGGCGACTCCCTTCGAGACGACCTACGGACCTCACGCCGCCAGCGCCCCGCCATGCGCCCGCAGTTCGCCCAGCCACTCGGGCGACTGCAGCAGCACCAGCGCCGCCTCCAGCGCCCGCGACGGCCGCACCGCCGCCGGCGCCATGAAGCCTAGCGGCGTGCGCACCGTCGGCAACACCAGGGGCTGGGCCAGAAGACCCGGCTGACCGCGCACCGTATCGACCATCGCCCCCGGCAGCACCGCGCACACATCGCCGGTCTGCACCGCCAGCACCAGCGTGAGCACCGAATTGGTCTCGACCGCCGGCGCCACGCCCGCCGCACCGGCCTCGGTGAAGGCGGCGTCGATGATGGCGCGGTTGTGCATCTCGGGCGTGAGCAGGCACAGCGGCAGCGCCGCCGCCTCGGCCCAGCCGATGGGCTCGCCCATCTGCAGCACCGCGGGCGTCAGGCTTTCGGGGGATGTGCGCAGCAGGAAGTAGTGCTCCTCGATCTGCGGCCATGTCTGCAGCGCCTTGGCCGCCGGGCCCTGCCGGCCGGTGTAGCCCAGAGCCAGGTCGATGGCCAGGTGGTCCAGCCCGGTCTCCAGCTCCAGCGAGCTCATCGACAGCACCGTCGGCACGATGCCCGGATGCCGCACGCGCAGTCGCGCTGCAAAGCGGCTGAGCAGCGGGATGGCCGTGGGCACGGCCGCCATGCGCAGGCGCCCTCGCGGCTGGCCGGCCTCGCTGCGCAACTGCTGCTGCAGCCGCTCGTGCTCGTGCAGCATGCGGTGGGCGCTGGCCAGCACCTGTTCGCCCTCGGGCGTCAGTCCCGCATAGGCCCGGCCGCGGCGCACGATGGCCACGCCGAACTCGGCCTCCAGCGCGCGCATGGCATTGGACAGCGCCGGCTGCGTGATGTGGCAGGCCGCCGCTGCCCGGCCGAAATGCCGGTGCTCGGCCAGGGCGGCCAGGTAGCGCAGGGAGGCGAGGAGGTTCATGCGTCGGCAGGGCGGCAAGGCAAGTCAGCCACTGCCGATGATCGCCGGGCTTCCTTGCAAATGGATCGGCCGCCGATCAATTTGCAAGGACCGGGCGGCGCGTGGCCGGCCGCCCGGAAGGCCGATCAGGTGTTCTTGCTCACCGTGATGGTCGGAAACTTGGACGAGAAGTCCTTGGCCTTGCCCGCGATGCCCATGGCCACCTGGCGGGCCACGGCCTTGTACAGGCCGGCGATCTCGCCGTCGGGATCGGCCACCACGGTGGGCTTGCCGCCGTCGGCCTGCTCGCGGATGGTCATGGCCAGGGGCAGCGCGCCCAGGTAGGCCATGTTGCGCTCGGCCGCCATCTTCTTGCCGCCCTCGTGGCCAAAGATGTGCTCCACATGGCCGCAGTTCGTGCACACGTGCACCGCCATGTTCTCCACGATGCCGAGGATGGGCACGCCCACCTTCTCGAACATGGTGATGCCCTTGCGGGCGTCGAGCAGGGCGATGTCCTGCGGCGTGGTGACGATCACCGCGCCGGTGATGGGCACGCGCTGGCTCAGGCTGAGCTGGATGTCGCCGGTGCCGGGCGGCATGTCGACCACGAGGTAGTCGATGTCCTTCCAGTTGGTCTGGCGCAGCAGCTGGTCCAGCGCCTGGGTGGCCATGGGGCCGCGCCAGATCATGGCCTGGTCGGGGTCGACCAGGAAGCCGATGGACATCAGCTGCACGCCATGGCCTTCCAGCGGGTCCATGGTCTTGTCGTCGGGGCTGGTGGGCCGGCCGCTCACACCCATCATCATGGGCTGGCTGGGGCCGTAGATGTCGGCGTCGAGCAGGCCGACCCGCGCGCCCTCGGCGGCCAGCGCCAGGGCCAGGTTGGCGGCCGTGGTGCTCTTGCCCACGCCGCCCTTGCCCGAGGCCACGGCCACGATGTTCTTCACGCCCGGCAGCAGCTGCACGCCGCGCTGCACGGCATGGGCGGTGATCTCGGTCAGCACGTTGACCGACACGTTCTCGACGCCGGGCACGGTGCGGGCCGCAGCGACCAGCGCCTTGCGCAGCGCCGGATGCTGGCTGCGGGCCGGATAGCCCAGCACCAGGTCGAAGGCGACGTCGCCACCGTCGATCTGCAGATTGCGCACGGCCTTGGCCGCCACGAAGGACTGGCCGGTGTTCGGGTCCTGGACGCTCTTGAGCGCGTCGAGCAGGCCCTCGGGGGTCACGGTCATTGGATTTGGCTCCTCAATTGGGCGGCGAGTCTACGGGGCAGCGGCCGGCCGCTGCCGCGGAAGGGGCAAGCGGCGTCAGCTGGCGGAGGCCACGGAGTCCGCCGAGGCGAGGCCCTCCGGCCCTGCCCTGCGGCGCTGGCGCCGGTCGTGATCGCCCTGCGCCGCCCAGTGCAGCGCCAGCCCCAGTGCCAGGGCCATGTAGCCCAGGCCACCGGGCACCCACATCACCAGGCCGGCGATCTGCTGGTCGGTGAGCGGATCGAGGCCCCAGGCGCGCGCGCCAGGCGCCTGCAGCGCATAGAGCGGCTGGCCGGCGAAGGTGAGCAGTGCGCCCAGCAGCCCGGTGTGGGCCAGCGTGGCCAGCACGGCCAGCAGCGCGGCGCCGCGGCGGTCCGCCGGAGCATGGACGGCCCGGTGGAAGAAGACGAAGGAGGCCGCCACCAGCGCCGCCGTGGCGGCCCAGTGCACCGCGCCGCTGGTCAGCGTGGCCGCATAGACGGCCGGCAGGTGCCACAGCCACAGCAGGCCGCCGTGCAGGGCCGCCGCCAGCGGCAGCGCCATGCGCGCGTCGTGGCGCGGTGGCGTCCAGCCGAGGGCCAGCAGCGCACAGCCCGCCACCAGCACCATCAGCTGCGCCATGTGCGCCCCCGCCAGGGTGGCCGCCAGCCGGCACAGGGGCGACAGCAGCGCCAGCGCCAGCAGGGCCAGCCCAGCCAGGCGCCATCGGCGGGCGCTGCCCTCCGGCAGGCCCGCCCTCGCCGTCGGCCGAAGGGCATGGAAGGCCAATGCCAGCAGCGGCAGCAGCATGGCCGGAGACAGGCTCCAGGCGGCCCACCAGTCCGGCGGCAGCGCGGGCATGGCGCCGAGGGTGCACAGGCGGATCAGATCGACGGGCATGGTGGCATTCCTCGGAGTCGGTCAGAGACACGGCGGCAGCCGCAGCAGCGGCAGCGCCACGAAGACGGTGGACGCGGCCGCCAGCGCATGCAGCAGCGCCGCCATGAAGGCGATGAAGCGCCGACGTTCCCGGCGCTGGGCGAAGGCGCTCCCGGGCACCTCGCCAGCGGGCGGCTCATCGGCCTCGGCCTGCCCCACCGCATCCGCCGGCCGTGCCGGGCGGTGCGGGCCGGCCGGGTCCAGCCCCCGCAGTGTGCGGGCATGGCACAGGCAGCGGCGCGCGGCCAGCAGCAACAGGACGACGGTGGCCAGCGTGCCCGCGATCAGCGCACCGTTGACGCCGTTCCAGGGTCCGCGCGCATCGGCCGCCCAGCGGGCCGAGCAAGCCACCGACACGCCGCCGTACACCCCCACGAACCAGAGCGACCACAGCGTGAAGCCCAGCGCCAGTTGCCAGGGGCTGTCGGGCGACAGCCAGCGCCACGTCCGCGCCGCCCCGGTAGGGCCGCCCTCCTCCCCTCTCCCCCCGCGGGAGAGGGGACGGGGGAGAGGGGGCGACGGCGCTCGTGCAGCGCGACTGTCCGCAGGCGGCCTCGCCTCCGCCACATCGACACCCCGCACCGGCGCATCTCTGCGCCCGCCCTTCATGCCCACCCCCGCGGCACCAGCGCAAAGGCCAGCCAGGCGACCGCACAGGCCCCCGCCGTGTAGTGGCAGAAGGCCGCCACCACCCCGGGCTCATAGGGCCGCCGCAGCCCCACATGGCCTGCCCGCACGCGCGCTGCCTGCATCAGCGCCAGCACGCCGGCCAGCAGCGTGTGGAAGCCCAGGTAGAGCAGCGTGACGGCGACGATGGCGTCATGCGCCTGCAGGCGCGGGCGCAGCTCGAGCGTGGCACCCAGCAGCGCCAGGCCGCCTGAGGCACCCAGCGCCAGCAGGCCCGCCAACGCCAGGCGCAGGGCGAGCCTGCCGCCCTCGCCCCGCCGCAGCCGACCGACCGCATTGCACATCGATGCGCTCGCCGCCACCGCCAGCACGGTCACGGCCAGCAGCGGCCACAGGCCCAGCACCGGCCGCGCCGGGGCCTGCCAGCCCGGCGCCACCGTCCACAGGTAGAACCAGCCGAAGAGCAGCGAACTGAAGAACGCCCCATCGGCCAGCAGCGTGAACTTCATGCCCCACAGGCCCGGCCCGTCGAAGCCATGGGTGTGCGGACGCAGCACCACGCCGTGGACTTCGGTGACGGCGTCTTCTTCCTCATGCGGCGCGCCATAGCCGGGATGGTCGCCATTGACCCAGGACCAGCGCAGCAGCACCAGCGCCGCGCCCGCACCGAGGATCGCTGCCGGCACATAGGCCTTGAGCAGCAGCATCACGCACAGCAGCGCGATCAGCAGCGCCGCCTGGAAGGGCAGCCAGCTGTTGCCCGGCAGCACGATGAGCTCGGTGGGCCGTGCCGCCACCGGGCTGCTGCCCAGCGTCTCGCGCGCCGCCACGCCGCGGGCCAGCGCATGGCGGCCGGCGGCGATCTCGGCGGGCAGGCCGGGCCGCGCCCACAGGGGATGGCGCGTGTGCACCGCGGGCTGGCTGGCGAAGTTGTAGGCCTCCGCAGGCATGGCGGTGGCCCATTCCAGCGTGTCGGCCTTCCAGGGGTTGACCTCGGCCCGCCGGCCCAGGCGCCAGTGCAGCGCCAGGTCCAGCAGCACCGTGACGACGCCGAAGGCCATGACGAAGCCGAACACCGAGGAGATGAGGTTGGGCCAGTCCCACCCCAGCCCCGGCTCGTAGGTGTAGACGCGCCGCGGCATGCCCAGCAGGCCCGTCCAGTGCATCACCAGGAAGGTGCCGTTGAAGCCGATGACGGTGAGCCAGAAGCCCGCCCGCGACAGCCGCTTCGACGGCATGCGCCCGCTCATGTGCGGCAGCCAGTAGTACAGACCCGCCAGCAGCGGGAACAGCATGCCGCCCACCAGCACGTAGTGGAAGTGCGCCACCACGAAATGCGTGTCGTGCACCTGCCAGTTGAAGGGCACCAGCGCCAGCATCACGCCCGTCAGGCCGCCGGCCACGAACACCACCAGGAAGGCGGCGATCCACAGCATGGGCACCTCCCAGCGCGGTCGGCCGGTCCACAGCGTGGCCAGCCAGGCGAAGATCTGCACCGCCGTCGGAATGCCCACCAGCATGCTGGCCGCCGAGAAGAAGGCCTGCGCCAGCGCCGGGATGCCCAGCGTGAACATGTGGTGCACCCACAGCCCGAAGCTGAGGAAGCCGATGCCGATGAGCGACGCCACCACCCAGCGGTAGCCCACCAGCGGCCGGCCGGCAAAGACCGGCACGATGGTGGAGATCAGCCCCGTGGCGGGCAGGAAGATGATGTAGACCTCCGGATGGCCGAACAGCCAGAAGAGGTGCGCCCACAGGAGCGGATCGCCGCCGCGCGTGGGGTCGAAGAAGGCCCAGCCTGCCGCCCGCTCCAGCTCCAGCAGCACCGAGCCGAGGATCAGCGGCGGAAAGCCGATCACGATCATGAGCGAGGTGACCAGCATGGCCCAGGCGAAGATGGGCATGCGCTGCAGCGCCATGCCGGCCGAGCGGGTGCGCAGCACCGACACCGCCAGCTCGATGGCGGCCGCCATGGTGGAAATCTCCACGAAGGTGATGCCGATGAGCCAGAAGTCCGAGTTGATGCCGGGCGAGTACACGTTGCTCGACAGCGGCGTGTACATGAACCAGCCGGCATCGGGCGCCAGCTCGAAGGCCAGGCTGCTGGTGAAGATCACGCCGCCGAACAGGTAGCACCAGTAGCCGAAGGAAGACAGGCGCGGGAACACCAGGTCGCGGGCACCGATCATCTTGGGCAGCAGGTAGGCCGCGATGCCCTGCAGCATGGGCACGGCGAACAGGAACATCATCAGCGTGCCGTGCATGGTGAAGGCCTGGTTGTAGGCCTCCACGCCCATGAAGTCGTGCTGCGGCAAGGCCAGCTGCGCGCGGATCAGCATGGCCAGCACGCCCGCGATCAGGAAGAAGGCCCCACCCGTGAGCATGAAGCGCTGGGCGATGGTGCTGTGGTTGACCGCCGCCAGCACGCGCCAGCCGGACGGGTTGCGCCAGGTCTCGTGCAGGGCGCGGTGCAGGGCGTCGTCGGCCTGCTGGTTGGTGGCCTCGCTGGTGGGTTGCTCGCGATCGGTCATCGGCCAGCCTCCTGCGCGACGGCGGCGGCCACGGCGGGTGGCCGTGGCGTGAGGGCGGCAGTGGGCGGCGCGTTCAGCCACGCATCGAAGGCCTCGGCCGGCATGGCCTGCACCACCATCGGCATGTGCGCATGCCCGGCGCCGCAGAACTCCGCGCAGACGCCGCGGTAGGTGCCAGGCCGGTCTGCCTGCAGCCGCACGACCAGCGTACGGCCCGGCACGGCGTCGAGCTTGCCGCCCAGTCGTGGCACCCAGAAGCCGTGAATCACGTCGGCGCTGCGGGTGTGCACATCGACCGCACGGCCGGCGGGCAGGCGCAGCTCGTTGCGCAGGCGCTGGCCGGTATCGGGGTAGTGCACCTCCCACCACCACTGGTGGCCGGTCACGTCCACCCGAAGCGGTGCGGCCGCCGCGCCCGGCCAGGGCAGCTGATGGAAGCCGGCCGGCGAGCCGAAGAGCAGCAGCGCCGTGATGGCGGCACCCGGCAGCAGCAGACCGCCGCCCACCAGACAGCGGCGCGCGATGCGACGCTGACGGGCGCCGTCCTCGGCCCGGCGCGCCTCCTGGCCGGAGCGGTGTTCGCCCCCTTTTTCGACACCCGCCGATTCGCCCTTGCCACCGCAGCGGTCACGACCGGTGCGCATGGCCAGCGCACCCAGCACCATCATCAGCAGCCAGACCGCCGCCGCCACGCCGAACATCCACCACCACACCTGCGCGATGGCGCCGGCCGATGGCCCGGCCGGGTCGAGGACCGACAGCGGCCCCCGGCATCCGCCGAGGAGCGGCAGCAGGCCCAGCCCCACAATGGCCGGATGAGCGCCGCACCTCCGAGCCCGGGCCAAGTGATGCCCGAACCCATCCGCAGCCGCGCGGCCATTGCGGGCCATCCGCTGCATCCCATGCTGATCCACTTTCCGGTGGCGGCGCTGATCGGCCTGGTGGGCACCGACGGCGCCTGGTGGTGGACGCAGGACCCGTTCTGGGCGCGGGCCGGCCTGTGGCTGGCAGGCGTGGGCGCGGCCGGCGGCTGGATCGCCAGCGTGGCCGGCCTGATCGACCTGCTGACGGTCAGGCGCATCCGCCGCCTGGTCACGGCCTGGGGTCATGCCATCGTGGCCGTGATGATGCTGTCGCTGGCCACGCTCAACTGGGCGCTGCGCTGGCGTGCCGAGGACCCGGCCCAGTGGCTGTGGCCCTGGGGCGCGGGCATCACGCTGTTCACGGCGGGCTTCATCGCGCTGGCCGCCTACCTCGGCGGGCGGCTGGTGTACGAGAAGGGCGTGGCGGTCGACATGACCTGAGATGGCGCGGAGGCGCCCGGCGTGCGCCGGCAGGGAGGTCGCAGGCGCCAGGCCCCGTGGCACGGCCCTCACGGCAGCGTCCCGTCCAGACCGGGCTTGCGCAACACCAGCCAGGCGATGGCCAGCAGCAGCGGCAGCAGCAGCGCACCGATGAGCAGCGCGGCGCGCTGCGCAGACTGCCCGCGCTCCACGCGCAGGATGAGCAGGCCGAAGCTGGCATGGCCCAGCGCCAGCAGTCCGACCAGCACCAGCTTGGCCAGCAACCACAGCCCGAGCGTGCCCTGAACCACGAAGATCAGCGTGCCCGAGCCGATGGCCAGCAGCGCGGCCGGCGTGGCCACCCAGATGAACAGGGCGCGCAGGATCTCGTCCTGCGGATCGCCCAGCGCGGCGGGTCGCCGGTTGGCGGCGCCCGAGGCGGCGGCGGTGGCCAACGGCAGGTACAGCAAGGCGCCGCACCAGAGGATCACCGCGCCGATGTGCAGGATCTTCAGCCAGGGCATGCGGCCCTCGCGTCAGAAGGCAGGCGCGACGCGCGTGGCAGGCGAGGCAGGCGGAACCCGTGACGCAGGCACGGCATGCCCAGCGAAGCCTGCGGGCGGATTCGACACCGCGCGCTCAACGCACATCCACCGGGGCGTCGCGCCCCTTGGCGGCGGGATGAGGTGCGCCACTGGCGTCGCCCTTCTCGCTGACCTTTTCGCCATCGTGGCTGCCAGGCTCGTGCGGCGGCGGCAGGTCCGCATCCTGGGACTGCGCGGGCCGGCGGCGCCGGCTGCCCGGCTTCAGGCGGCCTTCTTCCTCCAGCTTGCGCGCCTGTTCACGGCTGCCGGTGGTGGCCGCGCGCGTGCGCGGCGTGTTCGTGGACATCGCCAGACCCCTTGCTCGAAACGGGCCGGCACCGCGGATGGCGCCGGCGGGTTCGGGTCAGGTCGCGTGTCCTGTAGTTGTGTGTTGCGGCGACGGCACCCCGGGCTCTCCCCCTGCGTGCCATCGTAGGAAGCCGGGCGCGCGCCCGCTGTCGGACAACGGAGCTATGAGGTCGAGCGCGCCAGGTACTGCTGCGCAAAGTCCACGAACCAGTCGATGGCCGCGGGCTGCGCGAGCGCATCGCGCTTGACCACCTTCTCCACCGGCTGGCCCAGCAGCAGCTTCTTGACGGGCAGTTCCAGCTTCTTGCCGGTGATGGTGCGCGGCACCAGCGCCACCGGCACGATCTCGTCGGGCACGTGGCGTGCCGACAGGCCGGTGCGCAGGGCCTGCCGGATGCGCTGGCGCAGCGGCTCGTCCAGCTCGATGCCGGGCCGCAGTTGCACGAACAGGGCCATCCATGAGGGGCGGCCCAGGTATTCGAGGTCCACAACCAGGCTGTCGGCCACCTCCTCCAGCTGTTCCACCACGCGGTAGAACTCGGCCGTGCCCATGCGCACGCCCTGGCGGTTGATGGTGGCGTCGGAGCGTCCGTAGATCACGCCGCCCACGGCGTGCGGCCGGGGCACCAGCCGCAGCCAGTCGCCATGCCGCCAGACGGGGCGACCCGCCGCGTCCTGGAAGGTGTCGAAATAGCTTTCGCGGTAGCGGCTGCCATCTTCGTCGCCCCAGAAGAACAGCGGCATGGAGGGCAGCGGATTGACGCAGACCAGTTCACCGACCTCGTCCATCACCGGGCGGCCGTCGTCGCTCCAGGCCTCGACGCGGGCGCCCAGGGTGCGGCATTGCATCTCGCCCAGGTACACCGGCAGCGTGGGCAGGCCCACCAGGAAGCCGCCGGCCAGGTCGGTGCCGCCGGAGACCACGTTGAGCCACAGGTCGGGCCGGATCGACGCGTACATCCAGGCGCAGGCCTCGGGCGACAGCGGCGAGCCGGTGGAGCCGAGTGTGTGCAGCGCGTCCAGGTCGGCGATGTCGCGCGGCACGATGCCGGCCTTCATGCAGGCCTGGTGAATGGCCGCGCCCGCACCGAAGAAGTTGACGCGCGTGCGGCCGGCGAGCTTCCACAGGTGGCCCCAATCGTGCTCGGGCCCGTCGCCCGTCACGCTGCCGTCGTACAGCACCACGGTCGCGCCGCCCAGCAGGCTCATGATGTGGGCGTTCCACACCATCCACGAGGTGTTGACGGCCCACAGCACCCGGTCGCCGGGATGCAGGTCGTTGTGCAGCACCATGTTGACCATGCCGTTGGCCAGCACGCCGCCATGGCCGTGCACGATGGGCTTGGGCAGGCCGGTGGTGCCGGAGGAATAGAGGATCCACAGCGGGTGGTCCGCCGCCATCGGCTGCGGCGCCAAGGCCGACGGCATGGCCAGGGCGTCGGCCCACGGCAGCCAGCGCCGGGCCTGCACCTGCGGCGGCGGTGCGGCATCGGCCGCGAGGTGCGGCACCCAGAGCACGGCCTGCACGCTGGGCAGGCCGGCCAGGATCTCGTCCAGCGGCGCGCGGCGGTCGAAGGGCTTGCCGGCGAAGCGGTAGCCGTCGACCGCGATCAGCACCTTGGGCGCGACCTGGCGGAAGCGGTCGCCGACGCTCACCGGCCCCATGTCGGGCGCGCACAGCGTCCAGATGGCGCCCAGGCTGGCGGCGGCCAGGAAGGCCACGACGGTCTGCGGGATGTTGGGCAGGTAGCCCGCCACGCGGTCGCCGGGTTCGACACCCAGGTCGCGCAGCGTGGCGGCCACGGCGCCGACCTGACGCCGCAGCTCAGCCCAGCCGATCTCGCCGCTGCCACCGGCCTCGCTCTCGTAGACGATGGCGGGCGTCTGCAGCCCCTCGTGGCGCAGCACCTGCTGCACGAAGTTCACCCGCGCGCCCGGAAACCAGCGCGCGCCGGGCATGGGCGCGTCCTCCAGCATGCGCGCGGGCGGCGGGTCGAAGGGCAGCGCGAAGAAGTCGAGCACCGCGCGCCAGAAGCCCTCCGTGTCCTGCACCGACCACTGCCACAACGCCTCGTAGCCGTCGAAGCACAGGCTGCGCTCGCGCTGCAGCCACTGTGCGAAGGCCGTGATCAGGGCGCGGTCGCGGCGAGCGTCATCGGGCGTCCAGAGGGGGGTGAGCGGGTGTTCGGAGGGGGTCATGGGCGGTCGCCGGGGACAGGCCGGCGAATCGCTCGCCGGCAGGGTTTCAGGAGTCGGCCGTGAAGCCAATGCGCGGCACCTGCACGCGCCAGAAGTCGGTGTCGGCCTTGAGTTTCGCCGCCAGTTCCTTGGGACCGAGGAACTGCGCGCTCATGCCGAATTCGGCAAGGCCCTGCGCATAGTCCGGCTGCGCAACGGCCGCGCGGGCGGCCGTCGCCAGCCGCTCGATGACCGCCTGCGGCGTGCGGGCCGGCACGAAGAGCCCGAACCATTCGGTGTTGTCGAGCGCATAGCCCTGCTCCGCATAGGTGGGCAGCTCCGGCGCGAAGGGGCTGCGCGCGCTGCCGCTGACGGCCAGCAGGCGCAGCCGGCCCGAACGCAGTTGCGGCAGGTAGCTGCCCAGCACGGTGGAGTAGCCCGCCACCTGGCCGCCCATCAGGTCCTGCAGGCCGGGCCCGTCGCCGCGGTAGGGCACATGGGTCAGCTCCACGCCGGCCATCTTGCCCAGCAGGCTGCCCAGCAGGTGCGGCGTGGAGCCCGCGGCGGGCGAGCCGAAGGCCGCCTGCGCCGGATGGGCCTTGGCCCAGGCGATGAAGTCGGGCAGCGTCCGGACGCTGGCCGGCACCGCGGGCCCGACGGCGAAGGCGAAGGGGAAGGTGCACACCATCGCCACCGGCACCACGTCCTGCGGTGCATAGGGCAGCTTGCGGTAGGTGAAGGGATAGACGCTGAAGGGCGCTGGCGGCGACAGCAGGACCGTGCCGCCATCGGCCGCGGCCTCCTTGACGGCACCGACCGCAATCTGCGTACCGGCGCCCGGCCGGTTGTCCACCAGCATCGTGGGCGCATAGGCGCCGCGCAGCTTCTCGGCCAGGCGGCGGGCCACGTTGTCGGTGCTGCCGCCGGGCGGAAAGCCGACGACGATGCGCACCACCTCGGGCGTCTGCGCCGAGGCCAGGCGCGGCCACAGTGGCAGGGCGGCGGTGGCGCCCAGGGTGCCCAGCAGGCGGGCGGTGAACTGGCGGCGGTCGGTCATGGCGAGGTCTCCTTCAGGCCCGGTCTCGGTGCTGCCGGGCTCGGTGCGCACTGTGCCGTGGGCGGCGATGGAGGCCTGTCGGTTTGTTGCGCCGGCTGTCGGCGCCTTGCGCCACTGCGGGAAAGTCCTGAGACGGATCGGCGGGCGCTCAGCCGCCGCGTCGCCACGCCGTCGGCGACTGGCCCCAGTGCCGCCGGAAGGCCTGCGAGAAATGCGGCGCCGAGCGGTGGCCGGTGCGCGCCGCGATCTCGGCGATGTCGAGCGAGGTCTCGCGCACCAGCTGGGCGGCGTGCGCCATGCGCTGCGCGTTCAGCCAGGCGTGCGGCGTCATGCCGTACGAGGCCTTGAAGGCGCGCGCGAAGTGGAAGCTGCTCAGGCCCACCAGCCGCGCCATGCGCTCGACCGTCCAGTGGGCGTCGAGCGCCTCGCGCACTGCCTCCTCCAGCTGTTGCATCTGCCGTCGCAGCAGCCAGGCGCCACCGCGCAACGCCCGGTGCGGGCCGGCATAGTGGCTGAGCAGGTGCAGCGCCAGGGCCTGCGCCACATGCTCGCCGAAGCCGCTGTGCAGCGCCGCCTGGCTGTCCAGCGCACCGAGCAGCATGCGGGCGAAGCCGTCGAGCACGGGGTCGTCGCGGCCGAAACAGCTGTGCAGCGTGACCTCGGCCTGCGCGCTGCGGTGGAGCCAGCTGGGGGCCACGTCGATGTGCAGGTTGTCCCGCGGCCGGGCGCTGCGCCAGAAGCTGGGCAGGCCCGCGGGCACGACCACGGCCTGCCCCGGCTGCCAACGGGTGCGGCCCACGCTTGCGCCGTGGCGCTGCAGCAGGTCGGTGGGAATGGCGCGACGCACGAGGATGGTGTGCTCGGCCGTGGGCGGCACGTAGAGGTCGCCCTCGGGGCCGACCTGGTGCCACAGCATCAGACCCGGCCAGGGCAGGCCCTGGCTGGAGCGGCGCACTTCGTGGCCGGGCAGTGCCTGCCAGGGCTCGCGGGCGGGCGAAGCGCCTTCCAGCGCGCGCCAGCGGCGCAGGTCGAAGCCGCCCGGTGTGTTCGCGGTCGGATCGGATTCGAGGGTCATGGCGGCGGTCCGGGCATGGCGGTGCGCGCGATGCTACTGCCGCGGCCCGCCCCGCGCCGCGCCGTCGTCAGCCGCCCTTGCGGGCCGCCAGCATCTCGCCCATGCGCTGGTGGATCAGGTTCACCGCCTTGAGCGGCCGCAGCATGACCTTGAACTGGGTGATGCGGCCATCGGCGTTCCAGCTGATGATGTCCACGCCGTTGACCTCGATGCCATCGAGCGTGACGGCGAATTCGAGCACGGCATGGTCGGCCGCGATGGTTTCGCGCACGTAGCGGAAGCTGTCGTTGAAGAAGACCTGGAAGGCCGCCGTGAGGTAGGCGCTGACGATGGGCCGCCCCACCTGCGGCGTGTGCACCACGGGCGAATGGAAGACGGCGTCCTCGGCCAGCAGGGCCCAGAGGCCGGCGCTGTCGTGGGTCTGCACCAGGCGGTGCCATTGGGCCAGGGCGGCGGGGTGCGTCATGGGTGTCTCGGTGGGCGCGGGCGGCCCTGTTTCTTGGGGGACACGGAAGGTAGCGCAGCCGGCCTCGCGA
The DNA here is from genome assembly GCF_056314265.1 of Pseudacidovorax sp. DMC4. Lineage (NCBI taxonomy): Bacteria > Pseudomonadati > Pseudomonadota > Betaproteobacteria > Burkholderiales > Comamonadaceae > Pseudacidovorax > Pseudacidovorax sp. DMC4. Next base: position 85,358 of record NZ_JBQUYR010000005.1, on the reverse strand, counting down.
GGGCCGTCCGCTGGGTGACAGCGGGAGTACGGCACGACGGGTCCAAGGGATCGCGCGGCCGTCGCGTGTCTTTCTCCCTCTCCCGCGAGGGGAGAGGGGCTCATCCGGGACGTGGGCGGACAGCGCGGCTTTCAGGCGACGTCGATGCCCAGGTCCGCGCAGACCTTGGCCAGCGTGGCCTTGAGGGTGGCGACCTCGGCTTCGAGCCGGTCCACCCGCAGGCGCAGGGCGGCCGTCTCGCCGGCGTCGCCCCCGGTCGCCGTCGCAGCGGCACCCGCCGCCGGCACCGCCATCAGCTCCGCCGCCACCGGCCCGGACAGCAGGTGCGCCCAGCGGCTCTCGCGCGCACCCGGCAGGCGCGGCAGCTTGACCACCAGCGCGCCGGCCGGCCGCTCGGCCATCTCGTCCAGGAAGCCTTCGACCGAGGAGATGTCGGCGAAGTTGTGCATGCGGTCGCTGGCGATGCGCAGTTCGCCCGCCGTCTGCGGGCCGCGCAGCATGAGCACGGCCAGCAGGATCACCGACTGCGAGGGCAGCCGCAGCACGCGGTCGGTGTTGTGGCCGTAGCGCATGGCCCGGCCGCCGCTGCTCTCGTCCACCAGGCTGCGGCGGCGCAGGCTTTCCAGCGCGTCCTGCACCTCGGCCTCGGCCAGCTCCATCACCGGGTGCCGGCTGGTCTTCTGGTTGCAGCCGGCCAACAGGCTGTTGAGCGTGAGCGGGTAGCTGTCGGGCACGGTGCGCTGCTTCTCGATCAGCACGCCGAGCACCCGGGCCTCGGAAGGCGAAAGGATGGGCAGGTTCTGCTCGGTCGTCATGCACCCCCCTTGATGCGGGCCACCAGCGCCTTGGTGAAGGCGATGGTGTTGGCGCCGCCGCCCAGGTCGCCGGTGCGCACGTTGTCGACGTTGAGCGTCTGGTCGATGGCGGTGCGCAGACGGTCGGCCAGGTCGACGCGCTTGACGTGGTCCAGCATCTGCGCCGCGGCCAGCATCAGCGCGATGGGGTTGGCGATGCCCTTGCCGGCGATGTCCGGCGCCGAGCCGTGCACCGCCTCGAAGATGGCCGCATCGGCGCCGATGTTGGCGCCGGGCGCCATGCCCAGGCCGCCCACCAGTCCGGCCACCAGGTCGGACAGGATGTCGCCGAACAGGTTGGTGGTGACGATCATGTCGAACTGCCAGGGGTTGAGCACCAGCTTCATGGCGCAGGCGTCCACGATCATGGTCTCGAACTGGAATTGGCCCTGATATTCGGCCGCGTAGAGCTGCTCGGCCGTCTCCAGGAAGATGCCCGTGAGCGCCTTCATGATGTTGGCCTTGTGCACCACCGTCACCTTCTTGCGGCCCTGGGCCACGGCGGCGTCGAAGGCATAGCGCAGGATGTGCTTGCAGCCCTGGCGGGTGTTGATGCCGGTGGCCATGGCCACGGCGTGCGGGTCGTCCTCGATGCGGATGTAGTGCTCGTGGCCGATGTACAGGCCCTCGAGGTTCTCGCGCACCACCAGCAGGTCGATGTTGTCGAAGCGACCGCCGGGGATGATGGTGCGCGCCGGGCGCACGTTGGCGAAGAGCTGGAAGGCCTCGCGCAACCGCACGTTGGAACTGCGGTAGCCACCGCCCGACGGCGTCTCCAGCGGGCCCTTGAGCGCCAGCCGCGTGCGGCGGATGCTCTCCAGCGTGGCCTCTGGCAGCGGGTCGCCCGAGGTCTTGACGCCGCCCAGGCCGGCGATCTGCGGGTCCCACTCGAAGGGCGAGCCCAGGGCGTCGAGCGCGGCCAGGGTGGCTTCCATGATCTCGGGGCCGATGCCGTCGCCGGAGATCAGGGTGGCGGGAATGCGGGGGGTGGTCACGGGGCTTCCTCCTTCGGGGTCTGCGGGCAAAGCCGCAAGCATACGGCTGCGACGCGGGCCCAAACCTAAAATGCCCGACCCTGCCAGAGCGCGGCGCCCTGCCGCGACACGACCGGCCCATCCGCGAGACCGACATCCATGCCCGCAGCGCGCAAGCTCTTCGTCACCACCGCCCTTCCCTACGCCAACGGCAAGTTCCACATCGGCCACATCATGGAATACATCCAGGCCGACATCTGGGTGCGCTTCCAGCGGATGAACGGTGCCGAGGTCAACTTCGTCTGCGCCGACGACGCCCACGGCGCGGCCATCACCATCGCCGCCGACAAGGCGGGCATCACGCCCCAGGCCTTCGTGGCCGAGATCGCGGCCGGCCGCAAGCCCTACCTCGACGGCTTCCACATCGCCTTCGACAACTGGCATTCCACCGACGCGCCCGAGAACCACGAACTCGCGCAGCAGATCTACCGCGACCTGAAGGCCGCCGGCCTGATCGAGACGCGCCCGGTGGAGCAGTTCTACGACCCCGAGAAGGGCATGTTCCTGGCCGACCGCTTCATCAAGGGCGAGTGCCCGAACTGCCACGCCAAGGACCAGTACGGCGACAACTGCGAGGTGTGCGGCGCCGTCTATGCGCCCACCGAGCTGATCAACCCCTACTCGGCGCTGTCGGGCGCCAGGCCGGAGCTGCGCAGCTCCGACCACTTCTTCTTCAAGCTGTCGGACCCGCGCTGCGAGGCCTTCCTGAAGGAGTGGACCACGGCCCCCGGCCATGTGCAGCCCGAGGTACAGAACAAGATCCGCGAATGGCTGGTCAAGAAGGAAGACGGCACCGGCGGCCTGGGCGACTGGGACATCAGCCGCGACGCGCCCTATTTCGGCATCGAGATCCCCGACGCGCCGGGCAAGTACTTCTACGTCTGGCTCGATGCCCCAGTGGGCTACCTGGCCTCGCTCAAGAACTGGCTGGGCAAGAAGGGCGAGGACTACGAGGCCTACATGGCCCAGCCCGACCTGGAACAGGTGCACTTCATCGGCAAGGACATCATCACCTTCCACACCCTGTTCTGGCCCGCCATGCTGCATTTCAGCGGCCGCAAGGCGCCCGACGGCATCTTCGTGCACGGCCACCTGACGGTGAACAACGAGAAGATGAGCAAGAGCCGCGGCACCGGCATCGACCCGCTCAAGTACCTGAGCCTGGGCCTGAACCCCGAATGGCTGCGCTACTACATCGCCGCCAAGCTCAACGGCCGCAACGAGGACATCGACTTCAACCCCGAGGACTTCGTCGCCCGCGTCAACAGCGACCTGGTGGGCAAGTTCATCAACATCGCCAGCCGCTCGGCCGGCTTCATCGCCAAGCGCTTCGGCGGAAGGTTGAGTGATTTCACGAACCCAAATAACGGCGAAGCAGTCCTTCTTATCAGCGAGTTGCGTGACGCAAGAGACGAGATACGACAGCTCTACGACAGCCGCGACTACGCCCGTGCCCTGCGCGAGGTGATGGCCCTGGCCGACCAGGTGAATGCCTATGTCGACGCCAACAAGCCCTGGGAACTGGCCAAGCAGGCCGGCCAGGAGGCGCGGCTGCACGACGTGTGCACCACCTGCATCGAGGCCTTCCGCCTGCTCACGCTCTACCTCAAGCCAGTGCTCCCGGCGCTGGCCGCGCAGGTCGAGGCCTTCCTGAACATCGGCCCGCTGCAGTGGGCCGACGCCGCCCGCGCGCTGGGCGCCGGCCATGCCATCGGCGACTACAAGCACCTGATGACGCGCGTAGACCCGAAGGTGCTGGAGCAGCTCTTCACGCCGCCCGCCCCTGCCGCGGCACCCGCGGCCGACGCAGCGCCGGACCTGCCCGGCGGCGAGGCCCTGGCCCCCACCATCACCATCGACGACTTCGCCAAGATCGACCTGCGCATCGCCAGGATCGTGGCCTGCGAGAAGGTGGAAGGCTCCACCAAGCTGCTGCGCCTGACGCTGGACGTGGGCGAAGGCAGGACGCGCAACGTCTTCAGCGGCATCGCCTCGGCCTACCAGCCGGCGCAACTGGTGGGCAAGCTCACCGTCATGGTGGCCAACCTGGCGCCGCGCAAGATGAAGTTCGGCGTCAGCGAAGGCATGGTGCTGGCCGCCAGCCATGCGGACGAGAAGGCGCAGCCCGGCATCCATGTGCTGGAGCCGTGGCCGGGTGCCCAGCCGGGCATGCGGGTGCGCTGAGCGGCCACCGGGCTCGATCGCCGATGCCTCTACTCGCCATCGACCGCCCATCGCCAGCCGCCTGGGCCGCGCGGGCCGTCGTCCTTTCGCTGGCCGTGGGCGCCCTGGGAGGCTGCGCCGTCGTGTCGGTGGCCGGCGCGGCCGTGTCCGTCGGCGCCACCGCCGTGAGCGTGGGCGCCGGGGCGGTCGGCCTGGCGGCCGATGCGGCCATCGGGACGGCGCGCATCACCGGCAAGGCCGTGGGTGCCGCGGCCGACGCGGTGTTGCCCGGCGAAAAGGACTGAACGGGCGGGCCCTTCCGAGGCGTGCCATCCAGGAGCCTGGGGCGAACCAGGCCCGACGTCCGGCGTCCAGCCCGGCCCCGGCGAGAGTCAGGGCGCCTCGACGCTGCGGTCCTGCGACGAGCCGCTGCGCAGCACGTACTGCTGGTCGTTCAGCACCGCGGTGAACACCATCGGCGTATTGGGCGGCTGGGTCCAATGCCAGTCCCATTCCGTCTCCTGCTTGAGCGCATAGCGTGTCACCTTGGCGGGCTTGCCCAGCAGCTTGCGCAACTCTTCCATCGGCATGCCGGGCTTCACGCGAGCGAAGTTCTCGGGCGTGAGCACCTGGCGCAGGGCGCTCATGCGACCGTCGGGGCCGATGGTGATCATGTAGTTCTTGCGACCGGCGGGCTGGCGGTTGTATTCGAGCATCCGGCCAGAGGGCGACTCCCAGATGTTCTCGGGCTCGCCGAACTGGGCGCGCACGTCGGCCTCGGTGGCCACGCCCTCTTCCAGCCGGTCGATGCGCTGCGGGTCGCAGCCCGCCAGGGCGGCCAGCGCGGTGAATGCGGCGGCGATGCGCGCCGCGGTCCTGCCAGTGGTCATCGATTCCCCATCGCCCCGTCGTTAAAATCGCGCCCCTCGTCCCGTCACAAGAAGCTGCACCAGTCTATGTCGATCTTCGGCCGCCCCCACTACACCTCCGACGCCACCCAGTTCATCGAGAAGCTGCGCGAGCAGAAGCCCACGCTCGAAGCCGAACAGCGCGCCGGCCGCGCCCTGCTGTGGGACAAGCAGATCGACCGCCAGACCCAGGCCGAGTTCGAGGCCGCTGCCGTGGCGCAGCAGCCCTACGTCTACCAGACGAAGTCGCATTGAGCACCACCCCCGCGCTGCCTGCCGCCACCGCGGACGACGACGACCGCCCCGCGGTCGCCGCCATGCCCGAGGTGGTGGACCAGGTGGCGCTGGCCCGCCTCTACGGCGAGCCGCTGTTCGCACTGCCGAACGACCTCTACATCCCGCCCGATGCACTGGAGGTCTTCCTGGAGGCCTTCGAGGGGCCTCTGGATCTGCTGCTCTACCTGATCCGCAAGCAGAACTTCAACATCCTCGACATCCCCATGGCGGGCGTCACCCGCCAGTACCTCGCCTACGTGGACGAGATCCGCAGCCGCAATCTGGAGCTGGCGGCCGAGTACCTGCTGATGGCGGCGATGCTCATCGAGATCAAGTCACGCATGCTGCTGCCGCCCAAGAAGACGGCGGACGGCGAAGAGGCCGAAGACCCGCGCGCCGAGCTGGTGCGCCGCCTGCTGGAATACGAGCAGGCCAAGATGCAGGCCGCCGCCATCAATGCGCTGCCCACCTATGGCAGGGATTTCTGGAAGGCGCAGGTCTACATCGAGCAGTCGCTCAGGCCGCGCTTTCCGGACGTGAGCCTGGACGACCTTCGCCAGGCCTGGGCCGACATCCTCAAGCGGGCCAAGCTGGTGCAGCACCACAAGATCTCGCGCGAGGAACTGTCGGTGCGCGAGCACATGAGCATCGTGCTGCGTCAGCTGCAGGGGCGCCGTTTCGTCGAATTCGAGTCGCTGTTCGACGCCACGCGCGGCGTGCCGGTGCTGGTCGTCACCTTCATCGCCCTGCTGGAGCTGGGCAAGGAAACGCTGGTGGAGATCACCCAGGCCGAGGCCTTCGCGCCCATCTACGTGCGGCTGGCCTACGCGCCGAGCTGAGATTCAGGCCTCGTGCGTCGGCTCGCGCCCCATCAGCGCGGCCACCGCCTGCGCCGGCTGCAGGCGCCCGTCGAGCAGGCCTACCACCGATTCGGCGATGGGCATTTCCACCCCCAGCTGCCGCGCCCGCTGCACCACGGCCCGGGCGCAGTTGACGCCCTCGGCCACATGGCCGAGCGAGCGGACCGCCTCGTCCAGCGTCCGACCCTCGGCCAGCAGCAGGCCCACGCGTCGGTTGCGCGACAGGTGACCGGTGGCGGTGAGCACCAGGTCACCCAGACCGGAGAGGCCCATGAAGGTCTCGGCCCGGCCCCCCAGTGCGGTGCCCAGCCGGGTCATTTCGGCCAGCCCGCGGGTGATGAGTGCAGCGCGCGCATTGAGGCCCAGCGCCAGCCCGTCGGCCAGGCCGGTGGCGATGGCCAGCACGTTCTTGACCGCGCCGCCGACCTCCACGCCCGTGACATCGTCGTTGCCGTAGACCCGCAGCGCCGGCCCGTGGAAGGCCGCGACCAGGCGCTCGCGCACTTCGGCATCGGCACTCGCCGCCACCAGGGCCGTGGGCTGCGCCTGGGCGACTTCCAGCGCGAAGCTGGGGCCGCTCAGCAGGCCGGCGCGCAGCTTCAGCGCCACCTCGGCCTGCACCTCATGGGGAAAGAGTCCGCTGGCCGGCTCCACGCCCTTGCACAGCCAGGCGACCGGCACGGTGCAACCGGCCGCGGCCAACGCCGCCAGTTGCGCGCGCAGGGCAGCCATGGGCGTGCCCAGCACCACGAGGTCGGCTTCGCGCCAAGCCTCGCGGGCGTCGCCGGACTGGAGAAGAAGAGAGGGAGGGAAGCTCACGCCCGCCAGGTAGCGGGGATTGGCGCGGCTGCGCGCCATGTCCTGAACCTGAGCGGCGTCCCGGCCCCAGAGCACCACACGGTGCCCGGCCGGGTGGGTCGCGGCGCTGATCGCCAGCGCCGTGCCCCAGGCGCCGGCGCCGAGCACGCAGATGCGCATGGCGGCGGACGCCTCAGGCAATTACTGGGCGTTGGCCGGCAGGCCTTGACCGGCGGCCTGGGCCTGCTGCTGTTCGTACATGGCCTGGAAGTTGATCTCGGCCAGGTGCACGGGCGGGAAGCCGCCGCGCTGGATGGTGTCGGCCACGTTGCCGCGCAGGTAGGGATAGACGATCTGCGGGCAGGCGATGCCCAGGATCGGGCCCATCTGGTCTTCGGGCAGGTTGCGGATCTCGAAGATGCCGGCCTGCTTGGCTTCGACCAGGAACACGGTGCGGTCGTCGATCTTGGTCTGCACGGTGGCCGAAACGCTCACCTCGAAGATGCCTTCGGCAACGTTCTGGGCTTCCACACCCAGCTGGATGTCGACGGTGGGCTGGGTCTGCTCCAGCAGGATGGCCGGCGAATTGGGCTGCTCCAGCGACAGGTCCTTGAGGTAGACGCGCTGGATCTGGAAGACGGGTTCTGCGGCTTGTTGGTCGGCCATGGTGCTTGGAGGTGTGTCGGGACAAAAAGGCCCGCGGTCAGCGGGCGCGAAAGCGTTCGATTATGGCCTGTGCCGACGACAGGCCCGGCCGGCCCCAGCCCTCTCAGGCGCCTTGCAGCAGCGGCACCAGACCGCCCCGGCCGTCGAGCGCGATCAGGTCGTCGCAGCCGCCGACATGGGTGTCGCCGATGAAGATCTGCGGAACGGTGCGACGCTGGGTCAGGCGCATCATTTCGTCGCGGGCCGCGGGGTCGGCGTCGACACGGATCTCCTGGATGCTGTCCACGCCCTTGGCCTTGAGCACCTGCTTGGCACGGATGCAGTAGGGACAGACGGCGGTGGTGTACATCTTCACGGCTTGCATGGATTTCCTCGTGGGCGGGTGAATGCGGGATGGGACGGAAGGCGTTCAGGCCTTGGCGGCCACCTTCTCGACGGGCAGGTTAGCCTCGTTCCAGGATTTCATCCCGCCACCCACGGCTTGGGCCTGTTCGTAGCCCAGTTTCTTGGCGGCGGCGACAGCGCGCTGGGCACGGGCGCCGGTCGCGCACATCAGCAGCACCGGCAGGGCCTTGTTCTTGACCACGCCCGGCAGCTTCTGCTCCAGCTCGGCGAGCGGTACGTTGCGCGCGCCGACGGCGTGGCCGGCGGCGAACTCCTCGGGCTCGCGCACGTCGATCAGCACGCCCTTCTGACGGTTGATGATCTGCACCGCGCCCTGGGCGCTGAGCGAGCCCTGGCCCGCGCCGCGCAGCACCGGCCAGGCCAGCATGCCGCCCGAGCCGAGTGCGAGGAGGATCAGGGCCCAGTTGTCGAGGATGAATTTCACGGGAAGCTTCCGAGATGGCAAACCGGCAATTTTAGAATGGCGGTTTTACTCCGGCGACACGTAAGGGACCCCATGCATAAACTGGTGCTGATCCGCCATGGCGAATCGACCTGGAACCTCGAGAACCGCTTCACCGGCTGGACCGACGTCGACCTGACCGACACCGGCATCGAGCAGGCCAAGCAGGCCGGCCGCCTGCTCAAGGAGCAGGGCTACGACTTCGACGTCGCCTACACCAGCGTGCTCAAGCGGGCCAACCGCACCCTGTGGCATGTGCTGGACGAGCTGGACCGTACGTGGCTGCCGGTCGTCCATTCCTGGCGCCTGAACGAGCGCCACTACGGCGCGCTCCAGGGCCTGAACAAGGCCGACATGGCCAAGCAGTACGGCGACGAGCAGGTGCTGGTCTGGCGCCGCAGCTACGACACCCCGCCGCCGGCACTGGAGCCGACCGACCCGCGCAGCGAGCGCGGCGACCTGCGCTACGCCCGGCTCGACCCCGAGCAGGTGCCGCTGACCGAATGCCTGAAGGACACCGTCGCGCGCGTGCTGCCCTTCTGGAACGAGTCGATGGCCCCGGCCATCCGCGCCGGCCGCCGGCTGGTCGTGGCCGCCCACGGCAATTCGATCCGCGCCCTGGTGAAGTACCTGGACGGCATCTCCGACAGCGACATCGTGGGCCTGAACATCCCCAACGGCATTCCGCTGGTGTACGAGCTGGACGACGACCTCAAGCCGCTGCGCCACTACTACCTGGGCGACGCGGCAACGGCCGAAAAGGCGGCCGCCGCGGTCGCCTCCCAGGGCAAAGCCTGATTCACGGATACGGACGGAACCCGCGGGGCCATTTCCGCTTCCAAAGTCCGCGTATATTGATTGCCGATTTTGTGAACGACGGATCGGGTCTCCCGAAAGGACGCTGCCCATGGGCCAGAAATTGAAGATCACCGGCTGGATTGCCGCAGGCGCGGTCGCCGGCGCGCTCACCACCGTCTCGCTGCAGACGATGGCGCGCGGGGCCCTGGCGCCACTGCCGCTGGAAGAGCTGCAGCAGCTCGCCGCGGTGTTCGGCATGATCAAGACCGACTATGTGGAGCCGGTGGATGAGAAGAAGCTCATCTCCGACGCCATCTCCGGCATGGTGGCCGGGCTCGACCCGCACTCCCAGTATTTCGACAAGAAGTCCTTCAAGGAATTCCGCGAGGGCACCTCAGGCCGCTTCGTGGGCGTGGGCATCGAGATCTCTCAGGAGGATGGTCTCGTTAAGGTCGTCTCGCCCATCGAGGGCTCGCCGGCGTTCCGCGCCGGCCTCAAGCCCGGCGACCTGATCACCAAGATCGACGACACCGCCGTCAAGGGCCTGACGCTGAGCGAGGCCGTCAAGCGCATGCGCGGCGAGGCGGGCACCAAGGTGCTGCTGACCATCTTCCGCAAGGACGAGAGCCGCACCTTCCCGGTGACGATCACGCGCGAGGAGATCCGCACGCAGTCGGTGCGCGGCAAGGTGATGGAGCCCGGCTACGCCTGGATCCGCCTGTCGCAGTTCCAGGAACGCACGGTCGACGACTTCGCCAAGAAGATCGAAGAGATCTACAAGCAGGACCCGAACCTCAAGGGCCTGGTGCTCGACCTGCGCAACGATCCGGGCGGCCTGCTCGACGCGGCGGTGGCCGTGTCCGCCGCCTTCCTGCCGCAGGGCTCGACCGTGGTGACCACGGACGGCCAACTGGCCGAAAGCAAGCAGGTCTACAAGGCGATCCCCGCCGACTACCAGCGACGCTCGGGCAGCGACCCGCTGCGCAACCTGCCGGCCGGCCTCAAGACGGTGCCGCTGGTGGTGCTGGTCAACGAAGGCTCGGCCTCCGCGAGCGAGATCGTGGCCGGCGCCCTGCAGGACCACAAGCGCGCCACGGTGATGGGCAGTCAGACCTTCGGCAAGGGCTCCGTGCAGACGGTGCGTCCGCTGGGTCCGGACACCGGCCTCAAGATCACCACCGCGCGCTACTACACGCCCAGCGGCACCTCGATCCAGGCCCGGGGCATCGTGCCGAACGTGCTGGTGGACGACACGGCCGAAGGCAGCCCCTTCGCCGTGCTGCGCATGCGCGAGGCCGACCTCGAGAAGCACCTGTCCAGCGGCCAGGGTCCCGAGAAGAAGGACCCCGAGCTGGAGAAGCAGCGCGACGAAGCCCGCAAGCGCCTCGAAGAGGAAACCAAGAAGTCGCCGCAGGCACGGGTCACGCCCGAGTTCGGCACGGACAAGGACTTCCCGCTGATGCAGGCAATCAACCAGCTCAAGGGCCAGCCCGTGGTCGCCAGCAAGACGCAGGTGATCGTGGAGAACAAGGAAGAGAAGAAGGAAAACTGAGGCGTAGCGCCCCGGCTTCCGCGACGCATCGGCCTCCCGCGTGGAGGCCGATGTCTTTGTCGGGACCGCCGAAGCGCCTGCGCCCCGCCGAGCCATGGACGACCAAGACCTTCTGCGCTATTCGCGCCATATCCTGCTGGAGGAGTTCGGCATCGACGGGCAGGAGCGTGTGTCGGCCGCCCATGCCCTCGTCATCGGTGCCGGCGGGCTGGGTTCGCCCGTGGCGCTGTACCTGGCGGGCGCAGGCGTGGGGCGGATCACCCTGGTGGATGACGACGTCGTCGATGTGACCAACCTGCAGCGCCAGATTGCCCACAGCAGCGCGCGGGTGGGGATGCCAAAGGTGGAGTCGGCGGCCGAGGCCATGCGGGCGCTCAATCCCGGGATCGACATCCGCACGGTCCGCGCCCGCGCGGATGGCCCGCTGCTGGAGGAACTCGTGCCGCAGGCCGACGTGGTGCTGGACTGCAGCGACAACTTCGAGACCCGTCACCGCGTCAATGCCGCCTGCGTCGCCCATCGCAAGCCGCTGGTGGCAGGCGCGGCCATCCGCTTCGACGGCCAACTGTCGGTGTATGACGCGCGCCAGCCGGACAGTCCCTGCTATGCCTGCCTCTTTCCGCCCGATGCCGAGTTCGAGGAGACACGCTGCGCGGTGATGGGCGTGTTCTCCCCTGCCGTGGGCACTCTGGGCACCTTGCAGGCGCACGAGGCCCTCAAGCTCGTCGCCGGCATCGGTGGCACGCTGACGGGCCGCCTGCTGATGTTCGACGGCCGGGCGAGCCGCTTCGACACGCTTCAGGTGCGGCGCGATCCTGAATGCCCTGTCTGCGGGGGCATGCACCGCCAGGGGTGAACGCTCAGCGGCGCACGGCCTTGGCCCGTTCCGCCGCCTTGGCCGCCTCGCTCGACTCGGGCCGGCGTGCTTCCGCGAGTGCACCGGCGCAATCGGCGTCCTCGCCCGGCCCCGTCTCGACCGTGGCCGCCAGCGCCAGGAGCGGATTGATGGCGCCGAGTGCCAGGGCTGCGGCGCCGCGCGCGACCAGCGGTGCGGCTTCCACGCCGGGGCGGGGATCACCGAAATGTCCACGCACCGTCAGGGGTGTGCGCAGGCTCAGGATGCTCTTGTCCTTGGGCTGCGGCCGGATGACGAAGTCCAGTGTCTCGTCCTTCAGGCTGGCCTGTCCGGTAGACGTGAACAGCGTGTCGTCGGTGTCGAAGATGAGCGTGCGGCCGTTCATGACGCCCTTGTTCACGTCGAAGGCCAGCGCCGCGCAGCGCATGCGCACGTTCTTGTCGCCGCGCAGCAGAAATTCCAGCACCTCGCCTCCGTCCAGGCCGGCGATCTCCAGCAAGAGGTTGCTGAACTGTCCGCGCCCCGTCATGGCCGCCACATCGCCGGAGGCCGCACCGAGCCAGTTGGCGACGGACGTCCCCTGCCCCGCCAGGTTGATGCGGCCATCCAGCCGCCCCAGGCTGCTCTTGGTGGATTCGACCTTGGGAATCAGCTGATTGAGCTGCAGCGCCTTCACATCCAACGCCATGCGGATGTCGGCCGGGTTGCGCGAACCGTCGATGCGCACGGCACCCTGGATGCTGCCGCCCGCCACGCCCAGGTCGAGCGGCTTGAGCGCCAGCACGCCGTCGTTGAGCGCCACCTGCACACTGCCACGTTGCAGCGGCACCTCGCGCACATTGCGGATGCGCTCCGCGGTGTAGCGCACATCGGCGTCCATGGCGCGAAGCCGTTCGAAGTCCAGAGGCGCGGTCGGCAGCACCCGGACGTCCGCGCCACGGCGGCGGGTCTTCTCCAGCGTGACGGGCGCCTCCACGCCATCGACGGCCTTGGCCGAGCGTTCCGTCGGCGGCAGACCGATGAGCGGGCCGAGGTCGTCCATGTCCATGACCTTCGACGCGAGCTTGCCGCTCAGTTTCGGACGGGAAGCGCCCTTCTCGAACTGCAGCTCGCCGCCGATGTCCGACAGCCCGAGCTTGCCCGACAGCTTCTGCGCCTGCCAGGTGTTGCCGGTCTTGAGCAGGCGGCCTTCGACCTGGTAGGGAGAGGTGTCCGGCAGCGCCACGCCGATCAGACGGTAGAGATCGCCCAAGTTGCGGCCCTTCAGCCGCACCTTGGCATCCACGCCATCCAGTTCGGTGAGTGCGGCCATGCTGCCTGAAGCATCCAGGCGGGTCCCGCCAGCCGTGGCGTGGATCTCGAAAGGAAAGGGCGGCACCCCGGCCTGAGTGAGCAGCAGCACATTGCCCGTACGGCCCTGGGCACTCAGCGGCTGGGACTGGTAACGCCCCTTCATCTGGTAGGAAAGGGGCATGTCCCCCTTCTGGGTATCGAAGGCGAAGTCGACCCGCATGTCCACGCCCAGGTGCTTGGCCAGGAAATCGAGATGGCCGCCATCGACCTGCAGCACGCCGATGCGCGGCGTGGTGCCGCGACCCGCTTCGCCATCGTCGCCTTTTTCGAGGGCCCAGGTCTTGCGCCCGTCCTCTTCCATCTGCAGGCCGATCCGGGGGGCGCTCAACATCAGCCGGGGAATGTCCACCTGCTTGCGCATCAGCGGCCAGATACGGATGTCGATCTCGGCTTTGTCGGCGCCGACCAGGAGTGGGTCCCTTGCCCACCTGGGGTTATCGAACTCGATGCCATCGAGCGTGATGCGCGCCGTGCGCAGGCCCGGCTTCACATCGAGGTGCCGCGTGATCTCGAAACGCCGCCCGGTCTTCTCGCTCACGTAGCGATTGATGGGACCGCGCAGGACATCCCATGGGAAGAACAGGACGATCAACACTACCGCGACAATCAGGATTGCGAGCGCGATCAGGATGCGCCGCAGCCATCGCCCGCCGCGAGGTGGTACAGCGGCAGCGGGGGCTGCGGCGGTGGATGGATGCATGGAATGCGGCCGTCCGCCTCAAGGGCCGACGAAGAACGACAACCAGCCCTTGCCCACCCCGCCCTGGGCATCGGCGGTGACGGCGTTCACCAGATGCAGTTCGGCGGAGCCCGGCTCACCCTGCACGACCACCCATGCCGCGAGCAAGGCGAGACCGCCTGCCAGCAGGAAACCCAGAATGCCTTTCATGGTCCACCTCTCGGATGCCGTCATCATGTTGATTGCAAGGCGCAGGCGGTGATGGCTGGCCCAGCGGACCATCCAACGCCCACGGCCGGATTGAACGAATGACGTGAACATAATTCCCACCACTGTGGCCGCAGGTCGGCCGGTCGCCGCACCCCCTGTGCGCAGACACCTACGGCGCCATCGTCGGCACGCTCCTACAGCAACAGGCCATCCGGGATTGCAGGGTCGGCAGAACGCGCTTCTACGATCTATCCAGTACCAGCATCGGGTCGCCACTCCCTGCCTGTTACCGCAAGCGCGGCACGGGCCCTGGCCGGCCCCCTCACCCATCATGAGCGGCAGACTGCATACCTACATCGTCGAAGACAACGTCACCATCCGCGAGAACCTGGTGGGAACGCTCGAAGAACTCACGCCGGTGAGCGCAGTGGGCTATGCCGAGACCGAGACCGACGCGCGCCAATGGTTGCGCGACCATCGCGGCGACTGGCAACTTGCCATCGTGGACCTGTTTCTCAAGGAAGGCAGCGGACTGGGTGTGCTCAACGCCTGCCGGGAACGCAAGCCGCAGCAGAAGGTGGTGGTGCTGAGCAACTACGCCACGCCAGACATCCGCCGCCGGTGTGCACAGTTGGGCGTCGACGCAGTCTTCGACAAATCCAACGAGATCGATGCCCTGGTCGACTATTGCCTGTGGCAATCCCAGCAACCGACCGCGCACTGAGCCGCGCAAAAAGAAAAGACCGCGCGAGGCCAGGCCCGGCGCGGTCTGCAACAAGGGCTGCGCCTTGCAGGCGCGGCCCCTGCCGATCAGTCGATCAGCTTGTTCTTGAGCGCGTAATAGGTGAGGTCGCTGTTGGACGAAAGATTCATCTTCTCCATCAGGCGCGTGCGGTAGGTGCTGACCGTCTTCACCGACAGCGAGAGCGTCTTCGCGATTTCGCCGGCGGTTTCGCCCTTGGCGAGCTTGAGGAACACCTGGAATTCGCGCTCGGAGAGTTGCTCATGCGGCGCAGCGTCGTCCTTGCGGTCGAGTTGGCGGGCCAGCAGTTCGGCCACCGCGGGCGTGATGTAGCGACGGCCCAGCGAGATGGTGCGGATCGCGTTGACGATTTCCATCGGGTCGCAGTCCTTGTTGAGGTAGCCACTCGCGCCCTGACGGATGAGGTTCATCGCATAGTGCTCCTCCGGATAGCCGCTGAGGATCAGGATGCCCACGTCAGGTGCCTTGGCCCGAATCATGGCCAGCGCATCGATGCCGCTCTGCCCTGGCATCGACAGGTCCATCACCAGTACGTCCAGCTCGGTGGTGCGCACCAGCTCGATCGCCTCACGGCCCGTCGCGGCTTCCCCCACCACACGCAGGTCCACGTGCTCCGAGAAAAACTGCTTCAGTCCGGACCGGACGATCGCGTGGTCGTCCACAATGCCAATCTTGATCATTTGTTGCCTTTGTCGAGTCGCAGTGGCTTATTGCCACCGCCAACACAGCTTTCGTTGACAAACATTATTCAATAAATAGACGGCCCGATTCCCCCTCACGCATGCTGAAACACAAGCTGTCGCTGTTGGCTTACAAGAAGAAAGCCTTGAGTCTGAGCCTTGCCATCCTGGCGGCGTTCGCGCTCGTGGCCTTCAATGAATCGGGTTATCACCGGTCGACCCGTGCGCTGGAGGAAATCGGCCGCGCGCAGGAGGCGCGGCTGTCCATCCACCTGCTGCTGCGATACACGCTGGACGCCGAGACCGGCACCCGCGGGTTCATGCTCACGGGCGACCCCCGCTATCGGGAGCCCTATGACCTCGCGGTCGCCGAACTGCCCAAGCAGATGGACCGCCTGCGCATGCTCTATGCCGACAAACCCATGGAGCGCAGCCATCTCGCCGCACTGGGCAACCACCTGTCGCGCAAGCTGGCCGAGATGGAATTGACCGTGCGCATGCTCAGCACCGGCAATGCGGACGCCTCGCGCTTCGTGCTCAGCACGGACGTGGGTCGGGAGGAAATGCAGGGCATCCGCCAGGAGGCCGATGCGCTCATGGCGTTCAGCACCCGGTCGGTCGAGGAAGGGCGACTGCAGATCTCGCAGGCCCTGGGCCTGGCCCGTGTGGGCATCGGCCTGATCGTCCTGGCGGCCCTGCTGGCCTTCGTGCTCTATCTTCGCCAGACCTCGGCACTGCAGCAGGCCAACGACCGCCAGCAGCAGGCCCTGCAACGCGAACGCAACTCGCTGGAGCTGGAAGTGCGCGACCGCACGGCGTCGCTGGCCGAACTGGCGACGCACCTGCAGGAGGTGCGGGAGTCCGAGCGCGGCTACCTGGCCCGTGAACTGCACGACGAACTGGGCGCCCTGCTCACGGCCGCCAAGCTCGATGTGGCGCGGCTCAAGTCGCGCCTGGGCGATTCGCCGGATGCCGCCCAGCGCCTGGCCCACCTGACCGAACTGCTGAATTCGGGCATCGCCCTCAAGCGGCGCATCATCGAAGACCTGCGGCCCTCGTCGCTGTCGAACCTCGGCCTGGTGGCCTCGCTCGAGATCCTCGGCCGCGAGTTCGCCGAGCGCTCGGGCATCCAGGTCGACATGGCGCTGGAGCCGGTCGAACTGGACGAGTCGCGCCAGCTCACCATCTACCGCATGGTGCAGGAAGGCCTCACCAACATCGGCAAGTACGCCCAGGCCCAGGAGGCCACCATCGTCCTCAAGGACTATGAGAACCATGTCGAGGTGGAAGTCAGCGACAACGGCCGGGGCTTCGACCTGCAGCAGCAGGCCGCACGTGCGAGCCACGGCTTGGCCGGCATGCGACATCGCGTGCAGGCCGCAGGCGGCAAGCTGTCGGTGGACAGCAGTCCGGGGCATGGCACGCGCCTGCATGCCGTGATGCCCAAGCAGTAGGGCAGCGACCGCCGCAAAGGCGCATCCAGCCCTCTTGGGCCACCCGATTCGTCGCTTTCCTACGCCCCCCGGACCCTGCTGCTGACAGGTCCGGGGCGGGCCTGCTCCTTAAGCTCTCGTCATCGGCAAACACAAGGTGCCTTCAACCGCGGTCCCGCTCCAGGGTACCGGTGGGCACCGGCATGAAAGGAGCCTGCCATGCTGCACTACACCGTCGTCTTCCTCGTCATCGCACTGGTGGCCGCGCTGTTCGGCTTCGGCGGCATCGCCGCCGGCGCCGTGGGCATCGCGAAGCTCCTGTTCGTCATCTTCGCCATCCTGACGATCGCCAGCTTCATCGCGGGTCTGTTGCGCCGGCGTTGAGGCGCTAGCATCTTTGCACGCCGGCCACGGCCGGCGGGCTGACTTCTTTCCCATCCCATCCACAAGGACTTCTCCATGAACTCGACCGCCAAGACCCCCTCCCAACTTGCCGACGAACTGCGCGGCGCCGCCCAGGATGCGGCCGAGAGCACGCGCACCTACGCCAAGAACGCCGTCGATGCGACTGGCCAAAAGGTGCGGCAGCTGCGCGGCGAGGTGGAGCCGACGGTGGAACAGATCGCTTCGCGCGTTCAGCAGGCCGTCCAACGCGGCCTGGAAGCGGCATCGAAGACCACCAGCCGTGCCCAGGAACGTTTCGGCGAGGCCGCCACGGTGACGACCCGCTATATCGCCGACCAGCCCGTCCGTTCCGTGCTGATTGCGGCGGCGGCGGGTGCCGCGATCACCGCGCTCATCGTGCTTGCCAGCCGTCGCAGCGGCGACGACTACTGATCGACGCCCAGGCGTACCGACCACCGCACATGCTCCATCCTGTCATTTCCGCAGCCCTGCGACATCCTGCGCTGGTCGGGCGCCATCTCTTGAATTACGTCGCCCTGGCCAAGGTCGAGGTGGCGGAGGCCGGCCGCTCGGTGGTGACGCGTGCCATCGGCGGCGCCATCGCCCTGCTCGGCGCCTTGTTCACGCTGGGGTGGGGTGGCGTGGCTGTGATGCTGGGCGTGCTCCACGGGCGCTTCGAGTGGGTGCTGCTGATCGTGCCCGGCGTGGCACTGGTCCTGATGCTCGTGGGGATCGCACTCGCGTTGAGGCCACCTCAGCTCCCCCTCTTTGCCGGACTGAAGAACCAGGCGGCCGAAGACATGCAGGTACTCCACGCCCTCTCCGAAAGCAGCCATGCCGATCGCTGAACGCATCGATGACACCGCGCTGCCTTTGACACCCGAGCAGCGCCTTGCCCAATCTCGGCTGGCTTTGCTGGATGCGCTCATCCCGCCTCCTCCGCCGCAGCGCGGCCACGCGACGGGTCCAAGGCAAGGTGTGGCGGCGCGGGGCGCGTCCGTGCTGCGAAAGCTGCCCTGGCTGGACATGGGCCGCAACATGGCCCAGCGCTGGTGGCAGCGGCATCCCCTGCACGCCGCCGGGCAGCTTGCGCACCCTCTGTTGCAGGGCTACGCCAGCCGGCATCCTGCCAAGCTGGTGGCGGGAGCGGCTGCGGCGGGTTCGGTGCTCGCGCTGACCCGCCCATGGCGGCTCTTGTCCGGCACCGCGCTGCTGGCACTGCTGCTGCGCACCTCCGATGTGGCCGACCTCATCACCACCTTGGCCATGTCCCGCCCAGAACCAGAACCTCCCCCACGAAAGGAAATGCCATGAACGACACCCTTGCAGCCCGCCAGCGCCTCGAACTCGACCAGAAGGCCATCGATGCCGCCGCCAAGAGCCTGGACGATGGCGCCGTGACGCCCAGCTACGGCCCGTGGCGCGACGACATCGTCAAGCTGCTCAATGACGCGCTCGCCACCGAACTGGTGTGCGTGCTGCGCTACAAGCGCCACTACTTCACCGCCAAGGGCGTCGAGTCGCCGGCGATTGCCGACGAATTCCTGGTGCATGCCAACGAAGAGTCCGCTCATGCCGACCGCATTGCCGAGCGCATCGTGCAACTGGGCGGCGAGCCCAACTTCCAGCCCGACAGCCTGTCGAAGCGCAGCCATGCCGACTACGACGAGTCGAAGGATCTGCAGGCCATGGTGCGTGCCAACCTCAAGGCCGAGCGCATCGCGGTCGAGAGCTACCGCCAGATGGTGGCCCTGATTGGCGACAAGGACCCGACCACCCGCCGCATGCTCGAGGAGATCCTCGCCGACGAGGAAGAGCATGCTGACGAGTTGAGCGACTGGATGGGCC
Organism: Pseudacidovorax sp. DMC4; assembly: GCF_056314265.1. NCBI lineage: Bacteria > Pseudomonadati > Pseudomonadota > Betaproteobacteria > Burkholderiales > Comamonadaceae > Pseudacidovorax > Pseudacidovorax sp. DMC4. The sequence goes on along the minus strand of NZ_JBQUYR010000005.1, from coordinate 66,375 downwards.
AGTAAGCCCTCGTCCGCTCACAGCGCGCCGGTCAGGCGCCGACGATCCAGCCTTCGAGCGGGTCCATCCGGGCCGGGAGTCCATACCCCGGCCCTTTGCTTTGGGCGCGCTGCGCGCCCCAGGCTGCCAGCATGAGGCATAGCACGGCGTCCAGCGAGTCCCCGCTGCCATCGCAGGCCAGCACTTCGCGGAGCTCGCTCGACAAGGCGAGGCGCAGGCCCAGCCGCCCTTTGCCGGCCGCCAGATGGATGAGCAGGCGCTGCCGGGCCTCCAGGCGATCAGGCGTCTGCTTGGCGCGCTCGTCGCTCTTGTAGCTTTGCGTGCCGAGCAGGTCACGCGCCACCAGCCCGGGATAGGCCTCCAGCGCGACCTTGGGCGAGCCCGGCGTGCCGCCCTGCCCCGGCAGCCGCGCGCCAGCCGCCAGGAGTCGCGGCACGCCCGCATGCATCATCCAGGCGACCGGGGGATTGACCCACTTCATCGAGGGGCTCGAACCGGCCGGCCGGTCGGTGGCGCGGTGGGCGAACTTGCCGCCCACCGGGCGTGCTGCGCAGAAGGCGATGAATCGCTCACGCAGCTCGGCACGGCTCCATCCGCCGTAGACCGCCATGCAGGCCGTCCAGTCCAGCGGCCAGCCCTGGGCCAGCACGAACTCCCGCGGCAGGCCAAAGGGAAAGTCGAAACCGCCGACCCACGCCGGCTCGGCGGCGAGGCGGTCGGTCCAGGCGTCCAGCGTCGGAAAGCATTCCAGCGCCTCGACGATCACCTCGTCGCCATCGCACCGCCCCCAGGCCAGCACGATGGGCTTGCGGCGCGTGGGCGTGCTCGAGAAGTCGCAGCCGACCAGGCGCATCGCCCGCTGGACTGCCGCCGCGGCAGCGATGACCTTCAGGGCCTGCCGACGATGGCAGCCGTGGCCATCAGCTCTTCGAGAAGCGCCAGAGAGACCTTGCCCGAAACGGCATACGGATCAAGCTCGGGTCGCTCGGAATACTTGAGCACCGTACTCGCGTTGAGCTTGTTGAGATTGACCTGGCCCATGGTCCAGCCACCGAAGCGGCGCTCCTGGATCTCTTCGTAGTGCAGCAGCACCACGTCCTTGTGGCGAGGGTCCCGCAGGATGTGGGCGTAGAGGGCATTGACCGCCGTGCGCCCACCCTCCAGCGCCTGCAGGAACACACCGCCGCCGTAGCAGAGGATGCCCGTGATACCGGACGCCGTGTTGTGGGCCCGCCCGGTGGACAGGATGCTGTCGAGCGCACCCGGCGACACGTCGACGGCACGGCTGGCATAGAGAAGGCGCACGAGCATGGCATTCACCCCTTGCGTGGAAGCAGCGCGAGGAATTCGCGGCGCAGGTTCGGGTCCTTGAGGAAGACGCCGCGCATGACGGAATTGATCATCTTGCTGTCCGTCTCCTTCACGCCGCGCCACTGCATGCAGAAATGCTCGGCCTCCATCACCAGGGCCAGGCCGTCGGGCTGGGTCTTCTCCTGGATCAGGTCAGCCAACTGCACCACGGCCTCTTCCTGGATCTGCGGCCGGCCCATCACCCATTCAGCCAGGCGCGCGTACTTGGACAGGCCGATCACGTTGGTGTGCTCGTTCGGCATCACGCCGATCCACAGCTTGCCCATGATGGGGCAGAAGTGGTGCGAGCAGGCACTGCGCACCGTGATCGGGCCGACAATCATCAACTCGTTCAGCCGCTCGGCATTGGGGAATTCGGTGAGGCTGGGCCCCTGCACGTAGCGGCCGCGGAACACCTCGTTGAGGTACATCTTGGCCACGCGGCGGGCCGTGTTGCCCGTGTTGTGGTCGCTGTCGATGTCGATCACCAGGCTGTGCAGCACATCGCGCATCTTGACCTCGACCTCGTCGAGCAGCGCCTCCAGCTCGCCCGGCTCGATGAACTCGGCGATGTTGTCGTTGGCGTGGAAGCGATGCCGTGCGGCCTTCAGGCGCTCGCGGATCTTGACGGAGACGGGCGTGCCCTCGTCGCTCGCCGCAACGGCGGAACGGTCCTCAGGCTGGGCGGGGATCAACATGGGGCGGAATCGTAACAGCAGGGTTTTTTCACCACGGGCGCGCGGCGCCCAATCCCACGTACCGCCATGGGCCGCTGTGATCCGACCATGGTGCGCCTCGCGTAGCGCACCACGGCTGCCTGCACATTCAGTCCAACGCGAACTCGGCCACCAGCGGCAGGTGGTCCGACATGCGGGCCCAGATGCGCCCGCGCGGCACCGACAGCGACACGGGCCGCAGCCCCCGGCCGTAGATGAAGTCCAGCTGCGCCAGCGGCAAACGCGAGGGATAGGTCGCGCAGCGCGGCATCACCAGATCGACCAGGCCAACATCGTTCATGGCGGGCCGCATGCGCGCACCCCAGTCGTTGAAGTCGCCGGCCACCACGAGCGGCTCGCCGGGGGGCACCTCGCGTTCGATGTAGCGCTGCAGCTGCGCCACCTGCCGCACCCGGCTGCCACGGATCAGCCCCAGGTGCACGACGATGGCATGCACCGGCTGGCTGCCGAGGGTCACTTCCACATGCAGCAGGCCGCGCTGTTCGAAGCGGTGGTCGGACATGTCCTCATGGCCATGGCGCACCACCGGCCAGCGCGTGAGCAGCGCATTGCCGTGCTCGCCGTGGCGGGTGTAGGCATTGGTCTCGTAGACGGCCCGGTAGCCCTCGGGGCAGAGGAAGTCGGCCTGCGGCTGCTCCGGCCAGCGGGCGAAGCGACGCTCGCCCTGGCGGTTGAGCTTGCGCACTTCCTGCAGGCACACCAGGTCGGCATCGAGCTGCTCGACCGCATGGCCCAGGTTGTGGATCTCCAGCCGCCGCGCCGGGCCCACGCCCTGCACGCCCTTGTGGATGTTGTAGGTGGCCACCCTCAGCGTCGACAGGGCGCCGAACTCGCTTTCGGCCCGCCCGGGATCGCTCGTGGCATGCGCAGCAGTCATGCGCGAAATTGTGGCAGCAGCAGGATGGCTTCCGCGTTGGAAGGGGAAAAGCAGGCGTCGGCCGCCTCGCGCCAGGGCAGCCACTGCCAGGCATCGTGCTCGCGCGGTGCCAGGACCGGCGTGACGGCCTCGGGCACGCACAGGCCGAAGAGGTGCTCGGTGTTGCGCGTCACGCCCGGCGCATAGCGATGCAGCCAGCGCGGGTAGATGTCATAGACGTTCTCCAGGCCCCAGTCCTGCAGCGCCAGCGGCGTGCCGGGGCCGCAGCGGATGCCGGTCTCCTCGGCCACCTCGCGCACCGCGGTGGCGGCCCAGCTTTCCTCGGGCCAGTCCTTGCTGCCGGTCACCGACTGCCAGAAGGCGGGCGCGATGCCGGCCCGGCGGATCAGCAGCACCTCCAGCGCCGGCGTGTGGATGACCACCAGCACCGACTGCGGGATCTTGTAGGCCGGCAGCGTTGCGTCTGGAACCATGGTGTGCCGACCGCTGTGCCCGGCTGCCGCGCCCCTGTGCAAAGGAGCACGGCAGCCGGGGGCCGCGCGTCAGGCGGCAGGTTGCGCGTTGCGCAGGCGGATATGCAGCTCGCGCAGCTGCTTCTCGTCCACGGCGCTCGGCGCCTGCGTCAGCAGGTCCTGCGCGCGCTGCGTCTTCGGGAAGGCGATCACGTCACGGATCGAATCGGCGCCGGTCATCAGCATGACCAGGCGGTCCAGGCCGATGGCGATACCGCCGTGCGGGGGCGCGCCGTACTGAAGCGCGTCCAGCAGGTAGCCGAACTTCAGCTGCGCGTCCTCGGCCGAGATCTTGAGGGCGCGGAACACCTTGCTCTGCACCTCTTCGCGGTGGATACGCACCGAACCGCCACCCATCTCGATGCCGTTGAGCACCATGTCGTAGGCCTTGGCCAGGCACTTCTCGGGCGCCGTGTCCATCAGGTCCTCGTGGCCGTCCTTGGGGCTGGTGAAGGGATGGTGCACCGCGCTCCAGCGCTGGTTGTCCTCGTCGAATTCGAACATCGGGAAGTCCACCACCCACAGCGGTGCCCAGCGATCCTCGAACAGGCCGTTCTTGCGGCCGAAGGCGCTCTGGCCGATCTTCACGCGCAGGGCGCCGATGGCGTCGTTGACCACCTTGGCCTTGTCGGCGCCGAAGAAGATCAGGTCGCCGTTGCGCGCGCCGGTGCGGGCGATGATCTCGCCCAGGGCGTTGTCGTCCAGGTTCTTCACGATCGGGCTCTGCAGGCCCTCGCGGCCCAGCGACCAGTCGTTGACCTTGATGTAGGCCAGGCCCTTGGCGCCGTAGATCTTGACGAACTCGGTGTAGCCGTCGATGTCGCCACGCGACAGGCCGCCTTCGGCCGCGCCGCCACCGGGCACCCGCAGGGCCACCACGCGGCCACCGTCCATGTTGGCCGCGCCGGAGAAGACCTTGAACTCCACCCGCTTCATCACCTCGGTCAGCTCGGTGAACTCGAGCTTGACGCGCAGGTCGGGCTTGTCGGAGCCGTACTTGAACATGGCGTCGCCGTAGCTCATGACCGGGAACACGCCCAGGTCGATGTCGGCCACGTTGCGGAAGACGTTGCGGATCATGCCCTCGAACATGTCGCGGATCTCGTCCTCGGTGAGGAAGGAGGTCTCGATGTCGATCTGCGTGAACTCGGGCTGGCGGTCGGCGCGCAGATCCTCGTCGCGGAAGCACTTGACGATCTGGTAGTAGCGGTCGTAGCCCGACACCATCAGCATCTGCTTGTAGAGCTGGGGCGACTGCGGCAGCGCGTAGAAGGCACCGTCGTGCACGCGGCTGGGCACCAGGTAGTCGCGCGCGCCCTCGGGCGTGGACTTGCCCAGCATGGGCGTCTCGATGTCGATGAAGCCGTTGGCGTCGAGGAACTTGCGCGCCTCCATCGTCACCTTGTAGCGCGTCATCATGTTCTTCTGCATCGCAGGGCGGCGCAGGTCGAGCACGCGGTGCGTGAGGCGCGTGGTCTCGGACAGGTTGTCGTCGTCCAGCAGGAAGGGCGGCGTGACGGAGGGGTTGAGCACCTTCAGCTCGTGCGCCAGCACCTCGATCTTGCCGCTCTTGAGCCCGTCGTTGGTGGTGCCCTCGGGCCGCGCGCGGACGATGCCCTTGACCTGCACACAGAACTCGTTGCGCAGGCCTTCGGCGGCGGCGAAGGTGGTGGCGCGGTCGGGGTCGCACACCACCTGGACGTAGCCTTCGCGATCGCGCAGGTCGACGAAGATCACGCCGCCATGGTCACGGCGGCGATTGACCCAGCCGCACAGGGTGACGGTTTCGCCCATCAGGGCCTCGGTCACGAGACCGCAGTAGTGAGAACGCATGGCCATGCTTTGCTTCCTGCGCCCCGCGCGGGGCGCCTTCTTGTTTGTGATGTCAGGATTGCTTGGTGGGCAGCGCGGCAGGGCCGCCCGGCACCACCACGCCCATCGAGACGATGTACTTCAGCGCCTCGTCCACGCTCATCTTCAGCTCGATGCAGTCGCTGCGCCGGAGCATGACGAAGTAACCGCCCGTGGGGTTGGGCGTGGTGGGCACGTACACGCCCAGGTAGTCGCCATGCAGGTGGTTGACCACATCGCCACCGGGCGCGCCAGTGACGAAGGCGATGGTCCACATGCCCTCGCGCGGCCACTGCACCAGCACCGCGGTGCGGAATGCGTTGCCGCTCTCGGAGAACAGCGTGTCCGAGACCTGCTTGACGCTGGAGTAGATGGAGCGCACCACCGGGATGCGGCGCACCAGTGCATCGCCCCAACCCAGCAGCCGCTTGCCGATGAAGTTGCTGGCGACGGCACCGACCGCCAGCAGGATGGCCAGCGTGAGCAGCACGCCCAGCCCGCGGATGCGGTGGGCGGACAGCCATTCCTGCCAATCCTCGGGCAGCAGCCACAAGGTCTGATCGAGGGTGCCGACGATCCAGTTGAGCACGCCCAGGGTCACGGCCAGAGGCACGATGACCAGGAGGCCGGACAGGAGCCACTTGCGCAGGGCGAGCATGGTGCGGTGTGCGAGGCGAGGGTCAGTCGGCCTTGGCGGCAGGCGCCGGAGCCGGGGCGGGCGCAGCAGGCGCCGGCGAGGCCGCTGCAGGCGCGGGCGCCGCGGCATCACCGCTGGCGGGGGCCGGCGCCGGGGCGTTGCCGCCGGACTTGGCGGTGTTGGAGCCGCCCTCACGGAAATCGGTGACGTACCAGCCGGAGCCCTTGAGCTGGAAGCCGGCAGCGGTCAATTGCTTGCTGAACGAGGCCGCACCGCAGGAAGGGCAGACGGTGAGCGGCGCATCCGACATCTTCTGCAGCACATCCTTGGCAAAGCCGCAGGCGCTGCATTTGTAGGCGTAGATGGGCATGGAAAAAGCTGCTGAAAAGACGTGAAACGGGCGGCCGGCGGCCGCCGCGCAAAGCCGACGATTATAGGCGCCGACCCCGGGCTTTCCCCAGCCGGACGCCTCGACGGCCTGCCCTTGTCGCGCCTTATTCCCCGGCCAGCATCCGGTGCGGCATGCGCCGGTTGGCCACCCACTGCGGCATCAGGGAGCCCACCACCATGCCCGCCGCGGAGGCGAGGACGCCGGCCAGCTGCGCCGGGAACACCTCGCCCCACGGCAGCGCCAGGCCGGCCAGCCAGACGCCGACGCCCAGCAGCACGGCGGCCACGGCACCTTGCGTGGTGGCCCGGTTCCAGTACAAGCCAAAGACCAGCGGCACGAAGGCGCCGACCAGCGGCACTTGGTAGGCGCCGGACACCAGCTCGTAGATCGAGGTGCCCTGCATGCGGATGGCATAGGCCAGCACCGCCCCACTGAACACCAGCACGGTGATGCGCATGGTGCGCAGGTTTTCGCGGTCCGTGCCCTGGGGACGGAACTGGCGCCAGATGTTCTCGGTGAAGGTCACGCTGGGTGCCAGCAGCGTCGCCGAGGCGGTGGACTTGATGGCCGACAGCAGCGCGCCGAAGAAGAAGACCTGCATGATGAAAGGCATCTTCTCCATCACCAGCGTGGGCAGCACCTTCTGCGGATCCTCCTTGAGCAACGCCGTGGTCTGCTCGGGCATGATGATCAGCGCGCTCGCCACCAGGAACATGGGCACGGCCGCGAACAGGATGTAGGCCACGCCGCCGATCACCGGGCCGCGCGTGGCAGCCTTCACGTTGTTGGCCGACATCACGCGCTGGAACACGTCCTGCTGCGGAATGGAGCCCAGCATCATCGTGATGGCCGCAGCGAAGAAGAAGACGATGTCGTGCCAGCTGGGCTCGGGCCAGAACTTGAAGAGCTCCTTGCTCGCCGCCAGGTCGATCACCTTGTCGGCGCCGCCCGCCATGTTGCCCGCAAAGACCGCGATGATCGACAGGCCCGCCACCAGGATGATCATCTGCACGAAGTCGGTGACGGCCACCGACCACATGCCGCCGAAGAGCGTGTACGCCAGGATGGAGATCACGCCGATCACCATGCCCCACGGCACGCTCACCGCGCCGCCCGACAGCAGGTTGAACACCAGCCCCAGCGCCGTGACCTGCGCCGACACCCAGCCCAGGTAGCTCAGCATGATGATCAGCGAGCACACCACCTCGATGAACCGGCCATAGCGCTCGCGGTAGTAGTCGCTGATGGTCAGCAGCGTCATGCGGTAGAGCTTGCCGGCGAAGAACAGGCCGACCAGGATCAGGCAGGTGCCGGCGCCGAACGGGTCTTCCACCACGCCGCCCAGGCCGCCCTCGATGAACTTGGCCGGGATGCCCAGCACCGTCTCCGACCCGAACCAGGTGGCGAAGGTGGTGGTCACGATCATGAACAACGGCAGATGCCGGCCGGCGATCGCGAAGTCGGTCGTGTTCTTCACCCGCCGGGCCGCGTACAGGCCGATGCCGATGGTGACCAGCAGGTAGACGATGACCAGTGACAGCAGCACGACGGGTTCTCCTCGATGAAGGCTTGTTGTTGGAACCGGAAAGAAGAGGCAGGAAAGTGCTCAGAGCCAGTGCAACCGCGGCAGCACCTGCATGACCAGCACGCCCAATACAAAACCCGTGCCACCCCAGATCACGGCCTGCAGCAGCCGGTGGGTGCGCTTGTGGGCGGCCAGCAGCTCCTGCAGCTCGCGGCGGTCGTCGCCGGGACGCTGCGCCAGGTAGTCGTGCAGCAGGCGCGGCAGCTGCGGCAGCAGCTTGGCGTAGCGCGGGCCCTCGGCGCGCAGCTGCTCCCACAGCTTGCGCGGGCCGATCTGGTCGGCCATCCACTTCTCCAGGAAGGGCTTGGCCGTGGCCCACAGGTCCAGCTCGGGGTCGAGCTGGCGGCCCAGGCCCTCGATGTTGAGCAGCGTCTTCTGCAGCAGCACCAGCTGCGGCTGGATCTCCACATGGAAGCGACGCGAGGTCTGGAACAGGCGCATCAGCACCATCCCCAGCGAGATCTGCCGCAGCGGCCGGTCGAAGTAGGGCTCGCACACCGTGCGGATGGCGGCCTCCAGTTCGTCGATGCGCGTGCCGGGCGGCACCCAGCCGCTTTCCAGGTGCAGCTCGGCCACGCGCTTGTAGTCGCGGCGGAAGAAGGCGGCGAAGTTCTGCGCCAGGTATTCCTTGTCGGACTCGGTGAGCGTGCCCACGATGCCGAAATCCAGCGCGATGTAGCGGCCGAAGGTCTCGGGCGCCAGGCTCACCTGGATGTTGCCCGGGTGCATGTCGCCGTGGAAGAAGCCGTCGCGGAACACCTGGGTGAAGAAGATGGTCACGCCGTCGCGGGCCAGCTTCTTGATGTCCACGCCGGCCGCACGGATGCGGTCGAGCTGGGCGATGGGCACGCCCTTCATGCGCTCCATCACCATCACTTCGGGATGGCACCAGTCCCAGAACATCTCGGGGATCAGCAGCATGTCGAGCTTGGCCATGTTGCGCCGCAGCTGGGCGGCATTGGCCGCCTCGCGCACCAGGTCCAGCTCGTCGTGCAGGTACTTGTCGAACTCGGCAACCACCTGCCGCGGCTTCAGCCGCTTGCCGTCGGCCGACAGGCCCTCGACCCAGCCGGCCATCATGGCCATCAGCTCCAGGTCCTTGTCGATGACCTTGCGCATGCCCGGGCGCAGGACCTTGACGGCGACTTCGCGCAGGCTGCCGTCGGGCAGGCGCAGGGTGGCGAAGTGCACCTGCGCAATGGAGGCACTCGCCACCGGCGTGGTGTCGAACTGCTCGAAGATCTCGGCAATGGGCCGGCGAAAGGCACGCTCGATGGTCGCCACGGCAATGGCCGAGTCGAAGGGCGGCACACGGTCCTGCAGCCAGGCGAGCTCATCGGCGATGTCGGGCGGCAGCAGGTCGCGCCGCGTGGACAGCACCTGGCCGAACTTGACGAAGATCGGGCCCAGGCTTTCGAGTGCCTCGCGCAGGCGTTGCCCGCGCGGCGCCTCCAGGCGCCGGCCCAACGTCAGGATGCGCGCCAGCCGGCGAATCAGCGGATTCTGGAAGCTGGTGAGGACGAGCTCGTCCAGGCCGTAGCGCAGTGCGACCCAGACGATGAAGAAGCCGCGGGCGATGCGCCTCATTCGGCGCTGCCGCCGGAAGACCGCGGCCGTGCAGCGCGGTCCACGAACTGGCGCAGCGCGCCAGCCACCTTGCGGGCCGCATTGCCGACGGCGTGGGCCGGCGCATCGCCGATCAGGCGCGCCAGGTCGTCCTCGACGTCCCAGCGCACGTGGTCGACCAGCCAGTTGACCTCGGCGGCGAGTTGCACGTCGCCTTCGATCTCGACCTTGGGCTTGTCGCCGCGCAACTGGGCGCCGGCCAGGGCGAACGGCGAGTTTTCGGTGATGGTCAGCGTCAGGTCGGGCAAGGCCGCCTCGGGTGCCACGTCGAGCAGGCCGGCCGGCGTGGCGACGAGACGCATGTGCAGGTTGCGCCAACGGAAGAGCACCACCCGCCCCTTCTGCCTTGCCAGACGATCCTGCGCTTCGGGCTCCTGCTGCAGCACATGGTTCAGGAAGAGCACGGCGCGGTGCTGGACTTCGTGGATGGCCCAGGCCGGCGGCTGAAGGCGCTCGCCGATGCGCTCGAACAGCGATTCCACAAAAGCAAATGGGGACGATGGTGTGACCATGTCCCCATTATCTGGTGGCGGGCCCCTGCCGATGCAGAAACCCGGGCCCGTCCGACGGGCCAATGCGCCTTATTGGAGCGCCTGCACACCGGCCACAAGCCAGCCGCCGCCGTGGGCGGGCTTGCTCATGTTCCAGACCTCGCGGAAGGGGCTGGGGCCGGCCGAGTCGTCCTCGCGGATCATGCCCGAGAACTCCACGCTGGCGAGGTACACGTCGGGCATCTCCTCGATGCCCAGCAGCTTGGCGTCGAGCATCACCACTTCCGTCTTGTTGGGACGGCCACCGGAGCTGCGCTCGCGCTCCTCAAGCTGGGTGCGGATCTCTTCGACCATGCTGTCGGTCATCATGGAACGCAGCGCGGGGATGTCGGCACGGTCCCAGGCATGCTGCAGCGTCACGAAGTTGCGCTTGGCCGCAGCCAGGAACCCGTCGACGTCGAAGCCTTCCGGCACACCCCACCCCTGGGCCCCTTGGAGGGCCGAGCCGATGCTCACACCGGTCGCGCCGGCCAGGGTCGAAGCCGACCCTGCGTTGCCACCCGCGGCAGCGCCGTCGAAAGCCGCCTGCTGACGCTCCCACGGACGGGCCGACGCGTCATTGCCGACGTTGTTCGGGCTGTAGCTGCGCGGCATGTTCGGCGAACCGGCTGCGCCAGCGCCCTGCATGGCCAGTTGGCCAGCGGCGCCGCGCGAGCGGTTGCTCAGCACGCGCCAGATCACCACGGCAGCAAGGACCAGCAGCGCGATCAGCAGGAAGTTGCCGAAGGCGGCGCCCAGGCCCAGCGAATTGGCCAACCAGGCCAGGCCCAGGCCGGCTGCAATGCCACCCAGGATGCCGGCCCAGGGCCGCTTGGGCGCTGCCTGCGCCGCGCCGGCCGGCGTCCCCGGCCTGGCGGCGGGCGCCGCGTTGGTCGCGTTCTGGGTCGGGGCGCCCGGTGCGGCCGTCGGCGCGGCCTCACGCTGCGTCACGTTGTTGGACTGCCGCCCCATCGACTTGCCCCCACCGAGCCGCTTGGCGTCGGCGTCCAGGCTCACGACGGCCATCGACGCACACACCAGCAGCACGGCCCACAGATTTCGCTTCATCGTCCAGTCTCCTTCCGGATACGAAACATCAGTTTCAGATCTACTCGTAGTTCTCTTGTTGTGTGAATAGCGAGCACGCCACTCCCCTTGCACCTGACGGCCGCATGCAATGCGGCCGGGCCGGTCAGCCCCTCAGCACTTGATTCCAACATGCAGGGCGACCACGCCCCCCGTCATGTTGTGATAGTCCACATGTCCGAAACCGCCCTCTTTCATGAGGGTCTTGAGCGACTCCTGGTCCGGATGCATCCGGATGGATTCGGCCAGGTAGCGGTAGCTGGCGTCGTCGCCCGCCACGGCCTTGCCCAGGCGCGGCAGCACGTTGAAGGAATACCAGTCATAGGCCTTGCGCAGCGGCTGGGCCACCTGCGAGAACTCCAGCACCAGCAGCTTGCCGCGCGGACGCAGGACGCGGTTCATCTCCTTGAGCGCCGCGTCCTTGTGCGTCATGTTGCGCAGGCCGAAGGCCACGGTGACGACGTCGAAATGGTTGTCCGGAAAGGGCAGCTTCTCGGCATCGCAGACCGTGGTGGGCAGCACCACGCCGGCATCCAGCAGGCGCTCACGGCCGGTGCGCAGCATGGCCTCGTTGATGTCGGTATGCACCACCTGACCGCTGCGGCCGACCTTCTTCGCGAAGGCCAGCGCAAGGTCGCCCGTACCACCCGCGATGTCCAGCACCTTGGAGCCTTCGCGCACATTCGCGACCATCACGGTGTACGCCTTCCATGCCCGGTGCAGGCCCATGGACATGAGGTCGTTCATCAGGTCGTAGCGCGGGGCCACGGAATCGAACACGCCGCGCACGCGGCGCGCCTTGTCGCTTTCGTCGACGGTCTCGAAACCGAAGTGGGTGGAACTCATGGGTCCGATGTTAGGCGGATCGCCCGGCCTTCCGGCCGACGACCCTTGACATGCGGCGGACATTCGCGCAAAGCGCGAAGCGCCCCGCGCTCAGGAAGGACTGCAGGTGGAGGGGCCCGACTTGGGCATGGGCGCATCGCGATCGGCACCGGCCTCGACGATGCGACGCTCGTACTCGGCCCAGTGCTCGGCCTGGCGCGCGCCCAGGTCGTACAGCAGGTCCCACGAGTAGATGCCGCTCTCGTGCCCGTCGCTGAAGAGCGGCTGCACGGCATAGTGGCCCACCAGTTGCAGGTCGACGATCTCGACCTCGCGTTTGCCGGTCTGCAGGATCTCCTGGCCCGGCCCGTGGCCCTTCACCTCGGCCGAGGGCGAGTTGATGCGCAGCAGTTCGTAGGGGATGCGGAACACCGCGCCATCGGAAAAGCCCACTTCCAGCACGCGCGACTGCGCATGCAGGGTGATGGATTCGGGCGTCGGTGCGCCGGGCGTCAGACCTGCCATGCGGGGAATTCCTTGCTCATGATCAACGGAGGGCGAGCGCGGCCACCATGGCCGACTCCGCCGCAGGCAGACGGGCCTGTACGCCCTGCTCGCGCACCATGTCGCGCGCCCGGCGCGCCTCCGCCCAGACGGGCGAGGGGAAGTGGCTGTCCCAGTCGAAGCGGGCGATCACGTGCCAGTGCAGGTGCGGGACCATGTTGCCGAGCGTGGCCACGTTCATCTTGGCGGGCGCCAGCGCATCGCGCAGCGCACGCTCCACCGCCACCACCACGCGCATGCACTCGGCACGCTCGTCGTCCGGCAGGTCGGAGAACTCGGCCACGTGCGCCGTCCACACCACACGGTAGAACGCCGGAAAGCCCGCCTCCTGTGCATGGATCACGCGCCACTGCGCGCCCTGGGCGACCACGCGGCCGCCCGGCTCGTCGCACAGCGGGCAGCCTGCGACCACGCTCACACCAGCACCCGCTCGATCCCGCCCGCGTTGGCGGCCGACACGTACTCGGGCATCCAGTTCTCGCCCAGGATGCGGCGCGCCATCTCGACCACGATGTAGTCGGCTTCGAGCAGGCCGTTGTTCAGGTCATTGCCGTAGCGCGACAGGCCCTGCAGGCAGCTGGGGCAGCTGGTGAGGATCTTCACGTCGCCCTGCGCCGGCAGCGCATGGGTGGCGCGCAGCGCGGCCTCGCCCTTTTTCAGCTCTTCTTCCTTGCGGAAGCGGATCTGCGTGGAGATGTCGGGCCGCGTCACGCCCAGCGTGCCGGATTCGCCGCAGCAGCGGTCGCTCTTGAGCACCTGATCGCCCACCAGCGACTTCACGGTCTTCATCGGGTCCTGCAGCTTCATGGGCGTGTGGCAGGGGTCGTGGTAGAGGTAGGCGGCGGCGTTGGCCTCGAGCTTGATGCCCTTCTCCAGCAGGTATTCGTGGATGTCGATGATCCGGCAGCCGGGGAAGATCTTGTCGAACTGGTAGCCCTGCAGCTGGTCGTAGCAGGTGCCGCAGCTGACCACCACGGTCTTGATGTCCAGGTAGTTGAGCGTGTTGGCGACGCGGTGGAACAGCACCCGGTTGTCGGTGATCATCTGCTCGGCCTTGTCGAACTGGCCCGAGCCGCGCTGCGGATAGCCGCAGCACAGGTAGCCCGGCGGCAGCACCGTCTGCACGCCCGCATGCCACAGCATGGCCTGCGTCGCCAGGCCCACCTGCGAGAACAGCCGCTCCGAGCCGCAGCCCGGGAAGTAGAAGACCGCCTCGGTCTCGGGCGTCGTGGCCTTGGGGTTGCGGATGATCGGGACGTAGTCGGCGTCCTCGATGTCCAGCAGCGCGCGCGCCGTCTTCTTGGGCAGGCCGCCGGGCATCTTCTTGTTGACGAAGTGGATGACCTGCTCCTTGATCGGCGCCGTGCCCAGGCTGGCCGGCGGGTGCGCGGTCTGCTTCTTCGCAGCGGGCCGCAGCAGGTCGTTGGCCAGGCGCTGGGCCTTGAAGCCCACTTCGACCATGCCGGTGCGCATGGCCTTGATGGTCGACGGATTGGTCGCGTTCAGGAAGAACATGGCAGCCGCGTTACCCGGGCGGAAGCTCTTCTGGCCCATCTTGCGCAGCAGGTTGCGCATGTTCATCGACACGTCGCCGAAGTCGATCTTCACCGGGCAGGGTGTGAGGCACTTGTGGCAGACCGTGCAGTGGTCGGCCACGTCCTCGAACTCCTGCCAGTGCTGGATCGACACGCCGCGGCGCGTCTGCTCCTCATACAGGAAGGCCTCCACCAGCAGCGAGGTGGCGAGGATCTTGTTGCGCGGGCTGTAGAGCAGGTTGGCGCGCGGCACGTGGGTGGCGCACACCGGCTTGCACTTGCCGCAGCGCAGGCAGTCCTTGACCGAGTCGGCGATGGCGCCGATGTCGGACTGCTGCATGATGATCGACTCGTGCCCCATCAACCCGAAGCTGGGGGTGTAGGCGTTGGTGAGGTCGGCATGGCGGGCATCGGCCGGCGCCGCATCGCCGCGCAGCAGCTTGCCCTTGTTGAAGCGGCCTTCCGGGTCGACCTGCTGCTTGTACCGCGCGAAGGGCGCCAACTCTTCGTCCGACAGGAACTCCAGCTTGGTGATGCCGATGCCGTGCTCGCCCGAGATCACGCCATCCAGGCTGCGCGCAAGCTTCATGATGCGCTCCACGGCCTCGTGCGCCGTCTGCAGCATCTCGTAGTCGTCGCTGTTGACGGGGATGTTGGTGTGCACGTTGCCGTCGCCGGCATGCATGTGCAGCGCCACCCATACGCGGCCCTTGAGCACGCGCTTGTGGATGGCCTCGCACTCGGCCAGGATCGGCGCGAACTCGCTGCCGCCGAAGATCTTGGCCAGCGGGGCGCGGATCTCGGTCTTCCAGCTGGCGCGCAGCGAATGGTCCTGCAGCTGCGGGAACAGCGCGTCGGCATCACCCAGCCAGCTCTGCCAGCGGCCGCGCACCTCCCGCACCAGCGCCACGGCCTGCTGCACGCGGCCTTCCAGCAGCTCGGCGGCAGGAATCTCGTGCGCGTCGTCGCTCTTGCCCAGCGGCAGGTTGCCGCGCGAGAGGAAGGCTTCCAGCTCGTGGGTGAGCCGGATCTTGTTGCGCAGCGACAGCTCGATGTTGATGCGCTCGATGCCGTCGGTGTACTCGGCCATCCGCGGCAACGGGATCACCACGTCCTCGTTGATCTTGAAGGCGTTGGTGTGGCGGCTGATGGCGGCGGTGCGCTTGCGGTCCAGCCAGAACTTCTTGCGCGCCTCGGGGCTGATGGCGATGAAGCCTTCGCCCGAGCGCGAATTGGCGATGCGCACCACCTCGCTGGTGACGCGGGCGACGGCGTCGGCATCGTCGCCGCTGATGTCGCCGAACAGCACCATCTTGGGCAGGCCGCCGCCGTGCTTCTTGCTCTTGGTGGCGTAGCCCACGGCCTTGAGGTAACGGTCGTCCAGGTGCTCCAGGCCCGCCAGCAGCACGCCACTGCGCTTCTGCTCCGCGAACATGAAGTCCTTGATCTCTACGATCGAGGGCACCGCATCCTTGGCGTTGCCGAAGAACTCCAGGCAGACGGTGCGGGTGTGCGCCGGCATGCGGTGCACCACCCAGCGGCAGCTGGTGATCAGGCCGTCGCAGCCTTCCTTCTGGATGCCGGGCAGGCCGGCCAGGAACTTGTCGGTGACGTCCTTGCCCAGGCCTTCCTTGCGGAAGGTGCGGCCGGGGATCTCCAGCCGCTCGCTGCGCAGCGGGGTCTTGCCGTCGGCGGCGAAGTACTGCAGCTCGAAGACGGCGCTGTCGACGTCGTGGATCTTGCCCAGGTTGTGGCCCAGGCGCGTGACTTCCAGCCACTCGGCCCGCGGCGTGACCATGCGCCAGGAGGCCAGGTTGTCCAGCGCCGTGCCCCACAGCACGGCCTTCTTGCCGCCGGCGTTCATGGCCACGTTGCCGCCCACGCACGACGCCTCGGCCGACGTCGGGTCGACCGCGAACACGAAGCCCGCCCGCTCGGCCGCATCGGCCACGCGCTGCGTGACCACGCCGGCCTCGGTCCAGATGGTGGGCACCGGGCCGTCCAGGCCCGGCAGGTTCACCATCTCGACCTCGGTCATGGCTTCGAGCTTCTCGGTGTTGATCACCACGCTCTTCCAGGTCAGCGGAATGGCGCCGCCGGTGTAGCCGGTGCCGCCGCCGCGCGGGATGATGGTCAGACCCAGCTCGATGCAGGCGGCCACCAGGGCGGCCATCTCGGCCTCGGTGTCGGGCACCAGCACGACGAAGGGGTATTCGACCCGCCAGTCGGTGGCGTCGGTCACGTGGGCCACGCGCGAGAGGCCGTCGAACTTGATGTTGTCGCGCGCCGTGCAGCGGCGCAGCACGCGCTGGGCCTTCTGGCGCAGGGCCGCGAGTTCGTCGAAATGGGCAGAGAAGCCGTCGATGGCCTGCTGCACCAGCACCAGCAGCTCGCCCACCAGCGTGTCGCGCTGGGCGTCGTCCTGCGGCGTGCGGCGGCGCTGCACCTCGGCCAGGCGGTGGCGCAAGGCCTCGACCAGCTGGCCGCGGCGGCGCGGGTTGTCCAACAGGTCGTCCACCAGGTAGGGATTGCGCTGCACCACCCAGATGTCGCCCAGCACTTCGTACAGCATGCGGGCGGAGCGGCCCGTGCGGCGCTCGTCGCGCAGGCTCTGCAGCAGCTCCCAGGCCCGGCTGCCGAGCAGGCGGATCACGATCTCGCGATCGGAGAAGCTGGTGTAGTTGTAGGGAATCTCGCGCAGACGCGCCGGCTCGGCGGCCTGCGACAGCAGCGCATTGAGCGCGGTCGGGGCATTCATCGGGGGAAGGCGCCACGGCAGGGCGCCTCGCGCCCTTGAACCGGGGGGCGGATTTTAGTCGGCGAGCCCGGCGCTATCAGGGAGCCGGGTCATCCTGACCGGCGCCTGCGCCGCGCTCCTCGTCGCACAGGGCCTCCGCAAGCGCGGACTCAATGCGCGCCAGGCGCTCCGGCTCCAGCCCCTGCAACTGCGCAAGCGCGATGCGCCGCTCCCTGAGCAGCCACACGAACAACAACTCCAGCCAGGGATAGCGGTAGTCGTACTTGTCGCTGATCTCCCGCCGCCGACGATGGAGCAGTTCCTGCAAGTCCCACAACTCATCGGCCGTGGACAGGGTCGCCGCAGTTTCCCGGACCTGCGCGATCAGCTCGGCGAGTTCGGATTGCAGCGCCGCGTCGAAGACGCTGCGCGCGACCTTCTTTTCCGTGGGGGACCAAGAACTGCCGTGCGACATGCGATCACCATAACCGGGTTTGCACCGCGCGCTCAATTCCGTGTGCTCCACGCGGCGCATCACGCACCGTCGGGACGTTCGTTGGAGAGGGAAGCCATGACAGGCGCGTCGTGCGGTTGAACCAGGGGGCATTGCGGTCGCCGCTCGACCCCGGCGCCCTCGCGGGGCCACTGAAGGTCGGCAGCGCCGGCCGCGCAGCTAGACGGTGATCTCGATCCGATTGCCTTCCGGATCGAGCACGACGCTTTCGTAGTAGCCGTCTCCCGTACGCCGCGGGCCATCGAGCAACGGCGAGCCACGCCGCTGTAGCTCCCGAGTCAGCGCGTCGACCCGGGCCTCGCTGCCCACTGCCATCGCCAGATGGGTGAGCCCCATGCGCTGGCTGCCAGGTGCGGATGCGATGGGCGCGAGGGTGGTCGTGGTCATGAACTCGATGCGCGCGCCGTCTTCGAAGACCACGAAGCGGGACGCGAATCCCTTCGTGAGGTTCTGGTACAGCGGCCCAGGCTGTCCGCCGAAGGCCTCCGAATAGAAGGCGCACATGGCGTCCAGGTCGTTTACCCAAAGGGCGACGTGATCGATGCGTGGCATGAGACTGGAGAAGGAAACGACGGTCGCGGGCAACGCATTTTCAGGCCCTGTCGTCGTTCGCGAACACCGCACCGCGGGCGGCGAGCAGTTCGCGCAGGACCGAGCGATGGCAGCGGCTCTCGTGCTCGCAATAGCAGCCCACGGACAGGTTGGCGTCGCGCGACAGGACGGCCAGCAGGTCGAGCGACTGCTGGGCCTCCGGCGTGTTCAGCTCCGCCTTGAACTTGCGGACGAAGGCGGACCATTGCTGCGGCGTCTCGGCCTCGCGCCCCTGCTTCATGGTGTCGGCGGAGGGCGCCAGGACCGGGAACCAGACGTCGTACCAGTTGCCGGACGCAAAGGCTGCCTTGGGTACACCGCGAGGCGGGCGGCGGACGGTTCCGATGCGCGTGCCTTCGTCGGCGGCACGCGGCGATCCCAACTGAACGACTCGAAGCGGCATGGACGCTCCCGGCAATGACAAGGGGCGCCATCGTACGGCCACCCGTGGCAGACAGGCTGGGCATCAGCCGCGGCTTTGGCAGCGCGGCATGCGGGTCCCGAGAGGCCCGGGGGCCTACGCCAGGGCCGGCCGCGAAGCCGTGACTAGAACAGCACCCGGCTCTTGATCGTCCCGGGCACCTTGGCCAGCGCCTCGTGCGCCACGTCGGACGAGGCAGCATCCACGTCGGTCACCACGTAGCCGACCTTGTCGTTGGTCTGCAGGTACTGCGCGGCGATGTTGATGTGGTGGTCGGCAAAGACCTGGTTCACCGCCGACAGCACGCCCGGCACGTTGCGGTGGATGTGCAGAAGGCGGTGCTTGCCCGGATGCGCCGGCAGCGCCACTTCGGGGAAGTTGACCGAGCGCGTGGTGGTGCCGTTGTCACTGTAGCGCACCAGCTTCTCCGCCACCTCGACGCCGATGTTGGCCTGGGCCTCCATGGTCGAGCCGCCGATGTGCGGCGTGAGGATGACGTTGTCCAGCCCGCGCAGCGGCGACTGGAACTCGTCCTTGTTGCTCTTGGGCTCCTTGGGAAAGACGTCGATGGCGGCACCCAGCAGCCGGCGCTCGCGCAGCGCGGCGGCCAGCGCCTCGATGACCACCACCGTGCCGCGCGAGGCATTGATGAGGATGGCACCCGGCTTCATGGCCGCGAGCTCGGCCTCGCCGATCATCCACTGCGTGGAAGGCAGCTCGGGCACATGCAGGCTTACGATGTCGGACTGGGCGAGCAACTCTTCCAGGCTGCGGGCCTGGCGCGCATTGCCCAGCGGCAGCTTGGCCACCACGTCGTGGAAGACCACATGCATGCCCAGCGCCTCGGCCAGCACCGACAGCTGCGCGCCGATGGAGCCGTAGCCCACGATGCCCAGCGTCTTGCCGCGGATCTCGAAGGCGTTGTCGGCGGTCTTGAGCCAGCCGCCGCGATGGGCTGCCGCGTTCTTCTCGGGCACGCCGCGCAGCAGCAGGATGGCCTCCGCCAGCACCAGCTCGGCCACCGAGCGGGTGTTGGAGTACGGTGCGTTGAACACGGCCACGCCATGCTCGCGCGCCGCGTCCAGGTCGATCTGGTTGGTGCCGATGCAGAAGGCGCCCACGGCCACCAGCTTGGGCGCCGCCGCGAACACCTCGGCCGTGAGCTGCGTGCGCGAGCGGATGCCGAGGAAGTGCACGTCCGCCAGCCGGGCCTTGAGCTCCTCGCCTTCCAGGGCGCCCGGCAGCGTCTCCACCTGGGTGTAGCCGGAGGCCTGCAGCAGTTCGACCGCGGAAGGATGGATGCCTTCCAGCAACAGGAATCTGATCTTGGCCTTGTCCAGCGAGGTGGTCTTCGTCATGCCCGGCATCAACACGTTTGTCAAAACGGTCGAGTATGGTTCAAGCCTGCTGCACCGCCGCAGCGCGGCCGGCCCGCCCTGGCCGCAAAAAGGGTTTCCCCGCTTGAGGCGGGACCGCATGCCATGCGACAACCCGCCGTCATGCTGTCACAGAACAGCCATAGTCTTTTCATCTTTGTTATTCGCATCCAGGAGTCTTCATGCGATTCACGCAACTTGCTGCAGCCGCCACCGTGGCCGTCATGGCCGCCGTCCCGGCGCACGCACAGACCGAGATCCAGTGGTGGCACGCCATGAGCGGCCCGCTGGGCGAGTGGGTCAACGACCTCGCCAAGCAGTACAACGAAAGTCAGAAGGACTACAAGGTCGTGCCCACTTTCAAGGGCACCTATGACGAGTCGATGACGGCCGCCATTGCCGCCTTCCGCTCGGGCAATGCGCCGCACATCCTGCAGGTCTTCGAAGTGGGTACCGCCACGATGATGGCCTCCAAGGCCGCGATCAAGCCGGTGGCCGAGGTGATGAAGGAAAGCGGCGTGAGCTTCGACCCCAAGGCCTACATCCCCGCCGTGGCCGGCTACTACACGGCCCCCAACGGCCAGATGCTGAGCCTGCCCTTCAACAGCTCGACGACGATCTTCTACTACAACAAGGACGCCTTCAAGGCGGCCGGCCTCGACCCCGAGAAGGCGCCCAAGACCTGGCCCGAGGTGGTCGCCGCCGCCGCCAAGCTCAAGGCCAGCGGCCACAAGTGCCCCTTCACCACCAGCTGGATCAGCTGGACGCAGCTGGAGAGCTTCTCGACCTGGCACAACACCCTCTTTGCGACGCGCAACAACGGCTTCGGCGGCACCGATGCGCGCCTGGCCTTCAACGCGCCGCTGCACGTGCGCCACTTCGAGAACCTGGCCAACATGGCGAAGCAGGGCCTGTTCGTCTACAAGGGCCGCGGCAACGTGCCGGACGCCGCCTTCCCGGCGGGTGAATGCGCCATGATGACCGGCTCGTCGGGCCTGTACGCCCGCGTGGCCAAGGACGCCAAGTTCGCCTACGGCCTGTCCACCCTGCCCTACTACCCCGACGTCGAAGGTTCGCCGCAGAACACCGTGATCGGCGGCGCCAGCCTGTGGGTCATGGCCGGCAAGAAGCCCGCTGAATACAAGGGCGTGGCGGACTTCTTCAAGTTCCTGTCCAACGCCGACGTGCAATCGGCCAGCCACAAGCGCACCGGCTACCTGCCGATCACCCTGGCCGCCTATGAGCTGACCGAGAAGTCGGGCTTCTACAAGGAAAAGCCGGGCACCGACGTGGCCGTGACGCAGATGATCCGCAAGACCACCGACAAGTCGCGCGGCATCCGCCTGGGCAACTTCGTGCAGATCCGTACCATCATCGACGAGGAAACCGAGCAGATCTGGTCGGGCAAGAAGAGCGCCAAGGAAGCCCTGGACGCCGCGGTGCAACGCGGCAACGAGCAACTGGAGCGCTTCCAGAAGGCGAACCGGGGCTGATGCCCACCGCGCGGTTCGCGGCGCGCCAGCGGCCCTCGCCTGCCCACCCTGCCAGGTGGGCATTCAAGCTGCCGGCAAGCTGACGTCGCAGTAGACTCGCACGCCCGCGCTGACGCCAGCCGGGCGTTTTCGTTTCAGAGCCCCATGGAAAAACGCGTCCTCTTCCGATCCTCCTGGCTGCCCTGGGTGCTCATCGCGCCGCAGATGGCGGTGATCCTGGTCTTCTTCTTCTGGCCCGCCAGCCAGGCCGTGCTGCAGTCGATGCAGAGCGAGGACGCCTTCGGCACGTCGACCGTGTTCGTGGGGCTGGAGAACTTCCAGCACCTCTTCCAGGACCCTGCCTACATCGAGTCCTTCAAGGTCACTGCCATCTTCTCGGTGCTGGTGGCCGGCTGCGGCATCGCGCTGTCGCTGGTGCTGGCCATCTTTGCCGACCGCATCCTGCGCGGGGCGCTGGCGTACAAGACCTTCCTGATCATTCCCTATGCCGTGGCACCGGCCATTGCGGGCGTGCTGTGGGTGTTCATGTTCTCGCCCTCCATCGGCGTGGTGGCCTACGGCCTGCGCAAGATGGGCTACGACTGGAACCATCTGATCAATTCCAACCAGGCGCTGACGCTGATCGTGGTGGCGGCGGTGTGGAAGCAGATCTCCTACAACTTCCTGTTCTTCCTGGCCGGGCTGCAGTCGATCCCCAAGGCGCTGATCGAGGCGGCTTCCATCGACGGCGCCGGGCCGCTGCGGCGCTTCTGGACCATCCAGTTCCCGCTGCTGTCGCCCACCACCTTCTTCCTGCTGGTGATCAACGTGGTGTATGCCTTCTTCGACACCTTCGCGCTGGTGCATGCCACCACCGAGGGCGGCCCGGGGCGCGACACCGCCATCCTGGTCTACAAGGTGTGGCACGACGGCTTCCGCGCGCTGGACCTCGGCGGCTCGGCCGCGCAGTCGGTGGTGCTGATGCTGATCGTGGTCGCGTTGACGGTGGTGCAGTTCCGCTACGTCGAGAAAAAAGTCCAGTACTGATCGAGTCACCCCATGGTTGAACGACGCCCCGGCCTGACGGTCCTTTCGCACGTGGTGCTCCTGCTGGGCATCCTGGTCATCGCCTTCCCGATCTACCTGGCCTTCGTGGCCTCGACCCACACGCGCGACGAGATCGTGCAGGTGCCCATGCCGCTCACGCCCGGCAAGCACCTGGTGGAGAACTACACCGCCGCCCTCACCGGCACCGCCGAGACGCAGGGCTCCAAGGCGGCGGTCGGACGCATGATGTGGGTCAGCCTGGTGACGGCGCTGGTGATCGCGATCGGCAAGATCGCCATCTCGCTGCTGTCGGCCTTTGCCATCGTGTACTTCCGCTTCCCGTTCAAGAAGCTCGTCTTCTGGATGATCTTCGTGACGCTGATGCTGCCGGTGGAGGTTCGCATCCTGCCCACCTACAAGGTCCTGTCGGACCTCCACATGCTCAACACCTATGCGGGCCTGACGGTGCCGCTGATCGCATCGGCCACGGCCACCTTCCTGTTCCGGCAGTTCTTTTTGTCGGTACCCGACGAGCTGGTGGAGGCGGCGCGCATCGACGGCGCGGGCCCCATGCGCTTCTTCAAGGACGTGCTGGTGCCGCTGTCGCAGACCTCCATCGCGGCGCTGTTCGTCATCCAGTTCATCTACGGCTGGAACCAGTACCTCTGGCCGCTGCTGGCGACGACCACCGAGGACATGTATCCGGTGGTGATCGGCATCAAGCGGATGATCGCCAGCGGCGATGCGGCCAACGACTGGAACATCATCATGGCCACGGCGATCCTGGCGCTGCTGCCGCCGGCCGTGGTGGTGGTCCTGATGCAGAAGTGGTTCGTCAAGGGCCTCGTCGACACAGAAAAATGACCACCCCGTTTCTTGCTCACTTCGTGTAGCCGAATCCCCCTCAAGGGGCGACACCGACGGCCCGGCAAAGCCGGTTCCGCGGTGTCTCCCGCCTGAATCGCGCGCTCATTTACGTCGCAACCTATTTCCAGCTCACCTATGTCCGGTATTTCCCTTCGCAACGTCATCAAGCGCTACGGCAAGGGTGCCAAGGCCAATCAGGTCATCCATGGCGTCTCGGCCGATATCCGGGATGGCGAATTCGTCGTCATCGTGGGGCCTTCGGGCTGCGGCAAGTCCACGCTGCTGCGCATGGTGGCGGGGCTGGAGGAAATCTCCGCCGGCGAGATCGCCATCGGCGGGCGGGTGGTCAACGACGTGGAGCCGGCCAAGCGGGACATCGCGATGGTGTTCCAGAACTACGCGCTCTACCCGCACATGACCAACTTCGACAACATGGCCTACGGACTGCGCATCCAGGGCGTGCCGAAGGACGAGATCAAGACCCGGGTGGACAAGGCGGCCAAGATCCTCGAACTGGGCCATCTGCTGGAGCGCAAGCCGCGCGAGCTGTCGGGCGGCCAGCGCCAGCGCGTAGCCATGGGCCGCGCCATCGTGCGCCAGCCGCAGGTCTTCCTGTTCGACGAGCCGCTGTCGAACCTGGACGCCAAGCTGCGCGCCCAGACCCGGCTGGAGATCCAGAAGCTGCACCGCGAGCTGGGCATCACCTCGCTCTTCGTCACGCACGACCAGGTCGAGGCCATGACGCTGGCCCAGCGCATCATCGTGATGAACGGCGGCGTGATGGACCAGTTCGCCACGCCCGAGGAGGTCTACCACCGCCCCGCCACCACCTTCGTGGCCAGCTTCATCGGCTCGCCACCCATGAACCTGCTGAAGAACGCGCCGGGCGTGCCGAGCGGCAAGATCCTCGGCATCCGCCCCGAGCACATCGCGCCGCACGATTCGGGCTGGACCGTGAACGTCGAACAGGTCGAGCTGCTGGGGGCCGAACGCCTGGTCTACGGCCGCATCGGCGACGAGCAGATCGTGATGCGCACCGATGCCGACAAGCCTGCGCCCAAGGTCGGCGACACGCTGCGGCTGGGCGCCAGCGAAGAGCGGCTGCACTGGTTCGACGCCGGATCGGGCAAGCGCCTGGAGTCCTGAATGGCCCCCTGGCCCTATCCCCGCTGGATTGCCCACCGCGGCGCCGGCAAGCTCGCGCCGGAGAACACGCTGGCCGCCTTCCGCCTCGGCGCGGAATACGGCTACCGCATGTTCGAATGCGACGCCAAACTCAGCCAGGACGGCGTGGTCTTCCTGATGCACGACGCCACGCTTGCGCGCACCACCGGCATGCCCGGCATCGGCGGCGACCAGCCGTGGGCCGCGCTGTCTCAGCTCGACGCGGGCGGCTGGCATTCGCGGCGCTACGCCGGCGAGCCGCTGCCCACGCTGGCCGCGCTGGCGCGCTTCTGCCTGGCGAACGGCCATCTGCTCAACATCGAGATCAAGCCCACGCCCGGTACCGACGCCCAGACCGGTGCCGCCGTCGCGCGCGAGGCCGCGCGGCTGTGGACGGATGCGGCCGTGCCGCCACTGCTCAGCTCCTTCCGCCCCGATGCGCTTGCGGCTGCACGCGATGCGGCTCCCACCCTGCCGCGGGCCCTGCTGCTCGACACCATGCGCGGCGACTGGCTGGACATCGCCCGCCAGCTCGGCTGCGTGGCCATCGTCTGCAACCATGCGCTGTGGGACGCGCAGACCGTGGCCGACGCCCGCGCTGCCGGCTTCCGGCAGCTGAGCTACACGGTGAACGACGAATGGGCG
The DNA here is from genome assembly GCF_056314265.1 of Pseudacidovorax sp. DMC4. NCBI lineage: Bacteria > Pseudomonadati > Pseudomonadota > Betaproteobacteria > Burkholderiales > Comamonadaceae > Pseudacidovorax > Pseudacidovorax sp. DMC4. The sequence continues at coordinate 41,435 of NZ_JBQUYR010000005.1, read as the reverse complement.
GCGCAGCGGCTCGTCGATCTGGGCACCGACGGCATCATCACGGACCGGGTCGACCTGTTCTCGCCGGCGGCCTGATCGCCTGATCGTCTGGCGCCCATGCGCGCTTGAAGGGTTTGGGCCTCGGGGGCTATCGCATGCGATGCCCACGCTGCCAGCGCCGGCCGACAGGCCCGGCAGACCGCGCTGCCTATGATCCAGCGGATGCGCCCGACTCCGCGTCTTCTCTGCCTCTTCGCCCTCTGGCTGGCCTTGTGGACGGGCCTGCCCCACCTGCCCACGGCCTGGGCCCAGCCCGCCTCCGGCGCCTCGACCCCGGCCACGCAGGCCGATGCACCGGCCGACATCGCCACGCTGCGATCCCAGCTCACGGCCCTGCCCAAATCGGCCGAGACGAGCGAGGAGGCCCGCCTGCTGGTGCGCCAGGTCGATGCCATCGGCACGGCGGCGCAGAAGCTGATCGACCTGCGGACGGGCCAGCTCAACGACCTGAATGCCCGCCTGGGCGAGCTCGGACCGGCACCGGCAGCCGGAACCACCGAAGACCCCGACATCACGCGCCAGCGCGCCACGCTCACCCGCGAGCGCAATGGCGTCGATGCCGACATCCGCCTGGCGCGGCTGGTGGTGGTCGATGCCCAGCAGCGCGCGACCGAACTGCTGAACAAGCGCCGCCAGGATTTCGAGGCGCGCCTGACCGAACGCACGGCCTCGCCGCTGTCGCCGGTCTTCTGGCGTGGCATCGCCGACGCCTGGCCCGACGACCGGGACCGGCTGCAGCCTCTGCTGGACGAACTTCGCGCCGCCGCCTCCGCCGCCCTGTCGCCCGCGAACCGCGCCGTCGTGCTGAGCGCGCTGCTACTGGTGCTGGGGCTGATCACGCTGGGCAACATGCTGGCCGAGCGCGGCCTGGTGGCGCTGGCGCAGCGCATCCTGCCCGGCGGACGCCTGCGGCGCTCGCTGCTGGTGATTGCCGTGGTCTTCGTGAACATGCTGCTCGTGGCGCTGGCGCTGCACGGCTTTCGCGGACTGCTGGAAGACCGGCAGTTGCTGGGCGAGGCGGCGCGGGAGCTGGTCAAGGAGCTGATCGGCGTCGCGCTGTTTATGACCTTCGTGCTCAGCCTGGGCCGCGCCCTGCTGGCCAATGCGCGGCGTTCCTGGCGCCTGCCGCCCATCGCGGACGCCATGGCGCTGCGGCTGCGGCCCTTTCCGCTGCTGGTCGCCATCGTCGGCGCGCTGGTGTGGATCCCGGCGCAGGTGAATGCGCTGGTGGAGGCCAGCTATGCGGCCCTGCAGGCGACCCAGGCCGCCACGGCCGCCGCCCTGACCCTGCTGGTGGCGCTGCTGATGTTCCGGCTGCGTCCGGCGGCCACGGGCGGTGGCGGCGAGGCGCAGGTCGGGTCCGGGACCGACGCCAGCGGCAGTGCGGATGCCGGCGATGGCCCCGCGCCCCCCCAGACGATCCGCCCCGTGTGGGTGGGCCTGCTGCGCGGGCTCGTCGGCGTGGTGCTGCTGGCCGTCGTGGCGCTGCTCGTCAGCGGCTACGTGGCGCTGGCCAGCCTGGTGGCCAGCCAGCTGATCTGGACCGGCATCGTGGGCTGTGCCTTCTACGTGCTCTTCAAGTTCGTCGATGACCTGTGCATGGCGCTGCTCGCGGCGCGCAGCGCCACCGGGCAACGGCTGGCGGCCAGCTTCGGCCTGCAGCCCACACGGCTGGACCAGGCCGCGGTGCTGCTGTCGGGCGTGCTGCGGCTGGCGCTTTTCTTCTATCTCGTCATCACGCTGATGGCGCCGCTGGGAACAGGCCCGGAAGAGGTGGTTCAGCGCTCTGGCCAGTTCGGCAGCGGCCTGCAGGTGGGCGAATTCCAGTTCGTGCCCGCGGCCCTGTTCAGCGCACTGGCAGTGCTGGTGGCGGGCTTCGTGGCGCTGCGGGTGCTGCGCGTCTGGCTGGACACGCGCTACTTCCCCGCCTCGGGGCTGGAGCCCGGCATGCGCAGTTCGCTCACCACGCTGCTGGGCTATGCAGGCGGCGTGCTGGTGGTGGCGATGGCGCTGTCGGCGCTGGGCATCGGCATCAACCGCATCGCATGGATCGCCAGTGCGCTGTCGGTGGGCATCGGCTTCGGGCTGCAGGCCATCGTGCAGAACTTCATCTCCGGCCTGATCCTGCTGGCCGAGCGGCCGGTGAAGGTGGGCGACTGGGTGGTGCTGGGCACCACCGAGGGCGACGTGCGGCGCATCAATGTGCGCGCCACCGAGATTCAGCTGGCCGACCGCTCCACGGTGATCGTGCCCAACTCGGAGTTCATCACCAAGACCGTGCGCAACATGACGCTGGCCAATGCCGAGGGCCGCGTGCTGATCCGCCTGCCGATGCCGCTGGCCAGCGATGCACGCCATGTGCGCGAGCTGATGCTGGCGGCCTGTGCGGCGCATCCGTCCATCCTGCCGACGCCGGCACCGTCGGTGTCGCTGGAGGGCATCGAGAACGGCATGCTGATTTTCCAGGCCATCGCCTACGTCAACAGCCCGCGCGTGGCCGGCGGGGTGAAGAGCGACCTGCTCTTCACCATGCTGGAGGACTTCAAGCGCGCGGGCCTGCCGCTGGTCACGCCGGTGGTGGCGGCAATGCCGCCGGCACCCGCGCCGCTGGCCTGAGCGCCAGAAGGCCGCGGGCAGGGCTGGAACGGGGGCCTGCCGCGATCGATCGGGCTTGTGCTCGGCAGGAACGCCCCGCGGGCGCGCCGCTCACTCGGGCCGGTAATCCATCATCCGGATCGTCTCTCCGAAGCGCTGCCAGTCCGACTTGACCAGCTGCGCGAATTCGGCCGGCGGCGCACCACCCGGTGCAAAGCCGACGTTGAGGTACAGGTCGCGCATCTGCGGCGCGGCGATGGCGCGGGCGATCTCCTGCTGGAGGTGTGCGACCGCGTCGGAAGGCGTGCCGCGGGGCGCGAACACGCCGATCCAGCCATCCATCTCCACGCTCGGATGACCCAGCTCGCGGATGGTGGGCACCTCAGGAAAGGCCGGCAGGCGCTTGGGCCCCAGATAGGCCATGGCCTTGAGGCGCCCGGCCTTGATCAACTGCCCCACCGAGCCGGCCGCTGGCCCCCAGCCCAGGGCGACCTGTCCCCCGGCGATGTCGCGCACCTGATCGCCCGAGGCCTTGTAGTGCACGGCCACCATGTCCACGCCCAGCGACTTGGCCAGCAGCACGCCGCCGAAATGCGAGATGGTGCCGGGGCTGTAGGTGCCGTAGCTCACGCTGCCCTTGGGCTGCGCCTGCAGCCATTTGGCCAGGCCCGCGAAGTCGCTGGCCGGCATCGACGGACCGGTCAGCAACAGCAGGCTGCCGCGGCCCATGTCCGTCACCGGCACCAGGTCGGTGAGCGGGTTGTAGGGCCAGCTCGGGTAGGCCTGCGGATTGATGACCACGCCGGCCTGCACGGTGACGAGCAGCGTGTTGCCGTCCGGAGGACTGGTGGCGACCACCTGCCCACCGATGCGGCCCTGGGCGCCGGCGCGGTTCTCCACCAGCACCGGGCGACCCAGGCTCTGGCCCAGGCGGTCGGCCAGAGGCCGCAGCAGCGCGTCCATGCCGCCGCCAGGCTGGTCGGTGGTGACGATGCGCAGGGGCGTCTGCGCCCGCGCCGACAGGGGCGCGAAGGCAGGCAGGGCCGCCAAGCCGGCGGCAAGCAGTTCTCGGCGTTGCATGGGTCTCTCCTCTGGTTGTGTCGTTCGGTGTTGTCGATGCGGGGAAAAGCGCTATTGCCGGGCCATCTCCACCAGTGCCAGCAATTCAGGATCGAGGCGCTGCAGCGGATCGAGCTGGTACTCGACGCGGAAAAGCCGTGCCCCCTGAAGCACAAAGGGTGCCTCGTAGTGCGATACCGGGCTGCCACGGTCCAGCCCGATGTCCAGGCCCGAGAAGGACACCTGGCTGTTGAAGCCCAGCATGCGCGTGTCCAGCCGGCCCACCGGCTCGCCGTCCATGAGCAGCGTGGCGGTGCGGGTGGAGGGCATGATGGTCATGCCGATCACCGGCAGCCGCACCCGTACCCAGGGCCCGAGCCGCATCTGCAGGCCCAGCACATGGTGGCCAGGCGTGAAGGGGCGCTCCGAGACGATGAGGTGGTGGCGCCCGCCGACGTTCATGTCGTGCACCAGGTGGCCGTTCTTGAGGTACAGGCTGTAGCCGCAGGTGGCGTCGCCATGGGCCACCAGTACGCCCTGGGCATCGGCGCGGTCGATGCGCACGTAGGCTTCGATGCGGTAGTCGCGACTGCGCACGTCGGGCGCCACGTCGTTGGGCAGGTGGCCCATGCCGGCATGCAGCACGAACTGCGTGCGCGGGCCGTGCACGCGCCGGCCGTTCTCGGCGAAGCGCGGCGCGAAGCGGTCGTCCAGCGGCAGCACCTGGTTGGCCTCGGCCTCGCGCCACCACAGGGCCTTGAGTGCTTCCAGCCGCTCGGGATGCACGGCGGCCAGGTCGCGCGTCTCCGAAGAGTCCTCGTCGAGGTGGTAGAGCTCCCACACGTCGGCCTCGAAGGGCGTGTTGACCGCATGCCAGGCCACGGCCTTCCAGCCCTCGTGCCACAGGCCGCGGTGGCCGAACATCTCGAAGTACTGCGGCCCGCGCTGCCAGGCCGCGGCGGGGTCACGCAGGCAGGCGGCGAAGCTCTGGCCGGTCATGGGCTGCGCGGCGACGCCCTCCACCTGCGTGGGCGGCGCCAGCTTCAGAAGGTCGAGCACCGTGGGCGCCAGATCGCTCACATGGCAGAAGCCCTTCCACAACGCCCCGTCGCTGGCGATGCCGCGCGGCCAGGAGACGACCAGCGGATCGCGGATGCCACCGCCATGCGTGTTCTGCTTGTAGCGCTTGAGCGGCGTGTTGGCCGTCATGGCCCAGCCGTAGGGAAAGTTGCTGTGGGTGTCGGGCCCGCCGATGTCGTCGATGCGGGCGAGCTTGGTCTGCAGCGTCTCCTGCAGCAGGTTGAAGGGGCCCATGGCATTGACCATGCCGAGCGGGCCGCCCTCCTGGCTGGCGCCGTTGTCGGAGAGCACGAGGATCAGCGTGTCGTCGCGCAGGCCCGCTTCCTCCAGGAAGGCAACGAGCCGCCCCAGATGCCGGTCGGCATGGTCGAGCATGGCGGCATAGGCCGCCTGCAGGCGGGTGAACAGGCGCTGCTGCTCGGGCGGAAGGTCGTCCCATGCCTCCACGCCGGGGTTTCGCTCGGGCAGTTGCGTGCCGGGCGGCACGACGCCCATGGCGATCTGGCGCGCCAGGCGGCGGGCGCGCTCCTCGTCCCAGCCGTGGGCGAAGCGCTGGTCATAGTGCGCGATGAGTTCGGCCGGCGCTTGATGCGGCGCGTGGCAGGCACCGAGCGCCAGAAAGGTGAACCAGGGCTGGCGCGGCCGGTCGGCCTGGTGGTCGGCGATCATGCGGATGGCCTGGGTCACCAGGTCCTCGGTCAGGTGGTAGCCGGTCTCGTAGGTGCCGGGCGCGGCGATCAACGTGTTGTCCTGGACCAGCTCGGGGCTGTACTGGTCGGTCTCGGCATCGAGGAAGCCATAGAAGCGGTCGAAGCCGCGGCGCAGCGGCCAGCCGTCGTAGGGGCCGCCGGGGCCGGTCTCGCTGACGGGCGTGACATGCCACTTGCCGACCATGTAGTTGTTGTAGCCGTGGGGGCGCAGCATCTCGGCCAGCGTGGGCGCATCGCGCGCGATCTTGCCGCGGTAGCCTGGGTAGCCCGAGTCGAAGTTGGCCAGGCAGCCCATGCCCACCGCATGGTGGTTGCGCCCCGTGAGCAGCGAGGCGCGCGTGGTCGAGCACATGGCCGTGGTGTGGAAGCCGGTGCAGCGCACGCCCTGCCGCGCCAGCGCGTCGATGGTGGGCGTGGCGATGTCGGAGCCGTAGCAGCCGAAGTCGGAGAAGCCGACGTCGTCGAACAGCACCACCAGCACATTGGGCGTGCCGGGCGCGGGCCGTGCGGGCTCGGGCCACCAGGGGCGGGATTCGGCCAGGGTTCGGCCGGCGTGGCCCTGGTAGGCGGGGGCTTCGGGCGGTTGGGCGGCGGGCATGGGCGGACTCCTGGGTCGTCGGTGCCTGAGCGGGCGGGCGATGGGCGGCTGGTGGCAGTCTGGGGCGGGACGGACTACGCGAGCGAGAGGGCAGCCGATTCGGTCACCGATGCGGTCGCTGCAGCCGGCGCGGTGCGTCCGCGGATCAGGTCGACCGCCTTCTCCGCCAGCATGTAGGTCGGCGCGTTGGTGTTGCCGCCGATCAGCCGCGGCATGACCGACGCGTCGACCACTCGCACTCCGTCCAGGCCGTGCACGCGAAGTTCAGGATCAGTGACGGCCTGCGCGTCCTGCCCCATGCGGCAGGTGCCGACGGGGTGGTAGATGGTGTCGGCGGTGGCACGGATGTAGGCCTCCACGCCCATGCGGTCGGCCGGGTCGGGCTCGGCGCGGCCGGGAATGCCGCGCACGTCGGCGAAGGCCGGCGCGGCGAGGATGCGGCGGCAGATGCGGTAGGCCTCGACCATGGCCGCCATGTCCTGCGGATCGGAGAGGAAGGCCGGGTCGATGCGCGGCGCCGCATGCGGGTCGGCACTGTGCAGGCCCACCGTGCCACGCGACGCCGGCCTCAGCACGCAGGCATGCAGGCCGTAACCATGGCCGGGCATCTGGCGACGGCCATGGTCCTGCACCTGGGCACGCGAGAAATGCAGACCGATGTCGGGCCGGGGCAGCCCGGGCTGGCTGCACAGGAAGGCACCGGCCTCGTTGAAGTTGGTGGAAAAGCAGCCTTCGCGCTCGCGGCGCCAGCGGCCCCAGTGCCGGAAGAGCGACACCAAGCCCTGCGGCGTGCGGCCGAAGAGTTCCAGGTCGAACCAGCGCCGCGACAGCACGCAGTCCAGATGGTCCTGCAGGTTGCGGCCCACGCCCGGCAGCGCGTGGCGCACGGCGATGCCCTGCGCCTGCAGTGCCTCGGCCGGCCCGATGCCCGAGAGCATCAGCAGTTGCGGACTGCCGAAGGCACCGGCGCACAGCAGGGTCTCGGCGCGGGCCGTCAGGCTGCGGCGCTGGCCGCCGACCGACACGTCCACGCCGTTCACGCGTCGCCCTTCCATGCGCAGGCCCAGGGCGTGGGCGCCGGTGATCACGCGCAGGTTCGGGCGGTTGCGCGCCGGTGCCAGGTAGGCGCGCTGCGCATTCCAGCGCTCGCCGCCGTTCTGCGTGACCTGGAACCAGCCCACGCCCTCCTGCTGCGCGCCGTTGAAGTCCGGGTTGAGCACGTAGCCGCACTGCACCCCCGCCTCCAGGAAGCGCTCGTTGAAGGCGGCCGGCGAACGGATGTTGGAGACCTTCACCGGCCCATCCGTCGCATGCAGGGCGGAGGCCGGCAGCGACGTGTTGCCCTCGCTGCGCAGGAAGTACGGCAGCACCTCCTGCCAGCTCCAGCCGGTGCAGCCCAGCGCCGCCCATTCGTCGTAGTCGGCGGGATGGCCGCGCACGTAGATCATGGCGTTGATCGACGAGCTGCCGCCCAGCACCCTGCCGCGCGGCTGGTAGCCGCGGCGGCCGCCCAGACCGGGCTGCGGCTCGGTCTCGAAGGCCCAGTTCATGCGTCGCGTGGGCACGGTACCGATCAGGCCCATGGGCACGGTCACCCAGCCGCTGGCATCGCTGCCGCCGCTTTCGAGCAGGGCGACGGTGACGCGCGGATCCTCGCTCAGCCGGCCCGCCAGCGTGCAGCCGGCGGTGCCGCCGCCGACGATGACGTAGTCGAAGTGCTCTTCCTGGTGGTTGTTCTGGGGCATGGCGCGTCTCCTGAACGCTGGGGAGGAATCGGAGCGTGGGCGCGGGCCGGTCGCGGGGCCCTCGTGCCCGCGTGCGTCGTTAGTCGGGCCAGCGGGCCGCGTCGACCACCGGGAAGCTGCCGCTGAAGTTGTCCAGCAGGCCGAAGAAGCGCGGCAGCAGGCCGGCGTCGCCGCGCAGTTGCGCCTCGCCGGCGCCCACCAACTCCGGCAGCGTCTGCTGCCGCGTCAGCAGCGCGTTGAGAGCACGGCGCGGCAGCGTCAGGTGCACGTCGCAGGGCGCTTCGGCCGACGGCACGCGGATGGGGCTCAATGCGCCGTTGGACAGTTCCAGCCGCCAGTGCTCACCGCTGTCGACCAGGTGCAGGCCCACCACGCAGGCCAGTTCGCCGGCGCGGGGCGCGTTCAGGCGCACGGCCAGCGCGTCGAAGAGCAGGCCGTTGCCCAGCGCCGCCAGCATGGCGCTGCCGCCGGGCACGGCCGGCGCGGCGGGCGGGCCCTCGCGGTACTCGCGCGCGCCCAGCAGGAAGGCATTGCGCCAGGTGGCGGATTCGGCGGCGAAGCCCATCTGCTCCAGCGCCTCGGCGGCCAGCGCGCGGGCGCCGGCGTGGTCCGGGTGCGCGTAGACGGCATGCTTCATGACCTCGGCCACCCATCGGTAGTCGCCGTGCGCCAGGTCCCCGCGCGCCCGCTCGACCAGCGCGTCGATGCCGCCCATGTAGCGCACATAGCGCTCGGCCGCCGCCACCGGCGGATGCGCATGCAGGTTGGCCGGATGGGCGTCGTACCAGGACAGGTAGTGCTGGTAGATGGCCTTCACGTTGTGCGAGACCGTGCCGTAGAAGCCGCGCGCATGCCAGCGCCGCGCCAGCGGGCCCGGCATGGTCAGCCCTTCGGCGATCTCGGCCGACTTGAGGCCGTGGCTCATCAGGCGTACGGTCTGGTCGTGCAGCCAGCGGTACAGATCGCGCTGCTCGCGCAGGAAGCCCTGCACCCGGTCCTGGCCCCAGGTAGGCCAGTGGTGCTGGGCCAGCGCCACGTCGCTGCGATCGCCCCAGCGCTGCAGCGCCTGGTGCAGGTACTTGGACCAGGCCAGCGAATCGCGCACCTTGGCGCCCCGCAGCGGACAGAGGTTGTGCAGCGTGCGCGTGGCGTTCTCGGCCAGGTTCAGGGCGCGCTCGCCCGGAAAGTAGAAGTGCATCTCGGCGGGCGCCTCGGTGTCGGGCGCCAGCTGGAACTCGATGGCCACGCCGTCGATGGTGTGGGCCTCGACGTCCTGCACGATCTCCCAGGTGGGCGCGATCAGCGAGGGCCGGCCGCGCGGCAGGCTCTTGCCCAGGCCGGCATCCACCTGGCCGTCGGCGCCCACCGGCAGCGTGTGGCCGAACTGGAACTGCGCCCGCCGCGCCATGGCGACGCCGCCGATCACGTTCTCGGCCACGGCGTGGTGCATGAAGCCCACGGGCGCGATCACCTGCACCCGGCCGGCATCCACGTCCTTCTGCGAGACCAGGCCGGCGACGCCGCCGAAGTGGTCGCTGTGGCTGTGGCTGTAGATCACCGTGTGCAGCGGCCGGCGGCCCTCGGGGTCGCGCAGGCGCCGGTAGAGGCGCAGCGCCGCGGCGGCGGTCTCGGGCACCGTGAGGGCGTCGAGGGCGATCAGGCCGTCGTCGCCCTCGATGAAGGTGATGTTGGCCAGGTCGTAGCCGCGCACCTGGAAGATCCGCGGCGTGACCTGGAACAGCCCGTGGATGCGATTGAGCCGCGCTTGGCGCCAGAGCGCCGGGTTGACGGTGGGCGCGGGCGTCTCGTCGTCAAGGAAGGCGTAGGGGCGCAGACTCCAGACCGGCGCGCCGGAGACGCCGGCCACCTCGGCCTCGTCGTCGCAGCCGAGAAGGCCGCGGCGGGCGTCGTCGAAGTCCTCGCCGTCCTCCGGCGGCGCGCCGGCCGCGGCCAGGCGCTGGAGGTCGAGGGTGGGGCCGTAGGCGGTCTTCATGGCTGGTTGTCCCGGTGGTCGGGCGCGATGCCCAGGTAGGCGCCGAGCGCCTCGGCGGTCTGCGCGACCAGGGCCGCTTCGTCCAGCCGGACGGGCCCCGGGTCGGTGAGCACGGCGCTGACCAGCAGCCCGTGCAGCATCTGGTGCGCGAAGCCCAGGCGCGCGGCGGCGACCTCGCCCTGCCACTGCGGCCAGCGCGCCATGGCCGCCACCAGCCGTCCGCGCGTGACCAACCGCAGCTTCGCGAGCGGATGCGCCGTGTTGGCGTCGCGCGGCTGCTGCTGGGTCTGCCCCAGCGCTGCGGCATAGAGCCCGCGGTGCAGCCGGAAGGAATGGACCATCAGCCCCACCCAGGCCTGCAGGAACTGCGCGGGCGTCTCGCCCTCGCGCTCCGGCGCGGCGTGGAAGGCGTCGAGCCGCTGTTGAAGCACCTCCGCCAGCAGCTGCTGCAGCACGGCGAAGTAGGCCTCCTTGTTGTGGAAGCGCGTGTAGAAGGTGCCGACCGAGCAGCCGATGGCCTGGGCGATGTCGCTGACCGTCACCTCGGACCAGCGGCGGCTGGCCGTCAGCTGCAGCCCGGCTTCGATCAGCGCCTGCTGTCGCTCCTGGCCGCGCGGGCGCTTGGGTGCGACGGCATGCTGCGCCGGCAGCGTGCCGGCGGCTTTCTGGACGAGTTCTTCCTGCATCGACTCAACATGAACATGAATTCATATTCATGTTATGGCGTGAACAATGGCGTCGGAAGCTCGGGCTTACCCGCAGGAATGAGGAAAGGACCGGCTTAGCGTCCGCCGCGCAGCAGGGCCCACTGCACGGTGCCGGCGACCAGCGCCAGCGCCGCATAAGTCGCCATCCGCCCGTCGTGACCCGTCAGCACCAGGCCACCGAGCAGCGTCACGACGCCGGCCCCGGTGGTGATTGCCACCTGCTTCCACAACGGCACGCGCAGCGAGCGTGCGCGTTGCAGCACGCGCAAGCCCAGGGCCAGCAACCCCGCCACGACCACGGCAGGCGCCACGAAATTCAGCAGGTGATCGAGAAACTGGAGGGGAGACATGCGCCGCGATGCGTCCGCCAATGACTGCGATAGGAGGGTTTGCTGCAGTGCAAGGCGCCGAAGAGGGGCGCAAATTTTATAATGCGCGGTTATGGCAGTCTGGGCACTCGGCTTGAACCACACGACCGCGCCGCTCGACCTGCGCGGCCGCTTCGCGTTTGCCGTCGACCAGATCGCACCCACCCTGCAGAGTCTGCGCAGCGCCGTGGGCCTGCGCGGCCATCCGCCGGTGGAGGCCGCCATCCTCTCCACCTGCAACCGCACCGAGATCTACTGCGCCGCCGACCGCCCCGCGCTGGAGCACACGGTCGACTGGCTGGCCGGCAGCGGCGGCGTCTCGCCGGCCCTGCTTCGCTCCCACACCTACACGCTCACCGATGGCCAGGCCGCGCGCCATGCCTTCCGCGTGGCCAGCGGCCTCGACTCCATGGTGCTGGGCGAGGCCCAGATCCTGGGCCAGATGAAGGACGCCATCCGCGCCGCCGAGACGGCCGGCGCGCTGGGCACCACGCTCAACCAGCTGTTCCAGCGCTCCTTCGCCGTCGCCAAGGAAGTGCGTACCTCCACCGAGATCGGCGCGCATTCCATCAGCATGGCCGCCGCCGCCGTGCGCCTGGCCGGCCAGCTCTTCGAGGACCTGCGCGAGACCCGCGTGCTCTTCGTCGGCGCCGGCGAAATGATCGACCTGGCCGCCACGCATTTCGCCGCGCGCCAGCCCGCAAGCATCGTCATCGCCAATCGCACGCTCGAGCGCGGCGAGAAGCTCGCCAGCCGCCTGGGCGGCGAGGCCATGCGCCTGGCCGACCTGCCTAGCCGCCTGGCCGAGTTCGACATCGTGGTCAGTTGCACCGCCAGCACCCTGCCGCTGATCGGCCTCGGTGCCGTGGAACGGGCACTCAAGGTGCGCAAGCACCGGCCCATGTTCATGGTCGACCTGGCCGTGCCGCGCGACATCGAGCCGGAGGTCAAGGCGCTGGAAGACGTCTACCTCTACACCGTGGACGACCTTGCCCATGTGGTGCGCCAGGGCGAGGCCAGCCGCCAGGCCGCCGTCGCCCAGGCCGAGGCCATCATCGATGCCGGGGTGCAGAACTTCCTGCACTGGATGGACCAGCGCAGCAGCGTGCCGCTGATCCAGCAGTTGCAGGCCCAGACCGATGCCTGGCGCACGGCCGAATTGGCCCGCGCCCGCCGCCAGCTCGCCCGCGGCGACGATGTCGAGGCGGTGCTGGAGGCCCTCTCGCGCGGCCTCACGCAGAAGATGCTGCACGGCGCCCTGGCCGAACTGCACGCCGGCGACGCCACCCACCGCGAGCAGACGGCGCAGACGGTGAGCCGGCTCTTCCTGCGCAACGGCGACCCGCGCCGCGACAACTAGCGACGCTCGCTCGCTGAAGCCTCCTCTGCACGGGGGGCTGCTCACTTCCGCCGCGCAACCGCCTTGCGCCGCCCTTGCCGCACGGCCCCGTCCCCCCTTCCGCTTCGCCCGTGAAAGACTTCCTCCGCCACCAACTCGAACGCTTCGCCCAGCGCCTGGAAGAGCTCGACTTCCTGCTCTCGCGCGAGGACATCATGGCCGACATGGCGCAGTACCGCGTGCTATCACGCGAGCATGCCGAGGTCACGGCCATCGCCGGGCGCTGGGCCCGCTACCGGCAGCGCGAGACCGACTTGGCCGGCGCCCGCGACATGCTGGGTGACCCCGACATGGCCGAGATGGCGCAGGAGGAAATCGCCGCCGCCACGGCCGAGCTGCAGCAGCTGGAGGACGAACTCCAGCGCCTGCTGCTGCCCAAGGACCCGGACGACGCCCGCAATGCCTTCCTCGAAATCCGCGCGGGCACGGGCGGCGACGAATCGGCCCTGTTCGCGGGCGACCTGGCGCGCATGTACACACGCCATGCCGCCAGCCAGGGCTGGAAGCTGGAGATCATGAGCGCCAGCGAGAGCGAGATCGGCGGCTACAAGGAAGTGGTGCTGCGCGTCGAAGCCGACGGCGCCTACGGCCGGCTGCGCTTCGAATCCGGCGGCCACCGCGTCCAGCGCGTGCCCGCCACCGAAACCCAGGGCCGCATCCACACCAGCGCCTGCACCGTGGCCGTGATGCCCGAGCCCGACGAGACGCAGGCCATCACCCTCAACCCGGCCGACCTGCGCATCGACACCTTCCGCGCCAGCGGCGCCGGCGGCCAGCACATCAACAAGACCGACTCCGCCGTGCGCGTGGTGCACCTGCCCACCGGCCTGGTCGCCGAATGCCAGGACGGCCGCAGCCAGCACAGCAACAAGGCCAAGGCGCTGCAGGTGCTGCAGGCCCGGCTGCAGGAAAAGGAGCGCAGCGAGCGCGCCGCCAAGGAGGCCGCGCTGCGCAAGGGACTGATCGGCAGCGGCGACCGCAGCGACCGCATCCGCACCTACAACTTCCCGCAGGGCCGGCTCACCGACCACCGCATCAACCTCACGCTCTACAAGCTCGGCGCGGTGATGGAAGGCGACCTGGGTGAGGTGCTCGATGCGCTGCAGGCGGCGCGCGAGGCCGAGCAGCTGGCGGAGCTGGAGGCGAGCCAGGCATGAGCGGTCGCCCGAGCATGCCGGCTGGCGATGACACCACGGCGGGGGCCGAGGCCGCGAGCGCCGCGCCCGCGCCAGCGGCCGCCACGTCCGCTCACTTGTCCGCAGAAGCCGCCCCACCGAGCGTCGCCGCCGCCCTGCAGGCCGGCCTGCGCGCCGGCCTCGATCGGCTCGATGCCCAGTTGCTGCTGCTCTTTGCGCTGGACCGGGCGCCGCACGACCGGGCCTGGCTGCTGACGCACGACGGTGACGCGCTCGCTGCCGGCGACTGGCCGCGCATCGCCGCCCTCTTCCGACGGCGCCTGGCAGGCGAACCCGCCGCCTATCTGCTCGGCCAGAAGGAATTCCACGGCCTCGACCTTCAGGTGGACGCCCGCGTGCTCGTGCCGCGACCGGACACCGAAACGCTGGTCGACTGGGCCCTCACCTGCCTGGAGGGCCGCCACGCCCCGCGCGTGCTCGACCTGGGCACCGGCAGCGGCGCCATCGCCCTGGCGCTGCAGCGCGCCCGGCCCGATGCGCGGGTCGAGGCGGTCGATGCCAGCGCCGATGCACTCGCGGTGGCCGCGGCGAACGCCCAGCGGCTCGGCCTGCCCGTCGCCTTCCGCCAGGCCTCCTGGCTGGACGGAGCTCCCCCGACCGCCTACGACCTCATCGTCAGCAACCCGCCCTACATCGCCGAGGGCGACCCGCACCTTCCCGCCCTGCGCCACGAGCCGCTGTCGGCGCTGGTGGCCGGCGCCGATGGTCTGGACGACCTGCGGCAGATCGTCCGCGCCGCGCCCGGCCACCTCTTGCCCGGTGGCCGGCTGCTGCTGGAACACGGCCACGACCAGGCTGCCGCCGTGCGCGAGTTGCTGGCGGCCGCGGGTTTTGCCGACATCCAGCACCGCCACGATCTGTCCGGCATTGCCCGCTGCACCGGCGCAACCTGGGCCCCGGTGAAATAATCCACGTCCTTATCACCCCACCACCCACAGGAAACCCCATGAGCGACGTTCAGCAACGCATCGACGGCATCGTGAAGTCGAGTGATGTCGTGCTCTTCATGAAGGGCAACGCGAGCTTTCCCATGTGCGGCTTCTCCGGCCGCGCCGTCCAGATCCTGAAGGCCTGCGGCGTCGACACCAGGGCGCTGACCACGGTCAACGTGCTGGACGACGCCGAGATCCGCCAGGGCATCAAGGAATACAGCAACTGGCCGACCATCCCCCAGCTCTACGTCAAGGGCGAGTTCGTGGGTGGTTCGGACATCATGATGGAGATGTACGAGTCCGGCGAACTGCAGCAGATGCTGACCCAGGCCGCCTGAGGCTGCAGGGCACCTCTCCACCGCCGGCCAGCCCGGCTTCGATTCGGCTCGCTGCGTGCGGGCCGAATTGCTTTGGGCGGCACCCGCCTCGTCCGACCCGGCCTCGGCGGATTCATACACGCCCCGAGCACCGCCTACTCTCTTGTAGTCGCCAAGCCACATTGGCTGTCGGCCCCCTGCGGTCCGTGTGCAAGCGGCGCGGGCACGTCTTATGCTGTATCGCACCAGGTGTTGTTGTTCGATACGGAGGTGTTCCCGATGGATTCCCGCAGTCTCGTCCCCACCAGCGCAGGCTTCCAGCTGCCCGTGGCGCAGCTGCGCAGCGTCTACGAGACGCATGAGGTTGAGCGCCGGCTCGCCAAGCTGCCCGAGCGCGAGCACGAGACCTTGCGCAGCACCTACACCCGCATGCTGGAGCGCGGGCCCGAACGCTTCCAGGTCAAGCCCAGCGGCGTGCCCGACATGGCCGCGCTCTACGAACAGCTCCCCAATTTCACCGATGTGCTGGACGACGTACGCCGCCACGTCGCGCTGGCCCAGGACAGCCGTGACGGCCTGGAAGTGACGCCCATGCTGCTGCTGGGCCCACCCGGCATCGGCAAGACCCATTTCGCCCGCAAGCTGGCCGAGTTGCTGGGCACCGGCATGCAACTGGTCCCGATGAGTTCCATGACCGCCGGCTGGCTGCTCTCCGGTGCCTCCTCGCAATGGAAGGGCGCCAAGCCCGGCAAGGTGTTCGAGGCGCTGGTCGACGGCCAGTACGCCAACCCCGTCATCGTGGTGGACGAGATCGACAAGGCCAGCGCCGATGCCCAGTACGACCCGCTGGGCGCGCTCTACAGCCTGCTGGAGCACGACACGGCCCACCACTTCGTCGACGAGTTCGCCGAAGTCGCCATCGACGCCAGCCAGGTGATCTGGATCACCACCGCCAACGACGAGCGCAGCGTGCCTGAGCCCATCCTCAACCGGATGAACGTGTTCGAGATCGAAGCGCCCTCGCCCGAGCAGGCGCGGCGCATCGCCCGCAACCTGTACCTGTCCATCCGCGCCGAGCACGACTGGGGCCGTCACCTGGCCGCCGAGCCGGCCGACGACGTGCTCGATGTGCTGGCCAGCCTGGCTCCGCGCGAGATGAGACGCGCGCTGATGACCGGCTTCGGCAATGCCCGCCTGGCCCGGCGCGAGCAGATGCAGGCGGACGACCTGCCGCGCAGCGCCGGCAGCCAGCGCACACGCATCGGCTTCGTGCAGTAACCCGACGCCACGGAGGGCGTCCCGGGCCGCGTGGGACCTGCCCGCTCGCGCGCCTGCCGTTCGAGCGCGGCCCGGCATGCTCGCGGGGCTGAGACACGGGTGACGCCGTGCGCCGGGGCGCTATCCTCAGGCCGGCGCCACTTCCTGCCAGCCGATGACCCTGACCCAAAGCCTGCTCCTGATCGCGCTGTTGATTGCCGTCAGCGCCTTCTTCTCCGTCGCCGAAATCTCGTTGGCCGCCGCCCGCCGGCTGCGCCTGCGCCAGCTGGCCGACGACGGGGACGCGCGGGCCCAGGAGGTGATCGCGCTGCAGGAGCAGCCGGGCCACTACTTCACCGTCGTGCAGATCGGCCTGAACGCCATCGCCATCCTGGGCGGCGTGGTGGGCGAAGGGGCGCTGACGCCCTACTTCGCGCGCCTGTTCGAGCTGGCGCTCGATGCCGAGAACGCCCAGCGAGCCGCCTTCACCGCCTCCTTCATCACCATCATCGCGGCCTTCCTGGTCTTCGCCGACCTCTTCCCCAAGCGGCTGGGCATGAGCGAGCCGGAGCGCATGGCCATGCGCATCGCCCGGCCCATGCGCTGGCTGATCACGCTGCTGGGCCCGCTCACCTGGCTGTTCACCCGCATGACCGACGGCCTGTTCCGGCTGCTCGGCCTGCCCATGGTGCGCGAGGACAAGATCACCCTGGCCGACATACTGGCCATGTCCGAGGCCGGCACCCGCGCCGGCGTGCTGGCGGCCCAGGAGCACCAGGTGATCGCCAACGTGTTCGAGCTGGACGTGCGCATGGTCAACAGCGTGATGACGCCGCGCGAGCGCATCGCCTGGCTGCACCGCGACGATCCGGAGTCGGTGCTGCGCGCACGCATCGTGGCCGAGCCCTATTCCGCCTACCCGGTGTGCGAAGGCGACATCGACCATGTGCTCGGCTATGTCGACGCCAAGGACATGTTCCAGCGCGTGCTGGGCGGCCAGCCGCTCTCCTTTGACCAGGGCCTGCCGATCCACAAGGCGCTGGTGATCCCGGACCGGCTGACCCTCACCGAAGTGCTGGAACAGTTCCGCTCCGCGCATGAAGACTTCGCCATCGTGGTCAACGAATACAGCCTGGTGGTGGGCGTCATCACGCTCAACGACGTGATGAGCACGGTCATGGGCGACCTGGTGCCGCCCTCCACCGACGAGCAGCAGATCGTGCAGCGCGACGAGCATTCCTGGCTGATCGACGGCGTCACGCCCATCCAGGACGTGCAGCGCGCCCTGGGCATCGACGAGATGCCGCACGAGGACGAGTACGAGACGCTCGCGGGCTTTCTGATGGTGATGCTGCGCCGCGTGCCGCGCCGCACCGACAGCGTGAGCTGGGCCGGCTTCACCTTCGAGGTGATGGACGTGGACAGCCACCGCATCGACCAGGTGATGGTCACCCGCGGCGGACCGGCCGCAGCGCAGCCCGATCCTGCGGTGCACCACTGAAGGGCGCAGCGTCGGCGGCCCTCCGGCGAAGGTCTGGGCGGCGGCCGGTGGCCCGCCAGTCACTCGCCTGCGCCGCCCGGGGTGTGACGAGGATCGAAGGTCCAGTTGCGCTGGTTGGCGAAGACGGCGTCCGGGTACGGCGCGCGGCCGCGGCTGCCGTTGTATCGGCCCAGCGCCATGAACAGGTCGCCGCGCTCACGGTCCAGATAGTGGCGCAGGATCACGCAGCCGAAGCGCAGGTTGGTCTGCATGTGGAACAGCACCGAGGGGTCGCCGTTGCCGATGGTCCGCACCCAGAAGGGCATCACCTGCATGTAGCCCCGCGCACCCGCGCTCGACACCGCGTGCTTGCGGAAGTTGCTCTCGACCTGGATCAGGCCCAGCACCAGGCTCACGTCCAGGCCGGCGCGGCGACTTTCGTACCAGATGGTCTGCAGCAGCTCCTTGCGGGTCTGCCAATCGGACACCTTGCGCCGCAGCCGGTCGCCCATGGTGCCGAGCCAGCGCAGGTAGTGCAGGCGGCCGGCGAAGTCGTCGAACTCAGGAACCGGCGGGGCGTTGTTGAGGATGGCCGAGCTGAGTGCGGTGCGCACCGCATCGGCCAGCGGCTCCTCGATCTGGGCGCCGGCGTGGGCGGTGGAAGGCCGCCACAGCGGGCCGGCGAGGCCAGCCCAGGAAGCCACCTGCACCGCGCGGCCCAGGAAGCCACGGCGCCCGGTCTGGGACACAGGCGACATCGCCTCGGCCACCGCAGCCGTGGCCGCAGTTGCAGCAGGGCCGAGCGGCACGCCGGCCTGCACATCGGCGAAGGCCAGGCGCTGCTGCGTCACACCGCCAGGCGGCCCTTCAGGAAGGCCGCCGCCTCTGCTGCAGGCACCTTGGTCGCCGCCGTGTCGCGGCGGTGCTGGTATTCGAACTGCCCTTCCTTCAGGCCGCGGTCCGAGATGACCAGCCGGTGCGGCACGCCGATGAGCTCCCAGTCGGCGAACATGGCGCCGGGGCGCTCGTTGCGGTCGTCGAGCAGCACGTCCACCCTGTCGGCCAGCAGTTGGTCATACAGGGCCTCTGCAGCCGCCTTGACCTCGGCGCTGCGGTCCATGCCGATGGGGCACAGCACCACCGTGAAGGGCGCCAGCGCATCGGGCCAGATGATCCCGCGCTCGTCGTGGTTCTGCTCGATGGCGGCGGCCGGCAGGCGCGTGATGCCGATGCCGTAGCAGCCCATCTCCAGCGGACGCGGCTTGCCGTCTTCTTCGAGGAAGGTGGCGCTCATGGCGTGGCTGTATTTGGTGCCCAGGTAGAAGACGTGGCCCACCTCGATGCCGCGCTCGATGGCCAGCACGCCCTTGCCGTCCGGCGACGGATCGCCCGCGACGACATTGCGCAGGTCGGCCACCAGGTCGGGCTCGGGCAGGTCGCGGCCCCAGTTGACGCCGGTGATGTGGAAGTCGGGCTCGTTGGCGCCACAGATCCAGTCGGCCATCAGTGCCACCTCGCGGTCGGCCACAACCTTGACCGGCTGCTTCATGTGGAGCGGGCCCAGGTAGCCGGGCTTGCAGCCGAAGTGGGCCTCGATCTCGCCCACGGTGGCGAATCGGAAGCCGGCCAGGCCGGGCAGCTTGCCGACCTTGACCTCGTTCATGTCGTGGTCGCCGCGCAGCAGCAGGAGCCAGACCTGGGTGGCCTTGATGGCGCCCTTGTCGTCGAGCAAGTCCGTGGCCAGTACGAGCGATTTCACCGTGGTCGAGAGCGGTACGCCGAGCAGCGCCGCCACGTCCTCGCAGGTGGACTTGCCGGGCGTCGGCGTCTTGGTCATCTGCTGCGTCGCCGCGCCGCGTGGGCCGGTGGGCGCCAGCGCCTCTGCCTTCTCCATGTTGGCGGCGTAGTCGCTGTCGGGGCAGTAGACGATGGCGTCCTCACCCGTTGCGGCGATGACCTGGAATTCCTCGCTCAGGTCGCCGCCGATGGCGCCGCTGTCCGCCGCCACGGCGCGGTAGCGCAGGCCGAAGCGGTCGAAGATGCGGCGATAGGCCTGCGCCATCACCTGGTAGCTCGCCTTGGCCGCCTCGGGGCTGCGGTCGAAGCTGTAGGCGTCCTTCATGATGAACTCACGGCCACGCATCAGGCCGAAGCGCGGACGGCGCTCGTCGCGGAACTTGGTCTGGATCTGGTAGAAGTTCTTGGGCAGCTGCTTGTAGCTGCGGATCTCCTGGCGGGCGATGTCCGTCACCACCTCCTCGCTGGTGGGCTGGACCACGAAGTCGCGGTCGTGCCGGTCCTTGATGCGCAGCAGCTCGGGGCCCATCTTGTCGAAGCGGCCCGTCTCCTGCCAGAGCTCGGCAGGCTGCACCACGGGCATGGTCATCTCGACGGCGCCGGCGCGGTTCATCTCCTCGCGCACGATGGCCTCCACCTTGCGGATCACGCGCAAGCCCATGGGCATGTACGTGTAGATGCCCGCGCCGAGCTTCTTGATCATGCCGGCACGGGTCATGAGCCGGTGGCTGGCCACTTCGGCGTCGGCCGGGGCCTCCTTGAGTGTGGACACCAGGAAACGGGATGCTTTCATCGACTGCAGGGCAAGAAGCTGGAGGAAGGAAGGCGGCGTGCCGCACGCGGCGCGGGGCCGGGAACTGGGCGGGCCGGCGTCAAGCTCCGGCCAGCATCGATCTATGCATAATCGAACCAGTTCAAAAATTGGGGTTTGATTATGCTTGACCGGGACGGCTTCAGGCCCAACGTCGGCATCATCCTGCTCAACCAGAAAAACCAGGTGTTCTGGGGCAAACGCATCCGCACCCACTCCTGGCAGTTTCCTCAAGGCGGGATCGATCGGGGCGAGACACCCGAGCAGGCCATGTACCGCGAGCTCCACGAAGAGGTCGGCCTGATGCCGGACCACGTGCGCATCGTGGCCCGCACCCGCGACTGGTTGCGCTACGAGGTGCCCGACCGCTACATCCGCCGCGACGCCCGCGGCCATTACAAAGGCCAGAAGCAGATCTGGTATCTGCTGCAACTTGTGGGGCACGACTGGGATCTCAACCTGCGTGCCACCGACCATCCCGAGTTCGACGCCTGGCGCTGGCACGATTACTGGGTCCCGCTGGACGTGGTGGTCGAGTTCAAGCGTGGCGTCTACGAGATGGCGCTGACCGAACTGGCCCGCTTCCTGCCACGGCCCGACATGCGTAACCGCTTCCTGCGCGGCAGCATGCGGGGCCGCGAAGCCGATCATCGTGACCGGCCACCGCACGGCCCTGCCGCCGCGGCGCCCACCTTCGAATTGCCGCCGGGCGCGTCCTTCGACCCCGACCCCAACAGTGCCTCCGATCATGCCTCGCATCCAGACAGCCCGACACCCGCAAGTCCCTAGTGCCCGGTGGCGCTTGACGGCAGCGGCCAAGTTCACGCACCTGCTCGCCACGGCGGCCTTGGTGGCGGGCACCGCGCATGCGCAGCTGGTCGACAACCCGGATTGGCAGGAATCGGCAGTCCCGCCTCCGCCCGCCTACGACGTCAAGCGTGCGCTGCAGATCGAGATGCCGGCGTACATGACGCTCAAGTTCGGCATCGACCCCAAGACCATCGTGATCACGCCGGACGGCGTCGTTCGCTACGTGGTGCTCGGCTGGCGCGAGGGCAGCAGCACTATCAATGCCTTCTACGAAGGCGTGCGCTGCGCCACGGCGGAATACAAGACCTACGCACGATCGGCCGATGGCGCGTGGCGATTGGTCGACAATGCCGACTGGAAGCGGATCGACGACCGCAATTCGATCTACACGTACGAGTTGTCCCGGCAGGCGCTCTGCCGGGGACGCGCGCCGCGGGCAAGCGTGACGGACATGGTGCGCGAACTCAAGCGCCCGGAGATCCTGCTCAACTGAGCACCACAGGCCCAGGGCGGCCGGCAACCAAACAGCGGGCAACACGCCGCATGCGGCCGGCGAATCACGCCGAACTGCAAGAGGGCCGTCGAGGCCCCGCGCTCACATCAGGACGAGGTTGTCCCGGTGGATCATCTCGGGCTCGGCCGAATAGCCCAGCAGCCCTTCGATGTCCGTCGACGAGCGCCGGCAGAGCAACCGAGCCTCGGCGGCCGCATAGTTCGCCAGGCCACGGGCCAGTTCGACACCGGCCGCATCGCGGATGGCAATGACGTCACCCCGCGAAAAGTCGCCTTCGACGGCCGTCATGCCGATGGGCAACAGGCTCTTGCCCTCGCCCCGGACCTTGCGCGCAGCGCCCTCGTCCACGATCACCGCACCTCGCAATTGCAGGTGGTCGGCCATCCAGCGCTTGCGGGCTTGGTGCTTGGCGGTGTCGGCCACCAATAGCGTGCCGATGGCCTCACCGCGCGCCAGCCGCATGAGCGCATCGGGCTCCCGCCCCCAGGCGATGACCGTGGAGGCGCCCGATCCGGCCGCACGCTTGGCCGCCAGGATCTTGGTCAGCATGCCACCCCGGCCAATGCTGGAGCCCGCCCCGCCGGCCATCAGCTCCAGCGCGGGATCGCCAGCCTGGGCTTCATGCACGAAGGTGGCATCGGGGTTCTTGCGCGGATCGGCGGTGTAGAGGCCCTTCTGGTCGGTGAGGATGACCAGCGCATCTGCGTCCACGAGATTGGCGACTAGCGCCCCCAGCGTGTCGTTGTCACCGAACTTGATCTCGTCGTTGACGACGGTGTCGTTCTCGTTGATCACAGGCAAAACGCCCAGGCCGAGCAGGGTCAACAGGGTGGAGCGGGCATTGAGATAGCGCTCTCGGTCGGCGAGGTCGGCATGCGTGAGCAGCACCTGCGCGCTGCGCAGGCCGTTCTCACGCAGCTTGTTCTCGTACATGTGGGCCAGGCCCATCTGCCCCACGGCGGCGGCCGCCTGCAGTTCGTGGACCTCCTTGGGCCGCGCGGACCAGCCCAGGCGCTTCATGCCCTCGGCAATCGCGCCGCTCGACACCATGACCAGTTCGCGCCCATCACGGACCAGCGCTCCGAGCTGGCGCGACCACTCGCCGATCGCCTGCTCATCCAGTCCCTTGCCTTCATTCGTGACAAGGCTGGAGCCGACCTTCACCACGAGACGGCGCGCATCGCGCAGGACGGAGGACGAGAAGTTGCGGGTCATGGAGCGGAATCGTGCGGCGCCGGGCGCCGTGGAGAGTGCGGGCGAAGGCGGTGGTCAGTCCTGGGGCGAAGCGAAGCGCGGATCGATGTATTCCGGCGGCTGCTCGGCCTTCTGCTGCGCCTTGACGTGCTGGTAGATGGCCTGCATCAGCGGCTCGCAGCCTTCTCGCGTGAGGGCGGAGATCTCGAAGACCGGTCCCTTGAAGCGCAAGCGTTTGACGAAGTCCTTGACGCGGGCGGCGCGCTCGTCGACCGGGATCATGTCCAGCTTGTTGAGCACCAGCCAGCGGGGCTTGTCGTGAAGGCCCTTGTCGTACTTCTTGAGCTCGCCCACGATGGCCTTGGCCTGGGCGACGGGGTCCACACCCTCGTCGAAGGGGGCCAGATCGACCACGTGCAGCAGCAGCCGGGTTCGCTGCAGATGTCGCAGGAAGAGGTGGCCCAGGCCCGCCCCTTCGGAGGCGCCTTCGATCAGCCCCGGGAGGTCGGCAATGACGAAGCTCTGCTCCGGTCCCAGGCGCACCACGCCCAGGTTGGGATGCAGCGTCGTGAAGGGATAGTCGGCAATGCGCGGGCGGGCATTGGAGACGGCACTGATCAGTGTCGACTTGCCGGCATTGGGCATGCCCAGCAGGCCCACGTCGGCCAGCACCTTGAGTTCGAGCTTGAGGCTCTTGCGCTCGCCGGGCCAGCCGGGCGTCTTTTGCCGCGGCGCACGGTTGATCGAGGACTTGAAGCGCAGGTTGCCGAAGCCGCCATCGCCGCCCTTGGCAATAGTGACGGGCTCGCCGGGCACGAGCAGTTCGCACAGCACCTCGCCCGTCTCGGCATCGCTGATGATGGTGCCGACCGGCATGCGCAGCGTGACGTCGTCACCCGCGGCCCCGAACATGTCGGAGCCCATGCCGTGCTGGCCGCGCTTGGCCTCGTGCCGGCGTGAAAAGCGGTAGTCGACCAGCGTGTTGAGGTTGGGATCGGCCACCGCGAAGACGTGGCCGCCGCGGCCGCCGTCGCCGCCGTCGGGACCGCCGAATTCCTTGTACTTCTCATGGCGGAACGACACGCAGCCGTTGCCGCCATCGCCAGCGGCGATGTCGATGAAGGCTTCGTCGACGAACTTCATGAGGGCAGTTTACAAATGAGACGTGCCGGGAGGCACATAAACGATGAAGCCCCGGCAAAGCGGGGCTTCACACGAGAGAGCGAGGTCGCTCAGACCGGGGTGATGTTCACGACGTGCTTGTTCAGCGCGCCGCGCATGCCGAACGAGACGCGGCCATCGACCAGCGCGAACAGGGTGTGGTCCTTGCCCACGCCCACGTTGTCACCGGCGTGCAGGCGCGTACCGCGCTGACGCACGATGATGGAACCGGCGCTGATCACTTGGCCGCCGAAGGCCTTCACGCCGAGCATCTTGGGCTTGGAATCGCGCCCGTTACGCGTAGAGCCGCCGCCTTTTTTCTGTGCCATGGTGTCCTGCTCCTGGGCTTAGCCGGCAATCGCACCGATCTGCAGCTCGGTGAACTGCTGGCGATGGCCTTGACGCTTTTGATAATGCTTACGGCGACGCAGCTTGAAGATGCGCACCTTGTCATGCTTGCCGTGGGACAGCACCGTGGCCGTCACCGTGGCGCCGGACACCAGGGGCGTGCCGACCTTGATCGCGCTACCGTCGCTGACGGCAAGCACTTGGTCGATCACGATTTCCTGGCCAACGTCCGCAGCAATCTGTTCTACCTTGATTTTCTCGCCGGGGGCAACGCGATACTGCTTGCCACCGGTTTTTATGACCGCGTACATGGGAAACCTCTTGTGAAAGATTCTCCGCGGCTCATTCCGCGAAGCTCTCCATGATAGCACGGGCAATGACAAGATGCACGCCCCGGCAGCCCAAGGACGGGCCTGTCCTTGGCCGCTCCCTATAATTCCGGCGCTCGAAAGACCGATCACCGCGCCTCGCGCCACCTCTCTTGTCTTCCACCACAGCCAGCCCACCTCCGCCGACCTTTGCAGCGCTCGACCTCGTGGCCAGCGACATGACCGAGGTCGACCGGGTCATCGACGCCCGCCTGTCCACGGGCGTGCCCCTGGTGAGCCAAGTGTCGCGCTACATCATTGCCGCAGGTGGCAAGCGCCTGCGCCCGGTCCTGCTTCTGCTGATGAGCCGAGCGCTCGGCTACGAGGGGACGCAGCACTTCAACCTGGCAGCGGTCGTCGAGTTCATCCATACCGCGACGCTGCTGCACGACGATGTGGTGGACGAGTCCACCCTGCGCCGAGGCCGGCCCACCGCCAACGAGTCCTTCGGCAACGCAGCCAGCGTGCTCGTCGGCGACTTTCTTTATTCGCGCGCCTTCCAGATGATGCTGGACGCCCAGGACATGCGCGTGATGGAGGTTCTGGCCGAAGCCACCAACGTCATCGCGGAAGGCGAGGTGCTGCAGCTCATGAACATGGGCGATGCGTCGCTGGACGAGCAGGCCTACCTGCAGGTCATCCGCTCCAAGACTGCCAAGCTGTTCGAGGCCAGCACCCGGCTGGCGGCGATCCTGTCCGGCGCCCCGCGCGATCTGGAAGAAGCGTGCGCCACCTACGGCCAAGCCCTCGGGACCGCATTCCAGGTGGTGGACGATGTGCTCGACTACGCGGGCGATGCGGCCGAAACGGGCAAGAACGTCGGCGACGATCTCCGGGAAGGCAAGGCCACGCTGCCACTCATCCTCGCCATGAAGCGCGGCAACGCCGCGCAGGCCGCCATCGTCCGCACGGCACTGGAGACAGGCGACGTCTCCCAACTCCCGCAGGTGGTCCAGGTCGTGCGGGAAACCGGCGCATTGGAAGCCACACGTGCCGCGGCCGCGCGCGAAGCCGAACGCGCAATTTCCGCGCTCGACGCGCTCCCGGCCAATATTTACTCGAAAGGTATGCTACAGTTAGCGGCTCAGCTTCTTGAGCGCCGAACCTGATCGGCACCGAAGCAAGACTGATTAACGGGGTGTAGCTTAGCCTGGTAGAGCGCTACGTTCGGGACGTAGAGGCCGGAGGTTCGAATCCTCTCACCCCGACCAGATTCATCCTTGCCCACCGGGCAAGGCACCAAAGCCCCACGTCGTGGGGCTTTTTTGTTGGTCCAATCCCACGCCCGGCACTCACACGAAGGGCCTACAGCCGTGTTGCACAATGTGTTTTTGTGCAACCAATGTACATTGGCACGATGGTCCGTTGACCGTCCAGCTCCCACCTCCCGTTTTCCGCCGCATGGCTGTTGCCGACCCACCGCTTCGTGACACCGCCTCCGTTGCGCTGCCTGGTTTGGCACGCGCCCTGGTGTCGGCAGGCATCCTGGACGCGCAAGCCGCCGAGCAGATTTACCGTCGCTCGCTGGCCTCGCGCAGCAGTTTCATTGCCGAACTCACCGGCACCGGCCAGGTATCTCCGCATGAGTTGGCGCATGTGCTGGCGATCAGCTTCTCCGCCCCCCTGGTCGATCTCGCCGCAGTCGATCCGCTGCGACTGCCCAAGGGGCTGCTGGATGTGCGCCTCTGCCAGTCCTACCGCATTGTGGTGTTGGCCAAGCGTGGCAATCGGCTGGTGGTGGCCACGGCCGACCCCTCCGATCAGCAGGCGGCAGAAAAGATCAAGTTCGCCTCCCAACTGGGCGTGGACTGGGTGGTGGCCGAGTACGACAAGCTGTCGCGCCTGGTCGACGCGAGCGCGGCCACCCCCTCGGAAACGCTGGAGCAACTGGCGAGCAGCGAGTTCGAGTACGACGAACTGCTCGGCGAGCCGGACGAGGCCCAGGAGACGGCCGCCTCTTCCGAGGTGGAGGACGCACCCGTGGTGCGCTTCCTGCAGAAGATGCTGCTCGACGCCTTCTCCATGCGCGCCTCCGACATCCACTTCGAGCCCTACGAGCACAACTACCGCGTGCGCTTCCGGGTGGATGGCGAACTGCGCGAGATCGCCAGCCCGCCCGTGGCCATCAAGGACAAGCTGGCCTCGCGCATCAAGGTGATCTCCAAGCTGGACATCTCCGAGAAGCGCATCCCGCAGGACGGCCGGATGAAGCTGAAGATCGGCGCCGACCGGGTGATCGACTTCCGCGTCAGCACATTGCCCACGCTCTTCGGCGAGAAAATCGTGATCCGGATCCTCGACCCCAGCAGCGCGCGTCTGGGCATCGACGCGCTCGGCTACGACGCAGACGAAAAGGAGCGCCTGCTCACCGCCATCGGCCGACCCTACGGCATGATCCTGGTGACCGGGCCCACGGGCTCGGGCAAGACGGTATCGCTCTACACCTGCCTGAACCTGCTGAACAAGCCGGGCGTCAACATCGCCACCGCCGAGGACCCGTCCGAGATCAACCTCCCGGGTGTCAACCAGGTCAACGTCAACGAGAAGGCCGGCCTGACCTTCGCGACGGCGCTGCGCGCCTTCCTGCGGCAGGACCCGGACATCATCATGGTCGGCGAGATCCGCGACCTGGACACGGCCGACATCGCCATCAAGGCCGCGCAGACCGGCCATCTGGTGCTCTCCACGCTGCACACCAACGACGCGCCCACCACGCTGACGCGGATGCGCAACATGGGCATCGCCCCCTTCAACATCGCGTCGAGCGTCATCCTGATCACCGCCCAGCGCCTGGCGCGTCGCCTGTGCCCGCAGTGCAAGCTGCCCGCCGACCTTCCGCCGCAGGCGCTGCTGGACGCCGGCTTCCGGCGCGAGGAGCTCGACGGCAGCTGGAAGCCCTACCGACCCGTGGGCTGCCCCGCCTGCAGCGGCGGCTACAAGGGCCGGGTCGGCATCTACCAGGTGATGCCGATCTCGGAGGAGATCCAGAAGATCATCCTTCGCGATGGCAGCGCGCTCGAGATCGCCGCCCAGTCCGAGCGCGAGGGCGTGCGCTCGCTGCGCCGCTCGGGTCTGCAGAAGGTGATGCAGGGCGTGACCTCGCTCGAAGAGGTGCTCGGCGTCACCAACGAATAGACTCGGACGCGCGCCCAACGGAGTTGCCATGGCCACAGCCGCCCAGAAACGAAGCCCCACCCGCCCCACCTCTGCCAAGGAACACCTCTACGAGTGGGAAGGCCGCGACCGCAACGGCAAGGCCGTCCGGGGCGAGATGCGGGCCCTGGGCGAGAACCAGGTCCAGGCCTCGCTGCGGCGCCAGGGCGTGCTGACCACCAAGATCAAGAAGCGCCGCCTGCGCTCGGGCAAGGCGATCAAGCCACGCGACGTGGCCGTGTTCACCCGGCAGATGGCGACGATGATGAAGGCCGGCGTGCCGCTGCTGCAGTCCTTCGACATCGTGGGCCGCGGCAACAGCAATCCCAACATGGCGCGGCTGCTCAACGACATCCGCACCGACGTGGAGACCGGCACCTCGCTGTCCTCGGCCTTCCGCAAACATCCCAAGTACTTCAACAGCCTCTACTGCAACCTGATCGAGGCCGGCGAGGCGGCCGGCATCCTGGAAGAACTGCTCGACCGCCTGGCCATCTACATGGAGAAGACCGAGGCCATCAAGTCAAAGATCAAATCGGCGCTGATGTACCCGACGGCCGTGATCCTGGTGGCCTTCATCGTGGTCACGATCATCATGCTGTTCGTGATCCCGTCCTTCAAGCAGGTGTTCACCTCCTTCGGGGCCGACCTGCCCGCGCCCACGCTGTTCGTCATCGCCATGAGCGAATTCTTCGTGGGCTACTGGTGGTTGATCTTCGGGGTGCTGATCGCGGGCGGCTACTTCCTCATGCAGGCCTGGAAGCGCAACGAGAAATTCCAGGAAGGCATGGACCGCCTGCTGCTGCGCCTGCCGATCTTCGGCGCGCTCATCGACAAGTCCTGCGTGGCGCGCTGGACGCGCACGCTGTCGACCATGTTCGCCGCTGGCGTCCCGCTGGTGGAGGCGCTCGACTCGGTGGGTGGCGCATCAGGCAACTCGGTGTATGCGAAGGCCACCACCCGCATTCAGCAGGAGGTGTCCACGGGCACCAGCCTGACGACGGCCATGACGGGCGCGAACCTGTTCCCGCCCATGGTGCTGCAGATGACGGCCATCGGCGAGGAGTCCGGCTCCATCGACCACATGCTGGGGAAGGCCGCCGACTTCTACGAGCAGGAGGTCGACGCCATGGTGGCGGGCCTGTCGAGCCTGATGGAGCCGATCATCATCGTTGTGTTGGGAGTGGTGATCGGGGGCATCGTCGTGTCGATGTACCTGCCGATCTTCAAGCTGGGCCAGGTCGTCTGATGGCGCCGGCGTTCCTGGATGCCGCGGCAGGCGGCCTGCTGGGCCTCGTCGTCGGCAGCTTCCTCAACGTGGTGATCCATCGCCTGCCGTGCATGATGTACCGCGGCTGGCTCGTGGATGCCACGGCCAACCTGGCGCCCCAACCCGGCATTCCCAGCCTGTGGGAACTGGTCTTCGGCAAAGACACCAAGCCCCCCGGCCGTCTCGAGCAGGATGCCCAGACCGCGCTCGACCAGGTCGATGCGCTGCCACCACTCACGCTCGCGCGACCGGGATCGCGCTGCGGCCACTGCGGCCACGAGATCCGGTGGTACGAAAACATCCCGCTGCTGAGCTGGCTGGTGCTGGGGGGCCGCTGCAGCGCCTGCAAGGCGCCGATCGGCCTGCGCTACCCGGCGGTCGAACTGGTCACTGGCGCGCTGTTCGCGCTGTGCGCATGGCGCTTCGGCATGACGCCGGTCGCAGGCCTCTGGGCGACGTTTTGCGCGATCCTCGTCTGCCAGTTCGTCATCGACCTTGACACCCAACTTCTGCCGGACTCGCTCAACTACCTGCTGCTGTGGCTGGGCCTGGCGGGGGCAGCCTATGGGCTGACCGGGGTTTCGCCCACCTCGGCCATCTGGGGCGCCATCTTCGGCTATCTGAGCCTCTGGATCGTCTATCGGCTCTACCGGGCCGCCACCGGCAAGGAGGGCATGGGCTTTGGCGACTTCAAGCTGCTGGCCGCCCTGGGCGCCTGGCTGGGCGCCCCCTTCCTGCTGGCCATCATCCTCGTGTCCTCGCTGGTGGGCGCCGTGCTGGGCGTCGTGCTGCTGCTGGTGGGCCGCCTGGCCAACCGGCATGTGCCCCTGTCTTTCGGCCCCTTCCTGGCGGGCGCGGGCCTGCTCTGCCTGATCGTCGGGCCAGCCACCGTGCGCGACTGGCTTCCCTTCGCCTTCCCCCTGGGCTTCTGAGTCGGCCATGCTGCGCATCGGCCTCACCGGCGGCATCGGCAGCGGCAAGAGCACCGTCGCCGCCCAACTGCAGGCGCTGGGCGCAGGCCTGGTCGACACCGACGCCATCGCGCGCCAGCTGACGACGCCGGGCGGGCGGGCCATGCCCGCCATCGTGGAGGCCTTCGGGCCCGAAATGGCGGCCCCCGACGGCAGCCTCGACCGGGCCCGGATGCGCGAACTCGCCTTCGGCAACCCCGACGTCCGCCACCGCCTGCAGGGCGTGCTCCATCCACTGATCGGCGAGGAATGCGAGCGTCAGGCGCGTGAACACGGCGACCTGCCCATGCTCGTTTTTGACGTCCCGCTGCTGGTGGAGTCCGGTCGCTGGCGCGCCCTGGTGAATCGTGTGCTCGTGGTCGATGCGTCCGAAGACGTCCAGGTGCGCCGCGTCATGGCCCGCTCCGGCTGGCCGGAGGAGACTGTGCGCGCCGTGATCGCGCAGCAGGCGTCGCGCGCCCAGCGGCGGGCGGCGGCCGACGCCGTGATCCACAACGAGGAACTCGGCATGGATGCCCTCGCTCTATGCGTCCAGTCGTTGTGGCAGCGTTGGGTCAGGCCGGGCTTGCGATAATCCCGCGCTGCTCCTTCGCGACCCGCCCACCCTGGGGCGGGCATCACAACGCAGAGACACGCGCAGGACCTCGTACGGCCCCGCCGAAACCGGCGCACAAGAAGCCCCATCCCCGATGCTTTTCAATTCCTACGCGTTCATCTTCGTCTTCTTCCCGCTGGTGCTGGCGGGCTTCTTCCTGATCGGATGGCGCAACACGCGGGCAGCGGCGGGCTTCCTGGCGCTGGCGTCGCTCTTCTTCTACGGCTGGTGGAGTGTGAAGGCCCTGCCCCTGCTGCTGGCTTCCATCTGCATGAACTACTGGTTCGGCCTGCAGCTCACGCCGCAGGAGGGCCGCAGCGACCGCGCACGCAAGCGCATGCTGGTGCTGGCGCTGACCGTGAACCTGACGCTGCTGGGTGTCTTCAAGTACGCGGACTTCTTCATCGGCAACGTGAACGAGGCCCTGGGCGAGGCGGGCATCGCACCCCTGCCGATGCTGCATGTGGCGCTGCCCATCGGCATCTCCTTCTACACCTTCACGCAGATCGCCTTCCTGGTGGACTGCTGGCAGGGCAAGGTGCGCGAACGCAGCTTCGTGCACTACGTGCTGTTCGTGACCTACTTCCCGCACCTGATCGCGGGCCCGGTGCTGCACCACGCGCAGATGATGCCGCAGTTCGCCAACCCGGCGACCTACCGCGTGGACACCAACAAGCTCGCACTTGGACTGGCCATCTTCAGCTTCGGCCTCGCCAAGAAGCTGCTGATCGCGGACCGCATGGGCGAGTACGCGGACATGGTCTTCCACGGCGTGCAGGGCGGCACCATCCCGACCCTGATCAGCGCTTGGTTCGGGGTGCTCGCCTATACGCTGCAGATCTACTTCGACTTCTCCGGCTACTCCGACATGGCAGTGGGCATCGCGCTGTGCATGGGCGTGAACCTGCCGCTCAACTTCGCTTCGCCCTACAAGTCGACCAGCATCATCGAGTTCTGGCGCCGGTGGCACATCTCGCTGTCGACCTTCCTGCGCGACTACCTCTACATCCCGCTCGGTGGCAACCGCAAGGGCGAAGCACGACGCTACCTCAACCTCTTCCTGACCATGCTGCTGGGCGGCCTGTGGCACGGCGCCGCCTGGACCTTCGTGCTGTGGGGTGCGCTGCACGGCATCTACCTCACCATCAACCATCTCTGGAACGCCAAGGTTCGGCGCAACCGGCCGCCGAGCAGGTGGACCCTGCCGCTGCGCTGGCTGCTGACCTTCCTGTGCGTGATGGTCGCCTGGGTGGTGTTCCGCGCCGACAGCATGACCACCGCCATGCACCTCTACAAGGGCATGCTGGGGCTCAACGGCGTCTCGATGTCCGCCTTCTCCGAGTTCACCATCCCCTACCGCAAGCCCGAGTTCTTCCAGACCATGTTCCTGGGCCTTTTCATCTGCCTGGCCCTGCCGCCCACCATCAGCCTGCAGCGCTGGGTGCCGGTGGTCCCGGCCCTGGCCGGCCGTCCCCGACTGGCCGGCCTCGCCACCGTGGTCACGGCCGCCGTGACCGTGCTGCTGCTGGGCATGTCCATCTCGCGACTGGGCACCTACAGCCCCTTCCTGTACTTCCAGTTCTGACGAAGCGGCAGTGATGCACAAGCCCGCGCGGACCTGGCTCGGCGTCTTCATGACCGGTTTTGCGGTCATCGTCGCGCTGTTCCTGGTCACCCTGTTCACGCAGCCGGCCGAAGGCGGCCTCACGCGCATCGGCCGCGTCTCCGAGGACGCCTTCGGCTGGCGGTCCGTGCCACCGGAGATCCCCATGGCCCATGTCCGTGGATGGGAACCGGCCGACGCGGACATCCTGGTCATCGGCGACAGCTTCTCGATGTACTACGCCTGGCAGTCGCCCCTGGTCGCAGCGGGCTACAAGGTGGCGACCACGCACTGGGACCGGAGCGGCCCGCTGTGCGCCGACTTCCCGGCCTGGTTGACGTCCATCGGCTTCAAGGGCCGGCTGGTCATCCTCGAGAGCATCGAGCGGCTGCTGCCCGAACGCCTGGAGCAGGCCCAGGGTTGCGAGACCATGATCCGCCGCCCGCTCAAGGCGCTGCCCGTGCCCACGCAGAGCCCGGCCCAACCGGCCCCGGGCTTCCGGCTCAACTGGGAGTCGCCCCTGACCACCGGCCTCATCACCTACCTCAACACGCGCCAGATCGTGAAGACGGATGGCGTGGTGGACGTGGAACACGAGCGCTTCGGCGACTACATCTTCTCCAGCCCGGTGGCCGATGGCTGCAGGCAGTTCAGCAGCCGCGTCTGCGACAAGAGCCTGTTTCTCACGGCCGATCGGACCAACCGCGAGCTGCAACCCCGCGATGCCGATTTCATGGCCACCCTGACGCGCCGGGCGGCGCCGGTGAAGGTCATGTGGATGGTGGTGCCCAACAAGACCACCGTCTACCTCGACATCTCCAACGCCAGCGCCTTCGTGGCCCGCAGCAACGCCCTGGGCGTGGGCCCCGACCTCTTCGCGATGGCCCAGGAACAGCGCCTGCGCATCATCGACCTCTACTGGCCCAACGACACGCACTGGTCGATGCAAGGCCAGCTCTATTTCGGCAGCCGCATGGTCGACGCCGTGCGGGCGGCCGGGCTGGAACCTCTTCCCTGACAGCGTTCATGAATTACGCAGCGATCTGGCTTCGCACCTTTCTCGTCGGCTTCGTCGTCGTCAGCGTCCTGCTGGTGCTGACGCTGTTCACGCCGGTCCCCTATGGCGATCTGACCCGCATCGGCCGGCTGTCGGACGCGGAGTTCGGCTGGCAGCAGCCCGCGCCGCCCGCACCTCCCGCCGAGTCGTTGAAGTCCTCGCCACTGAGCGATGCCGACATCGTGGTGGTGGGGGACAGCTTTTCGATGACCCTGTACTGGCAGTCGACGCTGGTTCGCGCCGGCTACAAGGTCTCCACCATCTACTGGGGCCAGGTGGGCTACCTGTGCGGCGACTTCTCTCAGTGGCTTCAGCGCGCGGGCTTCCGCGGTCGCCTGGTCATCGCCGAAAGCGTCGAGCGCCTGCTCGACGAGCGCGTACGCAAGAGCGACAGTTGCGCCACCATGGGCAAGAAGCCGCCCGATGTGAAGGCCGAGCCCTTCATCCGTCCCTTGGTCGGGGTGCCGGACCTGGGCCTGAACTGGAGCGCCAAACTGACAACCGGCCTGATCACCTACCGCAACATGAAGGCGGTGCACAAGTCGCACACCGACCTGCAATTCGGCGACGACACCCAAGTGCGCTTCGTGCCCGATGGCTGCAAGCAGTTCTCGCACCACCTGTGCGAGCGCGCGCTCTTCTTCAAAGAAGATCTGACCAACGGCCCGCTGACGGCGCGGACCTTCGAGCACATGGTCAGCTTCACGCGCTCGCAACCGATCCCCATCTTGTGGATGGTCATTCCCAACAAGACGACCGTCTACCTGGACCCGTCCTACTCCGACGCCTTCCTCGCTCGCTTCCGGCCGAGCGGCCTCGGCCCCGACCTGTTTGCCTATGCGCAATCCGCACGGCACCAGGTGCGCGACCTCTACTTTCCCAACGACACGCACTTCTCCATGCACGGGCAGTATGCGTTGGGGGACATCATGCTCAAGGAAGTGCAGGCGCGACTGGGTGTCGCCAAGGCCCCGTGAAACATTGGGAACCGGACACGCATGTGGCATCGCGGCAACTATGATGTCGCGAAGGAGCCCCACAGAGACGTGATCCTCTACGAATATCCCTTCAACGAGCGCATCCGGACCTACCTTCGGCTCGAGCACCTGTTCCGTCGCCTGGGCGAACTGGTGCCATCGGACTCGGCGCTGCATCATCATTTCGCGTTGCTCACCATGTTCGACATCATGGACGTGGCGGGCCGCGCCGACCTCAAGTCCGAGGCGCTGCGAGACCTGGACAAGCAGAAGGCGGTGTTCAACGGCTACCGCGGCAATCCCGCCATCCAGGAGTCGTTGCTCGACGCATTCGTGTTGCAGCTGGACCGTGCCTTCCAGTCGCTCAACAGCGCAAGCGGCAAGGCGGGCCAGACGCTGGCCGAGAACGAGTGGCTGATGAGCATCCGCAGCCGAGCGGGCATTCCTGCCGGCACCTGCGAATTCGACCTGCCCGCCTATCACGCCTGGCAGCACCGCAGTGCCGCCCAGCGTCGGGCCGACCTGCAGCAATGGGCCGCGAGCCTGTCGCCGCTGGCCGAGGCCGTCTATCTGCTGCTCAAGCTGCTGCGCGATGCCGACATGCCCTGCCGGGTGATGGCCACGCGTGGGCAGTTCCAGCAGACGCTGCCGCAGAGCCGCAGCTTCCAGTTGCTCCGCCTGCGTATCGACCCGTCGCTCGATGTGGTGCCGGAGATCAGCGGCAATCGCTTGATGGTCTCTGTGCGGCTGATGCGGCAGGATGAGCAGGGCCATCTGCAACCCAGCATCGACGACGCGCCGTTCGAGCTCACTCTGTGCGCCTGAAGGGCGCCCTGCCGTTCCGATGAGTTCCGACCCAAAGAAGAAGCCTGCTGTTCGCCTGGTGCCCTGCCCCGCCTGCGGGCAGGACAGCGTCTATGCGCCAGAGAACCGCTTCCGCCCGTTCTGCAGCGCACGGTGCAAGGGCATCGACCTGGGGGCGTGGGCCAGCGAGCAGTTCCGCATGCCGACCGAGGCGCCGCCCGACGACGAGCCCTTCGGGGATCCGCGCCTGCAAAGCTGAGAGAAGGTCGCCTGGCCGCGGAAGGCTGGTCACTCGGCACATTCGCAGCAGCCGGGAGGCGACGCCCAGCCTGAGGGATGTTGCCTCAGCCGCCGGCGAGCACCGGACCCACGATCCCCCGCTCCTCCGCCAGCCACTGCAGCACCGGCATGGCGCCGGGCAGCACCGGCATCACCGTCAGCGGCAGCTGCTGCCAGCACATCGTCTGGCCTTCACGCATCTCGAACTCGCCGGACCAGCTGAACACCTTGCACCAGTGCAGCCGCACCAGCGCATGCGGATAGTCGTGCTCGGTCACGCGCCAGACCTCGGCGCCGTCGATGGTGATGCCCAGTTCCTCTTGCAGCTCCCGACGCAGCGCCTCTTCGACCGTTTCGCCGGCTTCGATCTTGCCGCCGGGGAACTCCCAGTAGCCCGCATAGGGCTTGCCGTCAGGGCGCGTGGACAGCAGCAGCGCGCCGTCCACAGCGATGAGCACACCGACAGCCACTTCGGTGTGCTTGCGGGGCGCGGTGGAAGGGGCGACTTCCGTCATGCCGCCATCCGCCCCGCGAAGTCGCGGGAGAACTGGTAGGCCACCCGGCCACTGCGCGAGCCCCGCTCCAGTGCCCACACGAGCGCCTGGGGCCGCGCCGACTCGATGGCGGCAGCGTCCAGACCGAAGGACGACAGCCACTGCGCCACGATCGCCAGGTACTCGGCCTGCGAAAAGGGATAGAAGCTCACCCACAGGCCGAAGCGCTCGGACAGCGAGATCTTCTCTTCCACCACCTCGCCGGGATGGACTTCACCGTCCTCCGTGTGCGTGTAGCTGAGGTTCTCCTTCATGTACTCGGGCAGCAGATGGCGCCGATTGCTGGTCGCGTAGATCAGCACATTGGGCGTGGCCGCGGCCACCGAGCCGTCGAGGATGGACTTGAGCGCCTTGTAGTCCGGCTCGCCCTCGTCGAAGCTCAAGTCGTCGCTGAAGATGATGAACTTCTCCGGCCGGCCGGAAACCACCTCGACGATGTCGGGCAGGTCGGTCAGGTCCGCCTTGTCGACCTCGATCAGGCGCAGGCCTCGCGGCGCGAACTCATGCAGGCAGGCCCGCACCAGCGAGGACTTTCCCGTACCGCGCGCGCCGGTCAGCAGCACGTTGTTGGCGGGGCGGCCCTCGATGAACTGGCGGGTGTTGCGCTCGATCTTTTCCTTCTGGCCGTCGATCTCCTTGAGATCGGAGAGCGCCATCGCCGCCACGTGGCGCACCGGCTCCAGCCGGCCATGGCCGGAACTGCGGCGGCGGTAGCGCCAGGCGATGGCGGCGTTCCAGTCGGGCGGCGCGCCCAGTGCCTGGGGCAGCACGGACTCGATGCGGTCGATCAACTGCTCGGCCCGTTCGATCAGGCGCTCGAATTTCTCGTTCATGGCGGCATGCGGCGGGCGCGGGGCCCGCGCCTTCTCAGGAGCGGTAGTCCGCGTTGATGGAGACGTAGTCGTGGCTGAGGTCGCAGGTCCAGACCGTGTCGCTGGCCTCGCCGCGGCCCAGGCCGATGCGCACGACGATCTCGCTTTTCTTCATCACGCGCTGGCCGTCTTCTTCGCGGTAGTCGGGATGACGGCCGCCACGTGTGACCACATGCACATCGTCCAGGTGCAGCTCGATGCGCGTCTGGTCCAGGTCGGCAATGCCGGCATAGCCCACGGCCGCAAGGATGCGGCCCAGGTTCGGGTCGCTGGCGAAGAAGGCCGTCTTGACCAGGGGCGAATGCGCCACGGCATAGGCCGCCTGCCGGCATTCGGCGGCGTCGCGGCCGCCTTCCACCTGCACGGTGATGAACTTGGTCGCTCCCTCGCCATCACGCACGATGGCCTGGGCCAGGTCGCGCGCGACCGCCTGCATGGCCGCCAGCAAGGCCTGGCCATCGGCACTGTCCAGCGCGTCGATGGCCGGGCCGGTCTTGCCCGTGGCGATGACGACGAAGGAATCGTTGGTGGAAGTGTCGCCGTCGATGGTGACGCGGTTGAAGGAGCCTTCGGCCAGCGTGCGGGCCAGCGGCTGCAGCAGCGCCGGCGCGATGCGCGCATCGGTGGCCAGGAAGCCCAGCATGGTCGCCATGTTCGGGCGGATCATGCCGGCCCCCTTGCTGATGCCAGTGATGGTGACGGTGGCACCGCCCAGCGCGACCTGACGGCTGAAGGCCTTCGGCACGGTGTCGGTGGTCATGATTCCTTCAGCGGCGCGGCCCCAGTGCGCCTCCGATGCGTCGTCCAGCGCGGCGGGCAAGCCTGCGGCGATGCGGTCGTTGGGGAGCGTCTCCATGATCACGCCGGTGGAAAAGGGCAGGATCTGCTCAGGCGCCACCTCCAGCAGGCGGGCCAGGGCGATGCAGGTGGAGCGCGCACGCACCAGGCCATCCTCGCCGGTGCCGGCGTTGGCATTGCCGGTGTTGATCACCAGCGCGCGGACGCCGAAACCCGCGGCCAAGTGCTCGCGGCAGACCTGCACCGGAGCGGCGCAGAAGCGGTTCTGCGTGAACACGCCACCCACGGCACTGCCCTCGTCGAGCAGGAATACGGTCAGGTCCTTGCGATTGGCCTTGCGCACGCCGGCTTCGGTGACGCCGATACGCACACCCGGCACCGGGTGCAGTTGAGCGGGATCGGGGGCGGTCAGGTTCACGGGCATGGGGTTTCCTGAAAAATCTCGGACGCAGATTGGGCGGCGCCCCGGTGCCGTGCCGATGACGGCCGGCGCCGGGGTGCAAAGGCGAAGGCTCAGCCGGCGATCAGCTCAGCTTGCCGTGGCATTGCTTGTACTTCTTGCCGCTGCCGCAGGGGCAGGGATCGTTGCGGCCCACGCGGCCGGCAGCGACGGCGGCGGCCACGGCCGCTGCGGCTGCCGTGGGGCTGGCCGCGGCAGTGCTGCGCACCTCTGGTTCGCCCGTCTCGGTCGGCGCGGTGTAGGTGAGGTTGGAGATGGCCTCGGCGCGGCTTTCCAGATCGTCGGCGGCCTGCTCGATCTGCTCGGCCGACTGGATGCGCACCAACATCAGCTGCCGCGTCACTTCGTTCTTGACCGTGTCGAGCAGTTGCCCGAAGAGCTCGAAGGCCTCGCGCTTGTATTCCTGCTTGGGCTGCTTCTGCGCGTAGCCGCGCAGGTGGATGCCCTGGCGCAGGTAGTCGAGCGAGGACAGATGCTCGCGCCAGTTGCTGTCCATGGCCTGCAGCAGCACCATGCGCTCGAACTGCGTGAATTGCTCGCGGCCGACGAGGGCGACCTTGGCTTCGTAGGCCTCGTTGGCCGCCTTGACCACGCGCTCGACGATGTCCTCGTCGGTCATGGCAGCGGCGCCCTCGACTTCCTGCACCAGCGGCAGTTCGAGGCCCCAGTCCGCCGCCAGGGCACGCTCCAGACCCGGCAGGTCCCACTGCTCTTCCACCGACTCGGCCGGCACGTACTGGCGGACCAGGTCGGTGAAGCAGCCCTCGCGCAGCGCGTCGATCTGGGCGCCGAGTTCGGTGGCGTCCAGGATCTCGTTGCGCTGCTGGTAGATGACCTTCCGCTGGTCGTTGGCCACGTCGTCGTATTCGAGCAGCTGCTTGCGGACGTCGAAGTTGCGCGCCTCGACCTTGCGCTGCGCGCTCTCGATGCTGCGCGTCACGATGCCGGCCTCGATCGCTTCGCCGTCCGGCATCTTCAGGCGGTCCATGATGGCGCGCACGCGGTCGCCCGCGAAGATGCGCATCAGCTGGTCGTCCAGGCTCAGGTAGAAGCGAGAGGAGCCGGGATCACCCTGGCGGCCCGAACGGCCGCGCAGCTGGTTGTCGATTCGGCGGGACTCGTGGCGCTCGGTGGCGATGATGCGCAGGCCGCCCAGCGAGCGCACAAACTCGTGCTCCGCCTTCCAGCCTTCGCGCAGTTCGTCGATGCGCGCCTGCTTGGTCGCGGCATCCAGCGATTCGTCGGCCTCCACGGCCTCGACCAGCTTCTCCACATTGCCGCCCAGCACGATATCGGTGCCGCGGCCTGCCATGTTGGTGGCGATGGTGATCATCTTGGGCCGGCCGGCCTGGGCAATGATGTCCGCCTCGCGGGCGTGCTGCTTCGCGTTGAGCACCTGATGAGGCAGGCCTGCCTGGGTGAGCAGCCCGGAGATGATTTCCGAGTTCTCGATCGACGAGGTGCCCACCAGCACTGGCTGGCCGCGCTCGTGGCATTCGCGGATGTCGCCGATGGCCGCCTCGTACTTCTCGCGCGTGGTCTTGTAGACGCGGTCGAGCTGGTCGTCGCGCTTGCTCGGCCGGTTGGGCGGGATGATGACCGTCTCGAGCCCGTAGATCTCCTGGAACTCGTAGGCCTCGGTGTCGGCCGTGCCGGTCATGCCCGCGAGCTTGCCGTACAGGCGGAAATAGTTCTGGAAGGTGATTGAGGCCAGCGTCTGGTTCTCGGCCTGGATCTCCACGCCTTCCTTGGCTTCCACGGCCTGGTGCAGGCCGTCGCTCCAGCGGCGGCCGCTCATCAGGCGGCCGGTGAATTCGTCGACGATGACCACTTCGCCCTCCTGCACCACGTAATGCTGGTCACGGTGGTACAGGTGCCGTGCACGCAGCGCGGCGTTCAGATGGTGCATCAGCGTGATGTTGGCCGGGTCGTACAGCGACGCGCCGTCCGGAAGCAGGCCGGCCTGGCTCAGCAGTTGCTCGGCCTTCTCGTGGCCATCTTCGGTCAGGAAGATCTGGTGCGCCTTCTCGTCGACTGTGAAGTCGCCAGGCTTGGTGATGCCCTCGCCAGTGCGGGGATCCTCTTCGCCCTCCTGGCGGGTCAGCAGAGGCGCGACCTGGTTGATGGTCAGGTACATCTGCGTATGGTCTTCGGCCTGGCCACTGATGATCAGCGGCGTACGCGCTTCATCGATCAGGATGGAGTCCACCTCGTCGACGATGGCGTAGTTGAGCCCCCGCTGTACACGGTCGGTCGGCTCGTAGACCATGTTGTCGCGCAGGTAGTCGAAACCGTACTCGTTGTTGGTGCCGTAGGTGATGTCCGAGCCATACGCCGCCTGCTTCTCCTCCTTGGGCATGTTGGGCAGGTTGATGCCCACCGTCAGTCCGAGGAAGTTGTACAGGCGCCCCATCCAGGTCGCATCGCGGCTGGCCAGATAGTCGTTCACCGTGACCACATGCACGCCCTTGCCAGTGAGCGCGTTCAGGTAGACCGGCAGCGTTGCGGTAAGCGTCTTGCCTTCGCCCGTGCGCATCTCGGCGATCTTGCCCTGGTGAAGGGCCATGCCACCAATGAGCTGCACGTCGAAATGCCGCATCTTCATCACGCGCTTCGAGGCCTCCCGCACCGTGGCGAAGGCCTCAGGCAGCAGATCGTCCAGCAGCTCGCCCTTGGCGAGCCGCTCCTTGAACTCCTGCGTCTTGCCCCGCAGCGCATCGTCGTCGAGCTTCTCGAACTGTGGCTCCAGCGCGTTCACGCGCTCTGCGTTCTTTCGATACTGCTTCAGGAGGCGGTCGTTGCGGCTGCCGAATAGGCGGGTGAGGAAGTTCGTGGCCATTGGATGCGATATCGGCGCGCGCTTCGAGGCTGCCTCGAGAAACGGCGGGTCGGAAAGCCTAAGATAGTGGACGAGTTGGGGGCGCCGACCAGCCTTCCAAGAGAAGACCCGCCACGCCATCCCGCGACATGCCTCACCAGCCCTGGGGCCGGTGAACAGGGCATTTTAGAGCCTGTCCATGACCCGACGTTCCCACGCCATCACCTTGCTTCAAGCCACCGAGGATTCGCCCACGTTGTCGGGGCTGCTGTCCCGGGTTCGAGCCAGCCAGGCGCGGCTCAAGGCCATCCAGCCGCTGGTTCCACCGGCGATGTTCGCGACGCTGCAGGCGGGGCCGTTGGAGGACGGCAGTTGGTGCCTGCTTGTCAAAGGCAGTGCGGTGGCGGCGAAGCTGCGGCAGATGGTGCCGATGCTGCTGGCGCATCTGCGCTCCCACGGCTGGGAGACCACGGCGATTCGGATCAAGATATCGACGGCGAGTTGATGGACTCTCGGTTGTCCGGCCGAGGAGGTGGAGGAGCGGTGACTTGAAGCCGTAATTGCACGATTCGCCCGCTGAATGCATTACGCCGGTCGCTGCTGGTCGAATTGCGCTTTTCGCTCGCCCCTGCGTGATGACCGGGCCCAAAACAAAAAGCCCCGCAGCGGTTGCTGAGGGGCTTTTTGAGGGCTGTAAGAGCCTGACGATGACCTACTTTCACACGGGAGTCCGCACTATCATCGGC
>NZ_JBQUYR010000004.1:0-405776 GCF_056314265.1 Pseudacidovorax sp. DMC4 | reverse complement strand
CCACTCTCTCAAACCCCTCACCAGCCAAACTCAGCAACCAAAGGCTACGTATCAGTCAGCGAGCCCGCCAGTATACGAGGGTTTTCGCCGGGGAATCAAGCTGCCGACAAATTCTTTGTCCTGCCTGACAGGGTGCCCAACTGAGTGGCGCCCCAGCGTCGACAACTCACTGGAGAGACTTATGCGTGGAGTCACGTTGCTCGGCAACTGCGACTCGCACGCAGGTTCTCATGTGAGATACGAAGGATGCTGCCGAAGCGGCCCCACCATTCGTCCGCGCCGCGGCCTTCCCGAAGCACCGAGCAGCTATCGCCGCTTGCGGCTCCGGAATGCGATCACCTCCCCCATGATCCCGCGTCGGAAGGCGAGGACGCAAACCATAAAGATCAGCCCGGTCACGATCGTCACGGATTCCCCGAGGGTGCTGAACCAGTCAACCTTCGTCACCGACGCAAGAAGATTACCCAACTCACCGATCTTGTTCTCCAGCGCCACGACCACCGTGGCGCCAACCAGCGGACCCGACAACGTGCCCAGGCCACCCAGCAGCGTCATCAAAATGACGGAGCCCGACGAGGACCAGTGCACATCCGTCAGCGTGGCAAAGCCGAGGACAACCGTCTTGAGTGCACCGGCCAGACCCGAAAGCGCGGCGGAGATCACGAAGGCCACCAGCTTCACACGGCCGACGTCATAGCCAAGGGAAAGCGCCCTGGCCTCGTTCTCCTTGATCCCCTTGAGCAGTTGCCCGAATGGCGAGTGCACCGTGCGCACGATCAGCGCGAACGCCAGGGCCACGACAACGAGCGCCACGTAATACATCGTCAGGTCGCTCTGCAGACTGAGGACGCCGAACAGCTTTCCGCGCGGCACGCCCTGCAGACCATCCTCGCCGCCGGTGAACGGGGCTTGCAGCGCGAAGAAGTAGACCATCTGCGCCAGCGCCAGCGTGATCATTGCGAAGTAGATCCCCTGTCGACGGATCGCCAGCATGCCGAAGACCCAGCCGAGCGCCGCGCCCACCGCTGTCCCGAGGAACAGCCCCAGTTCGGGGGTAAGCCCCCAGACCTTGATCGCATGACCGGCCACGTAGGCAGAGCCGCCAAGAAAGGCAGCGTGCCCGAACGACAGCAGGCCCGTATACCCCAGCAAGAGATTGAACGCCGCGGCAAACAGCGCGAAGCACATGAGCTTCATCACGAAGACCGGGTAGGCGCCCAGCCACGGTGCGGCCACCAAAGCCGCCAGCAACAGACCATAGCCCAAGGTGGATCTGGAGTTCATTGCGAGTGACACCTTTGCTACTTTTCCTTGCCGAACAGGCCTGCGGGACGCAGCAGCAGCACCACGACCATGATCACGAACACCACAGTTGAGGATGCCTCGGGGTAAAAGACCTTTGTCAGACCTTCGATCACCCCGAGTCCTAGCCCGGTGAGGATTGCACCCATGATCGAGCCCATCCCGCCGATGACCACCACGGCAAACACCACGATGATGAGGTTCTGCCCCATCAGCGGAGACACCTGTATGACGGGAGCCGCCAGGACACCCGCGAACGCGGCCAGCGCGACACCAAAGCCGTAGGTGAGCGTGACCATCAACGGCACGTTGACGCCAAAGGCCTCGACCAACCTCGGGTTCTCGGTACCCGCCCGTAGGTAGGCGCCCAGACGGGTCTTCTCGATCACGAACCAGGTGGCCAGGCACACCAGGAGCGAAGCCACGACGACCCAGGCCCGATAGTTGGGCAGGATCATGAAGCCCAGGTTGGTGGCACCGGACAGCTGATCCGGCGCGTCGTACTGCAGACCGGAGACGCCGTAGAAGGACCGAACGACACCTTCCACCAGCAGCGTGAGTCCCAAAGTCAGCAGCAATCCATAGAGATGGTCGAGCTTGTAGATCCAGCGCAGCAGCAGCCGCTCGATGACGACGCCCAGCAGCCCGACGATCAACGGCGCCAGGATCAGCATCCACCAGTAGCCGATGCCGAAGTAGTTCATCGCCGCCCAACTCAGGACGGCGCCGAGCATGAACAGCGCGCCATGGGCGAAGTTGATGACGTTGAGCAACCCGAAGATCACGGCAAGGCCGAGGCTCAGGATCGCATAGAACGATCCGTTGACAAGCCCCAGCAACAGCTGGCTCAGCAAGGCAGGAAGGGAAACGGTCATGTCATGGCGCTGGAAGAGACTGCCGACCGGGGGCCCGCACGCGAGACCCGGCACAAGAAACCGGCGGGACGAGCTATTGCTTCAGCCGCCCGCGTCCATTACTTCCAGAGAGCGCACTTGCTCTCGGCCTTGGTGGTGAAGACCTGATCGCCCGGCAGCGTCTTGACGACCTTCAAGTAGTCCCAAGGCCGCTTAGATTCCGAGGGCTTCTTGGCCTCGACCAGGTACATGTCATGCACGAAACGGCCATCGGCGCGGATCTGACCCTTGGCGTAGAAGTCGCTGATGGTCATCTTCTTGAGTTGCTCCATCACCTTGTCCGAGTCGGTGGTCTTGGCAGCCTCGACAGCCTTGAGGTACGTCATCGTCGCCGAATAGTCGGCCGCCTGAATGTCCGTGGGCATGCGCTTGGTCTTGTCGAAGAAGCGCTGCGCCCACTTGCGGGAGTCGTCATTCATGTCCCAGTACCAGCTGGTGGTGTGCAGCAGGCCCTCGGTGTTCTTGAGGCCCAGGCTGTGGATGTCGGACAGGAAGACGAGCAGCCCCGCCGTCTTCATCGTCTTGTCGATGCCGAACTCCTTGGCGGCCTTGATGGAGTTGATGGTGTCGCCTCCCGCGTTGGCCAGGCCCAGGATCTGCGCCTTGGAGTTCTGCGCCTGCAGCAGGAAGGACGAGAAGTCGCTGGCGTTGAGCGGCGTGCGCACGGAGCCGACCACGGTACCGCCCTTCTCCTTGATGACCTTGGTGGTGTCCGCCTCGAGCGCGTGGCCGAATGCATAGTCGGCCGTCAGGAAGAACCAGCTCTTGCCACCCTGGTCAACGACCGCTGCACCAGTGCCCTTGGCCAGCGCGACCGTGTCGTAGGCATAGTGCACCGTGTAGGGCGTGCATTGCTCGTTGGTGAGGGCGGACGTCGCCGCGCCGTTGTTGAAGTACACCCGCTTCTTCTCGGCCGCCACCTTGGCCGTGGCGAGGGCCGTGCCCGAGTTGGTGCCACCGAAGACCATCGTCACAC
Source organism: Pseudacidovorax sp. DMC4 (assembly GCF_056314265.1). Classification (NCBI taxonomy): domain Bacteria; kingdom Pseudomonadati; phylum Pseudomonadota; class Betaproteobacteria; order Burkholderiales; family Comamonadaceae; genus Pseudacidovorax; species Pseudacidovorax sp. DMC4. Next base: position 402,584 of record NZ_JBQUYR010000004.1, on the reverse strand, counting down.
CCGCGGTGTCGATCCACTCGCGCGCCTTGGATGCGGCGATGTCCGCCTTGTTCTGGTGATCCGCAGTCAGCAGCTCGATAGGCTGGCCAAGTGCCTTGCCGCCGAAATCGTCGATGGCCATCTGGATCGCCGTCGCTCCGCCCTTGCCTTCCACATCCGAGTAAAGGCTCGACATGTCGGTGACGAGGCCGATCTTGACCTTTTCCTGCGCGAGCACCGGTGCAGCGAGGCCCAGCGCCAGGACAGCCGTCGCAACACGGGTAAGGGTGATCTTCATGGTGTGTCTCCTAGGGGTGAAATCGGAACGGGTGTGGGGTGCATCACACGCCGAGCAGCTCGTTGAGCAGCGGCATCTTGGCGTCGAGCTGGGCCGCATCGAAAGACTCGACGACGACGCCATGCTCCATGACATAGAAGCGGTCAGCCAGCGGCGCCGCGAAGCGGAAGTTCTGTTCGACCATGAGCACCGTATAACCCTTGGCGCGCAGCGTGGTGATCATGCGTGCGAGGGCCTGCACGATGACTGGGGCGAGGCCTTCAGAGATCTCGTCAAGCAGCAACAGCCGGGCCCCCGTGCGCAGGATGCGCGCGACGGCCAACATCTGCTGCTCGCCGCCAGACAGGCGCGTCCCCTGGCTATGGCGTCGCTCCGCCAGGTTGGGGAACATGGCGTAGATCTCGTCCACCGACATGCCGGCGCCCACCCCTTTGAGTGGGGGCGGCAGCAGGAGGTTTTCCTCCGCCGACAGGCTGGCAAAGATGCCCCGCTCCTCGGGGCAGTAGCCGATACCATGATGGGCGATTCGGTGAGTGGGCAGCCCGATCGTCTCCTGTCCGCCGACCCGGATGCTGCCCTTGCGGGCGCCCGTCAGGCCCATGATGGCGCGCAGCGTAGACGTGCGGCCGGCGCCGTTGCGGCCCAGCAAGGTGACGACCTCGCCAGGGTTCACATGAAGGTCCACGCCATGCAGCACATGCGACTCGCCATACCAGGCATGCAGGCCTTCGATGGCCAATGCGGGCGTGGTCATGAACGCTCCTTCGTGGCTGCGCAGGCTGCAGCCGGATCACGTACCCAACCCGCGTCGGGCAACGAGGACTCGCGCATTCAGTGGGCTCCTTGCAGCTGGCCGTCGGTGGTGCCCATGTAGGCTTCCATGACCTGGGGATTGCGCGACACGGCGGAATAAGGTCCTTCGGCCAGGACGGCACCGCGCTGAAGCACGGTGATGGTGTCGGCGATGGTCGAGACCACGCTCATGTTGTGCTCGACCATCAGGATGGTGCGCCCGGCGGAAACGCGCTTGATCAGCTCGGCCACGCGGTGCACATCTTCGTGGCCCATGCCCTGCGTGGGTTCGTCCAGCAGCATCAGTTCAGGCTCCATGGCCAGCGTGGTCGCGATCTCGAGGGCGCGCTTGCGCCCATAAGGGAGGTTCACCGCCAGGTCGTCGACCATGGCCTCGAGGCCGACCTCCGCCAAAAGCTCGCGTGCCCGAGCATTCAGTGGGACGAGCGTGCGATCGCTCTTCCAGAAGTGGAAGGAGGTCCCGAGCGCCCGTTGCAGGGCGAGCCGCACGTTCTCCAGCACGGTCAGGTGCGGGAAGACCGCCGAGATCTGGAAGGAGCGGATGATGCCTCGGCGTGCGATCTGTGCGGGCCGCTCGCGAGTGATGTCGAGCCCGTTGAACAGGATCGTGCCCGACGTCGGCTCCAGGAACTTGGTGAGCAGGTTGAAGCAGGTGGTCTTGCCGGCACCGTTGGGACCGATCAGTGCATGGATCGCGCCACGCTGCACCCGGAGGTCGACCTTGCTGACCGCGGTGAAGCCCTTGAACTCCTTCGTGAGCTGCCGTGTCTCGAGAATGATGTCGCTCATCCGCGGGCCTCCTGCCGCTGCGCATCGAATCTTGGGGTCATGCGTTTCCGTCGTTGTCGTACCAGGGGAGCCTGCATCGCAAGCCTCGAACGTTGGCGCATTGTTGGCAGCGGCTCTCTCGGCTGCTACTGGGGCAAATGCGGATGCTGCAGTGCAATGCGCGAAAAGCGCCGCAGCGCGGGCCCAGACCATTGCTTGGGAGCCACGGCCCCGCCGACGGGTGAGCAGTTACACGCCGCGCATGCGACAACGCCCGCCGGCGTGTCTGCCGGCGGGCGTTGTCTTGTTCGTTTCGCGGAACGCGGCGCGGCCGACAGGCCCGCCTCGTTTTCAGTGGGCGCCTGCCGCCGCGTCGCTTCCTGCTGCGCCCCTGGCGGGCCGCGCGATCCAGATGATCGGGATCAGCAGGATGAAGAGCACCGCCGACGCATAGAACAGGTCCGCCGTGGCCAGCATGAAGGACTGTTGGTCCGCGAGCCGGTTGATCTGCGCCAGCGCCTGCTCGGCGCTGAAACCGGCATTGCCGAACATCGACAGGGTTGCACTCGCGGCAGGGCTGCTCGGATTGACGGCTTCGGCCAGTTGCGCATGGTGCAGCGCCGCGCGGTTCTCCCACAGCGTGGTCGAGATCGAGGTGCCCATCGCGCCTGCCGTGATGCGCGCAAAGTTCGACAGCCCCGACGCCGCCGGAATGCGCTCTGGAGGCAATCCGGACAGCGTGATGGTCACCAGCGGGATGAAGAAGAAGGCCATCGCGATGCCCTGGATGAGCGTCGGGATCATGATCGTCTCGAAGTCCGTCTGCGTGGTGAAGTGCGAGCGCATCCACACCACCAGCGCGAACACGATGAAGGACATGGTCGCGTAGTAACGCGGATCGACCTTGCCCACCGTGAGCCCCACCATGGGCGACAGCACGATGGCGAACAGGCCGACCGGGGCCAGCACCATGCCCGCGCTCGTCGCCGTGTAGCCCATGTACTGCTGCAGCCACAGCGGCAGGATCACCACGTTCCCAAAGAACAGGCCGTAACCCACCGACGTGGCGAGCGCCCCCGACCAGAAGTTGCGGCGCTTGAAGAGCGACAGATCGACCACCGGGTGCTTTTCGGTCAGCTCCCATACCAGGAAGAACGCAAAGCCCACGACCGCCACCACTGCCAGCGCGATGATCTCGCCGGAATGGAACCAGTCGAGCTCCTTGCCCTTGTCCAGCATCAGCTGCAGCGCGCCTACCCAGGCGACCAGCAGGCCCAGGCCGATGGCGTCGATGGGCACGTGCCGCGTGGGCGTCTCGCGCTTGCGGTAGATGCTCCAGGTGACCGACGCCGCCAACAGGCCGACCGGCACGTTGATGAAGAAGATCCAGGGCCACGAGATGTTGTCGGTGATCCAGCCCCCCAGCAGCGGCCCCATGACCGGCGCCACCAGCGTGGTGATGGACCACATCGCCATGGCCAGGCCCGCCTTGGCGCGCGGATAACTCGACAGCAACAGCGTCTGCGACAGCGGGATCATCGGCCCCGCCACGAAGCCCTGCAGCGCCCGGAAGGCGATCAGCATCGTCATGTTGGGGGCCATGCCGCACAACCACGAGCTCAGCACGAACAGCAGCACACTGGCCATGAACAGGCGGACCTGCCCGAAGCGCTGTGTCAGGAAGCCGGTGAGCGGCACGGCAATGGCATTGGCCACGCCGAAACTGGTGATGACCCAGGTGCCCTGCGTCGGGCTGACGCCCAGGTCACCCGAGATGGCGGGCAGCGACACGTTCGCGATGGATGTGTCCAGCACATTCATGAAGGTGGCGGCCGACAGGGCAATGGTGCCCAGCACGCGCGCCGAGCCTTCCAGTGGCGCAATGGCGGCCGCGGCCGCCTTTGGCTCAGAAGCAGCCATGGATGAAATTCCTCGCGGCGATCAGAGCGGGCGCGGGGCGGCCGAAGCCTGCAGCGCGTGGCGGGCGCCGCCCTCGGCAGCCTGACTCGACGGCGAGGCCACGGCCGGCTTGGCACCAGCCGGCGCGGGGCCGGCCGAAGCCGGCACCGGCCGCCCGAGGTTGGCCGCGATGATCCGCTGCACGGCCTTCTCGGCACCATCGTCCTGCCCGTTGTAGACCTGGGTCGATGCGAAGTCGGACGCGCGCGGCGCATCGGCCAGCATCTTGCCGTTGCTGTTGGCCACATCGACTTCCGCGTCCATCGACAGGCCGACGCGCAGCGGATTAGCCTTCAGTTCATTGACGTCCAGGCTGATGCGCACCGGCACGCGTTGCACCACCTTGATCCAGTTGCCGGTCGCGTTCTGCGCCGGCAGCAGCGCAAAGGCCGCACCCGTGCCAACGCCAAGGCCGGCGACCTTGCCGTGGTAGACCACCTTCTTGCCGTACACGTCGGCCGTCAGCGTCACGGGCTGGTCGATGCGGATGCTGCGCAGTTGGCTTTCCTTGAAGTTGGCGTCGACCCACAGTTGTCCCAGCGGCACGATGGACATGAGGGGCGCGCCCGGCGCCACACGCTGGCCCAGTTGGACCGTGCGCTTGGCCACATAGCCATCGACCGGCGCAGGCAGCGCGACGCGCTGAGTCGCCAGCCAGGCTTCGCGCACCTTCGCAGCGGCGGCCTGGACGCTGGGGTGTTCCTCGACCGTGGTGCCTTCGGTCAGCGACCGGTTGCTGGCCAGTTGCTCGCGGGCCGCCGCAACGCCCGCCTGTGCAGCCGCCAGCGCGCTTCGGGCGTTGGCGACCGCCGTCTCGGCATGGCTCAGCTCTTCCTTCGAAACCGCCCCATTGCCGGTGAGGGAGCGCCGACGCTGCAGGTCGTCCTGCGCGCGAGCAACGTCGGCCTGGGCCTTCACCACGTCGGCCTGGCGCAGGTTGACCTGCGCGGCCAGCGAGCCGTTGTTGACGTAGAGCGTGCGCGCCTGCCGCACGGCCTGGCCCAGTGCGGCTTCCGCCTGCGAGAGCGCCACCTGGGCGTCGGCCGGGTCCAACTGCACCAGTGGCTGGCCCTGCTTGACGTAGTCGGTCTCGTCGGCTGCGATGCTCATCACCGTGCCAGCCACCTGCGGCGTGATCTGGATGATGTTGCCCTGGACATAGGCGTTGTCGGTGGATTCGTAATGACTCGCGACCAGCCACTCGTAGGCAGCCCAGCCGGCGCCGGCCACCACCACCACCGCGGCCAGGGTCGTCAGCGCCTTGCGGCGACGGGTGTTGGGCGCCTTCTCGTCGGCGGCCTGGGAAGAAGAAGCAATGTTGTCGTTCATGGTCTGGCTCCTTGCGGACGTGCGGGCGCTGCGTCTCAGCGCGCCGCGGCGGATTCGTTGAGGGCGGCCGTCTGCGCGGCCGCGGGAGCATCGCCGGCCCAGCCGCCACCCAGGGCGCGAGCAAGCGAGGCCTGGGTATCGAGCGCCCGGGCAGCGAGGTCCACCGCCTGGCGGCGCTGGGTGAGCACCGCCGTCTCGGCGGTGAGCACATTCAGGTACGTGCCCAGCCCCGCCTGATAGCGCTGCAGCGCGATGTGGTAGGCGTCCTCGGCGGCGCGTTGCGCATTGCCTTGCTCAACCTGCTGCCGGCCGATTGACCGCGCGCTGGCGACCTGGTCGGCCACCTCGTGCACGGCATCGATCACGGCCCCGTTGTAGCTTTCGATGGCCGCGTCGTGGTCGGCCGCCTTGCCGCCCAGGTTGGCCCGCAGGCGCCCGCCCTCGAAGATGGGCAGGTGCAGCGCGGGCCCCACGCCCCATTGCAGGCTACCCGACTTGAGCAGCTTGTCGAATCCAATGGACTGCGTCCCGACGAAGGCGGTCAGATTGATGTTCGGATAGAACTGGGCGCGGGCGCTCTCCTCGTCGCTCGCCGCCGCCTCGACGCGCCAGCGGGCAGCCGCCACGTCAGGGCGGCGGGCGAGCAGGTCGGCGGGAATCTGCGTGGCGAGCGGCACCGCTTGCAGCGACGCCAGCGCGGGCGGCCTGAGACCACGCGTGGCGTCGGGCACGGCCACCAGCGCATCGAGTGCATGCCGGGCGTTCTCGATCTGCTCGTTCAGCACCTCGATCTGCTGCCGTGCCTCGGGCAGCCCGCCTTCGCTCTGTCGTTGCTCTAGTTGGGTGTCCAGGCCGGCCGACACGCGATCCCGCACCAGGCGCAGCGTCTCCTCGCGCTGGGCCAGCGTGCGGCGGGCGACATCGCGCTGCGCCTCCAGCCGCGCCCACTGGATGTAGCTGCGCGCCACATTGGTGGTCAGCAGGATGCGCGCCGCCTGGGCATCGGCCTGCGCGGCGCGTGCACTGCCCACCGCAGCCTGGATGGCCGCGCGGTTGCGGCCGAAGAAGTCGAGCTCCCAACTGCCATTGAGCTGCAGCGTGCCGTTTTCCTGCACCGTGCCGCCGAGCGCGCCATAGATGTAGTTCTCGCTGTAGCGCTGTCGCAGCAGCTGTGCGTCGCCGCTGAGCTGCGGTCGCCCTGTCGCTTCGGCCACGCCAGTCGCCGCGAGCGCCTTGGCGACGCGGGCCTGGGCCACCTGCAGGCTGGGGCTGGCCGCCAGGGCCTGCTGCTCGAGCGTGTCGAGTTGGGCATCGCCGAAGGCATGCCACCACTGCGCGTCGACCTGCGCGAAATCGTTGGCCGGCTGCGCGTTCGCCGGCACGCCCGCCTGCACCGCATCCCGCATGCGGGCGTGGGAGGCGATGCCTGCGGTGTCGGCACAGCCCGCGGCCAGCAACGCAACCGCCAGGCCCACCGCCATCAGCGCCGGACGGCCCTCGCGGCCCTGGGTCGAAGAAAAAGTCATCGCGAAACTCCTTGGCCCGATGCCCGATGGCATGCGGCCTGCTTTCTCTGGGCGTTCCCCAGGATGCGGTTCAGGTAATCCTTGAGCTGCTCCCACTCCACCTTCGTGAAGCCGGCGAGCATCTCGTTGTGGACCCGGCTGAGCACGGCCGGCACCTTCTGGGCAGCACTCAGGCCCTCAGGCGTCAATTCGAGGTTGACGACCCGCCGGTCCTCCTGCGAGCGCACCCGACGCACCAGCCCCTTGGCTTCGAGCCGATCCAGCAGGCGCGTCATGGCGCCGGTGTCCAGTTGGCACTCACGGGCCAGTTCGGCCACCGTGCCAGCGCTACCCATGTGCAGCTTGTGCAGTGGCACCCACTGTGGATAGGTCGGGCCGCCGGGCTCGACCAGTTCGTTTTCGACGGCCTGCGACACGCAGGTCAGGATGCGCTTCATCGCGTAGCCCAGGCTTTCCTCGGCGGTGTAGCTCTCGGCCCGGTAGAAATCCACGGGCGGCGGCCCGGCGGTGCCGCCGGGCGGAGTCGTCTCTGATTTGGACATGGGGAGATATTATTTGCCTCGTCAAATATTGTCAAGGCTGATTCTGGGGTGGCAAGGTCTCGTTAGAATCCGCGCGGCCCGGCCACTGCGCCGCGATTGCCCCGCACTCCTGTGAAGAACGCCAAAAGCTCCCCCCGCTCGCTCGCCGGCCTGGCGCCCTTTCTTGGCCCCTACCGCCTCCAGATCGCGATGGCGGCTCTGTTCCTGGTCATGGCGGCGGTCACGACCCTGGTGTTTCCCATCGCGCTTCGCGGCCTGATCGACGCCGGCCTGGCCCCCACGGCACCCGGCGATCAGGTGATGGCACTGCGCGAACACTTCCTGGCCCTGTTCGGCGTGGCGATCGCGCTGGGGCTGTTCTCTGCCGCGCGCTTCTACACGGTGAGCTGGCTGGGCGAGCGCATCACGGCCGACGTGCGCACCGCCGTGTACGGCCGCGTGCTGCACCAGAGCCCGCAGTTCTTCGAGACCACGCAGACCGGCGAGGTGCTGTCGCGCCTCACGGGCGACACGACGCTGGTCCAGACCGTAGTGGGCTCCTCTCTCAGCATGGGCTTGCGCAATGCGGTCATGGGCGTCGGCGCGCTGGCCATGCTGATCTGGACCAATCCCTGGCTGATGGCCCAGGTGGCGCTGGTGCTCGTGCTCGTCGTGCTGCCGGCCATGGCCTTCGGCCGCCGCGTCCGGCGGCTCTCCCGCGCCAGCCAGGACCGCGTGGCCGACGCCAGCGCCATCGCGGCCGAGGTGCTCAATGCCATTCCGGTGGTGCAAAGCTATACGGCCGAGACCCGCGAGGCCGAGCGCTTTGCCGGCTCCACCCAGGCAGCCTTCGAGACGGCCGTGCGGCGCACCAAGGCGCGGGCCGTGTTGGTCGCCTTCATCATCATTGCCACCTCGGCCGCCTTGCTCTGGGGCCTTTACGCCGGCACGCAGGCCGTGCTGCGGGGTGAGATCAGTCCCGGTCACATGGGCCAGACGGTGGTCTATGTGGTCATCCTGGCGAGCGCGCTGGCGGTGCTGGGCGAGGTCTACGGCGACCTGCTGCGCGCGGCAGGCGCCACGGAACGGTTGATGGAACTGCTGCACGCGCCCATCGCCATTTCGTCGCCAGAGGCCGTGCAGGCCGCACCACCCGCCTCCGCAGGCGCCCAGGTGATGCTGGAGGATGTCGGCTTCCATTACCCGTCACGCCCGGGCACGGCGGCCCTGCGACACTTCTCGCTCGACGTGGCGCCTGGCGAAACCGTGGCCCTGGTGGGCGAGAGCGGCGCGGGCAAGAGCACTGTGTTCCAGTTGCTGCTGCGCTTTTTCGATCCGCAGACCGGCGACATCCGGCTGGACGGTCAGTCGCTGCGTCGATTTGCGCTGGATGACCTTCGCGGACGCATCGGCTTGGTGCCGCAGGACGCCGTGATCTTCTCGACCACGGCGCTCGAGAACATTCGCTATGGCCGGCCCGACGCGACGGAGGCCGAAGTCCGGCATGCGGCCCGCCTTGCGCACGCCGAGGGCTTCATCGACGCCCTGCCCGACGGCTTCCACACCTTCCTGGGGGAACGCGGCGTGCGCCTGTCGGGGGGGCAGAAGCAGCGGCTCTCGATTGCACGCGCCATCCTGAAGGCACCACCGCTGCTGCTGCTGGACGAGGCCACCTCGGCGCTCGATGCGGAAAGCGAACGGGTCGTTCAGGCCGCCCTCGAATCGGCAATGGAAGGTCGTACCACGCTGGTCATTGCCCACCGCCTTGCGACGGTGCAAAGGGCCGACCGCATCGTGGTGCTGGACCACGGCGCCATCGTCGAACAAGGCACCCATGCCGAATTGATCGCCCGCGGCGGCAGCTACGCCAAGCTGGCGGCGCTGCAGTTCACGGCCTGAGCCTGCCGCACCCCCTTTCGGGAATCCCGGCGCTTCGCGCCAGTGCAGCTTCGCCCAGACACAACAAAGCCCGCACACGGCGGGCTGAGTCATCGGTGGCGAGCGCGGTGCAACAGCCTGGTCGGGCGACCGCGCGTCGATCCACAACCCTACTGCAAGGGTTCCTTGAGTGCAGGCGGCAGCGGCAGCGGCAGCACCGCAATGCCTTCCTCCAGCAAAGCGGCGGTCTCCTCGGGCGTGGCCTGGCCACGGATTCCGCGCTCTTCCACCTCGCCGTGATGCATGCGCCGCGCTTCCTGCGCAAACCGGTCGCCCACGTCTTCGGTCCTGGCAAGCACCTCCCGGACGGCGCGCATCCAGCGGGCTTCCGGGTTCTGCTGCTGCGGCGGTTGAAGCTGAGCTTCAGACGGCAACGCCTCGCGCCCGGCGCTGAGGTTGAGACGCGGTGCGCTCAGGCCTTTGACAATGGCCTTGTCACCACAGAGCGGGCATTCGATCTGGCCACCGTCGCGCTGGGTCTCGAACTCCGACTCGGAGCCGAACCAGCCCTCGAAACCGTGGCCATGGGCACAACGCAGATTCAGGACCTTCATGGCGCGGAATTATCCGCAGCCCGCCATTCCAGTGCCCAGTTGCCGGAAAGCACGTTCTGCATCCAGACCGAGCAGGCCAGCGTCTTCGCATCCGTCACCGTGCCATCACGGCACCAGCTCAGCAGATCCGCGGGCGCTGCTGTGAACACGTCGAGGAACTCGCCCTGGTCAAGCTTGCGATCGCCAGCACTCAGGCCGCGCGCGAAGTAGATGTGGATGACCTCCGTCGAGTAGGCCACGGCCAAGTGCATCACCCCGGCCTTGGCCCACTCGCGGGCGCGGTAGCCGGTTTCTTCCAGCAGTTCGCGCTGCCCGCAGACTAGCGCATCCTCGCCGGCGTCGAGCTTGCCGGCCGGGAACTCCACCATGACCTGGCCCACCGGGTATCGGAACTGGCGCTCAAGCACGATGCGCCCATCGTCCAGCAGCGGAATGACCACCACCGCGCCCGGGTGGATGACGTACTCGCGCGTCGCGGTCCCGCCATCGGGCAGCGCGACCGTGTCACGGTACGCGCGCAGAAACCGACCCTCGAACAGCCGCTCCGACGCGACCTTCTTTTCTTCCAGGTGGGCGATGTCAGCGGTCACGGTTCAGTACCCTTTGCGTTTGAGAAGGTAGCGCCAGATGAAGCCCGGAAAGGCGAGCACCAGGAAGAAGGCGGCCGTCACCGCATAGAACTCCCAGCCCTGCGCCGCCACCATGCCCTGCTTGCCCTCGAAGAGCCGGCCGACCATGCCGGCCAGCAGATAGCACAGCACCAGCTCCCCCAGACGCACCGCGAGCGGCTTGACCGCCGTGCGCCAGGGCAGCACGGCGAGCAGCCGCTCGTTCAGGAAAGGCAGGTTGGCCAGGACCAGCGCAACGCCGAGGACGACCCAGGCCGATGCGTTGCTGCCCACGACGCGATCAGTTGCCCAGCGTGGCCACGATGGCCCGGGCACACAGGGTCATCAAGCCGCCGGGCAGGATGCCCAGGATCAGGATCAGGGCGCCATTGACCGACAGCACGGCCCGCACGTCGCGCGGCGCCGCCACGGTCGTGGCCGTCAGCGGTGCGTCGAAGTACATCACCTTCACCACGCGCAGGTAGTAGAAGGCGCCAATCAGCGACATGATGACGGCGAACACCGCCAGGCCGATATACACGCCCTGCCCCGAAGCCAGCAGCGCCTGCAGCACCGCCAGCTTGGCATAGAAGCCGACCAGCGGCGGAATGCCGGCCAGCGAGAACATCGCAATGGCCATCACGCCGGCATACAGCGGGCTACGCTGGTTGAGGCCGGCAAGGTCGGAGATCTCTTCGCTCTCGAAGCCTTCGCGGGCCAGCAGCAGGATGATGCCGAAGCTCGCCAGCGTGGTCAGCACATAGGTCACGATGTAGAACATCGACGCGCTGTACGCATACTGGGCGTTGAGCGTGTTGCCGTCGATCACGCCAGCCACCAGGCCCAGCAGCACGAAGCCCATCTGCGCGATGGTCGAGTAGGCCAGCATGCGCTTGAGGTTGGTCTGCGCGACGGCGGCCAGGTTGCCCACCAGCAGCGACGCCACGGCCAGCACGGCCAGCATCTGCTGCCAGTCGAAGGCCAACGGCAGCATGCCTTCCACCAGCAGACGGATGACGATGGCGAAGGCCGCCAGCTCGGGCGCGGCGCCGATCAGCAGCGTCACGGCCGTGGGGGCGCCGTGGTAGACGTCCGGCAGCCACATGTGGAAGGGCGCGGCACCCAGCTTGAAGGCAAGACCAGCGACGATGAACACCAGGCCGAACACCAGCACCTGGTGGTTCACCTTGCTGCTGGCGATGCTCTTGAAGACCTCGTTGACGTCAAGCGAGCCGGTGGCGCCGTACATCATCGACATGCCATAGAGCAGGAAGCCGCTGGCCATGGCGCCGAGCACGAAATACTTCATGGCGGCTTCGCTGGCCGTCGCATGGTCGCGGCGCAGTGCCACCAGGGCATAGCTGGACAGCGTGAGCAGTTCCAGGCCCAGGTAGATCATCAGGAAGTTGCTGCCCGAAATCATCACGAACATGCCGAGCAGCGAGAACAGGCTGAGCGTGAACATCTCACCGCCGCGCAGCATCTGGCGGTCGGCCGCATAGGGACGGCCATAGACCAGCGTGACCATCAGCGCCACGGCCGAGAAGCATTTGAGCCAGTTGCCCATCGGGTCGCTTACCACCATGCCGCCGAAGCCGTGGAAGGTGTGGCCGGCGACGGCGTTCATGCCGGTCAGCAGCGCCGTCGCGGCCAGCGTGAGCATCGTGAGCCAATGGGTGGCGGTGCGGTGCGCGCTGCTGACACGCAGGTCGAACAGCGTGATGACGCAGGCCATCACCAGCAGCAGGATCTCGGGGTAGACAGCCACCCAGCTGAGTTTGTCGATCATCTTGTTCTCTTGTCTGCGTGGACTCTGGTCAAGGCAGCTTGGAGGCGGCCACGTGGCGCAGCAGCTCGGCCACGGAAGCGTCCATCACGTCGGTGAAGGGCTTGGGATCCAGGCCCATCCACAGCACGGCCACGGCCAGCACGGCGAGCATGAAGAACTCGCGGCCGTTGATGTCCGTCAGTTCCTTCACATGGTCGTTGCCGATGGGGCCGAGATACACGCGCTTGTACATCCACAGGGTGTAGGCGGCGCCGAAGATCAGCGCGGTGGCAGCCATCAGGCCGATCCAGAAGTTAGCCTTCACGGCACCCAGGATCACCATCCATTCGCCCACGAAGCCGGCGGTGGCAGGCAGGCCGCAGTTGGCCATGGCGAACAGCAGCGCGAACGCGGCGAACTTGGGCATGACGTTGACCACGCCGCCGTAGTCGGCGATCTGGCGCGAGTGCATGCGGTCGTACAGCACGCCGATGGACAGGAACATCGCGCCCGACACGAAACCGTGGGCGATCATCTGCACGATGCCGCCAGCCACGCCGAGCGGATTGAAGATGAAGAAGCCCAGCGTCACGAAGCCCATGTGGGCGACCGACGAATAGGCCACCAGCTTCTTCATATCGCGCTGGACCATGGCCACCAGGCCCACGTAGATCACCGCCACGATCGACAGCGCGATCATCAGCCACGCCCATTCACGGGCAGCATCGGGCGCGATCGGCATGGAGAAGCGCAGGAAGCCGTAGGCGCCCAACTTCAGCATGATGGCGGCCAGCACGGCGGAGCCGCCGGTGGGCGCCTCGACGTGCACGTCGGGCAGCCAGGTGTGCACCGGCCACATCGGCACCTTCACGGCGAAGGCCGCGAAGAAGGCGAAGAAGATCAGCGTCTGCGCCGTCGAGCCCAGGGGCGTCCGATGCCAGGTGGCGATGTCGAAGCTGCCGCCCGAGGCGCGGTACAGGTACACCAGGGCCACCAGCATCAGCAGCGAGCCGAGCAGCGTGTACAGGAAGAACTTGAAGGCCGCGTAGATCCGGTTCGGACCGCCCCAGATGCCGATGATCAGATACATCGGGATCAGCGTGGCCTCGAAGAACACGTAGAACAGCATGCCGTCCAGCGCGGCGAACACGCCGATCATCAGGCCCGACAGGATCAGGAACGCGCCCATGTACTGGTTGACGCGCTCGGTGATCACCTCCCAGGCCGAGATCACGACGATCACCGTGATGAAGGCCGTGAGCAGCACGAACCACATCGACAGGCCATCGACGCCCAGGTGGTAGTTGATGTTGAAGCGCTCGATCCACGGCGCACGCTCGACGAACTGCATCGCGGCGGTGCCGGTCTGGAAGCGCGTGTACACCGGAATGGTGACAAGGAAGCTCGCCACCGACCCGACGAGTGCCGCCCAGCGCACGAAGCGCGCCTGGTCGTCCCGCCCGAACGCCAGCAGCAAGGCGCCGATCACGATCGGCAGCCAGATGGCAAGGCTCAGCAAACCCATTTTTCTTGTTCTCCAGCCCGCGTCAGCGCTTGAACCAGACGAAATACGTCATGAGAAGGAACACCCCCAGCAGCATCGCGAAGGCGTAGTGATAGATGTAGCCAGACTGCATCCAGCGGATGGCCGCCGAGATGCGGCCCACCAGCTTCCACGAGCCATTGACCAGCGCGCCGTCGATGATGGCCTGGTCGCCGCCCTTCCAGAGGCCGGTGCCCAGCGCACGGGCGCCACGGGCCAGGATGTTCTCGTTGATCCAGTCGAGGTAGTACTTGTTCTCGAGCAGGTTGTAGATCGGCATGCAGGCACGCTTGATGGCAGCCGGCAGTGCCGGGTTGACCATGTACATGTAGTACGACAGCGCGACGCCGGCGATGGCCAGCCACAGTGGCAGGCTGGTCAGCGAATGCAGGGCCATGGCAACCGGACCGTGGATGTCCTCACGCAGCTCGGCCATCGCATGGTGGCGGGCCGTGTCGACGAAGATCACGCCGTCGAAGAAGCTGTTCAGCATCGGCATCAGCGTGAAAAAGCCGATCACCACCGACGGGATCATCAACAGAAGCAGCGGCACGGTCACCACACCGGGCGACTCGTGAGGCTTGTGGTGACCATGGCCGTGATGGTCGCCATGGCCATGACCGTGGGCGTCGTCGTGGTGCGCGTCCGGGTTCTGGTCGTAGCGCTCCTTGCCATGGAACACCAGGAAGTACAGGCGGAACGAGTAGAAGGCCGTGACGAACACGCCTGCAACCACCGAGAAATAGGCGAAGCCCGCGGCCGGCAGGTGGCTGGCGTGCACGGCCTCGATGATGGCGTCCTTCGAATAGAAGCCCGAGAAGAAGGGCGTGCCGATCAGGGCCAGCGACGCCAGCAGGAAGGTGATCCAGGTGATGGGCATGTACTTGCGCACGCCGCCCATCCAGCGGATGTCCTGGTTGTGGTGCATGCCCATGATCACCGAGCCGGCGCCGAGGAACAGCAGCGCCTTGAAGAATGCGTGCGTCATCAGGTGGAACACGGCGACCGGATAGGCCGACACGCCCAGCGCAACGGTCATGTAGCCCAGCTGCGACAGCGTCGAGTACGCCACCACGCGCTTGATGTCGTTCTGGATGATCCCCAGGAAGCCCATGAACAAGGCCGTGATCGAACCGATCACCAGGATGAAGTTCAGGGCCGTGTCCGACAGCTCGAACAGCGGCGACATGCGCGACACCATGAAGATACCGGCGGTCACCATCGTCGCGGCGTGGATCAGCGCGGAGATGGGCGTCGGGCCTTCCATCGAGTCCGGCAGCCAGACGTGCAGCGGGAACTGCGCGCTCTTGCCCATCGCGCCGATGAACAGGCAGATGCAGATCACGGTGATCAGCATCCAGTCGGTGCCCGGGAAGCCCATCTTGCCCAGCTCGCCCGACTTGGCAAAGATCTCGGTGTAGTTGAGCGTGCCGGTGTACGCGGCAATCAGGCCGATGCCGAGGATGAAGCCGAAGTCACCCACGCGGTTGACCAGGAAGGCCTTCATGTTGGCGAAGATGGCCGTCGGCTTGTTGTACCAGAAGCCGATCAGCAGGTACGACACCAGGCCCACCGCTTCCCAGCCGAAGAACAGCTGCAGCAGGTTGTTGCTCATCACCAGCATCAGCATGGAGAAGGTGAAGAGCGAGATGTAGGCGAAGAAGCGGTTGTAGCCCTCGTCCTCTTCCATGTAGCCGATGGTGTAGATGTGCACCATCAGCGACACGAAGGTGACGACGCACATCATCATGGCCGTCAGGCTGTCGATCATGAAGCCGACTTCCATCTTCAGGCCGCCCACGACCATCCATTCGTAGATGGTGGCGTTGAAGCGGGCGCCGTCGACGGCCACGCTGTAGAGCGTCCAAGCCGACAGCACGAAGGCGACGAACACGCCCAGGATGGTCAGCGTGTGCGAGGCGGCTCGGCCGATGCGGTTGCCGCCGAATTGCGTCCCCAGGATACCGGCGAGCACGCAGCCGACGAGCGGCGCCAGCGGCACCGCCAGCAGGGTGGATGCAGACAAGGTCGTGGCCATCGTTATCCCTTCAGCGTGTCGAGTTCATCGACGTTGATGGTCGACTTGTTGCGGAACAGCAGCACCAGCAGTGCCAGGCCGATGGCCGATTCGGCCGCTGCCACGGTGAGGATGAAGAACACGAAGATCTGTCCGTGCAGGTCGCCGAGGTAGGAGGAGAAGGCGACGAAGTTCATGTTGACCGCCAACAGCATCAGTTCGATGCACATCAGCAGCACGATGAGGTTCTTGCGGTTGAGGAAGATGCCGATGACGGCCAGCGCAAACAGGATGGCGCCGAGCGACAGATAGTGGCCAAGGGTCAATGTCATCACTTGCTCTCCCCTTCCGCGGCAGGCGCGGCGGGCTGCGGGGCCTGGGTGGGCGACACCTTGATCACCTGCAGGCGGTCGCTGGCCCTCACATGGATCTGGTCCTTCACGTCCACGTAGCGCGTGTCCTTGCGGCGGCGCAGCGTGAGGGCGATGGCGGCGATCATGGCGACGACCAGGATCACGGCCGCGACCTGCACCGGGTACACGTACTCGCTGTAGAGCAGAAGGCCCAGGGCCTTGGTGTTGGACACCTGATTCGCGGCCGCCACGGTGTCGGCCGCGGAGGTCTGCAGGCGGAAGCCGCCCATCAGCACATAGGCCATCTCGAGCGCGATCACCACGCCGACGAGAGCGGCCAGCGGGAAGTGCTTCCAGAAGTTCTGGCGCAGATGGTCGACGTTGAGGTCAAGCATCATCACCACGAAGAGGAAGAGCACCATCACCGCGCCGAGGTACACCAGCACGAGCACGATGGCCAGGAACTCGGCCTTGAGCAGCAGCCACACAGCGGCGGCCTGCGAGAAGGCGAGCATCAGGTACAGCACCGCATGCACAGGATTGCGGGCGGTCACAACCCGGAAGGCTGCAAACAGCAGCACGACCGAGAACAGGTAGAAGAAGCCGGTCTTGGCGTCCATGGGTTTTTCTTTTCGCTTCGCCGGTTCAGCGGTACTTGGCGTCGGCCGCCTTGCTGGCCGCGATCTCTTGCTCGTAGCGGTCGCCCACCGCCAGCAGCATGTCCTTGGTGAAGTACAGGTCACCGCGCTTCTCGCCGTGGTACTCCAGGATGTGCGTCTCGACAATCGAGTCGACCGGGCAGCTCTCTTCGCAGAAGCCGCAGAAGATGCACTTGGTCAGGTCGATGTCGTAGCGGGTGGTGCGGCGGGTGCCATCGTCGCGCACGGCGGACTCGATGGTGATGGCCACGGCGGGGCACACGGCTTCGCAGAGCTTGCAGGCGATGCAGCGCTCCTCGCCGTTCTCGTAGCGGCGCAGGGCATGCAGGCCGCGGAAGCGCGGCGACAGGGGGGTCTTTTCTTCCGGGAACTGGACGGTCACCTTGCGGCGCAGCGCATAGCGCCCCGTCAGGGCCATGCCCTTGAACAGTTCCACGAGCATGAAGCTCTTGAAGAAGTCCTTGATCGAAAAAGGAGAAGCAGCGACGGCAGTCATTCGTGGTCCACCTTATTTCCAGATGTTCCAGGGCGTCTGCATCCAGCCGCCGACGATCAGCAGCCAGACCAGCGTGACGGGGATGAAGATCTTCCAGCCCAGGCGCATGATCTGGTCGTAGCGGAAGCGCGGGAACGTGCCGCGGATCCAGATGAACAGCGACAGCACGAAGAAGGTCTTCAGGCCCAGCCAGATCCAGCCGGGGATGAAGGCCAGGAAGCCCACCGGGGGCAGCCAGCCGCCCAGGAACATGAGCACGGCCAGGATCGACACGAGCCACATGCTGGCGTACTCGGCCAGGAAGAAGATCGCGAAGCCCATGCCCGAGTATTCGACCATGTGGCCGGCCACGATCTCGGCCTCGCCTTCCACCACATCGAAGGGGTGACGGTTGGTTTCGGCCACGCCCGAGATCAGGTAGACGATGAAGATGGGCAGCAGCGGCAGCCAGTTCCAGGACAGGAAGGACAGCCCCATGTCGGCAAAGGTGCCCTTGCCCTGCACGGCGACGATGTCGCCCAGGCTCAGGCTGCCCGACACCATGATCACCACGACGAAGCAGAAGCCCATCGCGATCTCGTAGCTCACCATCTGGGCCGAGGCGCGCAGCGCGCCCAGAAAGGCGTACTTCGAGTTCGAGGCCCAGCCGGCGATGATCACGCCGTACACCTCGATGGAGGTGATGGCCATGATCAGCAGGAGGCCGGCGTTGACGTTGGCGATGACTGCGTCAGGGCCGAAGGGAATGGCCACCCAGGCCGCCAGGGCCGGCATGATGGCCATGACCGGGCCGAGGCGGAACAGGCCGGAGCTGGCCGCCGTCGGGTTGATCAGTTCCTTGGTCAGCAGTTTGACCGCGTCGGCGATCGGCTGCAGCAGGCCGAAGGGGCCGACCCGGTTGGGTCCGTGGCGGACCTGGATCCAGCCGAGGAACTTGCGCTCCCACAGCGTGGCGTAGGCCACGGCGCCCAGCACGGGCAGCAGCACCGCAATGATCTTGAGCAGCGCCCAGATGACGGGCCAGCCGCCGGCCGTCCACCAGTGGGCGCCGATGAGGCCGTAGCCGGCGTTGTACAGCGCGTCGATCATGCCGACACCTCCTGTGCGGCGGCGGCGCGGCGGCCGTCGGTCGTCAGTTGCAGCGACGGTGCGCGGCGCACCAGCGAGTCCAGTTGGTAGATGGCGGCGGTGACCGGTGCGGCCTGTCCGGCGGCCGGGGCAGAAGCCAAGTCGACGGCCGGGGCGTCGTTGCTCAGGCGCTCCGCGGCGACGAAGTCTGCAGCGGACGAACCACGCACCTTGGCCATCACGTCCTGCGTCGACTCGAAGTCGAAACCCGACAGCCCCAGCAGGTTGCCCAGCACGCGTAGCACCTTCCACGCGGGACGTGCCTCGCCCAGGGGGCGCACCACGGCATGGAAGCTCTGGATGCGGCCTTCGGCATTGACGAAGGTGCCCGGCGTCTCGCTGAACGGCGCGATGGGCAGCAGCACGTCGCTGAATTCGAGGTTGGCCTTGAAGGGGCTCAGGGTGACCACCATCTGCGCCTGACCGAGTGCGTCCGCGGCACGCGCACCGGCGGCCGAATCGAACACCGGCTCGGTGTTGAGCAGTAGCGCCGCCTTGAGGCCGCCTGCCAGCATCTGGCCGGCGTTCAGGCCCTTGGCGCCGGGCTGGGCGTTGACCCACTGCGCGCCGACGGTGTTGGCCGCTTCCGTCAGGTAGCCGACGCTGGCGCCGGTCTGGGCGCCGATCCACTGGGCCAGTGCCAACAGCCGCGAAGCCTCGGCATGGTGCGCGGCGCCGTTGCCCAGCAGGATGGCCTTGCGCTCGCCGCCCACCAGAGCCTGCGCCACACCGCGCGCGGCATCGGTCACATCAGCCTGGGCGGGTGCGGCGACGCCCTTCTCTGCCGCCACGGCAGCGGCGATCCGGGCCAGAGCGCCGTACCAGTCGGCCGCGTCGACCTGCTGGAAGCCGGCCAGCGGAATGGCCCACGAGGCGTCGGCCGCCAGTTGCTCGGCTGATGCGATGGCAAACAGCTTGCCGCCCTTGCGCACCGACTGGCGGATGCGCTGCGCGAACAGCGGATGGTCCTTGCGCAGGTTGCTGCCGACAACCAGCACGCGCTGCAGGTTCGACAGCGAGGCGATGGGGGTGCCCAGCCAGCGGATGCCACTGCCCACGTTGCCGAAATCGGCATGGCGCAGGCGGTGGTCGATGTTCTCGCTGCCGAGGCCACGCACCAGCGCGCCGGCCAGGGCCAGTTCTTCCACGGTGCTGTGCGGACTCACCAGCGCGCCGATGGCAGCGGCGCCGTGATCGCCCTTGATCTGCTTGAGGCCGTTGGCGACGTACTCGAGGGCCGTCTGCCAGTCCACGGCCTGCCACTGGCCGCCCTGCTTCAGCATGGGCTGCGTCAGGCGTTGTTCGCTGCCGAGGGCTTCATAGGAGAAGCGGTCGCGGTCGGCGATCCAGCACTCGTTGACGTCCTCGTTCTCCATCGGCAGAACGCGCATCACACGGTTGTTCTTGACCTGGACGATCAGGTTGGCGCCGGTGGAATCGTGCGGGCTCACCGACTTGCGGCGCGACAGTTCCCAAGTGCGGGCGCTGTAGCGGAAGGGCTTGCTCGTGAGCGCACCGACCGGGCAGATGTCGATCATGTTGCCCGACAGCTCGGAGTCGACGGTGTCGCCGACCACGGTGGTGATCTCGGAGTGCTCGCCCCGGTTCACCATGCCCAGTTCCATGATGCCGGCCACTTCCTGGCCAAAACGCACACAGCGGGTGCAGTGGATGCAGCGGCTCATCTCCTCCATGGAGATCAGCGGGCCGACGTCCTTGTGGAACACCACGCGCTTTTCTTCCTGGTAGCGCGAGGCGCCACCGCCGTAGCCCACCGCCAGATCTTGCAGCTGGCATTCGCCGCCCTGGTCGCAGATGGGGCAGTCCAGCGGATGGTTGATCAGCAGGAACTCCATGACCGACTTCTGGGCCTTGACGGCCTTGTCGGACTGGGTGCGCACGATCATGCCCTGCGTCACGGGCGTGGCGCAGGCCGGCATCGGCTTGGGCGCCTTCTCCACGTCCACCAGGCACATGCGGCAGTTGGCGGCGATGGAGAGCTTCTTGTGGTAGCAGAAATGCGGGATGTAGGTCCCGGCCTTGTCGGCCGCATGCATGACCATGCTGCCTTCGGCCACTTCGACCTTCTTGCCGTCGAGTTCGATTTCGATCATGTGAGGTTCTCGCTCCCCGCTCAGGCCTGGGCCGGCGTCTTCGGCACGTAGCCGGGCACCATGGCCTCGAACTCGTGACGGAAGTGCTTCAGCATGGCGCGCACGGGCATGGCCGCGGCATCGCCCAGCGCACAGATCGTGCGGCCCTGGATGTTGTCGGCCACGGAATTCAGCAGGTCCATGTCGGAGGCCCGGCCTTCGCCATGGTGGATGCGGTCGACCACGCGCCACAGCCAGCCCGTGCCTTCGCGGCAGGGCGTGCACTGGCCGCAGGACTCGTGCATGTAGAAGTACGACAGGCGCTTGAGCGACTCGACCATGCAGCGGCTGTCGTCCATCACGATGACAGCGCCCGAGCCCAGCATGGAGCCGGCCTTGGCGATGGAGTCGTAGTCCATCGTGCACGACATCATGATGTCGGCCGGCAGCACCGGGGCGGACGAGCCGCCCGGGATCACCGCCTTGAGCTTGCGGCCCTTGCGCACGCCGCCCGCCAGCTCCAGCAGCTTGGAGAAGGGCGTGCCCATCGGCACTTCATAGTTGCCGGGCAGCTCGACGTCGCCCGAGACCGAGTAGATCTTGGTGCCGCCGTTGTTGGGCTTGCCGCACTCCAGGTAGGCCTGGCCGCCATTGCGGATGATCCAGGGCACCGCCGCGAAGGTCTCGGTGTTGTTGATGGTGGTCGGCTTGCCGTACAGGCCGAAGCTGGCCGGGAAAGGCGGCTTGAAGCGCGGCTGGCCCTTCTTGCCTTCCAGCGACTCGAGCAGCGCCGTCTCTTCACCGCAGATGTAGGCGCCGAAGCCATGGTGCGCATGCAGCTGGAAGCTGAAGTTGCTGCCCATGATGTTGCCGCCCAGGTAGCCGGCGGCACGCGCTTCCTCCAGGGCCGCCTCGAAGCGTTCGTACACCTCGAAGATCTCGCCGTGGATGTAGTTGTAGCCCACGCTGATGCCCATGGCATACGCCGCGATCGCCATGCCTTCGATGACGATATGCGGGTTGAACATGAGGATGTCGCGGTCCTTGCAGGTGCCGGGCTCGCCTTCGTCCGAGTTGCAGACCAGGTACTTCTGGCCCGGGAACTGGCGGGGCATGAAGCTCCACTTCAGACCCGTCGGAAAGCCGGCGCCGCCGCGGCCGCGCAGGCCGGAGGTCTTGACCTCGGCGATCACTTGGTCCTGCGTCAGGCCCTCGGTGAGGATCTTGCGCAGCGCCTGGTAGCCGCCGCGCGCCTCATAGTCGGCGATGCTCCAGTTGGTGCCGTCCAGGCCGGCATAGATCTGCGGATCGATGTGGCGGCCGTGGAAGCAGGTCTGCACGCCGGTGGCGCGGAACTGCGATAGGACTTGGTCGGGGGTCATCAGCGCGTCTCCCCTTTGGGCTCGGCGGCACGCAGGCCGTCGACCAGTTGATCGAGCTTCTCGTTGCTCATGAAGCTGCACATGGTGCGGTCGTTCACCAGCATCACCGGGGAATCGGCGCAGGCGCCCAGGCATTCGCTCTGCTGCAGCGTGAACATGCCGTCGGCGGTGGTCTCGCCCATCTTGATGCCCAGCTTGGCTTCGAGGTGGTGCAGGGCCTTGTAGCCGTCGCGCAGCTGGCACGGCAGGTTGGTGCAGACGTTCAGCTTGAACTTGCCGACCGGGTGCTGGTTGTACATGTTGTAGAACGTGGTCACCTCGCGCGCCGCGATCTGGGGCATGCCCAGGTAGGCGGCCACGGCGGCCTCGTTCTCGTCGCTCACCCAGCCATAGACCTGCTGCACGATGGACAGGCAGGCCATCACGGCAGACTGGCGACCAGCGTCGCTGTCGGGGTACTTGGCCACTTCGCGGGCGAAGCGGTCCAGCACGTCCTGCGGCAGAGCCGCAGGGGCGATGGGAGGATTGTTGAGGGAGTCGCTCATCGATCGATCTCTCCGAAGACGATGTCCAGCGTGCCGATGATGGCCACGGTGTCGGCCAGCATGTGGCCGCGCGCCATCTCGTCGAGCGCGGCCAGGTGCACGAAGCCCGGCGGCCGGATCTTCAGGCGATAAGGCTTGTTGGCACCGTCGCTGACCAGGTAGATGCCGAACTCGCCCTTGGGATGCTCGACGGCGGCATAGGCCTCGCCCTCGGGCACGCGGAAGCCCTCGGTGAAGAGCTTGAAGTGGTGGATCAGCTCTTCCATGTTGGCCTTCATGGCCTCGCGCTTGGGAGCCGCCACCTTGTGGTTGTCGGTGATCACCGGGCCGGGGTTGGCCTTGAGCCACTTCACGCACTGGGCAATGATGCGGTTCGACTGGTGGAGCTCCTCCATGCGCACGAGGTAGCGGTCGTAGCAGTCGCCGGTCTTGCCCACCGGGATGTCGAAGTCAAGCTGGTCGTAGACATCGTAGGGCTGGGTCTTGCGCAGGTCCCAGGCGATGCCCGAGCCGCGCAGCATCGGGCCGGTCAGGCCCAGGTTGAGCGCACGATCGGCGTCCATGACGCCGATGCCCACGGTCCGCTGCTTCCAGATGCGGTTGTCGGTCAGCAGCGTGTGGTACTCGGCCAGGTAGGTATCGAAGCGCTTGGTGAAGTCTTCGAGGAAGTCCAGCAGCGAACCCTGGCGGTTCTCGTTCATGCGAGCGAGGGCCTTGGCGTTCTTGATCTTGCTGTGCTTGTACTGCGGCATGGTGTCCGGCAGGTCGCGGTACACGCCGCCCGGACGGAAGTAGGCCGCGTGCATCCGCGCGCCAGAGACGGCCTCGTAGGCGTCGAACAGGTCTTCGCGCTCGCGGAAGGCGTAGATCAGGATCGTGGAGCTGCCGCAGTCGTTGCCGTGCGAGCCCAGCCACATCAGGTGGTTGAGCATGCGCGTGATCTCCGAGAACATCACGCGGATGTACTGGGCGCGGATCGGCACTTCCAGGCCGAGCAGCTTCTCGATGGCCAGGCAGTAGGCATGCTCGTTGCACATCATGGACACGTAATCGAGACGGTCCATGTAGGGCAGCGACTGGATGAAGGTCTTGTGCTCGGCCAGCTTCTCGGTGGCGCGGTGCAGCAGGCCGATGTGCGGGTCGGCGCGTTGCACCACTTCGCCATCGAGCTCCAGCACCAGCCGCAGCACACCGTGCGCGGCCGGGTGCTGCGGCCCGAAATTGAGCGTGTAGTTCTTGATTTCAGCCATGGGTCGGTCGGGGGTTCAGTGCAGGCCGCCGTAGTGCTCTTCGCGGATCACGCGCGGCGTGATCTCGCGCGGCTCGATGGTCACCGGCTGATAGACCACGCGCTGCATCTGCTCGTCGTAGCGCATCTCGACATGGCCCGACAGCGGGAAGTCTTTGCGGAACGGGTGGCCGATGAAGCCGTAGTCGGTCAGGATTCGGCGCAGGTCCGGGTGGCCGTCGAAGACGATGCCATACAGGTCGAAGGCCTCGCGCTCGAACCAGTTGGCCGCGGCCCACAGTTCGTTGACGGAGGCGATCACAGGCAGGTCGTCGTCGGGGCAGAAGGCGCGCACGCGCACGCGCTGGTTGAGACTCACCGACAGCAGGTGCGCCACCACGGCGAAGCGCGGGCCTTCCCACACCTCGTCGCGCCAGGCGGAATAGTCCAGCCCGCACAGGTCGATGAGCTGCTCGAACTGCATGCCGGCGGTGTCGCGCAGCGTCTTCATCACGTCCAGGTAATTGGCGGCGCTGACGATGATCGTCACCTCGCCCAACGCGAGGCTGACCTCGCGCACCTTGTCGCCCAGGGCGAGTGCAAGCTGGTCCTTCAGGACCTGCGGATCAATGGCAATCGATGTCATGGGAGGGGCGCGCTCAGGCACGCGCGATGGTGTTGGTGCGGCGCACCTTCTGCTGCAGCTGGATGATCCCGTAGATCAGCGCCTCGGCCGTCGGCGGGCAGCCGGGCACGTAGACGTCGACCGGCACGATGCGATCGCAGCCGCGCACCACCGAATAGCTGTAGTGGTAGTAGCCGCCGCCGTTGGCGCAGGAACCCATGGAGAGCACCCAGCGCGGCTCGGCCATCTGGTCATACACCTTGCGCAGGGCAGGCGCCATCTTGTTGCACAGCGTGCCGGCCACGATCATCAGATCGGATTGGCGCGGACTGGCCCGGAACACTTCGGCGCCGAAGCGGCCGATGTCGTAGCGGGCCGCGGCCGCGTGCATCATCTCGACCGCGCAGCACGCAAGACCGAAGGTCATGGGCCACAGAGAGCCCGTCTTCGCCCAGTTCACCACTGCGTCATAGGACGTGGTGATGAAGCCTTCCTTGAATACACCTTCAATGGCCATGGCCAGCTTTTCCTCTCGGGTTGCTTCGCCTCATTCCCAGTCCAGCGCGCCCTTTTTCCACTCGTAGGCAAAGCCCACGACGAGGATGGCCAGGAACACCACCGCCGCCCAGAAGCCCAGCGGACCCACTTCCTTGAAGGCGACGGCCCACGGGAAGAGGAAGGCGATTTCCAGGTCGAAGAGGATGAAGAGAATGGCGACGAGGTAGTAGCGGACGTCGAACTGCATGCGGGCGTTCTCGAACGCCTCGAAGCCGCACTCGTAAGGGGAATTCTTGGCCGCGTCGGGCCGGTTCGGGCCCAGAACGAAACCCAGAACTTGCGGGAGTATGCCTACCGCCACCCCCACCAGAATGAACAACAGAACGGGAAGGTAGGTCGCGAGGTTCATCGGGGGGCTCTATCACCGCTTGCCACCGACTGATGCCCTGACCCGTTGCGGGCGGCGCATCAGCCGGTGCAGATTGGTGCCGTCGGCGAGACTCGAACTCGCACAGCTTTCGCCACTACCCCCTCAAGATAGCGTGTCTACCAATTTCACCACGACGGCGGTTTACGCTTGCCCCGGATGGCATGAGGAACCAAGAAGGTTATTGGCTTTCCGGGGCAGCCTTGGAGTTTACCCTGAAATGCCCCGATTTGGACAGGACTGCATCACAAAGTAATGCCCGGGGCATGCCTGTGTCACTTGGCCGGGATCTGTGCCGCGTCCGAAGCGGGCGCAGCAGGTGCGGGCACGGCATTGCCGGCCGGGATCTGAGAAGCCGGCGCCGTGAGGGGTGCCCGCTCGAGCAGGCTGTCGCCGCCGGCCGCCCGCGGCGTGCCGAAATAGGCCAGCAGCAGCGTGCAGGCGAAGAACAGGGCGGCCAGCACGGCCGTGGTCCGCGACAGGAAGTTGGCACTGCCGCTGGCACCGAACAGGCTGCCGGCGCTGCCGCTGCCGAACGCGGCGCCCATGTCGGCGCCCTTGCCGTGCTGCAGGAGGATCAGGCCCACCATGGCGATGGCGGCCAGGATCTGCACGGCGATGAGGATGTTGTGGAGGATGGTCATGTCTGGAGAACTCCTTGAAGGGTGCGGGCGCGTCAGCAAGCGGCCGCGATGATCTGGAGGAAGTCGGGCGCCTTGAGCGAGGCACCGCCGATGAGACCGCCGTCGATGTCCGGCTGCGCCAGCAACGACGCGGCATTGGCGGCGTTCATGCTGCCGCCGTAGAGGATGCGGATCCGTGCGGCGGCATCGCCGGCCGCATGCTGCAGTTGCGCGCGCAGCACGGCGTGCACAGCCTGCGCCTCTTCCGGCGTGGCGGTCTTGCCCGTACCGATGGCCCAGACGGGCTCGTAGGCGACGACGATCTCGCTGATGCAGTGGCCGTTGGCATGGATCACGGCAGCCAGTTGGCGCCGAACCACGTCTTCCGTCTGGCCGGCTTCGCGCTCGGCCAAGGTCTCGCCCACGCACACGATGGGCGTGATGCCGCCGGCCAGCGCGGCGGCGGCCTTGGCGGCCACCACTTCGTCGGTCTCGCCGTGGTACTGGCGGCGCTCTGAATGGCCGACGATGGCATAGCCCACGCCGAAGTCCTTCAGCATGGACACGGACTGCTCGCCCGTGTAGGCGCCCTGCACATGGGCCGACACGTCCTGCGCGCCGAGCGCGATGGGCGAGCCCTGCGTCAGCACCTGCACCTGCGCCAGATAGGGCGCGGGCACGCACACCGCGACATCGCACACCGGCTGGACTACTCCCTGACGAAGCGCACCGATGAGCGCCTCGTTGGCGGCCAGGCCGCCATTCATCTTCCAGTTGCCAGCAATGAGTTGTTTTTTCTTGCTCATGGTTCTTGATGGATAACCTGCTTGCCCCTCACCAGGTCAGCACGATCTTGCCGATGTGCTGATTGGACTGCATCAGCGCATGGGCCTTGGCCGCATCCGCGGCCTCGAATGTGGAATGGATCACCGGCTGCACGCCTTTGCGCGTAGCCAGCAGCGGCCAGACCTTCTCGCGCAGGCTGCGCGCGATGGCCGCCTTGAAGGCGACCGGACGCGGGCGCAGCGTGGAGCCCGTGATCGTCAGCCGACGGCGCAGCACCAGCCCGGCGTTGAAACCGCTCTCGATGCCGCCCTGCACGGCAATGATCACCAGCCGGCCGTCCTCGGCCAGGCAGCCCACTTCGCGCGCCACGTAGTCGCCAGCGACCATGTCGAGGATCACGTCCGCGCCGCGGCCGCCGGTGATGCGTTTGACCTCTTCGGCGAAGTCCTGCTCGCGGTAGTTGATCGCATGATCGGCACCCAGGGACAGGCAGGCCTTGCACTTGTCGGCACTGCCCGCCGTGGCGATCACGGTCGCGCCGAATGCCTTGGCCAGCTGAATGGCCGTCACGCCGATGCCGCTCGTACCACCCTGCACCAGGAAGGTCTCGCCCTGCTGCAGTCGACCGCGGTCGAAGACGTTGCTCCAGACGGTGAAGAAGGTCTCCGGCAGCGCTGCCGCCTCGACGTCCGACCAGCCCTCAGGCACGAGCAGGCATTGGCCGATGGGCGCGACGCACAGCTGCGCATAGCCGCCGCCAGCGACCAGCGCGCACACGCGGTCACCCAGCTTGAAGCCGGCCTGCGCCAGCTCGGCCGCATCGCCGCCGACGATCTCGCCGGCGACTTCCAGGCCCGGCAGGTCCGACGCACCCGGCGGCACCGGGTATTGGCCCATGCGCTGCAGCACATCGGGCCGGTTCACACCGCTGGCCGCGACGCGGATCAGCAGCTCGCCGGCGCCCGGCTGCGGATCGTCGCGCGTGCACAGGCGCAGCACCTCGGGGGCGCCATGGCTGCTGATCTCGACGGCTTTCATGCGATCTCCTGTTCAGGGCAGTGATGGACGAAAGCCGGCAGGCCACGCGAGGTGGTCTGCCGGCCTCCGGTCAAGGCCGATCAGCCTTGCTGATCGGGCGCCAGGGCGCCGCCTTGGGCGCCCTGCGGTGCGGCCTGCTGCTGTTGTGCCGCCGCTGCGGCCGCCGCGTCAGCCGTGGGCTCCTGGCTGTTGCCGGGCTCCACACGCGGCTGGCGCTCTTCGCGCGGCGGACGGTCACGGCGATCACCACGGTCGCCGCGATCACCACGCTCGCGACGATCGCCACGGTCTTCGCGCGGCGGGCGGTCGCCGAACTCGGGCATGCCGGCCGGACGCTCGGCCAGCGCCTTCATCGACAGCTTGACGCGGCCCTTGTCGTCGGTCTCGAGCACCTTGACCTTCACGATCTGGCCTTCGCTGAGGTAGTCGGTGACCTTCTCGACACGCTCGTGGGCGATCTGGCTGATGTGCAGCAGGCCGTCCTTGCCGGGCAGCAGGTTGATCAGCGCGCCGAAGTCCAGGATCTTGGTGACCGGGCCTTCGTAGATCTTGCCGATCTCGACTTCGGCCGTGATCTGCTCGATGCGCTGCTTGGCCACGTCGGCCTTGGCGGCGTCGGTCGCCGCGATGGTGATGGTGCCATCTTCCTCGATGTTGATCTGGCAACCGGTCTCTTCGGTCAGCGCGCGGATGGTGGCGCCGCCCTTGCCGATCACGTCGCGGATCTTCTCGGGGTTGATCTTCATCGTGTAGAGCTTGGGCGCGAAGGACGAGATCTCGGCCTTGGCCTCGCCCATGGCGTCCTGCATCTTGCCCAGGATGTGCATGCGCGCTTCCTTGGCCTGGGCCAGGGCGACCTGCATGATTTCCTTGGTGATGCCCTGGATCTTGATGTCCATCTGCAGGGCGGTGATGCCGTTGGTCGTGCCGGCCACCTTGAAGTCCATGTCGCCCAGGTGATCTTCATCGCCCAGGATGTCGGTCAGCACGGCGAACTTGTTGCCGTCCTTGATCAGGCCCATGGCGATGCCGGCCACGTGCGCCTTCAGCGGCACGCCGGCGTCCATCATCGACAGGCAGCCGCCGCACACCGAGGCCATCGACGAGGAGCCGTTGGATTCGGTGATCTCGCTGACCACGCGGATGGTGTAGGGGAACTCGTCCTTCTGCGGCAGCACGGCCACCAGGGCACGCTTGGCCAGACGGCCGTGGCCCACTTCGCGGCGCTTGGTGGAGCCCATGCGGCCCACTTCGCCGGTGGCGAAGGGAGGCATGTTGTAGTGAAACAGGAAGCGGTCCTCGAACTCGCCGGCCAGCGCGTCGATGCGCTGCGCGTCGCGCTCGGTGCCCAGGGTGGTCACGACCAGCGCCTGCGTCTCGCCGCGGGTGAACAGGGCCGAGCCGTGGGTGCGGGGCAGCACGCTGTTGCGGATCTCGATGGGGCGCACGGTGCGCGTGTCGCGGCCGTCGATGCGGGGCTCGCCCTGCAGGATCTGGCTGCGCACGATGTTGGCCTCGATGGCGAACAGCAGGTCGCTGACCTTGCCGGCGTCGAACTCGGCGCCTTCGGCCTTCAGTGCCTCGAAGACGCTGGCATTGGCTTCGCGCAGGGCCTGCGTGCGGGCCTGCTTGCTGCGGATCTGGTAGACGGCACGCAGCTTCTCTTCAGCCAGGCCCTTGATCTTGGATTCGAAGGCCTCGTCCTTGGCTTCGGGCGCCCAGGTGCCGTTCTCGGTCCACAGCGGCTTGCCGGCTTCACGGGTCAGCTGGTGGATGGCCTCGATGGCGATCTTGCCCTGCTCGTGGCCGAAGACCACGGCGCCCAGCATGATCTCTTCGGACAGTTGCAGCGCTTCGGATTCGACCATCAGCACGGCGGCTTCGGTACCGGCGACCACCAGATCCATCTGCGAGTCGGCACGGGCGGTCTTGCCCGGGTTCAGCACGTACTGGCCGTTGATGTAGCCCACGCGCGCGGCACCGATCGGGCCGCTGAACGGAATGCCCGAGACCGACAGGGCGGCGCTCACGGCGATCATGGCGGCGATGTCGGCGTCGACTTCGGGGTTGAGCGACAGCGTGTGGATGACCACGTGCACTTCGTTCAGGAAGCCTTCGGGGAACAGCGGCCGGATCGGGCGGTCGATCAGGCGGCTGGTCAGCGTCTCGAGTTCGCTGGGCTTGGCTTCGCGCTTGAAGAAGCTGCCGGGGATCTTGCCGGCGGCGTAGGTCTTCTCGATGTAGTCGACGGTCAGCGGGAAGAAGTCCTGGCCGGGCTTGGCCGACTTGGAGGCGACGACGGTGGCCAGCACCACGGTGCCGTCGATGTCCACCAGCACGGCGCCGGTGGCCTGGCGGGCGATCTCGCCGGTTTCCATGACGACGGTCTTGTCGCCCCACTGGAAGGACTTGGTGACTTTGTTGAAGAGGCTCATGCTCTGCTCCTTGGGTGGTGCGGTGCCGGCGTCGAGGCCGGCCCGCGGATGGCGGAGCGCAGGGGCGGAACACGATGCCATTCCAGCGGGGCCCTTGCGCAAGGGGCCTGTTGGAATGACACAGCTTCGATCCGTTCTGCGGTCTCCGAAGTTAAAAACGCCTGAGCTAGCGGGCTAACTCAGGCGTTCGTGCGATGCGAAGCGGCTTACTTGCGCAGGCCCAGCTTGGCGATCAGGGCGGTGTAGCGCTCGGCGTCCTTGGACTTCAGGTAGTCCAGCAGCTTGCGGCGGCGGCTCACCATGCGCAGCAGGCCGCGGCGACCGTGGTGGTCCTTGGCATGCTGCTTGAAGTGGGGGGTCAGCTCGTTGATGCGAGCCGTGAGCAGGGCGACCTGCACTTCGGGACTGCCGGTGTCGTTAGCAGCGCGGGCATTGGCCTTGACGACCTCGGCCTTCTTTTCGAAAGAAATCATGATGATGTGTCCTGTGATTCCCGACCTGAGGCGGCCTGCGGGGTTGAGACGCGTGGCCGTGGCGCGGGGTTGTTGACTTGCGGCACTCCCTGGAACCGGGGGTGCCGTGGAGCTTTGCAACGCGCAAAGCCTTGAAATTCTAGCAGTTTCTGGTCAGCCAGCCCGAAAGCCGCTCCACGCCCTGCACCAGCCGGCCGGTGTCCCGCGAGGCGAAACACCAGCGCAGCCAGCCCTGCGCCTCGGGCGCGAAGGCATTGCCGGGCGCCAGGCCCAGGCCGGCTTCGGTCACCAGGCGCTTGGCCAGCGCCAGCGAATCGGCCGCGCCCTCGACCTGGAAGAAGGCGTACATGCCGCCCTTGGCGGCCGACACCTTCAGGCCCGGCAGGCGCTGCAGCAGCGGCACCAGCGTGTCGCGGCAGGACTGCAGGTGGGCCACCACCCGTGGCGTGATCTCCGCCTCGTGCGCCAGGGCGGCGATGCCCGCGCGCTGGCTGAACACGCTGGCGCAGGAGGTGTTGAACTCGATCAGCTTGCCCACGGCATCCAGCAGCGTCGGCGGCACCACCAGCCAGCCCAGGCGCCAGCCGGTCATGAGGAAGCTCTTGGAGAAGCTGTGCGCCACCACGAGCCGGTCGTCGGCGGTGGCGATGTCCAGGAAGCTGGGCGCGCAGCCGTTGACGGTGTCGCCGGCGTAGTAGAGGCGCTCGTAGACCTCGTCGGCCAGGATCCAGGTGCCGGTGGCGCGGCAGTGGTCCAGGATGGCCTGCTGCTCGTCGCGGGTCAGCGTCCACCCGGTGGGGTTGTTGGGCGCGTTCAGGATCAGCAGGCGCGTGGCCGGCGTCACCGCGGCGCGCAGCGCGTCCAGGTCCAGCGTCCAGTTGCCGTCGACGGGCTGCAGCGGCAGGCAGCGCACCGTGGCACCCAGGATGGCGGGCTGCGCCGTCAGGTTGGGCCAGACCGGCGTCACCGCGACCACCTCGTCGCCCGGGTCTACCAGTGCCTGCACGGCGATCATGAGCGCGCTGACGCCGCCGGAGGTGACGGCGATGCGTTCCATGCCCACGGCCGGGTGCAGCCGCGAGGCATAGCGCGCGATGGCTTCGCGCAGCTCGGGCAGGCCCAGGTTGTGGGCGTAGAAGGTCTCGCCGCGCTCGATGGAGTCGATGGCGGCCCGGCGCACCGGCTCGGGCGTGACTTCGTCGCTCTCGCCGAACCAGAAGGCCAGCACGTCGCTGCGGCCCATGCCGGCGTTGGCGACTTCGCGGATCTTGGAGGCTTCGAGGTTGTCGATGGCTTGGCGCATGGGTGTCCTCGGGATCAGGGCCGCTGCATGCGGCAGGTTGTCGGGAGCTCGGCCACTTCAGGCGCGATGTCCTTGATGACGCGGAAGCCGTAGCCCGAGCCTTCGACGTCGAAGGCCACGCCCGGCATGCCCTGGCGGTCCATCAGCCCCACGACCAGCGGCTGCTGGAACTGGTGGTCCGCCGCCCGCATGCGGCCGCTGCGGCCAGCCATCGACACCTTGGCGTTCTCCAGTTTGGCCGCGACGGCGGCCGCCTCGGTGCTGCCGGCCTGGGCGATGGACTGCGCCAGCGCCTCGACCATCAGCTGCATGCGCATGTGCACATAGTCGTCCGCCGGGCTCGGGAAGCGCGCGCGGAAGCTCTTGTAGAAGGCCGCCGACTCCGGCGTGGGCACGTTGGGCAGCCAGTCCGCCACGGCGATCACCTTGCCCACGCCGGCATCGCCCAGCGCCGCCGGCGCGCCCAGCGCATTGCCGTAGAAGGTGTAGAACTTGCCCTCGAAGCCGACCTCGCGCGCCGCCTTGACCAGCAGCGTCAGGTCGTTGCCCCAGTTGCCGGTGAACACGGCCTGGGCGCCGCTCGCCTTGATCTTCACGGCGTAGGGCGCGAAGTCCTTCACCTTGCCCATGGGGTGCAGTTCCTCGCCCACGATGCGCACGTCCGGCCGCAGCTCGGCGATGCGGCGGCGGCTCTCGCGCAGCACGGCCTGGCCGAAGCTGTAGTCCTGGCCAATCAGGTAGGCGCTGCCGACGGCCCGGTCTTCCTTGAACACGGCCATCAGCGCCGCCACGCGCATGTCGGCATGGGCGTCGAAGCGGAAGTGCCAGAAGCTGCAGCGCTCGTTGGTGAGGATCGGGTCCACCGCCGAGTAGTTGAGGAAGAGCAGCCGCCGGCGCGCGTCCCGCTCGTTGTGCTTGTCCACCGCATCCAGGATGGCTGCGGCGGTGGCCGAGGAGTTGCCCTGCAGCACCGCCTGCGCGCCGTTGTCGATGGCAGCGCGCAGGGCCGACAGCGCCTCTTCGGTCTGGCCCTTGCTGTCGTAGCGGTCCAGCTGCAGCGGACGCGCACCGCCCGGCAGCGGGACGCCGCCGCGGGCGTTGACGCGCTCCACGGCCCACAGCAGGTTGCGGAAGACGGCCTCGCCCGTGTTGGCGAAGGGGCCGCTCAGGCTCTCGACCAGGGCCAGCCGGATGGGCGCCCCGCCCTGCGCGCGGGCCAGGCCGCCGAGGGTCGATGCACATAGCGCCGCCGCGCCGCTTTTCAAGACGCGACGACGAGAAATATAGGTCTGGGACATGCTCTTGAAAGCCGCTGGGAGGGTGCCTAGATAGGCATCAAGCGGCACTCACGACTGAAAGGCCGCGCAGTGTAAGGGGCGCATCCTGCGCCCCTGAGGGGCGCATCCTGCGCCCCTGGATCGACCCTCTTTCAGACTGGAGAAACACATGCTGTTCGCACCCGCCATCCGTTCCGCCGCCCTCGCCTCGCCCCGCAGCTTCGACCGCGGCTTCGAGCGCTTCGTCAACGACGCCTTCTTCCCGACCGCCCGCGGCGTGCAGGTCGAAAGCACCGAGCAGGGCTGGACCCTGAGCCTGGACGTGCCCGGCATCGCCCGTGAAGACCTGGGCGTGGGCATCGAAGGCCAGGTGGTGCGCATCGAGACCCGCGCCGAAGCCAAGCGCCAGTACAAGGCCGCCTACGAGCTGCCGCAGGAGATTGACACCGCCGCCAGCGAAGCCAAGCTGGAAAACGGCGTTCTGACCCTGAAGCTGGCCCGCCTGGCGCCGGTGAGCAAGGTCACGCAGCTGACCATCGCCTGAGTCTTACGTTGGACGGGGGCGCTCAGCGCACCCCATGAAGAACGGCCTCCTCGGAGGCCGCTTCTTCGTGGTCAGCGCAGGCGCTGCATGCGTGTCGCTCAGCCGGCCCGCGCGAAGGCGGCGGCCTCGGCCACCCGCGCCGCATCCGGCCGCACACCCGTGTAGAGCGCAAACTGCTCCACCGCCTGCAGCACCATCACCTCCTCGCCCGTGATCACCGGCCGGCCCAGCCGGCGTGTGGCGCGCACCAGCGGTGTCTCGGAGGGCAGCGCCACCACGTCGAACACCCAGGCCGCCTCGGCGATCAGCGCATCGGGAAAGGCCTGCGTTTCGGACTCCGGCGCGCCCGCCATGCCCAGCGGCGTGACATTGACCAGCACCGCGCCCGGTGCCTCCGCCGGCAACTCGGGCTGCCACTTCAGGCCATGCAGATTGGCCACGGCCCGGCCGCTGTCGGCGTTGCGCGCCACCAGCATGCCGGGGCCCAGGCCATGGTCCACCAGGGCCGCGGCCACCGCCCGGCCCATGCCGCCGCTGCCGCGCAGCACGAAGGGCGTGCCCGGCGGCACGCCGTGCGACTTCAGCAGCGCCGCCACGGCGATGTAGTCGGTGTTGTAGGCCACCAGCCGCCCGTCCGTGTTGACGATGGTGTTGACCGACTGCAGCCGCGCGGCCGAGGGTGTCAGCTCGTCCAGCAACGGAATGCAGGCCTCCTTGAAGGGCATGGACACCGCGCAGCCCCGCACGCCCAGGGCGCGCACGCCGCCGATGGCGGCCGGCAGGTCGGTGGTGGTGAAGGCCTTGTAGACATAGTCCAGGCCCAGCGCCTGGTACAGGTGGTTGTGCAGCCGGGTGCCGAAGTTGCTCGGCCGGCCCGACAGCGACATGCACAGTCTGGTGTCGCGGCTGAGGGTCAGGCGCATGTCCTTCGCAGCACTCATGGATGGCTCTCCTTGGAAATCAGGCGGCGCAGCTTAACGCGCCAAAAAAAGGCGGCGGGCCTGCGCATGCACAGGCCCGCCGCTGGCGGAAGGCGGTGTGCGCTGAATCAGGCCGCCACCACCACCTTCTTCTTGAACGCACCCAGCGCCAGCGCCGTCACCACACTGCCGATCAGGATGGCCAGCGCATACAGGACGACATGGTTGACCGCATTGGGAATGGCCAGCACGAACACGCCACCATGCGGCGCCTGCAGGGCGATGCCCCACATCATCGACAGCGCGCCGGCGGTGGCCGAGCCCAGTACACAGGCCGGAATCACGCGCAGCGGATCGCGCGCCACATAGGGAATCGCGCCCTCGGTGATGAAGGCCAGGCCCAGCACCGCGGCGGCCTTGCTGGCCTCGCGCTCATCGGGCGTGAAGCGGCTGGCGAAGAGGCGGCAGGCCAGCGCGATGCCCAGCGGTGGCACCATGCCGGCGGCCATGGCCGCGGCCATCGGGGTGGCCACGCCCGAGGCGATCAGCGTGGTGGAGAACACATAGGCCGCCTTGTTGATCGGCCCGCCCATGTCGGCCGCCATCATGGCGCCCAGCGTGATGCCCAGCAGCACGGCGCTGCTGGTCTGCATGCCCTTGAGCCAGTCGGTCAGCGCCGCCATGATGGCCGCCACCGGCTGGCCGATGACCAGCATCATGGCCACGCCCGTGATGGCCGCACCCAGCAGTGGCAGCAGCAGCACCGGCTTGAGGCCCTCCAATCCGCGTGGCAGGCGGATCCAGCGGTTGAGCGCGTTGACCGAGTAGCCGGCGATGAAGCCCGCGGCGATGCCGCCCAGGAAGCCGGCGCCGACGGTACCCGCCAGCAGGCCGCCGATCATGCCGGGCGCGATCCCGGGCCGGTCGGCGATGGAGAAGGCGATGTAGCCGGCCAGCGCCGGCACCATCAGCGCGAAGCCGCCCTTGGCGCCGATCTGGAACAGCGTCCAGCCCAGCGTGCCCTTGTGCGCGTCGTCGTAGACATAGATGCCGCCCAGCGCGAAGGCGAGCGCGATCAGCAGGCCGCCCGCCACCACGAAGGGCAGCATGAAGGAGACGCCGGTCATCAGGTGCTTGTAGGGGCCGGTGGCCGCGACCTTGCCCGCCGGCTTGGCGCCGGCTGCGGCGGTGGATGCGGCAGCCGCGGCGCCCTCCCCGCCCCAGACGGCCGCCTCGGCCTGTGCCTTGGCGATCAGGCCCTGCGCATCGTGGATGGCGGCCTTGGTGCCCGAGGAATGCAGGCGCTTGCCGGCGAAGCGGCTGCGGTCCACCTGGGTGTCGGCGGCGATCAGCACCAGGTCGGCCTCGTCGATGGCCTGCGCGCCCAGCGTGTTCTGCGCGCCCACCGAGCCCTGCGTCTCCACCTGGATCTGGTGGCCCAGCGCGCGGGCGCCCTGCTCCAGCGCCTCGGCGGCCATGAAGGTGTGGGCCACGCCGGTGGGACAGGAGGTGATGGCGACGATCTTCAGCGGCCTGGCTGCTGCGGCTGCCACGGGCGCAGCGGAAACAGGCGCAGAAGCCGGCGCACCGGCCAGGGCCAGCGCCTGGCGGAGCACGGCGCCGGCATCGCGGAACACGGCGTCGGGCGCCACGTCCAGCACACGGCCGGCGGGCAGCGCGCTGCGGTCCACGGCGGCACCGGCGTCAGCCGCCACGATGACGGCCGAAGCCTGGGCGAGTTCCGCGGCCGAGAGCTGGCCCTGGGTGCCGAGCGAGCTCTGCACCTGCAGCTTCAGGTCGTGCCCGAGCTGGCGGGCGGCGTCGGCCAGCACCTCGCCCAGCATGAAGCTGTGCGCGGGTCCGGCCTGGCTGGCGGCAATGGCGATGAGTGAGGCCATGGTGTCTCCTGGCGGGGTCTTGGTGGGGTGAGTGACAGAAGGGATAACGGAATCTTGAATGGGGCGTCGGCGGCTTCGATGCCGGTCAGACCGGCTGCAGCGCGATGCGCGCGGCCAGGACCTCGATCTCGGCCCGCGGCGGCAGCCCGGGCGCGATGCGCTGGATGCGTGCAGCGGCGCAGGCCATGCCGAAGACCCCGGCTTCGGGGAAGTCGCGGCCTTCGACCAGCGCCGCCAGCGTGCCGGCCACCAGCGCATCGCCGGCGCCAACGGTGGTGGCCACCGGCACGCGCGGCGGCCGGGCCAGCCAGCAGCCGCCCTCGCCCGCGATGACGGCGCCGTCGCCACCCAGCGAGATGACCACCCGGCCGACACCGCGCGCGCGCAGCGCCAGTGCGGCGCGCGCCACGTCGGCCGCAGCGGGCAGCGGCTGGCCGACCAGCTCTTCCAGTTCGGCGCGGTTGGGCTTGAGGAAGTCGGGCGCGGCGGGCAGGCGGTCGAGCAGCTCGCCCAGCACCTTGCCGCCGGTGTCCACCATCAGGCGGGCGCCGCTGGCGCGCAGCGCCTCGGCCAGGCGCAGCAGGCTCTCGACGCCCACGCCGGGCGGCAGGCTGCCGGCCAGGGTGCACCAGGTGCCCTCGCCCACCAGCGGCGCCAGGCGCGCCAGCAGCGCGGCTTCGGCCTGCGCGGTAGCTTGGGCGTCGAAGGCGATGCCGGCCAGGTTGATGTCGGTGCTGTCGCCGCGCGCGGCGTCGGCCAGCTTGATGTTGGTGCGGGTGCGGCCCGGCACGCGCACCATGGCGTCGGCGATGCCGCGCTCGGCGAAGGCGTGCTCGAAGAGATGCGGGTTCTGGTCGCCCAGCCAGCCCGAGGCGGCCGTGCGCAGGCCCAGCGCTGCGGCGACGGCCGCCACGCCGATCCCCTTGCCGCCGGCCTCGAACTGCTCGGCACGGGCCCGGTGCACGGCGCCGGGCTCCAGCCGGTCGAGCGAGACGGTGTGGTCGATCGCCGGGTTGGGCGTGACCGTGATCAGCTGCATCGCGGTGGACGTCATGCCGCCACCTCGTCGCCAGCCGGCGCGGTGTCGCGCAGTTGCGCGGCCAGGGCGCGCACGGCGCCGCCGTCGTCCATGTCCAGCGCCGACTTCGCCAGCGCCTGCAGCTCGGCCAGGCTGTGGCGGCGCAGCAGCGCCTTGACTCCGGCGATGTCGCCCACGCTCATGCTCAATTCCTGCACGCCCAGGCCGGCCAGCAAGGCCGCGCCCAGCGGCTCGCCGGCCAGGCCGCCGCACACGCCCACCCAGCGGCCGTGGCGGCGGGCGCCTTCCACGGTTTGCGCAACGAGGCGCAGCACGGCCGGATGCAGGCTGTCGGCCATGGTGGCCAGTTGCGGATGCTGGCGGTCCACCGCCAGCGCGTACTGCGTCAGG
Source organism: Pseudacidovorax sp. DMC4 (assembly GCF_056314265.1). Lineage (NCBI taxonomy): Bacteria > Pseudomonadati > Pseudomonadota > Betaproteobacteria > Burkholderiales > Comamonadaceae > Pseudacidovorax > Pseudacidovorax sp. DMC4. The sequence continues at coordinate 364,803 of NZ_JBQUYR010000004.1, read as the reverse complement.
TCGTTGGTGCCGATGGAGAAGAAGTCCACGTGCGCCGCCAGGCGGTCGGCCATCATGGCGGCCGAGGGCACCTCGATCATGATGCCCACCGGAATGCGCCGGCCGCCCTGCTCGGGCGCCAGGCCCAGCGACTGCTGCACCTCGGCCAGGCGCTCGCGCAGGCGGCGCACTTCGTCGAGGGTGCTGATCATGGGGAACATCAGCGACAGCGGCCCTTCCTGCGCGGCGCGCACCAGAGCGCGCAGCTGCGGCAGCATCAGGTCGTCGCGGGCCAGGCACAGGCGGGCGCCGCGCAGGCCGAGGAAGGGGTTCTCCTCCACCGGCAGGTCCAGGTGCGGCACCTGCTTGTCGCCGCCGATGTCCAGCGTACGGACGATCAGCGGACGGCCGCCCAGGGCGCGCACCATGTCGCGGTAGACCGCGTACTGCTCCTCTTCATCGGGCACATGGTCGCGCTCCAGGAAGAGGAATTCGGTGCGCATCAGGCCCACGCTCTCGGCGCCGTGGTCCAGTGCCTTGGCCACCTGCTCGGGCTTGTTGATGTTGGCGGCGATCTCCAGGCCGTGGCCGTCCAGCGTAGTCACGGGCTGCAGGCGGCTGCGGGCCTCTTCCGCCTGGCGGCGGGCCAGGCGGTCGATCATGGCCTGGGCCTGGGCCAGCGCTTCGTCGCTGGGGCCGATGTGCAGCTGGCCACGGTAGCCGTCGAGGATGGCGCGCTCGCCACTGCGGGCCGCGAGCACGCCGGGACCGGCGGCCACCACGGCCGGCAGACCCAGGGCGCGCGCCAGGATGGCGGTGTGGGCGGTCGGGCCGCCGCGGGCAGTGCAGAACCCCTTGACGCGCTGCACGTCGATCTGCGCCGTGACCGAGGGCGAGAGGTCGTCGGCCAGCAGCAGGCTGTCGGCGGGCCAGCGCGACGGGTCGTGCGCGGCGGCGCCGGCCTCGCCCACCAGGGCGCGCAGCACGCGGTCGCCAACGTCCTGCAGGTCGGCGGCGCGGGCGGCGAGCACCGGGTCGGCGACGGCGCGCTGGGCCGCCACATGGCCGGCCAACGCGTGGCGCCAGGACCAGGCGGCGCCGTGGCCCTGCACGACCAAGCGGGTGGCGTCGCGCAGCAGTTCCGGGTTGGCCAGGATCTGGCGGTGCGCCTCGAAGATGCCGGCCTGCTCGGCGGCGTTCTTGCGGCGCGCGCCTTCGGCCAGCGCAACCAGCTCGGCCTCGGCAGCGGCCAGGGCCTCGTCGAGCGCCGCGGCGGCGGCGGCCACGCCCTGGCCGGGCTGGTCGGGCACCTCCAGCGCGGGCGCGTCAGCCATCACCAGCGTGCCGATCACCAGGCCCGGGCTGGCGGCGATGCCGCCGATGTGCTGGCGTGCCTCGGGCTGCCAGCCGGCCAGTTCGCGGCCCAGGCCGTGGGCCTGCTTCTCACGGGCGGCGGCCTGCTCGGCCTGGCGTTTTTCGTCCTGCGCCAGACGGACGATCACGTCCTTGAGGGCGGCCAGCGCCTGCGCGGCGTCCGGGCCGGCGGCCGAGATGCGCAGGCGCGCGCCGCGGCCTGCGCCCAGGCCCAGCAGCGCGGGCATGCTGCGCGCGTCGGCTACGGTGTCGCCATGGCGCACGCGCAGCTCGGCCAGAAAGCGCGAGGCCACCTGCGCCCACTGCGTGGCAGGGCGGGCATGCAGGCCGTTCGGGTAGTCGAGCACCACGTCCTGCGCCATCGGCAGGTCTTCGGGCACGGCGGTGGCGACGGGGGCGGCGCCGTCGCGGGTGAGCGCGGCCACGATCTCGTCCGCATTGGCCGTGGCGGCCAGGGTTTCGAGGCGCTGGCAGTCGGCCATCAGCCGCGTCAGGCGGCGCAGCACGGCGATGTGCTGGTCGGAGGCGGCGGCCACCGCCACCACGAGCTGCACGCGGTGGTCGGGGGCGTCCCAGGCGACGCCGCCCGGAATCTGCACCACGGCCAGGCCGGTGCGGCGCACCAGGCCCTTGTCTTCCACCATGCCGTGCGGCACGGCGAGGCCGCGGCCCATGTAGGTGGTGGCGACCTGCTCGCGACGCAGCAGGCTGTCGGCATAGGCGGGGTCGCAGAAGCCGGCCTGGACCAGCAGGGCGCCGGCGGCGCGGATGGCAGCCTCACGGTCGGCGACCGTGGCGGCGAGTTGGACTTGCACGGGAAGATCCATACCGTCTCCTGAAAGTTTTGGAATCGATACCAATGATGGAATTATCGAAACGGGCGCCCGGCTGTCCACCAAAACCCGCTGATATGTCTCAAAAATCAGGGTAAACACCGAGATTCAGGCGATAGAACCTTCATCGCCTCGCCGTCCTCGGAATGCAGAATCCTGGTATCGATTTCAGCCTTCACCCATGACGCAGCCCCTGCCGCATCGCCAGAGCGCCAGCATCAAGGACGTCGCCGAACGCGCCGGCGCCTCCACCACCACCGTCTCGCGGGTGCTGAGCCACCCCGAGGCGGTGCGACCCGACCTGCGCCAGCGCGTGCAGCAGGCCATCGACGAGCTGGGCTACCGGCCCAACCTGGCCGCGCGGCGGCTGCGGCAGCAGCGGGCCTCGCTCATCGGGCTGATCGTCTCGGACATCCGCAACCCCTTCTTCACCGAGATCAGCCGGGCGGTGGAAGACATCGCCTACCGCCACGGCCTGCGCCTGATCCTGTGCAACAGCGACGAAGACCCGGCCAAGGAACAGTCCTACCTGGAGCTGATGGCAGACGAGCAGGCCAGCGGCGTGATCCTCTCGCCCACGCTGGAGCTGACGCGGCGATTCCGCGCGGGGCAGCACCCCTTTCCCGTGGTGATGGTCGACCGGGCGCCCGAAGGCAGCACGCCCAGCGACCTGGTGCTGCTGGACAACGCCCCTGCCGCCCGTCGCCTGACCGAGCACCTGATCGCGCAGGGCTGCCGCCGCATCGCGCTGCTGGCAGGCTCGCGCAGCAGCACCGGCCGCGAGCGCCAGGCCGGCTACGAGGCCGCCATGCGCGAGGCCGGCCTGCAGCCGCAGGTGGTGGCCCTGCGCCCCCTGGCGGCCGAAGGCCAGGCGGCCGCCGCCACGCTGCTGGCCCAGGCCGAGCGCCCGGACGCATTGCTGGCCACCAACGGCCTTCTTCTATTAGGGGCCTGGAAGGCGGTGCGCGAGGCCAGCCTGGCCATGCCCGAGGACGTGGCCATCGCCGGCTTCGACAACAACGACTGGACCACCCTGCCCGAGCCGGCCGTCACCGTGATGGCCCAGCCCACCGCCGACATCGGCCGGACCGCGGCCGAACTGCTGCTGCAGCGCATGGCCGAACCCGGCCGGCCGCCGCGGCGCATCGTGCTCGAAGGCGAGCTGCTGGTGCGCGGATCGAGCGTGCTCAGGCCGTCGGCGACGGTGGCGCCGCCTCGGCCAGCGCATCCAGCGGCCAGCGCGGCTTGACGTCGAAGGCGTAGCGCGCCTCCGGCTGCGACAGGCCGGACTGGATGCGCATGGCCGCGGCCAGCGCGATCATGGCGCCGTTGTCGGTGCACAGCGCCAGCTCCGGGTAGTGCACGCGCACCTTGCGCCTGGCACAGGCGGCATTCAGCTGCTCGCGCAGCAGCCGGTTGGCACCGACGCCACCGGCCACCACCAGGCGCTTGAGGCCAGTACGCTCCAGCGCCGCGAACGACTTGCGCACGAGCACCTCGACGATGGCCGCCTGGGTCGAGGCGGCCAGGTCGGCCTTGCGGGCTTCCAGTTCGGCACCCAGCTTCTTGGTCTGCGTGAGCACCGCCGTCTTGAGGCCGGCGAAGGAAAAATCCAGGTCGCCGCTGTGCAGCAGCGGCCGTGGCAGCTTGAAGGCCTGCGCATCGCCGCCCTCCGCCAGTTTCGACAGCCAGGGCCCGCCCGGATAAGGCAGGCCCATCAGCTTGGCGCTTTTGTCGAAGGCCTCGCCGGCAGCGTCGTCGATGGTTTCGCCCAGCAGCTCGTAGCGCCCGACGCCTTCCACCCGCATCAGCTGCGTGTGGCCGCCGGACACCAGCAGCGCGACGAAGGGAAACTGCGGCGGATCGACGCTGAGGAAGGGCGAGAGCAGATGCCCTTCCAGGTGATGCACGCCCAGCACCGGCCGGCCCAGCGCCGCGCCCAGCGCACAGGCCACGCCCGCGCCCACCAACAGCGCGCCGGCCAGGCCGGGGCCGCGGGTGAAGGCGACGACGTCGATGTCGGCGCGCGTCCAGCCGGCTTCGGCCAGCACGGCCTCGGTCAGGGGCAGCACGCGGCGGATGTGGTCGCGGCTGGCCAGCTCGGGCACCACGCCGCCATAGGCCTGGTGCATGGCGATCTGGCTGTGCAGGGCGTGGGCGGCCAGGCGCGGCACGCCGCCGTCGGACAGGGTCTCGACGAGGGCCACGCCCGTTTCGTCGCAGGAGGATTCGATGCCCAGGATGCGCATCGCGGCAGTGTAGGCGGCGCTCCCGCGCGGGGCCGGGCGGCAACCCCATGCCCCTGCGCCGGCCCGGCGTGCAAGGCCGGCGAGCCAGCGGGGTTGCAGGCCGAGGGGCATGGAATTTGCGGCATGCTCTCGCCCCCGCGTTTTCCTGCTTCATTGCCGCCTCACCCATGACGACCAGCCTTGGCTTCCTGATCGCCGCCCGCCGTTGCGAGATCGACGAGCTCGACCAGCTCGCCCGCACCAGCGAGCTGGTGGGCACCCTGGGCCGGCTGGTGCATGCCCTGCAGCGCGAGCGCGGCATCACCAATGTCTTCCTGGGCTCGGGCGGCCAGCGCTTCGCCGCCGAGCGGGCCGCACAGATGGCCGATTGCCGCGCGAAGGAACAGCAGGTCCGCGCCGCCCTCGATCCGCTGGTGGACGACCCGCGGCGGCTGGCGGGCGGCTCGCGCCTCTTTCCCCGGGTTGCCTATGTGCTGCAGGGGCTGGACGCCCTGCCTGCCCTGCGCGCGCGCATCGAGGCGCTGTCGATCGGGCCGGACGTCTCCACCGCCGCCTTCGTGAAGCTGATCGCCGGCCTGCTGGCGGTGGTGTTCGAGGCGGCCGATGGCGCCACCGACCCGGACATCTCTCGCTGGCTGGTCGCCATGTTCAATTTCATGCAGGGCAAGGAATTCGCCGGCCAGGAGCGCGCCTTTGGCGCCGCCGCCTTCCTGCGCGGCGGCAACGACGATGCCCAGCGCCAGCAGTGGCTGCACCTGATCGAATCGCAGGAGCGCTGCTTCGGCCTGTTCTGCGAGTTCAGCGACGAGACGCTGCGCGCCCAGTGGCAGGCCAGCCAGGCACCCACCCAGTTGGCCGAACTGGAACGCCTGCGCCGCATCGGCTGCACCTCGCCCGCCGGCACGGTGCTGGACGCCAACCTCAGCCCGCTGTGGTTCGAGGGCTGCACCCGCCGCATCGACGCCATGCAGGCCATCGAGGACGGCCTGGCGCGCGAGCTGCGCGCCCTGTGCGGCCGGAAGATCGAGCAGGCCAGCGCCGAGCTGCAACGCTACGAGGCGCTGCAGGCCAAGGCCGTGACGCCCGGCGATTTCTTCGCCGACGCCACGGCCGAGACCGCCGAAGCGCCCGCCACCGGCTACGGTCGCAACCTCGAGCGTTCGGTGCTGCAGATGGTGCAGGAGCAGTCGCGCCGCCTGCAGGCCATGAACGACGAACTGCAGACCGTGCGCGCCTCGCTCAACGAGCGCAAGGTGGTCGAGCGCGCCAAGGGCCTGCTGATGGCCCACCGCCAGCTCAGCGAGGAAGAGGCGCACAAGATGCTGCGCCAGACCGCCATGAACCAGAACCGCCGCCTGGTGGATGTGGCGGAGTCGGTGCTGGCCATGGCCGACTTCCTGCCGCTGGGCGGCAGCGCCCCGCGCTGAGCCGGGCCCCTGCGCAGCCGCGCCCCAGGTTGACACAGAACCGGCGCTGACGCCCGCACCACAGCTGCTTTTGGTGCACAGCAGCAATCCGCGGCGCACGTCCGTGGCGCATGACGGTCGCCCGGGGACGCCTGCAGCAGTGGGCTCGGCAAGCCCTGTCCGGCCCTTCTCCCTCTGACGAAGCCACCTTGGACCGCCCATCAGCCCATCCTGGCACACCGCTTGCGTAGTCCTGACCACAGACCGGAAACGGTCGTCCGGCAGGCGGCGCCCAAAGGCGGGCAAGGCAGGCCGGACACAGGACAAAGGCGTCCTCTCCCGCTGGCTCCATGGCATGCACCGCATGCGATGGAGCCGGCGCGGCGAGGACGCCTTTTTGTTTTTCCCCTTCGCCGCCCTTCTTGCCCCGGAGTCTGCCCATGACCGACGCCAACCGCCCCGCCCCGCTGAGCCGCCGCCGCGTGCTGCAGGCCGCCGCTGCCAGCGCCCTGACCATCGATCCTGCCCTGCGCGCCTGCGTCTGGGCCCAGGGCTCTGACAAACCCGAGAAGGAGGAGGTCAAGATCGGCTTCATCCCGCTGACCGATTGCGCGAGCGTCGTCATGGCCTCGGTGCTGGGCATCGACAAGAAGTACGGCGTGAAGATCGTCCCCAGCAAGGAAGCCAGTTGGGCCGGCGTGCGCGACAAGCTGGTCAATGGCGATCTGGACTTCGCCCACGTGCTCTACGGCCTGATCTACGGCGTGCACCTCGGCATCGGCGGCCCCAAGAAGGACATGGCCGTGCTCATGACCCTCAACAACAACGGCCAGGCCATCACGCTGTCGAAAAAGCTGGCCGACAAGGGCGCGGTGGACGGCGCTTCGCTCGCCAAGCTGATGGCCACCGACAAGCGCGAATACACCTTCGCCCAGACCTTCCCCACCGGCACCCATGCCATGTGGCTGTACTACTGGCTGGCGGCCAACGGCATCAACCCGATGAAGGACGCCAAGTCCATCGTGGTGCCGCCGCCGCAGATGGTGGCCAACATGCGCGTGGGCAACATGGACGGCTTCTGTGTGGGCGAGCCCTGGGGCCACCGGGCCATCATGGACGGCATCGGCATCACCGCCGTGACCACGCAGGACATCTGGAAGGACCACCCCGAGAAGGTGCTGGGCACCTCGGCCGACTTCGTCAAGAAGTACCCCAACACGGCCCGCGCCGTGACGGCCGCCATCCTGGAGGCCGGCAAGTGGATCGACGGCGGCCTCTCGAACAAGAACAAGATGGCCGAGACCATCGCCGAGAAGAGCTACGTCAACACCAGCGTGGACGCCATCAACCAGCGCATCCTGGGCCGCTACCAGAACGGCCTGGGCAAGACCTGGGACGACCCGAACTACATGAAGTTCTACAACGACGGCGCGGTGAACTTCCCATACCTGTCCGACGGCATGTGGTTCCTCACCCAGCACAAGCGCTGGGGCCTGCTCAAGGAGCATCCGGACTACCTGAAGGTGGCCACCGAGATCAACCGCATCGACATCTACAAGCAGGCCGCCGCCGCCACCAAGACGCCGGTGCCCGCCAGCCCGATGCGCAGCAGCAAGCTCATCGACGGCGTGGTGTGGGACGGCAAGGAGCCGGCCAAGTACGCCGATTCGTTCAAGGTCCGCGCCTGAGGCCGCACCCTCCATCCACCAGGAGCCCATCACCATGGTTGCCGCCGTCTTCCATCTTCCGCGCGAGGCCGACATCGCGGCCCCGTCCCCGTCCGTGCATGTGCCGGCCAAGCCGCTGACCGTGGTGTCTGCGCCCGATGTGCCGGCGGCGCCCGCCCAGCCGGCCAAGGCGGCGCGTGCCTCGCGCGACTTCAGCGGCTTGTGGCTGCGCATCGTCCCGCCGCTGCTGGGCTTTGGCCTGCTGCTGCTGGTGTGGGAGCTGGTGGCCGCGCGCAGCGGCGGCAGCTTTCCGGGCCCGGCCGAGACCTGGAAGCAGGCGGTGCAGGTCTTCGCCGCCCCCTTCTACAGCAACGGCCCCAACGACCAGGGCGTGGGCTGGAACGTGCTGGCTTCGCTGCAGCGCGTGGCGGTGGGCTTCGGCCTGGCGGCGCTGGTCGGCATTCCGGCGGGCTTCGCCGTCGGCCGCTCGGTGTTCCTGGCGCGCATGTTCAACCCGCTGATCAGCCTGCTGCGCCCGGTGTCGCCGCTGGCCTGGCTGCCCATCGGCCTGCTGGTCTTCAAGGGCGCCAACCCGGCCGCCATCTGGACCATCTTCATCTGCTCGATCTGGCCGATGGTCATCAACACCGCCGTGGGCGTGCAGCGCGTGCCGCAGGACTACATGAACGTGGCCCGCGTGCTGGACCTGTCGGAATGGAAGATCCTCACCCGCATCCTCTTCCCCGCCGTGCTGCCCTACATGCTCACCGGCGTGCGCCTGGCCGTGGGCACCGCCTGGCTGGTGATCGTGGCGGCCGAGATGCTGACCGGCGGCGTGGGCATCGGCTTCTGGGTCTGGGACGAGTGGAACAACCTCAACGTCAAGAACATCATCATCGCCATCTTCGTGATCGGCATCGTGGGCCTGCTGCTGGAGATGGCCCTGGTCAAGCTCGCCACCGCATTCACCTTCGAAGAGGTCAAGTCGTGAACACCGCCGTTTCCAACTCCGCTGCCGATGCCAGGTTCATCCAGATCCAGGGCGTCGAGCAGGCCTTCAAGACGCCCAAGGGCCGCTTCGTCGCGCTGCAGAACATCGACCTCACGGTGGCCAAGGGCGAGTTCGTGGCGCTGATCGGCCACTCCGGCTGCGGCAAGAGCACGCTGCTGAACCTCATCGCCGGCCTCACCCGGCCCACGCAGGGCGCGCTGCTGTGCGCCAACAAGGAGATCGCCGGCCCCGGCCCCGAGCGCGCGGTGGTGTTCCAGAACCATTCGCTGCTGCCCTGGCTGACCTGCTTCGAGAACATCTACCTGGGCGTGGAGCGTGTTTTCGGCGGCAGCGAGTCGAAGGCGCAGTTGCGCCAGCGCACCACCGACGCGCTGGCCCTGGTCAGCCTGGCACATGCCGCGCACAAGCGCCCCGGCGAGATCTCCGGCGGCATGAAGCAGCGCGTGGGCATCGCCCGCGCCCTGGCCATGGAGCCCAAGGTGCTGCTGATGGACGAGCCCTTCGGCGCCCTCGACGCCCTGACCCGCGCCAAGCTGCAGGACGAGCTGCTGGCCATCGTGCAGAAGACGCACAGCACCGTGGTGATGGTCACGCACGACGTGGACGAAGCCGTGCTGCTGTCCGACAAGATCGTGATGATGACCAACGGCCCTGCCGCCACCATCGGCGAAGTGCTGGCGGTGGACCTGCCCCGCCCTCGCAATCGCGTGGAACTGGCCGAGGACCGCGACTACGTGCACTACCGCAAGGCGGTGATCGACTTCCTCTACACCCGGCAAGGCCACGTGGAGAAGCAGGCCGCCTGAGGGCGGCCACGCAGGAACACGGCACGCAGGAGACAAGGATGCGGCAGAAACTGGTGGTGATCGGCAACGGCATGGCCGGCATGCGCACGGTGCAGGAGCTGCTGGCCATCGCGCCGGGGCTCTACGACATCACGGTGTTCGGTGCCGAGCCGCATCCGCACTACAACCGCATCCTGCTGTCGCCGGTGCTGGCCGGCGAGCGCAGCCTGCAGGACATCGTGCTGAACGACTGGGACTGGTACCGCGAGCAGGGCATCACCCTGCATGCGGGCCGCACCGTCACGCAGGTGGACCGCGCCCGCCGCATCGTGCGCGCCGACGACGGCACCGAGGCCGCCTACGACCGGCTGCTGCTGGCCACCGGCTCGCAGCCCGTGGTGCTGCCGGTGCCGGGCGCCGGCCTGCGCGGCGTGCTCGCCCACCGCGACATCGCCGACACCGAGGCCATGATCGAGGCCGCCCGCACGCACCGCCATGCCGTGGTGATCGGCGGCGGCGTGCTGGGACTGGAAGCCGCCAGCGGCCTGGCCCGGCGCGGCATGGCCGTGACGGTGGTGCACCGCAACGACTGGCTGATGGAGCGCCAACTCGACGCCGAGGCCGCCATGCTGCTGCGCCAGACGCTGGAAACACAACAAGGCCTGAACTTCCGCCTGGGCGCACAGACCGAGGCGCTGCTGGACGACGGCCAGGGCCGCGTGCGCGCGGTGCGCCTCACGGACGGCAGCGAGCTGCCCGCGGACCTGGTGGTGATGGCCATCGGCATCCGGCCGCACATCGCGCTGGCGCAGCAGATGCGGCTGTATTGCGAGCGCGGCATCGTGGTCAGCGACACGCTGCAGACCGTGACCGACGGCCGCATCTACGCCGTGGGCGAATGCGCCCAGCACCGCGGCGTGGCCTACGGGCTGGTTGCGCCGCTGTTCGAGCAGGGCCGCGTGGCGGCCAACCACCTCGCACAGATGGGCATCGGCCGCTACGAGGGCAGCACCGTCTCGGCCAAGCTCAAAGTGACGGGGGTGGAACTGCTGTCGGCCGGCGACTTCATGGGCGGCGAAGGCACTGAGATGCTGGTGCTGCGCGACCCCGAAGGCGGTGTCTACCGCAAGCTGGTGCTCAAGGACGAGCGGCTGGTCGGCGCCTGCCTCTACGGCGATGCCGAGGGCGGCGGCTGGTACCTGGACCTGCTGCGCGAAGGCCGCAGCGTGGCGGAGTTGCGCGAGCAGTTGATCTTCGGGGAGCCGGCGCATGGCTGAGGAAACGCGCTCCACCTGTCCGTACTGCGGCGTGGGCTGTGGTGTGCTCATCCAGACCGAAGGCGACCGCATCACCGGCGTGCGCGGCGACCCGTCCCACCCTGCCAACTTCGGCCGCCTGTGCACCAAGGGCAGCACGCTGCACCTGACGGCCTCGCCCGCCATCGCGCAGCAGACGCGGCTGCTGGCACCGGCGCTGCGACCCGCGCGCGGCAAAGCGCCCCACGCCATCGGCTGGAACGAGGCGCTGGACCTCGCCGCCGATCGCTTCGCGCGCGTGATCGCCGAGGACGGCCCGGATGCCGTCGGCTTCTACCTGTCGGGCCAGCTGCTCACCGAGGACTACTACGTCTTCAACAAGCTGGCCAAGGGCCTCATCGGCACCAACAACCTCGACACCAACTCGCGCCTGTGCATGAGCAGCGCCGTGGCCGGCTACAAGAGGACACTGGGCGCCGACGCTCCGCCTGCCTGCTACGACGACGTGAAGGACGCCGGCTGCCTGTTCATCGCCGGCAGCAACACGGCCTGGGCCCATCCCATCTTCTTCCGCCGCATCGAGGAGACCAGGCGCGCCAATCCGGCCATGAAGATCGTGGTGGTCGACCCGCGCCGCACCGACACCTGCGAGATCGCCGACCTGCACCTGGCGCTGCAACCGGGCAGCGACGTCATGCTCTTCCACGGCCTGCTGCATGTGATGCTGCGCGAAGGCTGGACCGACGCCGCCTTCATCGACGCCCACACCCATGGCTTAGAGGCGCTGCGCGCAACGGTGCAGGACTGCACCCCCGAGCGCGTGAGCGAGATCTGTGGCCTGCCCATTGCCGACATCGTGGAAGCCGCGCGCCTGTTCGCCACCGGCGGCACCGGCGATGCGGCGCGCCGTGCGCCCACGCTCAGCCTGTATTGCATGGGACTGAACCAGTCCTCGCACGGCACGGACAAGAACGCGGCGCTCATCAATCTGCACCTTGCCACGGGCCAGATCGGCCAACCGGGTGCCGGCCCCTTCTCGCTGACCGGCCAGCCCAATGCCATGGGCGGGCGCGAGGTGGGTGGTCTGTCGAACCTGCTTCCCGCTCACCGCGACATGGCCAATGCCGATCACCGGGCCGAGGTGGCTGCCTTCTGGGGCGTTCCGACCATCCCGGCCACGCCGGGCCTGAGCGCCATCGAGATGTTCCGTGCCGCCGCCGAAGGCCGGGTGCGCGCGCTGTGGATCGCCTGCACCAACCCCGCCCAGTCCATGCCCGACCAGGCGCTGGTGCGTCGGGCGCTGGAGCGCTGCGAATTCGTCGTGCTGCAGGAAGCCTTCGCCACCACCGCCACGGTTGCCTTCGCCGACCTGCTGCTGCCCGCCACCACCTGGGGCGAGAAGGACGGCACCGTCACCAACAGCGAGCGGCGCATCTCGCGCGTGCGGCCCGCCGTCGCGGCGCCCGGCGAGGCGCGCCACGACTGGGCCATCGCGGCCGACTTCGGCCGGCGGCTGCAGTCGCGGCTGGCCCTGCAGGCACTGGCACCCGCCACGCACGCCCTCACCGCCTACGACACGCCCGAGCAGGTCTGGAACGAGCACCGCGCCACCACCCGTGGCCGCGACCTGGACATCACCGGCCTTTCCTACGCCCTGCTGGACGAACTCGGCCCGCAGCAGTGGCCCATGCCGGAAGGGCAAGCGGCCGGCACGGCGCGCCTGTACCAGGACGGCGTCTTCGCCACGCCCGACGGCCGCGCCCGCTTCAGCCCCGAGCCCTGGCGCCCGCTGGCCGAGGCACGCGACGCCGACTGGCCCTATGCACTCAACACCGGCCGCCTGCGCGACCAGTGGCACGGCATGAGCCGCACCGGCACGCTCGGCCGGCTGTTCGGCCATGTGGCCGAGCCGGCGCTGCAGATGGCCCCGCAGGACATGGCCCGCGAAGGCCTGGCGGCCGGCGACCTGGTCGAGGTCAGCTCCCGCCGCGGCAGCGCGGTGCTGCCGGTGCAGCCCGATGCCACGCTGGCGCCGGCGCAGACCTTCCTCGCGATGCACTGGGGCGAGGAGTTCCTCGGCGGCCGGGACCCGCAGGGCCGGGAGATGACCGGCGTCAACGGCCTGACGACGCCCACCTTCTGCCCCACCTCCAAGCAGCCCGAACTCAAGCACGCGGCCGTGCGCATCCGCCGCCTGGCCCTGCCCTGGACGCTGCTGGGCATCGCCTGGCTGCCGGCCGACCGGGCCCTGGCCGTGCGGCAGGCGCTGCGCGAAGCGGCCCGCGACCTGCGCTTCGTCAGCTGCGTGCCCTTCGGCGACGAAGGTGCCGGTGGCGGCGAAGGCGGAGTGCTGCTGCGCGCCGCAGCCGACAGGCCACCGCCCGCCGCGCTGGTCGACCGCATCGAGGCCCTGCTCGGCCTGGGCGACGGTCAGGCCCTGCGCTACGCCGACCCGGCCCGCGGCCACCGCCGCGCCGTGCGGCTGCAGCGCGACGGTGAAATCGCCCATGTGCGCGCCGTGCTGCTGGCTGGCGACACCCGCGCCGAGGGCTGGCTCAAGACGCTGATCCAGGACCGGCTGCCGGCTCAGGCCTTCGGCCGTCGCCTGCTGTCGTACCAGGCGACGGCGCCGGTGGCGGTGGTGTCGCGCGGCAAGACCGTGTGCAACTGCTTCGGCGTGGCCGAGCAGACCATCGGCGAGCACCTGGCGGCCTGCGACGGCAGCGAGGGCGAGCGCCTGGCCAGCCTGCAACAGGCGCTGCGCTGCGGCACCCACTGCGGCTCCTGCGTGCCCGAACTGCGCCGCATGGTGCGCGAGACGCCGGTGCGCCTGCATCGCCAGGCGGCATAAGCGCCCTCGCATTCCGGCATAAGCGCTGCGGGACAATCCGGACACCCATGGGAAGCATTGCGCACTACATCAAGGACATCGGCCGCGGCGCCCGCGGTGCGAAGCCCCTCGCCCGCGAACAGGCGGCGGACCTCTTCGGCCAAGTGCTGGACGGCAGCGTCACCGACCTGGAGATCGGTGCGTTCTGCCTGGCCATGCGCGTCAAGGGCGAGACCACGCAGGAGATGGCCGGCTTTCTCGACGCCACCCATGCGCGGCTGGCCTGCCTGCAGAGCCTGGCCGGCCCGGTGGTCGTGCTACCCAGCTACAACGGCGCGCGCCGGCTGCCCGTGCTCACGCCCCTGCTGGCGCTGCTGCTGGCCCGCGAAGGCCTGCCGGTGCTGGTGCACGGCAGCCGCACCGAAAGCAGCCGGGTCACGGCCGCCGAGGTGCTGGCCGAACTGGGCCATGCCGAAGCGACGACGCTGACGCCGCTGGACACCGGCCAGATCGCCGTGGTCGACACCGGCCTGCTGCACGGCGGCCTCAAGCGCCTGCTGGAAGTGCGCCGCGTGGTCGGCCTGCGCAACGCGGGCCACAGCGTGGTCAAGCTGATGCAGCCGGTGGCCGGCCCGGCGGTGGTGGTGGGCAGCTACACCCATCCCGCCTTCGGCACGGTGATGACCGAGCTGTTCGAGTTGCTGGGCATGACAGCCATGCTCTCGCGCGGCCTCGAAGGCGAGGTGGTGGTGGATCCGCGCCGCACCCTGCACGTCGAAGGTTTCGTGCGCGGCCAGCGCCAGGCGCTGCAGACGCAGCAGCCCGGCACACTGGCCGAGATCCCCGGCCTGCCGGCCGAACTCGACGCCGTCGCCACCGCCGCCTACACCCGCCGCGTGCTGGCGGGCGAATTGCCCCTTCCCGATGCGATCGCCGCCCAGGTCGCGCACATCCGCCAGCTGGCCGCCCACGCATGAACACGCCCACGAACGCCTCCCGCCCCCTTGGCCGCTGCACCCTCGTCGGTGCTGGCCCGGGCGATCCGGAACTGCTCACCCTCAAGGCCGTGAAGGCCATCCAGGCCGCGACCGTGCTGCTGGTGGACGACCTGGTCAACGACGAGATCCTGCAGTGGGCCCGGCCCGACGCGCGCATCGTGCACGTCGGCAAGCGCGGCGGCTGCAAGAGCACGCCGCAGGCCTTCATCGAGAAGCTGATGATCACCGCCGTGCAGGAAGGCGAGACCGTGGTGCGCCTCAAGGGCGGCGATCCCTTCGTCTTCGGCCGCGGCGGGGAGGAGGTCGAGCACCTGCGCGAGGCCGGCATCGCCTGCGAGGTGGTCAACGGCATCACCGCCGGCCTGGCCGCGGTGACGGCGCTGGGCGTGCCCCTGACCCACCGCGACCATGCGGCGGGCGTGGTGTTCGTCACCGGCCATGCCAAGACCGGCGCGGTCGACGCCGCGCGCCACGACAGCACCGACTGGGCCGCCCTGGCCGCCACGGCCCGGGATGCACGCCTGACGCTGGTCATCTACATGGGCGTGGCCGGCGCGGCCCACATCCAGCAGCAGTTACTGGCCGGCGGCCTGCCGGCCGCCACGCCGGTGGCGGTGGTTCAACACGCCAGCCTGCCCCAGCAGCGTCAGATGGGCAGCACGCTGGGCACGCTGGCCGCCGACCTGGCGCACAGTGGCCTGGGCAGCCCGTCGATCATCGTGGTGGGGGATGTGCTGCGCGGCATGGTGGCGGTCGGCGACACGGCCTCGTCACGCTTCGGGACCTGAACCGAAGCGTTCCGCGCCGCTCCGGCAGAGGTCAGCCTCGGCCGGCATCGATGAGGACCTGCGCGGCCGACTTCGCGCCGGGCGACGCCGACCTCAGCAACTTGCAGCCCCGCCGGGCAACGGATACTGCGCGCCCCATGTCCTCCAACTTCGACGCCATCGTCATCGGCGCCGGTGCCGCCGGCCTCTTCTGCGCGGCGCAGGCCGGCCAGCGCGGCCTGCGCGTGCTGCTCATCGACCATGCCGAGCGCGTGGCCGAGAAGATCCGCGTCTCCGGCGGTGGCCGCTGCAACTTCACCAACCGCGAACTCGACCCGCGCGCGCCGCAGCGCCATTACCTGGGCGAGAACCCGCATTTCTGCCGCTCGGCCCTGGCCCGCTACACGCCCGCCGACTTCATCGCGCTGGTGGACCGCCACGGCATCGCCTGGCACGAGAAGCACAAGGGCCAGCTCTTCTGCGACGGGCCCTCGCAGCAGATCATCGATCTGCTGCTGGCCGAATGCGCCGACGGCCGGGTCGAACGCTGGCAGCCCTGCGCCGTGCAGTCGGTCGCCTTCGACGCCGGGGCTGGCCGCTACTGGCTGCAGACCGCACGGGGGCCGGTGGAGGCGCCACAACTGGTCATCGCCACGGGCGGCTTGGCCATCCCGCAGATCGGCGCCACCGACTTCGGCTGGCGCATCGCGGCGCAGTTCGGCCTGCGGACCATCGCCCCGCGGCCCGCGCTGGTGCCGCTGACCTTCGGCGGCCAGGCCTGGGCGCCCTATGCGCAACTCGCCGGCCTGGCGCTGCCGGTCGCCATCAGCACCGGCAGCGGCAAGGCGCGGATGCGCTTCGACGAGGACCTGCTGTTCACCCACCGCGGGCTTTCGGGGCCGGCCATCCTGCAGATCTCCAGCTACTGGCAGCCCGGCACGCCGCTGACGCTGGACTTCGCACCGGGCACCGACGTGCAGGCCCGCCTGACCGAGGCGAAGCGCGATTCGCGCAAGCGGGTGGCGAACGAACTGGCGACGCTGGTGCCCTCGCGACTGGCCGATGCCTGGACCGGCGAGGACCCGGGCCTGCAGCGGCCCATCAACGAGGCGGCCGACAAGTCACTGGCCCGCTTGGCCGAGCGCATCAGCCGCTGGTCGCTGGTGCCCGACGGCACCGAGGGCTACAAGAAGGCCGAGGTCACGGCCGGCGGCGTGGACACGCGCGAGCTGTCCTCGCAGACCCTGGAAGCCGCGCGCCAGGCCGGCCTCTTCTTCATCGGCGAGACGGTGGACGTGACCGGCTGGCTGGGCGGCTACAACTTCCAGTGGGCCTGGGCCAGCGCACACGCCTGCGCGCAGGCGCTGCAGGCCGGCTGAGCGCGCCGGGCCACCGCTGGCGCAGCACGACGACGCGGGTTGCCGGGGATACGGCGCCTCAGCCCCATCGTCTCCGGCGTCGCGCCAGGCACGCGCCGCCAAGCACCCGAGGCAGCTTGAGCGGCGCTCCTAAATCTGCTACATTAGCCGGCTAACTTTGGCCTACCCCTCAGCGGGCCGCAAATCTTTCGAGTTGAGGACCACCGGCCGGGGGCCTCGATCTTCCCTGGTCACATTCAACATCTCTTTGAATCAATGACCACCATCCGCGTTAAAGAAAACGAGCCCTTCGACGTCGCGCTGCGCCGCTTCAAGCGCACCATCGAAAAGCTCGGCCTGCTGACCGACCTGCGCGCCCGCGAGTTCTACGAAAAGCCGACCGCCGAGCGCAAGCGCAAGAAGGCCGCGGCCGTCAAGCGCCACTACAAGCGCGTGCGCAGCATGCAGCTGCCCAAGAAGCTGTACTGATCGATCTGCAGGCAACACCGGCACGTCCTCGACGCCGCCGGTCGCGCACCAAGCAAGCCGCGCCGGGGAAACCTGCCGCGGCTTTCGTCTTTTTCCCACTCCCTCTTCTTCACCCAGCAAGGACGCACCATGAGCCTCAAGGCCCGCATCACCGAAGACATGAAGACCGCCATGCGCGCCAAGGAAGCCGAGCGCCTGGGCACCATCCGCCTGCTGCTGGCCGCGATGAAGCAGAAGGAAGTGGACGAGCGCATCGAGCTGGATGACGCCGCCGTCGTGGCCGTGATCGACAAGATGATCAAGCAGCGCAAGGACTCCATCACCGCCTTCACCCAGGCCGGCCGCACCGAACTGGCCGACAAGGAAGCCGCCGAGGTCGCCGTGCTCGAGGCCTACCTGCCCCAGCGCCTGGGCGCCGACGAAATCGACGCCGAGGTCAAGGCCATCGTGGCCGAGCTGGGCGCCAGCGGGCCCGGCGACATGGGCAAGGTGATGGGCGCCGCCAAGCAGCGCCTGGCGGGCAAGGCCGAGATGGGCCAGGTCAGTGCCGCGGTCAAGGCCGCACTCGCCGGCTGATTGCATGGACACGCCGGCCGTCGCCCCCATCGGCAAGGCCTGCGCCTGCGTGGTGGACGCGCGCGGCCGGCTGCTGGTCTTCCACCATCCGGGGGACCGCGGCATGCAACTGGTCAAGGGCACCATCGAGCCCGGCGAGTCACCCGAAGAAGCAGTCCGCCGCGAACTGCTGGAGGAATCCGGCCTGCGCTTCGACGGCCCGCTCCAGCCTCTGGGCACGCTGCTGCGCCATTGCGCCGCAGGCCACGAGGGCAACGACCACACGCACGAGCAGCTGTGGCATCTGTTCCTGCTGCGCATCGACGCGCCGCTGCCCGAGCGCTTCGAACACACCGCCCACGGAAGCCCGGAAGAGGACGGTCTGGTGTTCGACTTCCGCTGGCTCACGCCGCAGGAGCCGCTGGACGGCTTTACCCTGCCCTACCGGCAGGCCATCGAGCGGGTCTGGCAGGCGCTGCGGGCCTGAACGCGCGCCGCCGTTCGGGGCCTGCGCCCAGTCCGCATCCGCTCAGACTGCCCCGCGCAGCACCATCCATCCGCCCAGCAGCGCGAGCCCGGCGAAGAAGCAGCGCCGGAACACCGGCAACGGCAGGCGCGCCTGCAGACGCCGCCCCAGCGCCATGCCGAGCCAGGCCGGCACCAGCAAGGCCAGCGAAGGCCACCACGACGCGGCCGGCACGCCGTCCGAATTGCCCGCCAGCCCGATGCCCAGCGCCAGTGTGCAGGTGCTGAAAGACAGGCCCATCGCCCGCATCAACGCGGCCCGCGGCAGCCCCAGGCCCTGCAGATAGGGCACCACGGGCAACACGAACACGCCGGTGAGCGCTGTCAGAACGCCGGTGAACAAGCCGGCCGCCGGCCCCATCCAGCGCGCCTGCGCAGGCGTCAAGCTCGCCGCACGGCCGGCGAGGCCCCAGGCGGCATAGGCCATCAGCGCCAGCCCCAGCAGCAGCACGCCGCTGCGACCCGAAGGCGGGCCCCAAACCGCCAGTCCGCCCAGCGTGCCTGCAGCCATGCCGACCTGCAGACCCATCGTGCAGCGCAGCAGCGCCAAGGCCTCGCGCCAGGGTCCGGCCTGCCAGAGATTGGTCACCAGCGACGGCAGCACCAGCAGCGCCGCCGCCTGGGCCGGCGGCATCCAGAGCGCGAGCAGGGCCATCGACAGCGTGGGCAGGCCCAGGCCGAGCAGCCCCTTCACGGCCCCGGCGAGCACGAAGACGCCGGCGGTCAGCGCCCAGAATGGGCCCGAGGACAGCTCAGCCGACATGGCGCACGTGGCCGGTCGATGCAGCAGTCGGCGGGTGGCAAGGACGGGCCATGGCGTGAGGGTCGGCAAGGGCGACGCAGTGGGTGAAGGCCCGAAGTCTGGCCGCCCCGGCCGCTCCCCGCCAATGCGGAAGAAACGCAGCCCCCTATGGCCATGCCTGAGGGCGGCCGCCGGCCACCCCCGCGGCCGCCCTCGCGTGCTAACTTGTGCCCCATGCGATTCGACCTGACCGACCTGCGCCTCTTCGTCCACGTGGTCGAGGCCGGCAGCCTCACCCGCGGCGCCGACCGAGCCCCCATGACGCTGGCCTCCGCCAGCCAGCGGGTGCGCGGCATGGAGCAGGCGCTGGGCGGCCCGCTGCTGCATCGCCATGCGGCGGGCGTGACACCCACCGAGGCGGGCCGCACGTTGCTGCACCATGCCCGCACAGTGCTGGCGCAGATGCAGTGCCTGTATGGCGAGATGGCCGAGCACGGCCAGGGCCTGCGCAGCCGCGTGCGCCTGCTGGCCAACACCGCCGCGCTGATGGAGCACCTGCCGGGTCCCCTGGCCGACTTCCTGGCGGCGCATCCGCAGGTCTCGGTGGACCTGGACGAACGCGCCAGCGCCGATGTAGCGGATGCGGTGCGCGCCGGCCTGGCGGACATCGGCATTGCCTCGCAGCTCGCCGACTTCGGCGGCCTGGAAGACCACGCCTTCCGCCGCGACGACCTGGTGCTGGTGCTGCCGCGCGGCCATGCGCTGGCCCGTCGGCGCCGCGCAGCGCTCTCCGAGCTGGGCGATGCGGAATGGGTGGGATTGGCCGCCGGCAATCCGCTGCAGGAACACATCAGCCGCCAGATCCGTGCAGCCGGGCTGCCGTCGCGCTACCGGGCGCGGGTGCGCAGTTTCGACGCGGTGTGCCGCATGGCCGCGCAGGGCATCGGCGCCGGGGTGGTGCCGCACACGGCGGCAGCGCGGTGCGCGCGCACCATGGCACTGGCGCGGGTGCCCTTGGCAGATGAATGGGCAGGCCGCCAACTGCGGGCCTGCGTGCGCGACGAGGCGACGCTGTCGCCTCAGGCGCGCACGCTGCTCGCGCACCTCACGGCCCTGCCGGAGGCGGCGCGCAGCGCCTGAACCCTCAGGCCCCGGCCACCTTCATGCGGTCGATCAGCATCGACCCGACCGTCTTGGCGCCGTAGTTGTAGGCGTCGGCCCCCACGGCCTGGATGCCCATCAGCATCGACTTGAGGTTGCCGGCGATGGTGATCTCCTGCACCGGGAAGGCGATCTGCCCGTTCTCGACCCAGAAGCCGCTCGCGCCGCGCGAATAGTCGCCGGTGACGTAGTTGACGCCCTGGCCCATCAGCTCGATGACGAACAGGCCGGTGCCCAGCTTGCGCAGCATGGCGTCCAGGTCGTCGGCCGGGTCGGTCAGGCGCGAGCGCAGCGTCAGGTTGTGCGAGCCACCGGCATTGCCCGTGGTCTTCATGCCCAGCTTGCGGGCCGAATAGGTCGACAGGAAGTAGCCCTCCAGCCGTCCGGCGTCGACCACGGTGCGCGCGCGGGTGATCACACCCTCGTCATCGAAGGGCGCGCTGCCCTTGCCGCGGCGGATGTGGGGGTCTTCCGTCACGTCGATGTGCGAGGGCAGCACGTCCTTGCCCAGCGAATCCAGCAGGAACGTACTGCGCCGGTACAGCGC
Organism: Pseudacidovorax sp. DMC4; assembly: GCF_056314265.1. Taxonomy (NCBI): domain Bacteria; kingdom Pseudomonadati; phylum Pseudomonadota; class Betaproteobacteria; order Burkholderiales; family Comamonadaceae; genus Pseudacidovorax; species Pseudacidovorax sp. DMC4. Next base: position 344,270 of record NZ_JBQUYR010000004.1, on the reverse strand, counting down.
GCCGCCGCTGACGGCCTGCACCAGGCCGCCCAGCAGGCCCGCAGCCAGGGGCGACTCGAACAGCACCGGACATTCGGTGGTCTTGATCTTGCGCGACTTCAGGCGGCTGAGCGCCCGCTCGGCCGCATAGCGGCCCACGGCCTGCGGCGAGGCCAGTTCGTCCGCCGAGCGCATTGAGCTGTACCAGGCGTCGCGCTGCATGTCGTCGCCGCGCCCAGCGATGGGCGCGACCGAGATCGAATGGCGCGAGCTGGCATAGCCGCCGCGGAAGCCATGCGTGTGCGCACTGAAGAAATGGCTTTGCTGGGCCGACACGCCCGCGCCTTCGCTGTTGGTGATGCGCCGGTCGGTGGCCAGGGCCGCCGCCTCGCATTCGAGCGCCAGCCTGGCGGCGCCTTCGCTGTCGATGGCCCAGGGATGGAAGAGGTCGAGCTCCGGATGGTCCTTGGCGATGTCCGCTTCGTCGGGCAGGCCCCCGACCGGGTCCTCGGCGGTGAAGCGCGCGATGTCGTAGGCCGCCTGCACCGTCTGGCGGATGGCCGCTTCCGAGAAGTCGGAGGTGCTGGCGTTGCCGCGCCGGTTCCCCACGTAGACGGTGACGCCCAGCGACTTGTCGCGGTTGCGCTCCACGTTCTCGAGCTGACCCTTGCGCACCGAGACGCTCAGTCCGCAGCCTTCGGACGCCTCGGCGCCGGCATCGGTGGCACCCAGCTTCTTGGCATGGGCCAGGGCGGTGTCGACCAGGTTCTCGAAGTAATCTCGGCTGTAGGCGAAGCCGCTTTCCGCGCGCGAAGTGGTGGTGCTCATGTGAGGGACAATGATAGCGACGCGCCCCCGATGGCCGGGCGGCGCACCCAATTCCCCCGCCATGCCCCGCAAACCCAAAAAAGGCTACTTCGTCCGTGGCCAGTTCGTCGCCGAAGGCAGCGAACTCGACATCGAATACAAGCGCGAGCTCAAGGGCGGCATCGAGACCAGCAAGACCGACCTCAAGCGCGAAAGCGCCGAAGTGCAGGCGCTGGGCGAGGCCCTGCTCACGCTGCGCGGCGAAGCCCGCGAGCGCCTGCGACTGCCCGATCGGCTCATCGAAGCCCTCAAGGAACTCGGCCGCATCACCAACTTCGAAGGCCGCCGGCGGCAGTCGCAGTTCGTAGGCAAGCTGATGCGCAAGCTGGACCCCGAGACGCTGGAGGCCGTGCGCACCGCCCTCGACGAGCAGGCCCGCGGCCCCGCCCATGCCACCGCCATGCTGCACGAGGCCGAGCAATGGCGCGAGCGCCTGCTGGCCGACGACGATGCCCTGGGCGCCTGGATCGAGACGCACCCGGGCACGGACGCCCAGCAGATGCGGGCCCTGGTGCGCCAAGCCCGCAAGGACCACCAGGCCGGCAAGCCCGGCGAGGCGCCCCGCCAGGGCAAGGCCTTCCGCGAGCTGTTCCAGCGCATCCGCGAGCAACTGTCGGTGCATGGGGACGACGACCATGCCGACCAGGCCGCGGCCCAGTCGCGCGAGGAAGACGCCTGATGGACGGCGCCGATTTCGCGCCGGTCAGGATCGGCATCGTCTCGGTCAGCGACCGCGCCAGCAGCGGCGTCTACGAGGACAAGGGCCTGCCCGCGCTGCAGGACTGGCTGACGCGGGCGCTCAAGAACCCCATCGCCTTCGAGCCGCGGCTGATTCCTGACGAGGCCGAGCGCATCAGCGCCGCGCTGGTCGAGCTGGTGGATGCCGGCTGCAGCCTGGTGCTGACCACTGGCGGCACCGGCCCCGCCCTGCGCGACGTCACGCCCGAGGCCACGCTGGCCGTCGCGCACAAGGAGATGCCCGGATTCGGCGAACAGATGCGGCAGATCGGCCTGCGTTTCGTGCCCACGGCGATCCTGTCGCGCCAGGTGGCGGTGATCCGCGATCGCAGCCTGATCATCAACCTGCCCGGCCAGCCCAAGTCCATCGCCGAGACGCTGGAGGGCCTCAAGGCGGCCGATGGCAGCCAGATCGTGCCCGGCATCTTCGCGGCCGTGCCCTACTGCATCGACCTGATCGGCGGGCCCTACCTCGAAACGCACGACGACGTCTGTAAGGCATTCCGGCCCAAGTCGGCGATTCGGCCGGCCCGCGACTGAGCACTTTTCTTCCCTGCCCGCCTGGCCACGCCAGGCGCCGGCACGCGCTCAGAACTCCGCGTCGAGCTCGTCGATCTCTTCGGGCTCCTGCAGGGCCGCGGCCATCCATTCGCGCATGGCCGGCAGTTCCAGCACCTGCTGGCTGTAGGACGCGCACAGGTCGTCCAGCGCCACGCCGTAGCTGCGAAAGCGCGTCACCACCGGCGCATACATCGCATCGGCCAGGCCCGGCCGATCGCCGAAGAGGAAGGGGCCGCCATAGGTCGACAGGCATTCGCGCCAGATCGCCACGATGCGGTCGATGTCGGCCTGTGCGCGCGACCACACCTTGAAGTCCTTGAAGCGGGCCTTGATGTTCATGGGCAAGGCGCCGCGCAGGGCTGAGAAGCCCGAATGCATCTCGCCGCAGATCGCCCGGCAGTGGGCGCGGGCGGCTGCATCGGTTGGCAGCAGGCCGGCCTTGGGGAAGTTCTCGTGCAGGTACTCGCCGATGGCCATGGTGTCCCACACCCGGATGCCCCGATGCTCCAACGAGGGCACGAGCATGGACGAGGACAGCAACAGCATCTCCGCCTTCATGGCCGGATCGTCGGGCGGGATGACCTTCTCGACGAAATCCAGACCCGCCAGCCTGCACATCAGCCACCCGCGGAGGGCCCACGCGCCGTAGTTCTTGCTGCTGATGGTGAGAACGGCCTTGGCCATGTCGAATGCTCCAGTCGGTGACTCCACCGGCAGCAGTGCAAAGCCTGTGCCAGAACAGTGCATGGGCCGCAGCCGGCCTGTGCACCGGCTTGGCCCGCAACTTGCCTTGACCGGGGCATGCTGTACCAGGCCTATCAAATGCAGGCCGACCTGCTGTCGCCGCTGCGGCAGCTGTCGCACTTCTTCGGACATGCCCTCTTTGCCGCGGGCAACGAGCGCACCATTCCCCGGCGCCTGTCGGCGGCGATGGACGTCTTCGACCGGCTCAAGCTCACCCACCAGCGTCCCGACTACGGCATCCGCGAGGTGACGACCAACGGCGAGGCCGTGCCCGTGGTCGAGGAAAAGGCCCTCCAGGCCCCTTTCGGCACATTGCTGCGCTTTCGCAAATTGCGGCCGGCCGATGCACCAGCGGAGCCCCCCGTGCTGCTGGCCGCACCGTTGTCGGGCCATTTCGCCACCCTGCTGCGCGAAACGGTGCGCACCCTGCTGCGCGACCACGACGTCTACATCACCGACTGGCACAACGCGCGCGATGTGTCGCTGGCCCATGGCCGCTTCGGCCTGGACGAGTACACGCTGCAGCTGATGGACTTCCTGCGCGCGGTCGGGCCTGGCGTGCACCTGGTGGCGGTGTGCCAACCTTGCGTGGCCGCCCTGGCCGCCACCGCACTGATGGCCGAGGACGACGACCCCGCCGCCCCGCGCAGCCTGACGCTGATGGCCGGGCCGGTGGATTGCCGCATCAACCCGACCCAGGTCAACCGGCTGGCCACCGAGCGGCCCATCGACTGGTTCGAGCGCAACCTGATCAGCCATGTGCCGCTGCCGCATGCCGGCTTCATGCGCCGGGTTTACCCGGGCTTCGTGCAGCTGTCGGCGTTCATGAGCATGAACATGGAGCGGCACAAGGAGCAGTTCCGCCGCCTCTATGCCCATCTTGTCGAGGGCGAAATGGACAAGGCCCAGGCGATCCGCACCTTCTATGAGGAGTACTTCGCCGTCAACGACCTGCCGGCCGAGTTCTACCTGGAGACGGTGGAGCGGGTCTTCCAGACCTACGACCTGCCGCGCGGCGAACTCACCGTCGCCGGCCGCCGCGTCGACCCGCGGGCCATCCGACGCACCGCCCTGCTCACCGTGGAGGGCGAGCGCGACGACATCTGCGCCGTGGGCCAGACGGTAGCGGCGCAAGACCTGTGCAGCAGCATCCGGCCCTACCTCAAGGCGCACCACCTGCAGGCGGGCGTGGGCCACTACGGCGTGTTCAGCGGCAGCAAGTGGAATGCGCAGATCTATCCGCAGGTGCGCGAAACAATCCATCAAGCCGCTGAACTGGGGTGACGTCCTTCTGTCGCCTCCACACGGCCGCAAAAAAGCCGCGTACCCGAGCAGGCGACGCGGCTTGTCTTGACGCGGCCTCGCCTCAGAGCGAGGGCTGGTTCTGCGCGTTCTCTTCTTCCGCAGGCCAGTCGCGGATGTAGGCCTTGAGCATCTTGTTCTCGAAGTTCTGGCTGTCCACCACGGCCTTCGCCACGTCGTAGAAGCTGATCACGCCCATCAGCATCCGCTTGTCCATCACCGGCATGTAGCGGGCATGGCGCTCCAGCATCATGCGGCGGACCTCGTCGAGGTCGGTCCCGTTGGTGCAGGTCAGCGGCGCATCGTCCATGGCCGTACGCACCCGGGTGTCGCCGATGGCGCCGCCGTTGCGCTGGAGCTGCAGGATGACCTCGCGGAAGGTGAGCATGCCGACGAGGTCGCCATGGGACATGACCACCAGCGAGCCGATGTCCTTGTCCGCCATGATGCCCACCGCCTCGGCCAGCGGATCGTCGGGGCCGATCGTGTAGAGCGTGTTGCCCTTCACGCGCAGGATGTCGCTGACTTTCATCGGGATGCTCCTCAAGAAACCGTCCTGAAAATATAGCCCACAATCCCTTGCGACTGGCGCCCGGCCTCGACACTTTTCTCAGGGCCAGCCCGCAGGTACTGACAAGGAGACACGCTTGATACCTCGCCTTTGCGCACGCCCCATGCTCGGAGCCCAGCCATGAGCGGCTATTCCGACCCCGGCTTCGACACCCTGGCGCTGCATGCCGGCGCGGCGCCCGACCCGGCCACCGGCGCCCGCGCGGTGCCCATCCACCTGACGACCTCCTTCGTCTTCGAGTCCAGCGACCATGCGGCGGCGCTGTTCAACCTGGAGCGCGCGGGCCACGTCTACAGCCGCATCAGCAACCCGACCAATGCGGTGCTGGAGCAACGGGTGGCGGCGCTCGAAGGCGGCATCGGCGCCATCGCGACCGCCAGCGGCCAGGCCGCACTGCACCTGGCCGTGGCCACGCTGATGGGCGCGGGCTCGCACATCGTGGCCAGCACGGCGCTCTATGGCGGCTCGCAGAACCTTCTGCACTACACGATGCGGCGCTTCGGCATCGAGACCACCTTCGTCAAGCCCGGCGACATCAACGGCTGGCGCGCCGCCATCCGCCCCGAGACGAAGCTGCTCTTCGGCGAGACCGTCGGCAATCCCGGCCTGGATGTGCTGGACATTCCCACCATCGCCCAGATCGCGCGCGAGGCCAAGGTGCCGCTGCTGGTCGATTCGACGCTCACCTCGCCCTACCTCATCAAGCCCTTCGACTGGGGCGCGGACCTGGTCTACCACTCCGCCACCAAGTTCCTGTCGGGCCACGGCACGGTGATCGGCGGCGTGCTGGTCGACGGCGGCAGCTTCGACTGGGAGGCCTCCGGCCGCTTTCCCGAGCTGACGCAAGGCTACGACGGCTTCCACGGCATGGTGTTCAGCGAGGAGAGCACCGTGGGCGCCTTCCTGCTGCGCGCGCGCCGCGAAGGCCTGCGGGACTTCGGCGCGGCCATGAGCCCGCACACGGCATGGCTGATCCTGCAGGGCATCGAGACGCTGCCGCTGCGCATGGAGCGCCACGTGGCCAACACCGAGCGCGTCGTGCAGTTCCTGGCCAGCCACCCCTTCGTCTCGCGCGTGGGGCATCCGCTGCTGGAATCGCACCCCAGCCATGCACTGGCCGGTCGCCTGCTGCGCGGCGGCGCGCGCGGCGCGGGGGCGGTGTTCAGCTTCGACATCAAGGGCAGCCGGGCGCAGGGCAAGGCCTTCATCGAGGCGCTGCGGCTGTTCAGCCACCTGGCCAACGTGGGCGACTGCCGCTCGCTGGTGATCCATCCGGCCAGCACCACGCACTTCCGCATGAGCGACGAGGCGCTGGCAGGCGCCGGCATCGGCCAGGGGACGATCCGCCTGTCGATCGGTCTGGAGGATGCGGACGACCTGATCGACGACCTCAAGCGCGCCCTCAAGGCTGCCGAGAAAGCGGGAGCCTGAGATGGAATTGCAGGTCAACGGCCACCGCGCCTATGCCTATACCGGCGGCAAGCCCTTCGACGCCGCCAGGCCCACCGTCGTCTTCATCCACGGTGTGCTCAACGACCACAGCGTGTGGATCCTGCAGAGCCGCTGGTTCGCGCACCACGGCTGGAACGTGCTGGCGGTGGACCTTCCCGGCCACTGCCGGAGTGAGGGCGCGCCGCCCGCCTCGGTGGAGGCGGCGGCCGACTTCGTGCTCGCGCTGCTCGATGCCGCTGGCGTGGGGCGCGCCGCGCTGGTGGGCCACAGCTTCGGCTCGCTGATCGCCCTGGAGGCGGCGGCGCGGGCGCCGGATCGCATCACGCATCTGGCACTGGTGGGCACGGCCTATCCGATGGTGGTGTCGCCAGCGCTGCTGGAGAGTTCGCTGAACGCGCCGCAGAAGGCCATCGACATGGTCAACGTGTTCTCGCATTCCATGTTGGCGCCGCCGCCCTCCTCGCTCGGACCGGGCACCTGGCTGATGGGCGGATCGCGGGCGCTGATGCGGCGGGTGCTGGCGAGCAACACGGCCGTCAACGTCTTCCACACCGGCTTCAAGGCCTGCAACGACTATGCGGGCGGGGAGGCGGCGATGGAGAAGGTACGCTGCCCGGTGCTCTTCCTGCTGGGCGGCGCCGACCAGATGACACCGCCGCGCGCCACCAAGGCGCTGCGCGACAAGGCGCCGGGGGCCCGCGTGGTGACGGTGAAGGCCGGCCATGCCCTGATGAGCGAGGCGCCCGACGCGGTGCTGTTCGCGCTGCGCGACTTCCTCAGTTGAGGACGATCAGGCGCTCGACCTCCACCTCGGTGGTGCGCAGGCCCTTCTCGAATTCGCCGTGCAGTTCCACGCGCTGCTCGGCGCCCAGCGTGCGGCCGGCCGGGAAGTGCTGTGGCTCGATTTCCACGCGGATGCGGCCGGTGTCGTCGGCGAAGGTGTAGTTCTCGCCACCATCGTGCGACACGATGCGGCCCTGCAGCCGCACCTGCTGGTCGTCACGGCCGCTGTCGAGCAACTGGCGCACGGTGCTGACGGGCACGGTGCTGGGGCCGCTGTAGCCGCCGGTCGCTGCGGCCACCAGGGTCGGCGCGGCGCTCTGTGCGGAGGCGGCACTGCCTGCGGCGCCGGCCGTACCGGCGGCCAGCAGCGAGAGGGCGAGGGTCGAGGCGAGGATGGAAGAACGCATGGTGCAAGGCTCCTGAAGAGGGTGGGACGAAGCCGGTTCGGCTGGACGAATCCGACGGGACGAAGGCTGTGCCCGGAATCCCGGGCCAGTGAAGCCATTGGGCGGCCCGAAGATGAAGGCCAACTGATGGCCTCGGTGCGTGTCAGCGTGGCGGGAAGTCCACGATGGCCGAGAGCCCCTGCCCGTCCAACCCTTCCTCGAAATGCAGCCGCGCCCCGTGCAGCGCCGCGATGCGCGCCACGATGGACAGGCCCAGCCCGTTGCCCGGCTGGCCGCTGCCCAGCACGCGGAAGAAGCGCTCGCCCAGCCGCCGGCGCTGCGCAGGCGGCACGCCGGGCCCGTCGTCGCGCACGGCCAGGCGCGCGCCGCCGCCAGGCAAGGCGGTGCTTTCCACGCGGATGCGCGTGTCGGGGCCGCCGTAGCGGCGGGCGTTGTCGATCAGGTTGCGCACCAGCGTGGCCAGCAGCGCTGGATGGCCGACGATGACCGGAACCGACAGTGCCGTCCCGACGCGCACAGTGTCGGCAGGCGCCGCGCCGGGGCCGCCACGGCCCGGCCCGGCGCCGGCCAGCGCCTCGTCCACCAGGGGCGCCAGCGACACCGGCTCGACCGCCTCCAACGTCTTCACCGGGTCCAGCCGCGCCAGCGCCAGCAGGCTTTCGACCAGCTGCGTGCTGCGGTCCACGTCGGCCCGCAACTGCTGCGCTTCCTCCGCCGGCAGGTGGCCTTGGCGGGCGAGCAGTTGCACGCGGTTGCGCAGGGCGGCCAGCGGCGTGCGCAGCTCGTGCGCGGCGTCACTGGTGAAGCGGCGCTCGTTTTCCATCGCCATCCCCAGGCGGGCCAGCAGGCCGTCCAGCGCGCCGAGGATGGGACGCAGCTCCTGCGGCATGCCTTGCGCGTCGACGGGCGTCAGGTCCTGCGGCGACTTGGCGGCGATGCCGGCGGCGGCCGTCTCCAGCGGCCGCAGAAACCGGCGGATGGCGAACCAGCACACGGCCACCAGCAGCAGCAGCAGGCCCAACGCCGGCCAGGCCAGTCGCTCGGCGATGTCCTCCAGCAGGTCCAGTCGCTCCTCCCAGGGCTGGCCGACCTGGGCCTGCAGACCGGTGGCGGGGTCGCGCCGCACATGCACGCGCCAGTAGTGGCCGTCCACCCGCACGTTGTAGTGCTCGTCGTCACCCGCGAGTTGTGCGACGAAGGGCGTCGCCGGCGCGTCCTTGCCACGCTGCAGCACGCGGCCGTCGGGCGACACCAGCTGGTAGTAGATGCGCAGGCGCAACCCATCGCTGCGCGCGCCGGCCGCCGCCGTGGCGGGCTCGCGGCCCAGGCGCAGCACGAGCTGGGCGCTTTCCTCCAGCGCCTCGTCGAAGGTCTCGCTCACGCCATGCCAGGCCACCTGGATGACGATGGCCAGACTGACCAGCCAGACCACCACGCTGGCGGCCACGACGGTGGCCAGCAGGCGGCGGCGCAGGGACCAGGGGCGGTCCGCCCTCATGCGGGCGCCAGGCCGTAGCCCTGGTTGCGCACCGTCGTGATGAAGCCGCTGCCCAGCTTGCGCCGCAGGTTGTAGATGTGGACCTCGATGGCGTTGCTTTCCACCTCTTCGCCCCAGCCGTAGAGCGCCTCCTCGATCTGCGCGCGGCTGAGGATGTGGGTGGGTCGGCGCATCAGCGCTTCGAGCACGGCGAACTCGCGCGCCGTCAGCGACACGGGGGCGCCGTCCCGCGTCGCGCGCTTGGCGACCGGGTCGAGCGTGACGCCCCCATGCTGCAGCACTGGCGTGGGCTGCCGGGCTTCGCGCCGCAGCGCCGCGCGCACACGGGCGGAAAGTTCTTCGAGGTCGAAGGGCTTGACCAGGTAGTCGTCGGCGCCCAGGTCCAGGCCTTCGACGCGGTCGGCCAGGGTGTCGCGAGCGGTGATGAGCAGGACGGGCAATGTGGCGCCACGGGCGCGCAGGGCCTGCAGCACGCCGTCGCCATCGAGCCCGGGCAGGCCCCGGTCGAGCAGCACGCACTGGTAGTCGTGCGTGGCCAGCGCCGTCACGGCCTGGTCGCCGCGCAGCAGCCAGTCCACCGCGTGGCCATCCATCTGCAGCCACGACTGCACGGTGGCGCCCAGCGAGGCATCGTCTTCGACCAGCAGGATCCGCATGGAGGCAGCCTAGGGTCCGAGGATGAAGTGAATCTGAGGCCCGTCACGCCCCGTCGACGGCGAAGGCATCGTCCTGCCGCGCCGCCAGCGCCTGCAGCAGCGCGGTGACCGCGGCATCGGCGGGCCGGGCCGCGGGCGGCGACTCCAGCATGCGCGCCAGGGTGCCGGCGTGCGGCAGCATCGGGCCCAGGAAGTGCACGCCCTGCGGCCCCGCCAGCAGCAGCGTGGGAAAGGTCTCGACGTCGAATTCGTCGGCCAGGTCGGCATGGTCCTCCACGTCGACCCAGGCGAAGCGCAGCTGCGGATGCGTGCGCTGGGCCTCGGCGAACAGGGGGCGGTAGTCACGGCAGGTGCCGCACCATTCGGCGCACAGGCACACGGCCCAGGTGGAATCGGCTGCGGGGGCGTCGGTCACGGTGCGGGCGTCAGGGTCTTGGGAAGGGGCTTTGGCCACGGAAAAGGCCGTCGCTATTATGGGCAACGCCCTCCGAGGCGACAGGAGACTGCGATGAATCCCTCCCCCGCCGCCACGCGCACGCCGGCCGGTGCCGCCGTCGATCCGCGCCAGTTCTCGAGCTTTGCCGAGTTCTACCCCTTCTACCTGAGCGAGCATGCAGACCGCACCTGCCGGCGCCTGCATTTCATCGGCTCCACGCTTGCGCTGGCCAGCCTGGCGGTGCTGGTGGTCACGGCCAACCCGTGGTGGCTGCTGGGCGCGCTCTTCGCGGGCTATGGCTTCGCCTGGGTCGGCCACTTCGCCTTCGAGAAGAACAAGCCGGCCTCCTTCAAGCGGCCGCTCTACAGCTTCATGGGCGACTGGGTGATGTACCGGGACATCTGGGCGGGGCGCGTCAAGCTCTGATCGGGACAGCGCAGGGAAGCCGCCCGAACGCGGCCGCGGACACTCAGGTGCCCACACCACCCGCCAGCGGGATGCCTTCGGCAGAGCCCGGCGAGCGCTCCGACGCCAGCGCGTCGGCCAGCGTCAGGCGCGCCAGCGGGGCCCGCTCCCACATCGGCTCCAGCACCGGCTTGCGAGGCAGGAGCAGCGCCTCGACCATCGGCGCCAGCGGCGTGACGGACGGGTCGACCAGCAGCACGTAGCGCGGATCGCCGCTCGCCGGCTCCTCGGCCAGCGGCGCCACCCAGTCGAGCGATACCAGCGCCTCGATGACCGGGGCCAGCTGCAGCACGTCGGCCCGCAGACGCTTGGCCATCTCCTGCACCCCCATCCCGCGCGCGGGCCCCTTGCGGGCCTGGGCCAGCAGGCGAAGCGCCTCGATGCCGAGCTGCATGGGCCAGCCCGGCCGACCACCGCGCCGGGCCACGCCAGACAGCAGGATCGGCAAATAGGCCGCGATCACCGCACCCAGCAGCACGATCACCCAGGCGGTGTAGATCCAGATCAGCAGGATGGGCGCGGTGGCGAAGGCGCCATAGAGCACCGAGTACGTGGGCACGAAGCTCAGATACCAGGCCAGCACCCGCTTGGCCACCTCGATGGCCGCCGCGACGAACAGGCCACCCGCCCAGGCATGGGCCCAGCGCACCTGTGTGTTCGGCACATAGTGGTAGAGCGAGGCCATGCCCAGCGCCAGCAGCAGGAACTCCGCCCCATCGAACAGCCAGCGCAGGTTCAGCCCAGACTCGCCGATCAGCCCGCGCGAGGCACTGAACACGTAGGCCGTGGTCGACAGGCTCACCGCCAGCAGCAGCGGGCCCAGCGTGATCGAGGCCCAGTAGATCAGCACCCGCTGCGCCAGGGGCCGCGGCCGCTGCACCCGCCAGATGCCATTGAGCGTCTTGTCGATGGTCAGGATCAGCGCGATGGCCGTGATCAGCAGCACCCCGAGGCCCACGATGCCCAGCCCGCTGGCCGCACCGGCGAACTGCGTCAGGTAGCCCAGCACCTGGCGCGCGATGTTCTCGGGGATGAGGCTTTGCACCAGCCAGCGCTGCAGCCGGTCCTGCAGCGTGGCGAAGATGGGGAAGACGGTAAACAACGCCAGTGCCACCGTGAAGAAGGGCACCAGGGCGATGGTGGTGGTGAAGGTGAGGCTGCCGGCCGTCAGGGCCAGCCGATCGTCGCGGAACCGCTCGCCCAGCACCGCCGCGGTGCTGCGCCACGGAAAGCGCGTGAGATCCCTCCAGAGCCGATGGCGAATCATGCTGGGTATCATGCCACCGCCTTTCGACACCCCCGCCGCGCCCGTCTGCCGCGGCCTCTTTTCCTCCCCCCGGTTTGAACACGTCCTCCGCCCCTCCCTCGGCCTCCGTCGTCGCCACGCGCGTGCTGGCGGTGGGCTGCCTGCTGGGGCTCATCGGGCTGGGCCTGGCCTGGGAGCTCTGGCTGGCGCCGCTGCGCCCCGGCGGCAGCTGGCTGGCGCTCAAGGTGCTGCCCCTGCTGGTTCCGCTGGCGGGGCTGCTCAAGTGGCGCCTGTACACCTATCGCTGGCTGAGCCTGATGATCTGGCTCTATTTCACCGAAGGCGTGGTGCGCGCCTGGAGCGACACGCTGCCGACGAGCCGCGCCCTCGCGGGCATCGAGATCGCGCTGTGCCTGCTGCTCTTCGTGGCCTGCGCCTGGCATGTGCGCCTGCGGCTGCGGGCCGGCCAGCGGATGCGCGCTGCCGATCCATCGACTTCCTGAAACCATGACAACCCCTGCCCTGATCGAATCGCTGCGCGCCATCGTCGGCGCCGCCCATGTGCTGACCGACGGCGACCTCACCGCCTACGAACAGGACTGGCGCAAGCGGGCCCGCGGCAAGGCGTTGGCCGTCGTGCGCCCCGGCAGCACCGCCGAGGTGGCGGCCGTGGTCAAGGCCTGCGCCGCCGCCGGCACGGCCATCGTGCCCCAAGGCGGCAACACCGGCCTGGCGGTGGGCTCCATCCCCGACGAGAGCGGCAGCCAGGTGGTGCTGAGCCTGGCGCGCATGGCCGGCGTGCGCGAGATCGACGCGGCCAACCTCACCATCACCGTGGAGGCCGGCTGCGTGCTGCAGGTGCTGCAGGAAACGGCGGCCAAGGCCGGCTTCCTGTTCCCGCTGAGCCTGGCCGCCGAAGGCAGCTGCACCATCGGCGGCAACCTGGCGACCAACGCGGGCGGCACCCAGGTGCTGCGCTATGGCAATGCCCGCGAGCTGTGCCTCGGCCTGGAGGTGGTGACGGCCCAGGGCGAGGTGTGGGACGGCAGCAGCGGGCTACGCAAGGACAACACCGGCTACGACCTGCGCGACCTGATGGTCGGCAGCGAAGGCACGCTGGGCATCATCACGGCCGCCACGCTCAAACTCTTTCCGCAGCCGGCGGCGCGGCTCACGGCCTGGGCGGCGGTGGGCTCCTTCGAGGACGCCGTGCAGCTGCTGGGCCAGGCCCAGCGGCACCTGGGCGCAGGCCTGACGGGCTTCGAGGTGATGGGCCGCTTCGCCCTCAGCCTGGTGCGCCGGCACATGCCGCAGCTACGCGTGCCCTTCGCCGACGAGGCGGGCGACGGCCATCCCTACTTCGTGCTGCTGGAGAACTCCGACAGCGAATCCGAGGAACACGCCCGCGCCCGCTTCGAATCGCTGCTCGAATCGGCCTTCGAATCCGGCTCCGTGGCCGATGCCGTGGTGGCCGAGAACCTGTCGCAGGCGCACGAGCTCTGGCACATCCGCGAGAGCATTCCGCTGGCCCAGGCCGAGGAGGGGCTCAACATCAAGCACGACATCTCATTGCCGGTGTCGCGCATCCCGGCCTTCTGCGCCGAGACCGACGCCCTGCTGGCGCGCGAGATTCCGGGTGTGCGGCTGGTCAACTTCGGCCACCTGGGGGATGGCAACCTGCACTACAACGTCCAGGCGCCCGCCGAAGGCGATGCCAAGGCTTTCCTGCGCGAACAGGAGAAGCGGGTGAACGAAATGGTCTACGCCCAGGTGCAGAAGTTCGGCGGCTCCTTCTCGGCCGAGCACGGCATCGGCAGCCTGAAGGTCCAGACGCTCGAACAGCACAAGTCGCCGGTGGCGCTGGGCATGATGCGTGCCATCAAGTCGGCGCTGGACCCACAGGGCCTGCTCAATCCGGGCCGGGTCCTGGCCGCCTGAACGCCTGCGCGACCCGGAGCCTGGGACACTCCTGCATGCCCCATGCCGTCGCCCGCCTGCGTGCGGACCGTCTCGCGCGCAGCACCAAGCCCTTCATGGCGCGCGGCGGCTTCAAGCGCGAGCGTTGTCCGGCCTGCCGCCTGGTGCCCAGCCACTGCATGTGCGCCCTGCGGCCGGCGCTGGCCGTGCGCGCGGGCGTGTGCCTGCTCATGGCCGACATCGAGCCGCTCAAGCCCACCAACACAGGCTGGCTGGTGGCCGACGTGGTGCCCGACACCTTCGCCTTCGGCTGGACGCGGACGCAGCCCGACCCGGGCCTGCTGGCGCTGCTGCGCGACCCGCAATGGCAGCCGCTGGTGGTGTTTCCCGGCCAGTACGCCGCGCCCGAGCGTGTGGTCGAAGCCGTGCCTCCGGCTGCGGCGGCGAACGGTGAGGACGGTCGGCGCCCGCTCTTCGTGCTGCTGGACGCCACATGGACCGAGGCGCGCAAGATGTTCAGACGCAGCCCGTACCTCGATGCCTTCCCGGTGCTGAGCCTGTCGCCGACCAAGTCGTCCCAGTACCGCCTGCGCCAGACCTGCCACGAGCACCACCTCTGCACCAGCGAGGTCGCAGCGCTGTGCCTCGAACTCGCCGACGAGCCGCTGGCGGCCTGCGTGCTCGACGCCTACCTGGACGTCTTCACCCATCACTACTTGCAGGCGAAGAACCAGCAACCGGTCGACCCGGACGGCAGCGCCCGGCAACGGCTGCGCGCACTGTCATCAGCGCCGACCACTGATCCCGGCGCGGGCGACGCGCGCCCGGAGGGCGCCTTCTAGAATCCGGCCTGCTTTTGCGACCGCCCCATGACCCGCGCCGACACCCACCCCATCCGCTCCCAGTACGAAGACTTCATGCGCCATGTGGACACGCATGGCGTCTTCAAGAGCGACCGCACCGGCACCGGCACCAAGAGCGTGTTCGGCCACCAGATGCGCTTCGACCTGCGCGAAGGCTTCCCGCTGGTGACCACCAAGAAGGTTCACCTCAAGTCCATCATCCACGAGCTGCTGTGGTTCCTGGCCGGTTCGTCCGACAACAACTGGCTGCGCGAGCGCGGCGTGACCATCTGGGACGAATGGGCGCGCGAGGACGGCGACCTCGGCCCGGTGTACGGCGTGCAGTGGCGCAGCTGGCCCACGCCCGATGGCGGTCACATCGACCAGATCGCCCAGGTGGTCGAACAGCTCAAGACCAACCCCGACTCGCGCCGCATCATCGTCAGTGCCTGGAACGTGGCCGAGCTCTCGAAGATGGCGCTGATGCCCTGCCACGCCTTCTTCCAGTTCTATGTGGCCGAGGGGCGCCTGTCGTGCCAGCTCTACCAGCGCAGCGCCGACATCTTCCTTGGCGTGCCCTTCAACATCGCCAGCTATGCGCTGCTGACCCACATGCTGGCGCAGCAGTGCGACCTGGAAGTCGGCGACTTCATCTGGACCGGCGGCGACTGTCACATCTACAGCAACCATGCCGAGCAGGTGGCGCTGCAGCTCTCGCGCGAGCCGCGGCCCTACCCGACGCTGCGCATCAAGCGCCGGCCGGCCAGCATCTTCGACTACCAGTTCGAGGACTTCGAATTCGAGGGCTACGACCCGCACCCGGCCATCAAGGCGCCGGTGGCGGTCTGATCCAGGCGCTGCCATGTCGAAGGGCCGCCTGAACCTGATCTACGCCCGCGCCGCCAACGGCGTCATCGGCCGGAACAACGCCCTGCCCTGGCACCTGCCCGAGGACATGGCGCACTTCCGCACGCAGACCCGCGGCTGCCCGGTCATCATGGGCCGCCGTACCTGGGATTCGCTGCCGCCGCGCTTCCGGCCGCTGCCGGGCCGCACCAACATCGTCGTCACGCGGCAGGCGGCCTGGCAGGCCGAGGGCGCCGTGCGCGCACACAGCCTGGCCGAGGCCATCGCCGCCGCCGGCGATGCGCCGGAACTGTGGGTGATCGGCGGGGCCCAGCTCTACGCCGAGGCCGCGCCCATGGCCCGGCGCGCCGTCGTCACGGAAATCGACCGCGACTACGAGGGCGACGCCTTCGCGCCGGTGCTCGATGCCGGCTGGAGCGAAACGGCGCGTGAATCACACGTCAGCTCCGCGCTCGAGGGGTTGCGCTTTGCCTTCGTGACCTACGAGCGGGGCTGAGCGGCCGCCCGGCGTCCGCTGCGTCCGCCGATGAAACTCAAGCACCTCGAGGTCTTCCACGCCGTCATGCTGACGGGCAGCGTGAGCGCCGCCGCGCGGCTGCTGCATGTGACGCAGCCAGCTGCCACGCAGACGCTGCAGCATGCCGAGCTCCAGCTGGGCTATGCCCTCTTCACGCGGCAACGCAACCGGCTGGTGCCGACGGCCGAGGCGCAGGCACTGTATGCGGAGGTGCAGCCGCTGATGGCACAGCTGGAGCGGGTGCGCCGCGTCGCGCTGGCGCTCGGACGCGACCAAGGTACGCCGCTACGGGTGCTGATCGTGCCCTCGCTCGCGGTGCGGGCGCTGCCCGATGCGCTGGCCGTCTTCAAGCGCCGCCATCCCGAGATGCCGGTCACCATCCGCACCCTGCATTCGCGCGAGATCGCGCAGGCCATGGCGCTGCACGAGGGCGACGTGGGCATCGTCTACGGCAGCGCGCCGCATCCGGCACTGCACGAGGAGGCCATCGCGAGCGGCCGGCTGGTGTGCGTCTCGCGGGTGGACCATGCCGGGGCCGACACCCGCGCCACCGTGGCGCTGGACGAGGTGCTGCGCAGCCCCATCATCCGCATCGACGAGCGCGACCCCATCGGCACCATGCTGGCCGAACAATGGTCGCGGCTGGGCGTGGCGCCCACGGGCGGCATCACGGTGCAGACGCACCACATCGCGCTGGTGCTGGCCGAACAGGGTTTCGGTCCGGCCATCGTCGACTCCTTCACCGCCCAGGCCCGGCGTGACGAGGCCCTGCATGTGCGCACGCTGCTGCCGGAGATCGCGGTGGAGGTGCGGGCGCTGCTGCCGCAAGGCGTGCGCTCGCCGCGGCCGGTGGCCGACTTCCTGAAGGCGCTGCGGGCCGTCACCGCCGAGCCTCGCTGAGCGGTCGGCTGTACCCACGCAGGGCCGGAAGGCCGGCAGGACCGGGCAGCGGCGGGCTCGTCGACGCGGGCGGGATCAGGCCGACGCCTTCTGCCGCACCGGTTCACCTGCGCGTTGTGCCAGCGCCCAGGCCACCGTGGCCCGCGCCAGGGCGGCCGTTGCATCGATGACCGGCAACCCGGCACGAGCGGCATCGAGCACCAGCGGAATCTCGGTGCAGCCCAGCACCAGGATGCGCGCGCCGCGGTCGGCCAGGGCCTGGGCGGCCTGACGCAGGCAGGTTTCGCCCTGTGCCAGATCGCCGGCCTTGATGGCCTGGATGCCTGGCACCACCCACCGTGCCAGTTCGTCCGGCGTCGGCATCTGCCAGTGGACGGAGGCGCCGGCGCGCCGGACGTACAGGCCCGACGCCAGCGTGGCCGGCGTGGCCAGCAGACCGAGCGCGGCCCCGGGCGGGGCCTGCCGCACAGCCTCGTCCAACGCGACATCCACCAGGTGGAGCATCGGCAGGCCGAGCGCGGCCTGCAGCGGCTCGAACCACAGGTGCGCCGTGTTGCACGGCATGACCAGCAGCCGAACGCCCGCATCCGCCAGCCGCCTGGCGCTGTCCACGAGCGCAGGCAGCGGCGACACGCCCTCGCCCAGGAAGGCGGCGGTCCGGTCGGGAATCTGGGGGATGGAGCTGACCAGCAGCGGCAGGTGATCCTGGTCGCAGCGGGCGGGCGTCGCGGCCAGCACCTTGTGCATGAAGTCCAGGGTCGCGAGCGGCCCCATGCCGCCCAGGATGCCGATGGGGGCCAGCGAGGGCGTGTCGCCGCCAGCCTCGGGCGCGGTCATCGTCGGCAAGGAGGCGGCAACAGGCATGGACCGATGCTAGGTGGCCGCCCGAGGCCGCGGCCATCGCGTCTGCGGCGGCAGCCATCAGCACGGCTTATGGTCTTCGTCATCCCCAAACGCACGTCGGACCGCGAAAATGCGCGCGATGAATGCAGACCCCCTGCGCCCGCGTGTCTACCTGGCGGGCCCGGACATCTTCCGGCCCGACCATCCGGCCGTGTTCCGCGAACTCAAGCGGCTGTGCAGCGCCTGCGGCCTGGAAGGCGTGGCGCCTTCCGATGCCCACATCGACCTGGCCGGTGCCGTGGGCGACGACGAGCAGGCCCGCCGCATCTACCAGGGCAACATCGACCTGATCCACAGCTGCAGCGGCGTGATCGCAAACCTGCAGTGCTTCCGCGGGCTGGAGCCCGATTCGGGCACGGTCTTCGAGGTCGGTTTCGCCATCGCGCTGGACAAGCCGGTGGTCGCCTACGGCGTGCCGGCGGGCAGCTATGCCGACCGGGTCCAGGCCGCACGGCCCTGCGGCACCGACAGCCACGGCGTGCTGCGCGAGCAGGCGGACGGCACCGAGGTCGAGGGCCGGGAACAGCGGCTGAACCTGATGCTCACGGGCGCCACGCCCTTGGCCGAGGACGCCGCCAGCGCGATCCGGATGCTCGCCCGTCTGCTGGGGGCCGGCGCCCCATGAGGCCCGGCGCCGCGGCAGGCGCACGCCACTGGCGCAGGCTGTGCCTCGGCGCGCTGCTGTGGCTGGGCCTGGCGGCCTGGGCCGTGGCGCAGGGCATCGTCCCCTCGCCGTCCGAGCGACTGGCGCCCGCGGCCATCGGCCGCCAGGCCGGCGGTCTGCCCCTGGCCTGGCACCTGCAGGTGCTGGACGACACCAGCCGCACGCTCACGCTCGACGAGGTGCGCCGGCCCGAGTGGCAGTCGCGTTTCATGTTGCCGGAGGATCCGCTGCGGGGCCGCGAGGCCGATCGGGTGCTGTGGTTCAAGTTCCAGCTGCGGCTGGCCGATCCGGCCGACGCGCCGCAGGAATGGCTGCTGCTGGTCCCTTCGGTCTCCACGCACGAGATGCGGTTCTACGGCCCCTTCGCGCCCGACGGCCATGCGCTGGCCGAGCCCGTGGTGACGGGCATGCGGCATCCCTGGCGCACGCGCCAGGCCTCGTCCGAACAGATGGCCTGGCGCTTCCACCTGCCCGACGCGCAGCCCTATACGGTCTATGTGCGGGCGGAATCCACCTTCGCCCGCGTCTACGACATGCGCGTCTGGCGCACCGCCGATTACCTGGAATCCACCCAGGACAAGCGCATGTTCGACGGCATCAGCTACGGCATCCTCATCGGCCTGCTGGTGTACGGCCTGGTGCTGCTGCTGGTCTTCGGCGAGGCCATCTACGTCTACTACCTGCTGTCCTGCCTGTGCGCGCTCGGTGCCATCGCCGGCTTCAACGGGCACCTGCTGCGCTACCCCTTCGCCAACTGGCCGGCAGCGGCGGGCGTCTCCTACACGCTCATGCCGGCGTTGTGGGCGATCTGCAAGCTGCAGTTCGGGCGACGGCTGCTCAACCTGCGGCAGTTTGCGCCGTGGCTCGACCGGCTGGTGGTCGCCCTGCTGGCTGCGCTGGGCGTGGCCGCCGTGTACGGCCTCTTCGGGCCGCATCCGCTGCTGACCTTCAACCTGGTGCAGGCGTCGGTGGTGCTCGCCTCGGCCGTCCTGCTCGCCGGCGCGATCGTGGCGGGGCGGCGCCGCTACTGGCCCGCAGTGCTGTACTGCGTGGGCGTGGCCCTGCTGCTGCTGACCGTGGGGGCCATCGTCTTCGCCAGCTGGGGATTGATCGACTGGAAGCCCGGTCACATGAACCTCACGCAAGGTGCGCTGGTGCTCGAACTGGTCGTGTTCGCCGTGGCAGCCGCTTCGCGCCTGCGGCTGGTGCTGCGCTCGGAACAGGCGCTGGCCGCCCACAACCTGGAGCTGGTGGACGCCTTGCGGACCGACTCGCTCACGGGCGTGGCCAGCCGTGCCGGCCTGGAGGTGCAGGCCGATCGGTGGCTGCGCGAGGGGCGCCCCTTCGCCGTGCTGCTGCTGGATCTGGACGGTTTCAAGGCAGTGAATGACCGCCACGGCCATGCGGCCGGCGACGCCGTGCTCGCGGCGCTGGCCGGCCGCCTGCGCGAGTCGGTGCGCGACTCGGACCTGGTGGCCCGCCTAGGCGGCGACGAATTCGCCTTGCTGGTCGCGGGCGATCCCCATCGCGATGCGCTTGCCGCCCTGGCGCAGCGCCTGCTCGGCCAGGCCGCCCTGCCCGTGGACTGGGAAGGCCAGGGCCTGCGCGTCGGCATGAGCATCGGCATTGCCTGCCGCCCGCAGGACGGCGACAGCCTGGACGCACTGCTGCGCGCCGCCGACCGCGCGATGTACCACAGCAAGCAGCAGTCGCACGCGCCCGGATTCAGCTTCGCGGGCGACATGTCCGCGCCCTGAAAGCACAAGGCCCGGACATGCCGGGCCTTGTGGGAGGGTGGCGCCGCCGGCCTTGGGGCCAGCGGCGGCGCCGGGGTTCAGCGCTCGATGGTCAGCGCCACGCCCATGCCGCCGCCGATGCACAGCGAAGCGATGCCCTTCTTGGCATCGCGGCGGGCCATCTCATGCAGCAGCGTCACCAGGATGCGGCAGCCGGAGGCGCCGATCGGGTGGCCCAGCGCGATGGCGCCGCCATTGACGTTGACCTTGCTGGTGTCCCAGCCCATTTCCTTGTGCACGGCGCAGGCCTGGGCGGCGAAGGCTTCGTTGATCTCCAGCAGGTCCAGGTCGGCGGCCTTCCAGCCGGCGCGCTCCAGCGCCTTCTTCGAGGCCGGCACCGGGCCCATGCCCATGATGGCCGGGTCGAGGCCAGAGGTGGCGAAGCTGGCGATGCGGCCCAATGGCGTCAGGCCCAGGGCGGCAGCCTTCTTGGCGCTCATCACCACCACGGCGGCGGCGCCGTCGTTCAGGCCCGAGGCATTGCCCGCCGTGACGCCACCGGCCTTGTCGAAGGCGGGACGCAGGCCGGCCAGGCCGTCGGCGCTGGTCTTGCGGTTGATGAACTCGTCGGCGTTGAAGACCACCGGGTCACCCTTCTTCTGCGGGATGTTGACGGCGGTGATCTCGTCCTTGAACTTGCCCGCGTCCTGGGCGGCCGCCGCCTTCTGCTGGCTGGCCAGGGCCAGTTCGTCCTGGGCGGCGCGGCTGATGTCGTACTGCTTGGCCACGTTCTCGGCCGTGATGCCCATGTGGTACTGGTTGTACACGTCCCACAGGCCGTCCACGATCATGGTGTCGACCAGCTTCCAGTCCCCCATGCGCTGGCCGTTGCGGGAGTTGGGCAGCACGTGCGGCGCCAGGCTCATGCTTTCCTGGCCGCCGGCCACCACGATCTCGCTGTCGCCGGCGTTGATGGCCTGGGCGGCCAGCATCACGGCCTTCAGGCCCGAGCCGCAGACGGCATTGATGGTCAGGGCCGGCGTCTCCTTGGCGCCGCCGCTCTTGAGCCAGGCCTGGCGGGCCGGGTTCTGGCCGGCACCGGCGGCCAGAACCTGGCCCATGATCGCCTCACCCACCTGGCCGGCCTCGACCTTGGCACGGGCCAGGGCTTCCTTGATGACGATGGCGCCCAGCTCGGTGGCCGGGATGCCGGCCAGCGAACCGCCGAACTTGCCGATGGCGGTGCGGGTGGCCGAGACGATGACGATGTCTTCCATGGTGCTCTCTCTTCAGTGAAATCGTTGGGAAGGAAAAGGGATCAGGCCTTGGCCTTGACGTAGCGGCCCGGCGCCGGCTCGATGGCCTTGTAGGCCGCGCCGTTGCCATAGGCCTTGGGTGCGGGGACCTGCTTGCCGGCATGGCGCTTGAGCCAAGCGTCCCAATCGGTCCACCAGCTGCCCGGGTATTCGGTGGCGCCTTCCAGCCACTCGGCATGCGTGGGCGGAAAGCTGTCGTCCTCACGCAGCCAGTGGCTGCGCTTCTTCTTGGCGGGCGGATTGATCACGCCGGCGATGTGTCCCGAGGCGCCCATCACGAAGCGCATCGGCCCCGACAGCAATTGCGTGGTGGCATAGGCGCCGCCGATGGGCACGATGTGGTCCTCGCGCGAGCCGTAGATGTAGGCCGGGATGTCGATGCGGCCCAGGTCCACCTTCTCGCCGCAGACCGTGACCGCGTCCTTGTCGGCAAGCTTGTCTTCGAGGTAGGTGTTGCGCAGGTACCAGGCGTACATGGGGCCCGGGAGGTTGGTGGCGTCGCTGTTCCAGTACAGCAGGTCGAAGGGCGGCGGCGATTCGCCCTTGAGGTAGTTGCCCACCACGTAGTTCCAGACCAGGTCGTTGGGCCGCAGGAAGCTGAAGGTGGCCGCCAGGTCGGCGCCGGGCATCAGGCCACCCTGGCCCATCTGCATCTCGCGGAAGCGCACGAAAGCCTCGTCGATGAAGACGTCAAGGATGCCGGTGTCCTCGAAGCGCAGCAGCGTGGTCAGGAAGGTGACCGAGGCCGCCGGCTTCTGGCCGCGCGCCGCGAGCACGGCCAGCGCCGTGCCCAGGATGGTGCCGCCCACGCAGAAGCCCAGCACGTTGATCTTGCCGCCGCGCTTGTCCTGGCCGCTGATGGCCTGTACGGCGCCGATGGCGGTGATGGCGCCCTTCTCGATGTAGTCGTCCCAGGTGGTGTGGGCCAGCGACTCGTCGGGATTGCGCCAGCTGACGACGAAGGTGCGGTGGCCCTGCTCGACGGCATGGCGCACCAGGGAGTTGTCGGGCTGCAGGTCGAGGATGTAGAACTTGTTGATGCAAGGCGGCACCAGCAGCAGCGGACGCTCGTGCACCTTGTCGCCCAGCGGCTTGTATTCGATGAGCTGGAACAGCTCGTTCTCGAACACCACGGCACCTTCGGTGGTGGCCACGTTGCGGCCCACCTCGAAGGCGCTCTCGTCCGTCATGCTGACATGGCCCTGGCGCATGTCGTGCATGAGGTTCTGCATGCCGCGGGCGATGCTCTCACCTTGGGTCTTGAGGGCTTTCTGCTGCGCCTCGGCATTGAAGGCCAGGAAGTTGCTGGGCGCTGAAGCCGCCATCCACTGCTCGACCGCGAAGCGCAGCCGGGCCTGGGTCTTGGCGTCGGCCTCGACCGCCTCGGTCATGGCCAGCAGGGTGCGGGCATTGAGCAGGTAGGCCGCGGCCGAAAAGGCGGCCATGGGATTGGCGGCCCAGCCTTCGCCCGCGAAGCGCTTGTCGCCCGGCGGCGGCACCGACAGGCCCTGGCGCCACAGGGCACCGGCCTCTTCCACATACTGCTGCTGGATGGCCTGCAGGCGACCCGGGTCGAAGGAGAAGCGCGGCAACTCGGGCTGCGCGGCGCCGCCGAAGCTGCCGCCATTGCCGAGCTGGCCGAAGGCGCTCATCGCCTTGCCCCAACCATCGGTCAATGCCTGCTGAAACGGCCCGAACATGGCGTTCATCTGGGCCTTCGCGTCTTGCTGGTTCATGGAGTCTCCGGTGCCTCACCTGACGGATGGTCCGGCGGAGTATCCTGCATTTTCGAGACCCCTCTTCCCCCGGAAAGCCTACCTCTAAAGCCGACCCGTGTTCCTCCATCTCGTCGTGATCGCCTGGCTCTACGTGGCCGTGATGATGGCCGTGGCCGAGGCCACGGCCACCAACGGCAGCCTGCTCGGCGCCATCGTCACCTTCGTGCTGTACGGGCTGCTGCCCATGGGGATCGTGGGCTACATCCTCGCCACGCCGGCGCGGCGTCGGGCCCGGCGCGCGCGGGAGGCCGCGGCAGAGGGGGCGAACGCGCGGCCCGTGCAGCCGGGCGCTTCAATCCCGCCAGATGAGGGCCGCGAAACGGCCACTGACGCGCCCATCGCGCCGGTACGAAAAGAAGACTGAGGGATTGCCGACGGTGCACCAGGCGGCGCTGCCGTCGTTGCCATGCACGTCCCGCACGCCCAGCGCAGCCAGGCGGCGTCGCGCCAAGGCCGGCAGGTTCGCCAGCCATTTGCCCTCGGCGGCGCCCGGCACGAAGCAGGCGTGAGCGCCTTCGTCGCGTGCCAGGAAGGCCACGCGCACCTCGGGCCCCACCTCGAAGGCCGTCGGACCGATGCAGGGCCCGAGCCAGGCCAGCAATTCGCTGCCAGCGTCGAAAGCAGCGCAGGCGCTGTCGAGCACGCCTGCGGCCAGGCCGCGCCAGCCGCAATGGGCGGCGGCCACGCGCCGGCCCATCGCATCGGTCAGCAGCACCGGCAGGCAGTCGGCCACCATGATCGTGCAGGCGATGCCGGGCTCGGCGGTCGTGCAGGCATCGGCTTCGAGACCGTCCGGGCTTGTCGCGTCGAGCGGCGCGCAGGCCGTGCCATGCACCTGCTGCAGGTAGACAGGGCGCACGCCGGCGGCCTCAGCCAGCCGGGCGCGGTTCTCGGCCACCGCCGCCGGGTCGTCGCCCACATGCGTGCCCAGGTTCAGGCCCGCCCAGCCGCCACCCTGCGCGCTTCCGGACACGCCGCCGTCGCGCGTGGTGCACAGGGCATGCACGCCAGGCGGCGCCGGCCAGTCGGGGCAAATCAGTTGCATGCCCGCGCTCCGGCCGTCGATCCGAGGCTCATTCCGCGTCGGGACACTGCGACGGCTGCGCGGCCTGGAAGGCCGGCAGTTCCATGCAGGCCTCGTACGCCGCCATGGTGCGCGGCAGGCCCGACAGGTCGCTGTCGAAACGGCGGGCATTGAAGATCTGCGGCACCAGGCAGCAGTCGGCCAGCGTGGGCGTGTCGCCCCAGCAGAAGCGGCCTGCAGGCGAAGCGGCGAGTTGGCGCTCGAAGGCGACAAGCCCGTCGCGCACCCAGTGGCGGTACCAGTCGTTCTTGGCCTCTTCGCTCACCTTGAGCTCGCGCACCAGGTACTTGAGCACGCGCAGGTTGTTCAGCGGATGGATCTCGCAGGCGATGGACTGCGCCAGCGCGCGCACATGGGCGCGGGCGGCCGCGTCGCGCGGCAGCAGGGCCGGCTCGGGATGCAGCTCGTCCAGGTATTCGATGATCGCCATGGACTGCGAGAAGTGCTGGCCGTCGTCGGTCTCCAGCAGCGGCACCAGCTGGTCGGCCGACAGTTGCGCATACGGCGCGGTCTTGTGGTCGCCGCGGGCGATGTGCACCGGCACGTAGTCGTAGGCCAGGCCCTTGAGCTGCAGGGCGATGCGCACGCGGAAGGAGGCCGAGGAGCGAAAGTAGTTGTGCAGCTTGGTCATGGTCGCCGAGCATACGACGGCGCCGCCTCTGGCACACTCGCCCTTCCCTTCCCCAACCCTCCCAAGAGCAGTCTCCATGGCTTCCCAGGATTTCGTCTTTGCGCCGGCACCGGTGGTGTCGGTTCCCGTGGCGGGCAGCGCCGCGCGCTTCCCGATACACCGCATCTACTGCGTCGGCCGCAACTACGAGGAGCATGCCAAGGAGATGGGCTTCACCGGCCGCGAGCCGCCCTTCTTCTTCATGAAGCCGGCCGACGCGGCCGTGGTGGTCGACGCCGGCACCACCGGCACCGCGGCTTACCCCACGCTGACCAAGAACCTGCACCACGAGATCGAGCTGGTGGTGGCCATTGGCACCGGCGGCAAGAACATCGCCGCGGCCGACGCCCACAAGCACATCTTCGGCTACGCCGTGGGCCTGGACATGACCCGCCGCGACCTGCAGAACGACATGAAGAAGCAGGGCCGTCCCTGGGACATCGGCAAGAGCTTCGAGCAGAGCGCGCCCATCGGCCCGATCGTGCCCAAGGCCGAGGCGGGCGACATCGAGAAGGCCGCGATCTCGCTGCAGGTCAACGGCACCGACCGCCAGCGCAGCAACGTGAGCCAGCTGATCTGGAACATCGCCGAGACCATCGAGCACCTGTCGGCCGCCTGGGAGCTGCAGCCCGGCGACCTGATCTATACCGGCACGCCCGAGGGCGTGGCCGCGGTCGTGCAGGGCGACCTGCTGGAGGGCGAGGTGGCCGGCCTGCCGCGCCTGTCGGTCCGCATCGCCTGATCGGCCACCGAGGAGCCGGCGCCCCATGTTCGAGCGACCCCGCATCAAGCACTGCAAGGCCTGCGGCACCGCGGTGGTCTACCGCGTTCCCGACGACGGCGACACGCGCGAGCGCGCCGTCTGTCCGGCCTGCGGCACCATCCACTACGAGAACCCGCTGAACGTGGTGGGCACGGTGCCGGTGCTGGGCACGCGCGTGCTGCTGTGCAAGCGCAACATCGAGCCGCGCTGGGGCAAGTGGACACTGCCGGCGGGCTTCATGGAGCTGGGCGAGACCACCGCCGACGGCGCCGCCCGCGAGACGGTCGAAGAGGCCGGGGCGCAGTTCAAGATGGGCGAGCTCTTCGCCCTCATGAACGTGATGCGCGTCGGCCAGGTCCACCTGTTCTACCTCGCCGAGCTGCAGAGCGACCGCTTCGACCCCGGCCACGAGACCATCGAAGCCCGCCTGTTCGAAGAGGACGAAATCCCCTGGGACGAGATCGCCTTTCGCACCGTGCGCGAGGCGCTCCGCTGCTTCTTCGAGGACCGGCGCGCCGGCCGCTTCCAGTTCCACACCCTGGACATCCAGTGATGCGCGCACCGTTGCTCCTGCCCCTGCTGCTGTTGGCCGGTGCCGGCCTGGCCCACGCCCAGAACACCAAGGTCGGCGAAGTCAGCACGGCCTTCAAGCTCATCGGCCCGGACCACAAGGTGGTGGTCGAGGCCTATGACGATCCGAAGGTCACGGGCGTGACCTGCTATGTGTCGCGCGCCCGCACCGGCGGCCTGTCGGGCGCCGTGGGCCTGGCCGAGGACAAGGCCGAGGCCTCGATCGCCTGCCGACAGGTCGGGCCCATCGCCATCGCCCAACCGCTGCCGCAGCAGGAAGAGGTCTACAGCGAGCGGCAGTCGATCCTGTTCAAGCGACTGCGCGTGGTGCGCATGGTCGACGCCAAGCGCAACACGCTGGTCTACCTCACCTATTCCGACAAGCTGATCGACGGCTCGCCCACCAATGCGGTCACCGCCGTGCCGGTGGACCGGGGCACGCCCATCCCGCTGAAGTAAGGCCCCGCGGCGATGGCAACGTCGTCCCCCGCCCGCGCCGTCCGCGAGCTCTACCAGGCGCTATGGCGTCATGCCGCGGGCGTGCGCACGCACCTGGTGGGCGCGACGACGCTCATCTCGGCCTCGCAGCTCATCCGCCTGACCCTGCCCTGGCTCGCCGGTCGCGCCATCGACACGCTGCAGCGCGGCGACATCGCCGGCTCGGGCCGCTGGATCCTGCTGCTGCTGGCCATCTACCTCGTCTCGTGGATGCTGCACGGCCCCGGCCGCGTGCTGGAGCGCAACGTGGGCCTGCGCGTGCGCGAGCGCGTGGCCGACCAGCTCTATGCCCGCATCGCCGCCGCGCCGCTGGTGTGGCGCGATGGCCACCATTCCGGCGAGCTGCAGCATCGCGTGCATCAGGCCAGCCGCGCGCTGTCCGACTTCACGCAGAACCAGTTCGTCTACGTGCAGAACGCCTTCAGCTTCATCGGTCCGCTGGTGGCCCTGGCGCTGCTGGCGCCGGCCAGCGGGCTGATCGCGCTGGCGGGCTTCGTCGCCATCGCGGTCGTCATCGTGCGCTTCGACCGCACGCTGATGCAGCTGGCCCGCGCCGAGAACGATGCCGACCGGCGCTACGCCGCCGCCCTGTTCGACTTCATCGGCAATGCCGGCACGGTGATCGGCCTGCGGCTGCAGGCGGCCTCGCGCCGGCTGCTCGGCCGGCGCATGGGCGCGGTGTCGGCGCCGCTCAAGCGGGCGGTGGTGGTCAACGAGGGCAAGTGGTTCACCGTCGACCTGCTGGGCCTGGGCCTGACCTGGGCGCTGGTCATGGAGTACGTGTGGCAGAACCGCGTGCCCGGCCAGCCGGTGATGCTGGGCACCGTGTTCATGATCTACCAGTATGCGCAGCAGGCGGCGTCGGTGGTGGGCTCGATGGCGGCCAACTTCCAGAGCTTTGCGCGCATGCACACCGACTGGGGCAGCGCCGCGCCGATCTGGGACGCGCCGGGCGACCCGTCGCAGCCCGTGCCGCCTGTGGATGCGCAGGCCGCCTGGGCGACGCTTTCGCTGGAGGCGATGCAGTGGCGCTATGCCGACGGCAGCCGTGGCCATGGCCTGCAGGGCATCGACCTGCAGTTGCGGCGCGGCAGCCGGGTGGCGCTGGTGGGCCCGAGCGGCGGCGGCAAGAGCACGCTGCTGCGCGTGCTGGCCGGACTGTATGCGCCCCAGGCCGGCACGCTGTTGCGGGACGGCCGCCCGGCCGATTGGGCCAGCCTGCGCCAGATGGCCACCCTGATTCCGCAGGAGGCCGAGGTCTTCGAGGCCAGCGTGCGCGAGAACCTGGACTTCGGCGACGCCCGGCCCGACGCCGAGCTGCAGGCCGCCGCCGCGGCCAGCGCCTTCGATGAAGTGCTGGCTCGCCTGCCGCAGGGCCTGGACAGCCCGCTCACCGAGCGCGGCTTCAACCTTTCCGGCGGCCAGCGTCAGCGCCTCGCCCTGGCGCGCGGCGCGCTGGCCGCGGCCGGCAGCTCCCTGCTGCTGCTGGACGAGCCCACCAGCGCCCTCGACGCCGCCACCGAGGCCCAGGTGCTCGATCGGCTCTCGGCCGCCTTCCCGCAGGCCTGCGTGGTCGCCTCCATCCACCGGCTGGCCCTGCTCGGCCGCTTCGACACCGTCGTGCTGGTGGAGGCCGGGCGGGTGGCCGATGCCGGTCCGCGCGAGGCCGTGCTGGCCCGCCACCCGGCGCTCGCGGCGCAGGTCGCCGGTGCCTCGGCCTGAGAACATCCCGCATGCGTCGCGCGCGCCCCCGAACCGCGCGACCCTGAACCCTCGGCCCGCCAATCGCTCCAAGCGCCCCATGTTCAATCCCATTTCATTGCTGCGCCGCCGCCCGCGGCCGCCGCGCCCGCTGTCGGCGGGCTGGGCCGCCCTGCTGGGCGGCAGCCTGATGCTCGCGGCCAGCCTCGCCATGGCCGCCCCAGCCAGTCACACGCCGGCCAAATCGGCGAAACCCGCCGCTTCCAAGCCGGCCGCCTCCAAGTCCAGACAGGCCGCGCCGGCACGCAGCGCCGGGCGGGCCAAACCCGCGCAGGCCACCCGCGGGACGAGCGCGCGGGGCCGTCCAGCCCCCGGCAAGAAAGGCCGTTCGGTCGCCCGCCGCGCCGCCCCGGCCGCGGCCGGCGCTGCCGCCCTGAGCGCCACGCCCGGCGAGATGCCGCGTTTCGCCGCGCCAGCACCCGGCGCCGTGCTCCAGGCCTTCGATGGCGAGCAGAACAAGGGCGTCGACATCGCCGGCCATGCCGGCGATCCGGTGGCCGTGGCCGCCGACGGCAAGGTGGCGTTCGTGGGCACCGAGCTGGCGGGCTACGGCCGCACGGTGATCGTGGAGCACGGCGGCCAGGTGATCAGCGCCTATGCCCATGTGCGCAACATCCGCGTGCGCGAGCAGCAGATGGTCCGCCAGGGCGAGGTGATCGCCGAGATCGACGACGGCGATGCGGGCGAAGAAAGCCGCCTGCACTTCGAGATCCGACGCCAGGGTGTGGCGGTCGATCCGCAGCTGTACATGTCGCGCTGACACGTCCCTCGGGCGCCCGGTGGTGCAACCGGGCGTCGGCGATGCACCAGCATGGGGCAAGACCGCGGCACGCAATTTGCAAGAAATTGTGTCCAAAGCATCCCTCATGTTGAACTTTCTTTCGCGCCGCCTCGGACGGCTCAGCGTCGGCCGCAAGCTCCTGGTGATCTACCTGCTGGACCTCACGGCGGTGATCTTCATCAGCGGCATCCTGATCAACGAGAAGTTCATCGCCATCGATTTCGGCCGGAAGGAAGCCGCGGGCACGGCCTACATCGACGGCGTGCGGCCCACCCTCATGGCACTGGCCGGCTGGCAGGGCGCGCGGGCGGCGGACGACGCCACGCTGGCGCGCGTCGAGCGGCACTGGGGCGAAGGCATGCAAAGCGCCGAGGCCAGCCGCCACTTCCGTCAGGACGCGCAGGCCTGGAGGCGAGCGCCGCAGCCCGAGCGCGATGCCACGGCCCGGCAGGCGCTGGAGAGCGGCCGGGCGCTGGTCACGCGCGTGGGCAACCAGTCCAACCTGATCCTCGATCCGGACCTGGACAGCTACTACACGATGTCGCTGCTGCTGCTGCGCTTTCCGGAGCTGATGGAGCTGGGCGCGGCCATGCGCAGCCAGCTCGTCGCCCACCGCCAGACCCGCACGTCCCTGGAGCGGACGGAATCGAACACGCGCTTCTTCATCCTGGAGGGCCGGCTCGACACCGTGGCCGCCGCCATCCGCAGCGACTACGGCGAGGCCTTCGCCGCGGCGCGCGGCCCGCTGGCCGGCGCGCTGGATGCTTCCCGCGGCCGGCTGCTGGCCGCCATCGAGGACTTCCGCCGCGCCGCCCGCGCGGCCCAGGAGCAGGACAGCGCACCGCTGGCCGCCTTCGACCCCGCCCAGCAGGCGCTGTTCGCCCGGCTGGACGAGGCCTGGAGCGCCACCAGCCGCGAGATGAGCACGCTGCTCGCCGTGCGCGAACACGGCTTCTTCACCCGCATGTGGCTGCACCTGGGCACGGCGCTGTTCCTGCTGCTCTTGATCCTGAGCGCGGTGTTCTATGTGGCGCGGCAGATCTCCAGGCCGCTGCGCCGCCTGTCGGACGTGGTGGACACCGTGCGCCGCACCGGCGACCACACGCTGCGCGCCAGCTGGCACAGCAACGACGAGATCGGCCGCCTGGTCCTGGGCTTCAACGACATGCTGGCCCAGCTCGACCGCGAACGGCGCATCCAGCAGGAGCTGGCGGCCTCGGCGCGGGCGGCGGATGCCCAGCGCGAGCTGGTCGAATCGATCCCGATCCCGCTGATGGTCACGGCCATCCCGGGCCACGAGGTGCTCAACGCCAATGCGCCGGCGCAGGCCTGGCTGGGCGGCCGCTCGCAGGATCCGTGGGCCCAGGGGCTGGAGCCGGGCGTGCGCGCCCGCTTCTTCCAGCAGCTGGCCGACCGCCGCGCCGTCGACGAATTCGAGGTGCGCTGGCAGGGCGGCGGCGCCCCAGGCTGGGCGGTGCTGTCGGCCCGGCTGATCCACTACCAGGGCCAGGAGGCGATGCTCACCGCCTTCACGCCGATCAACCAGCTCAAGCACATGGAGCAGCGTCTCAAGCTGTGGGCCAAGGTGTTCGAGGCCTCGTCCGAAGGCATCCTGATCATCAATGCCGAGCACGACATCATCACCGTGAACAACGCGCTGTGCCGCGGCACCGGGCACGACCTGGCCGACCTGGTCGGCCAGAGCCCGGCCCTGCTGCTGGCCGACGACGGCGCCCACCTGCGCACGCTGTGGCCGGCGCTGGACAAGCGCGGCGCCTGGCAGGGCGAGGTGCTGATGCGCCGCCGCGACGGCCATGCCTACCCGGCCTGGATCGTGGCCAGCGTGGTGCGCGACGGGCCGGACCGCATCTCGCACTACATCTTCACCTCCATCGACATCAGCGACCGCAAGCGCAGCGAGGAGCGCATCCGCTACCTGGCGCTGCACGACGTGCTCACCGGCCTGCCCAACCGCTCCCTGTGTGCCGAGCGGCTGCGCGAGGCCATCGACCGGGCGCAGTCCGCCGGCCGCGGCGTGGGCGTGCTCTTCATCGACCTGGACCGCTTCAAGAACATCAACGATTCGCTGGGCCACCATGTGGGCGATGCGCTGCTGCGCTCGGTGGCGCAGCGCTTCGCCGACTCGGTGCGGCCCGTGGACACGGTCAGCCGCCTGGGCGGCGACGAGTTCATGGTCATCCTCGACGGTGTGCGCGGCAGCGACGACCTGGCTGCGGTGGTGGAGCAGCGCATCCTGCCCGCCGTACGCGAGCCGCACGAGGTGCACGGCTCGCGCCTTTACGTCTCGTGCAGCGTGGGCATGGCCATGTACCCGGAAGACGGCGCCGACATCGACACGCTGATGCGGCATGCCGACATGGCGATGTACGACAGCAAGTCCAGCGGCCGCGACACCGCCCGCTTCTTCACGCCGGCCATGAACGCCCGTGCGCAACAGCGCCAGCAGGTCGAGTCCTGCCTGCGCCACGCCATCGAGCGCGGCGAGTTGTGGCTGGCCTACCAACCGCGCATCGAGGCAGGCTCGGGCCGCACCATCGGTGTGGAGGCGTTGCTGCGCTGGCACAGCCCCGAGCTGGGCGCCGTTCCGCCGGCCGAGTTCATTCCCATCGCGGAGGAAAGCGGACAGATCGTGGCGCTCGGCGACTGGGTGATCCAGCAGGCCTGCGCCCAGCACGATGCCTGGCGCCGCTCGGGGCTGGGCGAGCTGACCGTCTCGCTCAACATGTCGGCCGTGCAGCTGCGCACCAGCGGCGTGCCCGAGGTGCTGCGCACGGCACTGGCCCGCCACCAGGTCAACCCCGCCCACCTGGAGGTGGAACTGACCGAGTCCACGCTGATGGAGACGGCCGAGGAGACCATGGCCCAGCTGCACGCCCTCAAGGCGCTGGGGCTGACGCTGTCCATTGACGACTTCGGCACCGGCTACTCGAACCTCAACTACCTCAACCGCTTCCCCATCGACAAGCTCAAGATCGACCGCTCCTTCGTCCAGCAGATGCTGGAGGACCCGGCACAACTGGCCATCGCGCGGGCCATCATCGGCCTGGGCCACACGCTGGGCCTGCGGGTGGTGGCCGAAGGCGTGGAGCGACCCGAGCATGCGCAGATGCTGCATGCCGCGCGCTGCGACGAGCTGCAGGGCTTCCACTTCGGCCGGCCGATGCCGCCGGCCGAACTGGAGCGCTGGCTGCGCAGCCAGCGGCCGGCGGAGCTGGCGGCGGCCTGATCGCCTGGCGCGCCGCGGGGTGTGATCGGCGCGCTCAGGCGCCGGACGCGGCGCACTCGGGCGCCACGCGGTCCAGCGCCTTCGCCAGCTGCGCCGTCAGCCGCTCGGCATAGCGCGGCCCCGGGTGCACGCCGTCGGCCATGTCGGCCGGATCGAAGCGCACCGCGCCCCAGTCGGCGAACACGCTGCCGGTCTCGGCAGCGATGCGGCGGGCGATGGCGTCGTTCTCGTCGCGGCCCGCCATTGCGCCGATCACCTGCGACAGCCCGGTGATGAGCGGCGTGCGCCCCTCGGCCTTCACATGCGCCACCATCGCCCGGAAGGACGGCTCATAGGGATAGCGGTGGCCGGCGTCGTTGATTCCGTACTGCAGCACCACGATGCGGGCCTGCAGCGTGAGCCGTTCGAACTGCGGCTGGCGCGCGTAGGCGCTGTCGCCCGGCACCGAGTTGTCCTCCACGGCATAGAGTGGCCGCAGTCGCTTCAGGATGGCGGCCGGGGGCTCGGCCAGCCGATGGGCGCCGTTGTGCGCGCCGTGCAGGATGGAATCTCCCCACAAGGCGACGCTGCAGTCGGGCTGCTGCTGCAGCTTCTGCTGGCGGCGCCATTGCTCCTCGTCCTGCGGCGATGCATTGCGCCACGCAATGCGACTGGGTGCGCAGCCTGCAAGGGTGAGCGCCAGCATCAGCCACGGCAACACCCTCGCCGTCGCGCCGGCATTTCGTTCATTCATTGCCCTACTCCCTGATGAATCTCGCCGCCGCGGGGCTGCAGCAGCGGGCCCGGTCAAATGCCGGGCGGCAGGAATGTTAGGCCGATTCTCGAAAGCAACCTTGAGGTGAACTGGGAGAACTCAGGCCACGCAGCGGTGCAGCGCGCAACCGTCTGCTCATGGCGAGCCTCAGTTCCGGCTCAACGCGTGGCCCCAGGGAGTGCGGACGGCGCGGCTACCGGCGTGCGCAACCAGTCGGCCTCCCACCCACCCCCGAGCGCCTGGATGAGCGCCACCGCCGAGGCCTGCCGCGACAGCTGGGCATTGAGCAGGCTGCGCCGCGCGCTCAGGGCCGAGGCCTGGGCCGTCACCACGTCGGTGTAGTTCACCTGGCCAGCGCGGTAGCGGTTGAGGATCTGCTGCTCCGTCAGGTCCGCGGCTTCCGAGGCCTGGCGCAGCAGCACGGCCTGCTCGGCCTGCGCAGCGGCATTGCTCAACTGGTCCTCCACCGCCTGGAAGGCAGTCAGTACGGTCTGCCGGTAGCTGGCCACCGCGCCCTGGTAGGTGGCGCCGGCCGCATCCACCTGGGCCGCGATGGCGCCGCCATCGAACACCGTCTGCGCGGCCGAGAGGCCCAGCGCCCACAGCAGGTTCGAGGCATTGAACAGGTCGCCCACCCGGCTCGCGCTGCCGGTGACCGAGGCCGTGAGATTGAGGCTGGGAAAGTAGGCGCTGCGGGCGATGCCGATCTGCGCATTGGCCCGCGCCATCGCGCGTTCGGCCGCCGCGATGTCGGGCCGGCGCTGCAGCAGTTCGGCCGGCAGGCTGAGCGGCACCGCGGGCACCACCGGCAGCCAGTCGGCCTGCGGCGCGATGCGGAAGTCGGCGGGCGCCACGCCCACCAGCACGGCGATCGCATGCTCCAGCACGGCCCGGTCGCGCACCAGGCCCGCACGGTCCGAACGCGCGCTGACCAACTGGGTCTGCGCCTGCAGCACGTCGGTCTGCGCCGCGATGCCCGCCTGGTAGCGGTTGCGCGTGATGGTCAGCGAGCGCTCGTAGCCTTCGAGCGTGCGATCCAGCAGCGCGATCTCGGCATCCGTCGCGCGCAGCTGCAGGTAGTTGGTGGCCAGCGCGCCCGTGGCCGACAGCCGGGCCGCCGCCAGGTCGGCCTGACTGGCCTGCGCGCTGGCACTGGCGCTTTCCACCGACAGGCGCAGGCGGCCCCAGAGGTCGGCGTCCCAGCTCGCCGTGAGCCCGGCCGAGAAGCTGTTGGACGGCGACGTGCCGCTGTTGCTCCGGACAGGCCCGCTGCGGCGGCCGCTGCCGCTGGCCGTGAGCGACGGCAGCAGCGAGGCGCGCTGCTCGCGCACCAGCGCCTGGGCCTGGCTGTAGGCGGCCACGGCAACGGCGATGTTCTGGTTGTTCAACTGCACGCGCTCGGCCAGCGCATCGAGCTGGGCATCGTCGAAGCGCTTCCACCACGGCCCCTTGTCCAGCGTGTCGCCCGGCGTGGCGGGCAACCAGCCGGCCACGGCCGGCGCCTCCTTGAAGGCCATGGGGGCGGCATCGGACGGCGGCGCGTAGCGCGGCCCCACGGCGCAGCCGGCCAGCAGGACGGCTGCCGGCGCCGCCAGCAGCAGCTGCCGGCGCGCGAGGAAGGCAGAAGGGGCGAGGCGGGTCTTCATCGGGTGGGAGCGTGTTCGTGGATGCCGATGGGCGGCACGCGGCCACCGCCCGGACGCAGGCGGTCCATCAGCACATAGATGACGGGCACGGTGAGCAGCGTGAGCAGCTGGCTGGCGACGAGGCCGCCGATGATGGTCACGCCCAGGGGCTGGCGCAGCTCCGAGCCCACGCCGAAGCCGATGGCCAGCGGCAGCGCGCCCAGCATGGCGGCCAGCGTGGTCATGAGGATGGGCCGCAGCCGCAGCAAGCTGGCCTCGCGCACCGCCTCGGTGGCCGTGAGGCCGCGCTGGCGCTGCGCCTCCAGCGCGAAGTCGATGATCATGATGGCGTTCTTCTTGACGATGCCGATCAGCAGGAAGAGCCCGATCAGCGCCATGATCGACAGGTCCATGCGCAGCATCAGCAGCGCCAGCACCGCACCCACGCCCGCCGAGGGCAGCGTGGTGAGCACCGTCACCGGATGGATCAGGCTCTCGTACAGGATGCCCAGGACGATGTAGATGACCACGATGGCCCCGACGATCAGCAGCGCCTGCTGGTTGCCGCTCTGCTGCGCCGCGCGCGCCGTGCCGCCGAAGCTGCCACGCACGTTGATGGGCAGGGCCACGTCGTTCTCGGCCTGTTTGATGGCCGCCTGTGCCTCCTGCAGCGTCACGCCGTCGGGCAGGTTGAAGGAGATGGTGCTCGACAGCTCGGTGTCCTCGTGGCTGATGGCGCTGGGCACCGCCCGCTCCTTGAGGGTGGCGAAGGCCGACAGCGGCACCAGCGTCGTGGTGCTGGTCGCCAGCGCCTGCCCGGTGGAAGCGCCGCGCTGCCCCGGGTTGGCCGAGGTGGTGGTCGAGGTGCCGGTGCTGGTGTCGGTGTTCGCCTGCAGCGAGGTGCTGCCCGTGCTGCCGTCCGCGTTGGTCGTGCTGCTGAGCGTGGAGGGCACGTACAGGTCCTTCAGCGCCAGCGGCGAGGTCTGGAAGCGCGGCGCCCATTCCATGATGACCGAGTACTGGTTGAGGTCGTTGTAGATGGTCGCCACCGAGCGCTGCCCGTAGGCGTTGTAGAGCGCACTGTTGAGTGCGGTGGTGTTGACGCCCAGCCGTGCGGCCGCGTCGCGATCCACCGACAGGAAGGTCTCGACGCCGTTGTCGTTGGAGCTCTCGCCGTCGACGTCGGCCAGCTGCGGCAGCTCTGCCATGCGCGCGGCCAGCTTGGCCGAGGCGGCCCGCAGGTCGGTGATGTTGTCGGCGCGCAGCGTGTACTGGTAGGTGGAATTGCTGGAGCGCCCACCCATGCGCAGCTCCTGCACCGGCCCGAGGAAGACCCGCAGGCCCGTGAGCTGGTTGAGCTGCGGCCGCAGCCGGTCGATCACCACCTGCGTCTTCACGCCCCGTTCGGCCAGCGGCTTCAGGTTGACGAACATGAAGCCGCCGCCCGCGCGCGTGCCGCCGGTGAAGCCCACCACCGTGTCCACCGCCGGGTCGGCCTTGATGATGTCCACCGCCTGCTTGAGCTTGGCCGACAGCGCGACGGACGAGATGCTCTGGTCGGCCCGCAGGCCGGCGTTGATCTGCCCGTTGTCCTGCTGCGGGAAGTAGCCCTTGGGCACATGGACGAACAGGTAGACGTTCAGGCCGATCACCGCCAGCAGCGAGATCACCACGATGGTCTTGCTGGCCAGCGCCCAGTCCAGGCTGCGGGCATAGCCACGAAGGATGCCGCCCCACAGACGGTCGCCCTGGCGGCCCAGCCAGGCGCTGACCGGGGCCCAGCGGCGGCCCAGCGGCCCGGGCGGGCGGCGCTGGTACCAGCCCTCCGCCCGCAGCAGGGCCGCGCACATCATGGGCGTGGTGGTGAGCGAGATCACCAGCGAGATCAGCACCGCCACCGACAGCGTCACCGCGAACTCATGGAACAGACGGCCCACCTGACCGCCCATGAACAGCAGCGGAATGAACACCGCCACCAGCGACAGGCTGATGGACAGCACGGTGAAGCCGACCTCGCGCGCACCCTGCAGCGCCGCCTGCAGCCGGCCCATGCCGTTCTCGATGTGCCGCTGCGTGTTCTCCAGCACCACGATGGCGTCGTCCACCACGAAGCCGGTGGCCACCGTCAGGGCCATCAGGCTCAGGTTGTTGAGCGAGAAGCCCAGCAGGTACATCACGCCGAAGGTGCCCAGTAGCGATACCACCGTGGCCACGGTCGGGATGATGGTCGCCCGTGCACGCCGCAGGAACAGCCCCACCACCAGCACCACCAGCGCGACCGAGATCATCAGCGTGAACTCGACCTCGTGCAGGGCCGAGCGGATGGAGGCCGTCCGGTCCGAGGCTACCTGCACGTCGATGTCCTGCGGCAGCTGCGCCTTGAGTTCGGGGATCAGCGCGCGCACCGCGTCCACCGTCTCGATCACGTTGGCGTCGGCCTGGGCGCGCAGCAGCACCACGATGGCCGGCTGGCCGTTGAACAGGCCCAGGGTGCGCGTGTTCTCGACGCTGTCGATGACCTCGGCCACGTCCTTCAGGCGCACCGCCGCGTTGTTGCGCCAGGCGATCACCAGATCGCGGTAGTCGGCCGCGCGCAGGCCCGGGGACGGCGTGTAGATCTGCAGCCGCCGGTCCTCGCTCTCGATCACGCCCTTGGGCCGGTTGGCGTTGTTGGCCTGGATGGCCGCGCGCACGTCCTCGGTGCTGATGCCCAGGCGGTTGAGACTGAAGGGCTCCAGCTCCACCCGCACGGCGGGCAGCGAGCCACCGCCGATCTCCACGTCGCCCACGCCCTCGACCTGCGAAAGGCGCTGGCTCACGATGTTGGAGACCGTGTCGTAGATCTGCCCGGGCGTGCGCGTCCTGGAGGTGAGCGCGATGATCATCACCGGCGCCGCGGCCGGGTTGGCCTTGCGGTAGGTCGGGTTGCTGCGCAGCGTGGCGGGCAGGTCGACGCGGGCCGCATTGATGGCGGCCTGCACCTCGCGCGCGGCCGAATCGATGTCGCGGTCCAGGTCGAACTGCAGCGTGATGCGGGTGGAGCCCACCGAGCTGGTGGAGGTCAGCTCATTCACCCCCGGAATCACGCCCAGCCGCCGCTCCAGCGGCGTGGCCACGCTGCTGGCCATGGTGTCGGGACTGGCGCCGGCGATGCTGGCACTGACGCTGATGACCGGGAAGTCCACCTTGGGCAGTGGCGACACCGGCAGCTTGAAGAAGGCCAGGATGCCCGCCAGCGCAATGCCCAGCGTCAGCAGCACCGTGGCCACCGGCCGCAACACGAAGGGGCGCGACAGGTTCACGCGCGGGCCTCCGGCGCAGGGACCGTGGCGCCACCGTCGCCGTCATCCTCGTCACGGCGTCGGCGCGAGAAGCGCCGGCCCAGCCGGTCGAAGGCGAGGTAGATCACCGGCGTGGTGAACAGCGTGAGCAGCTGCGACAGCACCAGCCCGCCGAAGATCGACAGGCCCAGCGGCCGGCGCAGCTCGGCGCCCTCACCCAAGCCCAGCATCAGCGGCACCGCCGCGAACAGCGCCGCCAGTGTCGTCATCAGGATGGGCCGGAAGCGCAGCAACGCGGCCTGGCGGATGGCTTCTTCCGGCGGCTTGCCCTCGTTGCGTTCGGCGTCGATGGCGAAGTCGATCATCATGATCGCGTTCTTCTTGACGATGCCGATCAGAAGGATGATGCCGATGATGCCGATCACGCCCAGGTCGTTGCCAGTGAGCATCAGCGCCAGCAGCGCGCCCACGCCCGCCGAGGGCAGCGTCGAGAGGATGGTCATCGGGTGCACATAGCTCTCGTACAGCACGCCGAGCACGATGTACACGCACACCACCGCGGCCAGTATCAGCCACAGCTGGCTGGTGAGCGAGTTCTCGTAGGCCCCGGCCGCACCCAGGAAGCGCAGGTTGATGCCGACAGGCAGGCCGATCTCATTGGCTGCGGCGCGGATGGCCGACACCGACTTGCCCAGCGCCACACCCGGCGCGGTGTCGAAGCCGACCGTGGCCGCGGGGTACTGCGCCACCCGCGTGATCTGCAGCGGCGCCGGCTGCTCGCGCACGGTGGCGAAGGCCGACAGCGGCGTGGCCGTGCCGCCGCCGGTGCGCAGCTGCAGGCTGCCCAGGCCCTGGGGCGAATCGAGCCCCTCGCGCTGCGCCTCCAGGATCACCCGGTACTGGTTGGTCTCGGTGAAGATGGTGGAGACGATGCGCTGGCCGAAGGCACTGTAGAGCGCATCGTCCACCGAGCTGGCCGTGACCGACAGGCGCGAGGCCGTGTTGCGGTCGATGTCCACATAGGCAGCCAGGCCCTGCGCGCCGGCGTCGGTGGTGGCATTGCGCACCAGCGGCTCGTTGCCCAGACGGGCCACCAGCTTCTTCGCCCAGTCGTTGACGGTGGCGGTGTCCGAACCTTCCAGCGCCACGCGGAATTCGGTGGGGCCGGATTCGGCATCGATGGTCAGGTCCTGCGTGGGTTGCAGGTAGAGCTTGACGCCCGCCACCTGCGCACGCACCGCCTGCGTCAGCCGGTTCATCACCACGTCCTGCGCATCGCGACTGCGGCGCAGGTTGATCAGCATGCTGCCGGTGTTCAGGGCCATGTTGCTGGCGCCGTCCACGCCGACCACCGAGCTCACGCTCTGCACATCGGCATCGGCCAGCACGACGGCGGCCGCGCGCTCCTGCAGCTGGGCCATGCGCTCGTACGACACGTCCTGCGAGGCCTCGATGCGGGCCTTGAGCTGGCCGGTGTCCTGCGTGGGGAACAGGCCCTTGGGGATGACCACGTACATCAGGGCCGTGAGCGCCAGCGTGGCCACGGCCACCACCAGCGTCAGGCCCTGGTGGCGCAGCACCCAGCCCAGGCCCACGTCGTAGCGGGCGATGACGCGGTCGAAGAAGCGCTGCACCGTGCGGCCGAGCCGGCCGCCGCTCTTCGATTCGGGCTCCAGCCAGCGCGCGGCCATCATGGGCACCAGCGTGAGGGAGACCACGGCCGAGATCAGGATGGTGATGGCCAGCGTGACGGCGAACTCGCGGAACAGCCGGCCCACCACGTCCTGCATGAACAGGAGCGGGATCAGCACCGCGATCAGCGACACCGTCAGCGAGATGATGGTGAAGCCGATCTGCGAGGCGCCGTCGAGCGCGGCCTTGAAGGGCGGCTCGCCCTCCTCCAGCTTGCGGGCGATGTTCTCGATCATCACGATGGCATCGTCCACCACGAAGCCGGTGGCGATGGTCATGGCCATCAGGCTCAGGTTGTTGAGCGAGTAGCCCAGCAGGTACATCACGCCGGCCGTGCCGATGAGCGAGATGGGCACCGCGATGCTGGCGATGATCGTGGCACGCAGGCTGTGCAGGAACAGGAAGATGACCAGCACCACCAGCACCACGGCCAGCACCAGTTCCATCTGCACATGCTCGACCGAGGCGCGGATGCCGGAAGTGCGGTCGGACAGCACCTCCACCCGCACATTGGCCGGCATGGCGGCCTGCAGCTCGGGCAGGCGGGCGCGGATCGCGTCCACCGTCGAGATCACGTTGGCGCCCGGCTGGCGTTGCACGTTGACGATGATGGACTGGCGCAGCGTGCCGTCGCCCGCTCCGTTGGCCTGGGGCTTGTCGTCCTTGAGGCCGGCCCAGGCGCCCAGCTGTGCGTTCTCGGCGCCGTCGACCACGCGGGCCACGTCCGCCAGGCGCACCGGCGCGTTGTTCTTCCAGGCGACGATCAGCTTCTGGTAGTCGGCCGCGGTGAGCAGCGCGTCATTGGCATTGATGGTGTAGGCGCGCTGCGGCCCGTCGAAGCTGCCCTTGGCGCCGTTGGCATTGGCCGCGGCGATGGCGTTGCGCAGCGTGTCCAGCCCGATGCCGGCCGAGGCCAGGGCCTGGGTGTTGGCCTGGATGCGCACGGCCGGCCGCTGGCCGCCCGCCAGCGTGACCAGGCCGACGCCGCTGACCTGGCTGATCTTCTGCGCCAGCCGGGTGTTGACGATGTTCTGCACCTCGGTCAGCGGCAGGGTGTCGGCCGTGACCGCCAGCGTCATGATGGGCGCATCGGCCGGGTTGACCTTGGCATAGACCGGCGGCGCCGGCAGGTCGGTGGGCAGGAAGGAACCGCCCGCGTTGATGGCGGCCTGCACCTGCTGCTCGGCGACGTCCAGGGTCTGGTCCAGGTCGAACTGCAGCGTGACGATGGACACGCCCGCCGCGCTGGTCGAGCTCATGCGGTTGAGGCCGGCCATCTGGCCGAATTGGCGCTCCAGCGGCGCACTGACGGTGCGGCTCATGACCTCGGGACTGGCGCCGGGATACAGCGTCTGCACCTGGATGGTCGGGTAGTCCACCTGCGGCAACGCCGCCAGCGGCAGGAAGCGCAGGCCCACCAGGCCGGCCAGCACGATGGCCAGCATCAGCAGCCCGGTGGCGACCGGCCGCTCGATGAAGGGACGCGAGGGATTCATCGGCCTTCACCGCTGCCGCCACCACCGCCGCCTTCGCGCCGACGCTGTTGCAGGCGCTGCCAGCGCTCGATGGCCTCGGGATCGCCCTTGTCCAGGCCGTCGAGCATCGCCTGGATGCGGGCCAGCCGTTCGGGGTTGTCGCGGGCACTGTCGAGCATGCGCTGGCGCTGCTCGGGCGTGGGCAATGCGGGCGCAGGCGAGGCGGCGGCGGACGCAGGCGCGCCGGCAGCGGGCGCCGATGCCCCGGCCTGCGGCGCCGACGCACCTGCGGCGGGCGCGCCCGTACCCTCGGCCCCGCGGCGGCGTTGCACGCCCTGGCGTGGGCCGGTGGCCGGGCGCTCGCCCTGCAGTTGAACGCGTGAGCCGTCGTTGAGCCGGTCGCCGCCTTCGGTCACCACCTTCTCGCCGGCCTGCAGGCCGGAGGTGATGGCGATCACCTCCGGCGTGGACTCGCCGCGCTTGACGGGCCGCACCTCCACCGTACGGTCGTCGCGGATCACATACACATAAGGGCCGGTGGGCCCGGTGCGCACCGCGGTCACCGGCACCACCAGCGCATCGACCGTGCGCAGCGTGAGCCGCAGGTTCACGAACTGGCTGGGAAAGAGCTTGGCCTGCGTGTTGTCGAAGCGGGCCTTGGCCTTGACGGTACCGGTGCCCACGTCGACCACGTTGTCGAGCGTGGAGAACACGCCCTGATCGAGCACATCGCTGCGGGTGCGGTCCAGCGCCGTGGCCGGCAGCCTGGACCCGGTGGCCTGCTGCGCCTGGATGTCGGGCACACGGTCCTGCGGCACCGAGAACTGCACGTCGATCGGGTTCATCTGCGTGATGACGGCGACGCCCGTGGTCGCATTGGCCGCCACGTAGTTGCCTGGGTCCACGGCACGCAGGCCGATGCGGCCTGCCACCGGGGCGGTGATGCGGGTGAAGTCGAGGTTGAGCTGCGCACTGGCCTCGGCGGCCTTGTCGCTGACCACCGTGCCTTCGAGCTGGCGCACCAGCGCGGCCTGCGTGTCCACGTCCTGGCGGGCGATGGAGTCCTGCGAGAGCAGCGTGCGGTAGCGCTCCAGCGTGACGCGGGCAGCGGCGAGCTGTGCCTCGTCGCGCAGCCGCGTCCCGCGCGCCTGGTCCAGCGCCTGCTGGTAGGGGCGTGGGTCGATGCGGGCCAGCAGCTGGCCCTTGCGCACCGTCTGGCCCTCGGTGAACAGCACCTCGGTCAGCACGCCGCCGACCTGCGGCTTGAGCGTGACGGTCGCCAGCGGCGTGACCGTGCCGAGTGCGTCGAGCGTGATCGGCAACTGCATGCTGCGCACCACGGCATTGCCCACGGTGACGCTGCCGAAGCCGCCGCCCGCGCCACCTGGCCCTCCCGGACCGCCGGGCCCCCCGGGGCCTCCAGGCCCGCCGCGGCCCGGTGGCCCGCCGACGCCGGCGCTGCCTTCGGCCGCCGGACGGTGGACCAGGTACCAGCCCAGTCCCACCAGGCCGGCCACCAGCACGAGCACCGCCGCGCCCCCCAGCCAGCGGCTGCGCCGCCCCGGAGGCCGCGCGGGCGGCACCACCGGCTCTGCGGCGTTCGAAGTCTCGGAAGGGGGAGTGTGGCGAGGGTCCATGGATGCGTGGCAAGCGAGCGGCTGGGCGTGCCGCGAGTAGAGCGGGAAATCGTAGCTGCGATGTGGGAGCGACCGTAAAGCGGTGGTAAAGCCTCGCGGCTGTCGGTCGGCGCCCCGTCGGGCGACTTCAGGAGGGTCGGTGTGCGGCGCAGCCGGCTGCCGTTGGCGCCGCCATCCGGCCGTTCGCGCCGCGCTGGCGCCGTTCATCGCAGGCTGGTGGCGGCGGGCCCGGGCCGCCGGCACAGTCCCATCCCATCGCAGCCTGCCTGCCGGCGGCCCTCATCCACCTGACCTCACTCAAGGAGTTTCCATGCTCACCGATTCCATGCTCTTCCAGATCGTCGCCCACACCCCCACCTGGGTGTTCGCCGTCTTCGCGCTGCTGGCCTGGCGCGGCGCGCGCCAGTTGGTGACGCGCGAGGTCAGCCTGGCCGGCGTCACCGTGCTGCCGCTGGCGCTGGTCGGCTTCGCGCTCTATGGCGTGGCCTCGGCCTTCGGCCATTCGCAGGCTGGCCTGCTGGCCCTGGTGGCCTGGGTGGTCGCTGCCGCCGCCAGCGGCTTCTGGATGCAGGCGCGGCCGCTGTCGCCGCGCACCCAGTACGACCCCGAACTGCGCGAGTTCCTGCTGCCCGGCAGCCCCTGGCCGCTGGTGCGGATGATGGGCATCTTCCTGACCAAGTACGTCGTCGGCGTGACGCTGGTCTTCCATCCCGGCCTGGCGCAGGACAGCGGCTTCGCCCTGGGCATCAGCGCCCTGTACGGCCTGTTCAGCGGCATCTTCGCAGGCGGCGCCCTGCGCCTGTGGCGCCTGGCGATCAGCGCCGACCGCACGGCATCGCTGGCCTGATCGCCGTCCACACGATTGAAGCGGATCCATCATGCGCCCCGAACCGTCTTCCGCCTCCCTGGATGCCCTGGCGCATCGCCGTGCCCGGGCCAAGCTCGGCTGGTTCGCCCACGCCGCCGTCTATGCGCTCGTCAACCTCGGACTGATCGTGCTGTCGCTGGCGCAGGGCCGGCACTGGGCGGTCTTTCCGCTGCTGGGCTGGGGCCTGGGCCTGTTCTTCCACGGCCTGGGCGTGTGGGTCTTCGCGCCCGGCAACCCGGTGATGGCACACATGGTGCAACGCGAGCGGGAGCGGCTGGCCCGCACCGGCCGCTGACGCCCCATCCCCGCATGCTTTCTGAGGCAACATCGCGCCCCATGATCACCGTTCACCACCTCGAAAATTCCCGCTCCCAACGCGTGCTGTGGCTGCTGGAAGAGCTCCAGCTTCCCTACGAGATCGTGCAGTACAAGCGCGACCCGGCCACCATGCTGGCGCCGCCCGAGCTCAAGCGGGTGCATCCCCTGGGCAAGGCGCCGGTCGTCACGCTCGACGACGGCAGCGTGCTCGCCGAATCCGGCGCCATCCTGGAGACGCTGGCCGAGCGCTACCCCGCGGGCGCCCTGCTGCCCGAGGCCGGCAGCCCCGAGGCCCTGCGCTGCCGCTACTGGCTGCACTACGGCGAGGGTTCGGCCATGCCGCCGCTGCTGCTCACGCTGGTGTTCAACCGCATCAAGGGCGCGAAGATGCCCTTCTTCGTCAAGCCCATCGCCCGCGGCATCGCCGACAAGGCCATGGCCAGCTTCGTGCAGCCGCAACTGCGCCAGCATCTGGACTTCATGGAGTCGGAAC
The DNA here is from genome assembly GCF_056314265.1 of Pseudacidovorax sp. DMC4. Classification (NCBI taxonomy): domain Bacteria; kingdom Pseudomonadati; phylum Pseudomonadota; class Betaproteobacteria; order Burkholderiales; family Comamonadaceae; genus Pseudacidovorax; species Pseudacidovorax sp. DMC4. The sequence goes on along the minus strand of NZ_JBQUYR010000004.1, from coordinate 299,608 downwards.
TGGCCCAGCGCGACTGGTTCGCCGGCCCGTACTTCAGCGTGGCCGACATCCAGATGAGCTTCCCGGTCGAAGCTGCCCGCGCCCGGGCCGGCCTGGACGGCAGCCGGCCGAAGCTGATGGCGTGGCTCGAACGCATCCACGCACGGCCGGCCTATCAGCGCGCGCTGCAGCGTGGCGGCCCCTACGCCCTGATGGATTGAGCGCAGCGCCGGCGGCCTTTCCCCAACACCTCGTCCGGAGCGCGCCACCATGCCCGTTCTTCTGCTCATCCTGAAGTTCGCCGTCGTGACGGTGCTGGTCGCCTCGCTGCTGGAGGCCGCGGTACTGTCGTGGCGCCACACCCGCGGGCTGGGGCCGGCCTACGACTGGAAGTCCGCCGGGCTGTCGGTGGTCGACTTCCTGGTGCGCGAATACCCGCTGCGCTGGCTGCTGCCGCTGGCCTTCTGGGTGGGCTGGATGGACTGGCTGTATGCGCACCGGCTGTTCACCCTGCCGCTGGACCACTGGACGGGCTGGGTGGCAGCGTTCCTGCTGCAGGAGTTCTGCTATTACTGGTACCACCGCGCGGCACACCGCGTGCGCTGGTTCTGGTGCACGCATTCCATCCACCATTCGCCCAACGACCTGAACCTGTCGGCGGCCTACCGCTTCGGCTGGACGGGCAAGCTCACCGGCGTCCTGGCTTTCTTCCTGCTCGCCCCGCTGCTGGGCGCGCCGCCGCGGCTGATCCTGCTGATGTTCACGCTCAACCTGCTCTACCAGTTCTGGATCCATGCCACCTGGATCCCGCGCCTGGGCCCGCTGGAATGGGTGCTGAACACACCCTCGGCGCACCGCGTGCACCATGCGTCGAACCTCGAATACCTGGACGGCAACTACGGCGGCGTGCTGATCGTGTTCGACCGCCTGTTCGGCACCTACATCGCCGAACGCCAGGACGTGAAGCCGCGCTACGGCCTGGTGAAGCCGCAGACCTCGTACAACCTGCTGGCCATCGAACTCGACGGCTGGCGCGCACTGTGGCGTGACCTGCGCGGGGCGAAGTCGGTGGGCGAGGCGCTGGGCTACCTGTGGCGCCCGCCGGGATGGCGGCCCGGGGGCGGCGAGACGACGGAAGAGCTGCGTCGCAATGCAAGGCTGGCCACACCGGCCATGCCCGCGCCCCCCCCGCCGAGCGGCCCCGCGACGGACGTCGCGATCGTGCCACCACTGCCGGCGCCATGACCGAGCCCGCGGATGCAGCACCTGGAGGCCGGCCGCCGGGCCACGGCGCCTCGCCGATGACCGTCCTGCTGCGCAGCCTCCTGCGCCATTACCTGCATGTGCTGGCCCTGTGCTGCGTGGTGACGGTGTTCACCACGCTGATGTGGCCCACGCGCAGCTACCTGATCCAGCTCGTCTATTCGGTGTGCATCGGCACGATCTGCTGGGCCACGATGGAAGCCGGCCGTTATCTGGTCGATCCGCGCCACTGCCATGGCAACCCCGAGGGCGGCCGTGGCTGGCCCAAGGGCTGGCGCGGCATGGTCCTCACCGTGAGCGGCATCCTGGTGGGCTTCTACGTGGGCGACGAGGTGGCCTACTGGCTGATCGGCCCCGGCGACAGCGACGCCGGGCCTGCCAACAAGAACATCATCGGCCTGTACATCACGGTGGCGGCCGGCGCCATCGGCTCCTTCTACTTCCACGCCAAAGGCAAGTCGGCCGCCATGGCCGCCGAGATTGCCGCGGCGGCCCGCGATGCCAGCGAGGCGCGGCTCAAGCTGTTGGAGACCCAGCTGGAGCCGCACATGCTCTTCAACACCCTGGCCAACCTGCGCGTGCTGATCGCCACCGACCCCGAGCGCGCCGTCGCCATGCTGGACCGCCTGAACGATTATTTGCGCGCCACGCTGGGCGGCTCGCGCAGCACGCTGCATCCGCTGTCGCAGGAGTTCGACCGCCTGGCCGACTACCTGGCGCTGATGGCCGTGCGGATGGGGCCGCGCCTGCGCTGCACGCTCGACCTGCCGCCCGAGCTGCGCGAGGTGCCAGTGCCCCCGCTGCTGCTGCAGCCCCTGGTCGAGAACGCCATCCGGCACGGGCTGGAGCCCCAGGTCGAAGGCGGCGAGATCCGCGTGCTGGCCCGGCGCGAGGCGGACGACCTGGTCATCGACGTCATCGACACGGGTGCCGGCCTGGCCGCGACACCAGACGGCGGGCTCGCCGAGGGCGCAGGCTCGCCGCCCTCCGACACTGGCGCGACCTCCAAGGGCGGCTTTGGCCTCACCCAGGTGCGCGAGCGCCTGCGCACCCTGCATGGCGAGCGCGGCACGCTCACGCTGAGCTCACCGCGCGGCGGCGGCACCCGTGCCACCGTCACCCTGCCCCTGCCTGCTTCCGCCTGACCACGCCCTGCCGATGCCCACCGCCCTGATCGCCGAAGACGAACCGCTGCTCGCCCAGTCCCTGCAGGTCGAACTGGCCCGCGCCTGGCCCGCCCTGCAGGTGACGGCCGTTGTCGGCGATGGCCTGAGCGCCGCCCGAGAGGCGCTGCGGCTGCGCCCCGACGTGCTGTTCATGGACATCCGCATGCCCGGTCAGGACGGACTGGCCGCCGTCGAGGAGGTCGCCGAACGCTGGCCTTCGGACGAGGCGCCGATGCCGCAACTGGTCTTCGTCACCGCCTACGACGAATACGCCGCGCGCGCCTTCGAGGCGCAGGCGCTGGACTACCTGATGAAGCCGGTGCAGCCGCAGCGGCTCGCCCGCACCGTCGCCAGGCTGCAGGAGCGCCTGGCCGCGCCCGCGGCCCTGCCGCAGCAGGCACTGGCGCAGTGGCGCGACCTGCTGGGCGCCGCCTCCCCGCCGCGCGGCGAATCGGCGCCGCTCAAATTCATCGCGGCCAGCAATGCCGGCGGGTCGACCGTGCGCATGGTGCCGGTGGACGAGGTCCTGTATTTCGAGGCGGCCGACAAATACGTGCGCGTGTTGACGGCCGATGCCGAGCACCTGATCCGCACGCCGCTCAAGCAATTGCTGCCGCAGCTCGATCCGCAGCGCTTCTGGCAGATCCACCGCGCGGTGGTGGTGCGGGCCGACGCCGTCGACGCCGTCCATCGCGACGAGGCGGGGCGCATGCAGCTGACGCTGCGCGGCCGGCCGAATGAGCCGCTGCCGGTGAGCCGGCTCTATGCGCCGCTGTTCCGGGCGATGTAGCGAACAGGCCCGAAAAGTACGCAGCGCCCACGAAAAAGCCGCCTTCCGGCAGGCGGAAAGGCGGCTCGATTCGCGGCATGGACCGGCCGTGAAGCCGATCCACTGCCCTCAGCGCCAGTGGTGATGGTGGCGGTAGTAGTAAGGCCCCGGGCCGTAGTAGACCGGCGCCGGCTCGTACACCACCGCCGGCGGGGGCGGACGGTAGTACACCGGCGGCGGCGGCCGGTAATACACCGGTGCGGGCGGGGCCACGTAATAGGCCGGCGGCGGGCCGTAGTACGCGGGCGGCGGCGCCGCCACTCCCACGGCCACGCCCGGCACCGACACGCCCAGCGACCAGCTCACCTGCGCGCTGGCCGACGATGCGGCAAACAGGGCACCCGCTGCAACGGCGGCAGCCGCCGCCCACTTGAAGAAGCCCGTGCGAGAGACATTCATCTCGATCTCCTGGAAAAACTGGGGAAGGAGGGCATTCGCAAAACTGCCGTCCACCTGACCCATAGAACGGCCGATGCCCCGGAAAGGTTCACCCGTGAACGTGACGTTGGTTGCCAGACGTAACCCCTCCGGCATCGTGGAGGCCACTTGCGCTGCAGCGCGGCGAAACCATCGACGCCGGGCCACCCATAAAATTCCCCGATGACTTCTCCCACTGCCCCGCACGGCGACAACAAGAACAACGGCGGCAAGCAGGCTGCCGCGTCCGCGGCCCCGGCCGCCCCGAGCAACTTCCTGCGCCACGTCATCGAAGCCGACCTGGAACAGGGCACCTATGACTCGCGCCGCTGGGGCGGTGGCCCGGGCGACGGGCCCTACCACCAGGCCGGCATGCCCGATCCGGCGAAGATCCGCACCCGCTTCCCCCCCGAACCCAACGGCTACCTGCACATCGGCCATGCCAAGAGCATCTGGCTGAACTTCGAGCTGGCCAAGGAATACGGCGGCGTGTGCCACCTGCGCTTCGACGACACCAACCCCGAGAAGGAAGAGCAGGAGTACGTCGACTCCATCCGCGAGGCGATCCGGTGGATGGGCTACTCCACCGCCCTGGCCGACATGCCCGCGCAGCCCGGCACCGCGCAGGACCACATCTACTACGCCAGCAACTACTTCGACTTCATGTACGGCGCGGCCGAGCACCTGGTGACGGCCGGCCACGCCTACGTGGACGAGCAGACGCCCGAGCAGATGCGCGCCAACCGCGGCGACTTCGGCACGCCCGGCACCGACAGCCCCTTCCGCAGCCGCACCCCGGAAGAGAACCTCGCCCGCCTGCGCCAGATGAAGAACGGCGAGCTGCCCGACGGCGCCGCCGTGCTGCGCGCCAAGATCGACATGGCGAGCCCCAACATCAACCTGCGCGACCCCACGCTCTACCGCATCCGCCGCGCCACGCACCACAACACGGGCGACCAGTGGTGCATCTACCCGATGTACACCTTCGCGCACCCCATCGAGGACGCGCTGGAGCAGATCACCCACAGCATCTGCACGCTGGAGTTCGAGGACCAGCGCCCCTTCTACGACTGGCTGATGGCCCGCCTGATCGAAGGCGGCCTGCTCACCGCCCCGCCGCCGCGGCAGTACGAATTCGCGCGGCTCAACGTCACCCACGTCATCACCAGCAAGCGCAAGCTGCGCCAGCTGGTCGAGGAAGGCCATGTGGACGGATGGGACGACCCGCGCATGCCCACGCTGGCCGGCCTGCGCCGCCGCGGCTACACGCCCGAGGCGCTCAAGCTCTTCTGCGAGCGCAGCGGCACCACCAAGTCCGGTGGCGCCTGGACCGAGTACGCCGCGCTCGAAGCCGCGCTGCGCGATGCGCTCGACCCTGTGGCGCCGCGCGCCATGGCCGTGCTCGATCCCCTCAAGCTCGTGATCACCAACTGGGACAGCGCCATGGGCGCCGGCCATCTGGAGCCCTGCACCGCCCCGGTCAATCCGCATGACGAGGCTGCGGGCCACCGGCATTTCCGCTTCGGCCGCGAGCTGTGGATCGAGCGCGAGGACTTCATGGCCGTGCCCGAGAAGGGCTACCGCCGCCTCTTCCCGCCGCACACCAACGCCGCCGGCCAGCCGGTCGAAGGCAACAAGGTGCGCCTGAAGTACGGCTACGTGGTGCAGTGCACTGGCTTCGAGCAAGACGCCGACGGCCGCGTGACCCAGGTGCTGGCCGAGGTCCTGCCCGACACCAAGAGCGGCACGCCCGGTGCCGACAGCGTGAAGGTCAAGGGCGTGATCGGCTGGGTGGGTGCCCATGACGCCGTGCCGGCCCAGATCCGCCTCTACGAGCGCCTCTTCAAGACCGAGCAGCCCGGCAGCGCCGACAACATCGCCGACGAACTGAACGACGCCAGCCTGAGCACCGTGCAGGGTTACGTCGAAGCCGGTCTGGCCGGCGCCGCGCCGGAGACGAACTACCAGTTCGAGCGCCTGGGCTATTTCGTGGTCGACGCCAAGGCCTCGGCCGAGGGGCGGCTGGTGTTCAACCGTACGAGCGGGTTGAAAGACAGCTGGGGGAAATGAGCGAAGAGCCGGTCCCTGGCAAGTCGGTGGCACATGCAGCCTCTGCGCAAGGCTTGGACCGTGCGCCGCCGACGCGGGAGTCGCTGCTTGAATTCATGCAGCGCTCACCGTTTGCTGGTGAAGACGGTTTGCCGGCAGCGCGGGACACGAGTGCCACGCGCGACGTGTCGTCATTCCTGGCCGACGACGCGGCACCATGCGCGATGCCGCATCCCTCGCCCGCTGATTCTTGATCCGTGACGATGACGGACGCGACGCTATCGCCGGCCCAGCACGCCAGCTTCCGGCAGTTGGCTGAAGACTTACCGGGTATCGACCGCGAGGCCTACGAATCGGCCGGCCGGGACTGGCGCGATCCGGTCATCGGCCTGGGGCCGCGGGATGCGGCGCTGTGCATCTTCGGCCGCGACCCGGGGCGCACCGAGGCGCAGCACGGGCAGCCCTTCCTCGGCAAGGGCGGGCAACTGGTGCGCGCGGCGCTCCATCGGCAGCGGCACGGAGCCAACGCGCCGGCGCCGGACTTCGATGCGTCCATCCGCGCCGGCTCAGGCGTGTTCTGGCTCAACACGGCGCCCTACAAGCCCGTGGGCAACAAGGCCTGGTCGATGGCGATCAAGCGGCGCTTCCAGCCGCTGATGGCGGAGCTGCTCATCGACCTGTGGCAAGGCCGCGATGGCCGGCGCACCGTGATCGCGCTGGGCCGGGAGGCCTTCTTCTGGTTCGGCATCGGGCAGCCTGCAGCGGTGGATACGGCCCTCGACGACTTCTGGGCGCTGGGCGACGAACGCTATGCCCGCACGCTGGAGGTCGGCTACGCGCACGGCGGCGTCACGCACCCCATCACGCTCGCGGCGCTGCCGCATCCATCGCCGGCCAATGCGGTGTGGTTCTCGCGCTTCTCGGCGCTGATGGATGCACGCCTGCGGGACTTGAGCTGACGCCCCGGCGCCTCAAGGCGCTTCGTCGCGAGGATGGCTGCGGACGATTGCGCCATGGCGACGACCGGACTTGAAGGCGGGGCTATGCTCGCCGCCGTCCATGACTGCGCCATCGCCCCGCCTCATCCGCTTCCACAAACCCTACGGCGTGCTCAGCCAGTTCACGCCAGAGGGACGCTGGCGCGGACTCAAGGAGTTCATCGACCTGCCCGGCGTGCATGCGGCCGGCCGGCTCGACGCCGACAGCGAGGGGCTGCTCCTGTTGACGAGCGATGGCCCGCTGCAGGCGCGCATCGCCGATCCGCGGCACAAGATGGAGAAGACCTACTGGGTGCAGGTGGAGGGAATCTGCACCGACGAGGCGCTGGCGCAGCTGCGAAACGGTGTGGTCCTCAACGACGGGCCAACGCTGCCGGCACGCGCGCGCCGGCTCGATCCACCGCCGCAGCTGCCGCCCCGCGAGCCCCCCATCCGCGAGCGCAAGAACATTCCCACCGACTGGATCGAGCTGGCCATCCGCGAGGGCCGCAACCGGCAGGTGCGGCGCATGACGGCGGCGGTGGGCCTGCCGACGCTGCGGCTGATCCGCGTCGCCATCGGCCCCTTCGTGCTCGACGGACTGGCGGCCGGCACCTGGGAGGCGCTGGAGGTGCCGCCGGTGCTCGATGCGCCGGTGCCCCGACCGCCACGCCCCGGGGGCAGTGGTGGTGCCCCTGGGTCCCGGCCCGCGGGCCCGCGGCGGCCGTCCAGCCCGCGCAGCGCGGGCCACCGGCCCGACGCTTCCGATCCAGCCCCGGCGCGCCGCACCCCGCCGCCCGGCCGCCGCCGCCCATGACCCTGCGCACCAAGATCATCGCCCTGGCCGTGCTGCCGCTGCTCGCGGCCCTGGGCCTGGTCGCCTTCGGCCTGCAGCACCAGTCGCGCGACCTGCACCGCCGCGAGCGCCTGCTGATCGAGCAGAGCCACATGGCCCAGCGCCGCGGCGAGCTGCGCAGCTACGTGGACCTGGGCCTGAGCGTGATCCGCCCGCTCTACGAGCGCGGCGACGACGCACCCACACAGCATGAGGCGCTGCGCCTGCTGGGCACGCTGGACTATGGCAACGACGGCTACTTCTTCGTCTACGACCTGCAGGGCCACGTGCTGATGCATTCGCGCCAGCCCGAGCTGGTGGGCCAGTCGCTGTGGGACCTGCGCGATTCGCAGGGCCGCTACACCATCCGCGACCTGATCGGCCGCGCGCGGGCCGGCGGCGGCTACGTCGAATACGAATGGCGCAAGCCCTCGGCAGGCGGTCTGGCGCCCAAGCTGGGCTATGTGCAGGCGCTGGACCGATGGCAATGGATGGTGGGCACGGGCCTGTACCTGGACGACATCCAGGCCACGCTCGACGCGCTGGACCAGCAGACCAGCGGCAACGTCAGCGGCACCCTGCTGTGGATCGCCGCCATCGCCATGCTCTCGCTCGCGGCCGTGAGTGCCGGGGGGCTGCTGCTTAACCTCAGCGAGCACCGCGTGGCCGAGGCCAAGCTGCGCCAGCTGGCGCGGCGCGTGGTGCAGTCGCAGGAGGAAGAACGCGCCCACCTCGCCCGCGAGCTGCACGACGGCACCAGCCAAACGCTGGTGTCGGCCAAGCTGCTGGTCGAATCGGCGGTGGATGGTCTGCAGCGCGAGGGCCGACCCGTCCCGCCGCTGCTAACGCGAGCGCTGCAGCGCCTGGGCGAGGCACTGCTGGAAGTGCGCCACATCTCGCACCGCCTGCGGCCCGCGCTGCTCGACACCCTGGGCCTTCCCGCCGCGCTGGAGCGCCTGGTGGACGAAGCCGGCGGCGCAGGTCCCACGGTCGCGCTGCAGGTCACCGGCGAAGCCGGCGAGCTGCCGGCGGAGGCCAAGACCGCCCTCTTTCGCATCGCGCAGGAGGCGCTGACCAACGTCCAGAAGCACGCTGGCGCGGCCCACGCCGACCTGCGCCTGCACTTCAGCCCCGACCGCGTGCGCCTGACGGTCGAGGACGACGGCCTGGGCTTCGACGTCGAGGCCGCGCAGGCCGACCCGCACCGCGGCCTGGGCCTGCGCCACATGCGCGAGCGCATGGAAGCCGTCGGCGGACGGCTGCGCCTGCAGTCCGCCCCCGGGCACACCACCGTCACGGCCGAGCTACCGCGCACCTTCAAGGAAATCTCCGCATGAACCCCGAGACGCCCGTGCGCCTGTTCCTGGTCGACGACCATCCGCTGGTGCGCGATGGCCTGCGCGCCCGGCTGGAGGCGCTGCCGGGCCTGCGCATCGTCGGCGAAGCCGGCAGCGCGGCCGAGGCCCTGGCCCAGGTCGATGCCGCGCGGCCGGACCTGATGCTGGTCGACGTCGGCATGAAGGACCTGAACGGCATCGAGCTGGCCGCCCTGCTGCTCGCCCGGCCCACGCCGCCGCACGTCGTCATGCTCAGCATGTACGACAACCCCGAGTACGTGCAGCGCGCGCTGCAGGCCGGCGCGCAGGGCTACGTGCTCAAGGATGCGCCGGCCTCGGAAATCGTCGCCGCCATCGAGGCCGTGGCGGCCGGCGGCACCTTCCTGAGCCCGGCGGTGTCGAAAAAGCTGTTCCGCAACCAGGCGCCACGGCCGCTGCTCACCCCGCGCGAGAGCGAGATCCTCTCGGCCATCGGCCGCGGCGAATCCAGCAAGCAGATCGCCCGCGAGCTGGGCCTGTCGGTGCGCACGGTGGACGCGCACCGACAGAGCATCAAGCGCCGACTGGGGATCGAGGGGCAGGCGGAGCTGATCCGCTATGCGGTGGAGCACACGCGGCAGTTCGGCCCGGACGGCCGCTGAAGGCCTCGCACAGCGCACCAGGGTTGTCCCTTAGGCAATCCCTCGCGGACTTCCCACGCACTGCAACGGATGCGCCGCCCGGCGCCGCTTCCGACACTCGATGGGTTTTCACCCTCGAGAGACAACGCACATGCAAAGCCTCCGCCGCCACCTCGTGTGGCTCGTGGTGGCGGTCGTCGGCGCCTTCGCGCTGGCCACCGTCGCCCTCACGCGCGGCGAAAGCGTCAACGCCCTGTGGGTCGTGACCGCCGCCGTCTGCACTTACCTGATCGCCTACCGCTACTACAGCCTCTTCATCGCCGACAAGGTGCTGGGGCTAGACGGCTCGCGCAAGACGCCTGCGCACCGGCACAACGACGGGCTCGACTACGTGCCCACCGACAAGAACGTGCTGTTCGGCCACCACTTCGCGGCCATCGCGGGCGCCGGCCCGCTGGTGGGCCCGGTGCTGGCGGCGCAGATGGGCTACCTGCCCGGGCTGCTGTGGGTGCTGGCGGGCGTGGTGTTCGCCGGCGCGGTGCAGGACTTCATCGTGCTGTTCATCTCCACCCGCCGCGACGGCCGCTCGCTGGGCGACCTGGTCAAGCAGGAGATGGGCGCGGTGCCCGGCATGATCGCCCTCTTCGGCACCTTCATGATCATGATCATCATCCTGGCGGTGCTGGCCCTGATCGTGGTGAAGGCGCTGGCCGAATCGCCCTGGGGCACCTTCACGGTCGCGGCCACGGTGCCGGTGGCGGTGTTCATGGGCCTGTACCTGCGCTACATCCGCCCGGGCCGCATCGGCGAGGTGTCGGCCATCGGCTTCGTGCTGCTGATGGCCGCCATCTTCGGCGGCCAGGCGGTGAGCGAGAACGCCACCTGGGCCGCGATGTTCACCTTCGACGGCAAGGCCCTGACCTGGATGCTGATCGGCTACGGCTTCGTGGCCGCCAGCCTGCCGGTGTGGCTGCTGCTGGCACCGCGCGACTACCTGTCGACCTTCCTCAAGATCGGCACCATCGTGGCGCTGGCCATCGGCATCGTGATCGTGATGCCGCAGCTGCAGATGCCCGCGCTCACGCAGTTCGCCAATGGCAACGGCCCGGTGTGGTCGGGCTCGATGTTCCCCTTCCTGTTCATCACCATCGCCTGCGGCGCGGTGTCGGGTTTCCATGCCCTGATCTCCTCGGGCACCACGCCCAAGATGCTGGACAACGAGCGCCATGCGCGCTTCATCGGCTACGGCGGCATGCTGGCCGAGTCCTTCGTCGCGGTGATGGCGCTGGTGGCGGCCTCTTGCATCGAGCCGGGTATCTACTTCGCCATGAACAGCCCCGCCGCACTGGTGGGCAGCACCGCCCAGCAAGCGGCGGCCACCATCTCCGGCTGGGGCTTCGTGGTCACGCCCGACATGCTGGCGCAGACCGCCCGGGACGTGGGCGAGCACACCATCCTGGGCCGTGCGGGCGGCGCGCCCACGCTGGCCGTGGGCATGGCGCACATCCTGCACCAGGTGATCGGCGGCCAGGCCATGATGGCCTTCTGGTACCACTTCGCGATCCTGTTCGAGGCGCTGTTCATTCTGACGGCGGTGGACGCCGGCACGCGCGCCGGCCGCTTCATGCTGCAGGACCTGCTGGGCAGCTTCGTGCCCGCGCTCAAGCGCACCGACTCGCTGCCGGCCAACCTGCTGGCCACCGCGCTGACGGTGGCGGCCTGGGGCTACTTCCTGTACCAGGGCGTGGTCGATCCGCTGGGCGGCATCAACACCCTGTGGCCGCTGTTCGGCATCTCCAACCAGATGCTGGCCGCCGTGGCGCTGATGCTGGGCGTGGTCGTGCTGTTCCGCATGAAGCGCGAGCGCTATGCCTGGGTGGCGGCGGCGCCGGCGGTGTGGCTGCTGGCCTGCACGCTGACGGCCGGCTGGCAGAAGATCTTCTCGTCCGACCCCAAGGTGGGCTTCCTGGCCCACGCGGCGCGCTACACCGAGGGCCTGGCCAACGGCGTGCTGGTCGCGCCCGCCAAGACGCCCGAGGCCATGGCCCGCATCGTGTTCAACGACCGGCTGGACGCGGGGCTGTGCGCCCTTTTCATGTTCGTGGTGCTGAGCGTGCTGGTCTACACCGTGCGCGCCTGCCTGTCGGCCCGCGCGGCCAACCGGCCGACGGTGCACGAGACGCCCTACGAGCCGATGGCCGCGGGCGCGCGTGCGGCCGGCGCCCATTGACCGGCACGTGCGCGCCATGGTGAGCCTCGCCACCCTGCCCGAGACCGGGCGCTATATCGCCCGCTCGGTGCGCCAGTCGCTGCGGCTGATGGTGGGCCTGCCCGACTACGACACCTACCTGTCGCACATGGCGCAGACCCATCCGGACCGCGCACCGATGAGCTACGAGGAGTTCTTCCGCGAACGGCTGGAGGCGCGCTACGGCGGGGGCAAGGGGCGCTGCTGCTGATCGGCGGCGCCCTGGCCAACGCTCACCGGCAGGCGAAGCTGGCCGCCTTGTCCACATCGCCGCCCAGGTACTGCGCGACTTGCGGAAAGGCGCACACCGGCCGGCTGCGCTCGCTGCCGTCGGTTCGGCGCTGGGTGGCCAGCAGCGCGGCCGGCGCGCGGCCCGTCTCGGTCCAGTCGATCACGGCAGTGACGGCATCGAGCACGTTCGGGGCGTCACCGCCGCCGCAGTGCTGCATGCCGGGCACCATGAACACGCGGTAGCTGTCGTCCAGCTTGGGGGTGGCGCGCGCCGCCTCCTCGTGGTAGCCCACGCTCATCATCGGATTGAGGGCCGGATCGGCCCAGCCGTGGTAGGTGATCATCTTGCCGCCGCGGGCCGCAAAGGCGCTCAGGTCGGGGTTGCGCGCATCGACCAGCGTGCTGATGAACCCGGTGGACCGGAAGCCCTGGTCCAGGTCGAAGCTGCGCCAGTCGGCATCGGGCCGGCTCGCCGGTTGGTCGGCGAAGTAGCGCAGGAAGGTCTGGGCATAGGCGCTCTGGCGGGTCTCGCCAGGCGGCAGGGCCTGCGCGCCCGAGGTCGCGGCCGGGGCCTGCGGCATGGAGACGAACCATTCCGCCCAGCCGCTGGTGCCTCTGGCGTCGGGCGCCTCCGAGCCCCAGGGCCAGGCCGGGAACACGCTCTGGCCCTTGTGCTGCATGTCCCGGTGCACCGCCTCCAGCGCGGCGACCTGCGCCTCGCTCAGGCCCGGGAAGTCCGCCCTTGGGTCGATGACGCAGCGGCGCGGGTCGGTGATCACGCCATCCTTCAGGCCGTCCACCGCATCGCACTTGGCCATGATGGCGCGGCCGATCTGCGACAGCTGCGCGCCGGTGAAGCCGGCCTTGGCGATCAGCGGCGCGTACGACACGTAGTCGTACATCGTGCCAGTGAAGTTGAGCACCGGCGCACCCGCGGCGATGCCGTCGAAGTCGGCCGGATAGCGCTGCGCCGACATCAGGCCCTGCCGCCCGCCGGTGGAGCAGCCGTCGAAATACGACTTGGCGGGCTTGCGTCCGTAGAAGGCGGCGGCCAAGTCCTTGGACGCCTGCGCCGTCAGGTGCACGGCGCGAAAGCTGTAGTCGACCAGCTTGGCCAGGTCGTTCTGCGCGAAGCTGCCCAGCGGCTGCGCGATGGCATCGTGGCCGGTGTTGGTCTGCGCGGCGACGAAGCCGCGCTTGAGCGCCTCGTCGCGCAGGGCCACGCGGCTGGGTGCATCGATGCGCTCGCCGGCATAGCCGCCGTTGCCGCGCATGTAGAGCCGCCCGTTCCAGCGCAGGGGCAGCGCCACCTCGACCAGCACCTCAGGGTCGAGCATGGCGACGATGCGGCAGAAGTCCGGCACGCCCTGCGCGGCCGGCGTGACGGTGGCGCTGAGCACGGTCAGCCGCGTGCCCTCGACCGAGGTCACCTGCTGGCCGAGCCGCGCACAGTCGCCGGTGGCGGCGAGGCTGGCCTCGGCGTAGCGCGAAGCCGACTGGGCGGAATCGCGGAAGCTGCCGGCGTTCTGCGCCTGGGCGGCGCCACCCAGCGCCGCGAGGCAAAGGGCAGACATTCGAAGGGAGGAAGGGAGGGTCATACGTGTCTCCTGGTTGTTGGCGTTCCGCCGCCGGAAGGCCGTGCCCGGCGAGCGGCGGGCTTTCATGCCGAAGCCCGCGCCCAGTGTGCCCGCCCGGCGGACGAGCCGTCGTCGCCTGCGCTACGCGGCGCAGCCGGTGCGCCTGCCGCGAACCGGATCAGCTGCCCAGCACCAGCCGGCTGATGACCGCCCCGCCCACCACCAGCCAGAGGGCCAGCACGGCGGCGAGCAGCAGCGGCCGGGGACCGGCCTGCCGGATGGCGCCCAGCCGCGTGCTGAAGCCCAGGGCGCCCATCGCCATGGCGAGCAGCAGGTTGTCCAGCGCGTTGGCCGCCTGCACGGCCTCGGCCGGCAACCAGTGCAGCGAATTGAGCAGCACCACCGCCACGAAGCCGAAGGCGAACCAGGGCACGGCCAGGCGTGCGGCGGGGGCCGTGCAGTCGCCGGGCTTCGCGCCGTGTCCCGCATGGCGGGTTTCGGGCCGCCGGCCCAGCCAGGCGGCAAGCATCAGCAGGAAGGGCGCCAGCATCATCACGCGCACCATCTTCGCGATGACCGCCGTGTCGGCCGCCTCGGGGCCGATGCCGCGCGCGGCGGCCACCACCTGCGCCACCTCGTGGATGGTGGCGCCCGCGTAGAGGCCGAAGCCGTGCTGGCCCCCGGGCACCAGTGCCCAGTGCTGGTTGAGCGCATACAGCGCCGGGTACGTGAAGATGGCCAGCGTGCCGAAGACCACCACCGTGGCCACGGCCACCGTCACCTGCGCGGGGCGGCCGCGCACCACCGGCTCCGTCGCCATCACGGCGGCAGCGCCGCAGATCGCGCTGCCGGCGCCGATCAGCATCACCGTCTCGCGCTCCATGCGCAGCCAGCGCAGGCCCACCCAGCAGGCGATGCCGAAGGTGGAAGCCAGCATCAGCGCGTCGACCAGCACGCCCGCCAGGCCGACGTGGCCGATGTCCTGCACCGTCAGGCGCAGGCCGTAGAGCACCACGCCCAGCCGCAGCAATTGCTGCTTGGCCATGCCGATGCCCGGCCCGGGCCGGGCATGCCAGTGCGCCGGCACCCCGTTGCCGGCGACCATGCCCAGCACGATGGCCAGCGTGAGCGCGCTCAGACCGCTGTGCGCCAGCGCCGGGATCTGCCCCAGCACCATGCCCCCGGCGGCCAGCAGTCCGGCCAGGGCCAGACCGGGCAGATGGCGCGCGCCCCAGGACACCGGCGCTGCGGCCGGCAAGGCGTATGCAGGATGGGGATGGACCTCGGTGTTCATGGCAAGCCGCTGTGTCAGTGGGAATGGCATCGACTCTAGGCACCGGCCTTCGACCCGTCCAACGGGTAATCTGGCTAGGATCGAGCGACTGGATCGCTCGATGGAGATCCCCGCCCATGGACATGCCCCACCTCACCCTGCGTCAGATGCGCGTCTTTGCCGCCGTTGCCCAGGCGGGCAGCACCGCAGCGGCGGCCCAGGCCATCGCGCTGTCGCAGTCGGCCACCAGCTCGGCCCTGAACGAGCTGGAACGCCTGCTGGGGCTGCGCCTGTTCGACCGCAACGGCAAGCGCCTGGTGCTCAACGACGATGGCCGCCGCGTGCTGCCGCGCGCCCTGGCGCTGCTGGACGCCGCGGCCGACATCGAGCGCCTGGCCCACGACGGCGGCGACGCCGACGCGCTGGCGCTGCGCATCGGCGCCAGCACCACGCTGGGCAACCATGTTCTGCCGGCGCTGCTGCGCGACTTTCTGGGGGCGCAGCTGCAGGCCGCGCCGGCCGGCTGGCAGGCGCGCGTGCGCATCGGCAACACCGAGGCCATCTGCGAGGCGGTGGCCGCCTTCGAGCTGGACGTGGGCCTGATCGAAGGTCCCAACCGCCTGCCCGCCCTGGCCAGCACGCCCTGGCTTCAGGACGAGATGGTGCTGGTCGCCGCGCCCGGCACCTTCGGCACCGCGAACAATGCAGCGCGCGTGCCCACGCGCCGCCTGCGCGAGTCGCTGTGGCTGCTGCGCGAGCCCGGCTCCGGCACCCGCGAGGTGACCGACCAGCTGCTGCTGCCGCACCTGGGCGCGCATGCGCGCAGCCTGGAAATGGGCAGTTCCGAGGCGATTCAGCAGGCGGCGGTGGAAGGGCTGGGCGTGGCCTGCCTCTCGCGCTGGGTGGTGCAGGAGGCGCTGGCCGCCGGCCGGCTCGTGGCGCTGCAGACCGCGCTGCCGCCGCTGCGGCGGCAATGTCACCTGGTGCTGCACCGGCACAAGCAGCCGACGCGGGCGCTGTCGCGCTTCTGGGCCATGGCCCTGGCGCGGGCCGCGGCGGACCACGACGGGGCGCGCTGAGCGCGGCCAGGGACCGGGAGCGGCGACGCACCACCGCAGGCACAGCGGTCCATCCAACGCCGCGCAACGGTCCGGCCGGCTCAATGCAGAGTGCCGCCGCCCTCCACGATGTCCGTGTCGACGTGCAGTGCGGTGCGCAGCATCAGGCGCACGCCCTCGACCTGCTCACCCAGCGCCAGGGCCGGCTCGCCGGCGTGCTCGGCCAGTTGCGCAGGCAACCAGGGCAGGTGCGCGAAACCACCACGCACGCCCGCCAACGGCAGGCGCGTGGCGAGCCGGTGCATCAGCGCAAAAAACAGGTGGTTGCAGACGAAGGTGCCCGCGGTGTTCGACACCGCGGCAGGAAGGCCCGTGGCCTGCAGCGCCCGCACCATGGCCTTGATCGGCAGGGTCGAGAAGTAGGCGGCCGGGGCGCCAGGCACCACGGGCCGGTCCACCGGCTGGCGTCCCGCGTTGTCGGCAATGCGGGCGTCGTCGATGTTGATGGCGACGCGCTCCAGCGTGATGCCCGCCCGCCCGCCGGCCAGGCCCAGCGCGACGACCAACAGCGGCGGGGCGCCTGCGGCCAGGTGCTCGTCCAGGCGGGCCACTGCGTCGTCGAAGACGCAGGGCAGGCAGACGGATTCGACCACCACGCCGGATGCCAGCACCTCGCGGTCGAGCGCGCGGGCCACTTCCCACGAAGGATTGAGGGCATCGCCCCCGAAGGGCTCGAAGCCCGTCAGCAGAACCCGGCGAAGTGGCGTGGACATGGACACAGGAAGGAACGCAGGCGCCCGCAAGGGTATCGCAGACAGGTAGGCTCCATGCCTGCCAGGCCGCCAGGCCGCTCGCCTGTCCATCCCGCCCATGATCCAAGACTTTCGATTCCCGAACCGCCGCCGCACGCTGCTGGGCCTGTGTGCCCTGCCTCTGTTCACTCCCTTTGCGACGCACGCCGCGCGGCCTGTATCGGCCGGGCCCGAGCCGGGAGTGTGGCCGCATGCATCGCAGGTGCCGGGCGGCGTGGCGCGCCTGCCGCTGGGCCCTGCCAATCAGCGTCCGCGCGTCACGACGGAAGCCGGCCTGCCCGTGCTGGTGGTGGGCGACGCCATCGCCTGGACGGCCATCGTCGGCATTCCGCTGGCCGCGCAGCCCGGCGAGGCCCATGTGCGGGTCGGCGAGGCGGGCGGCAGCCGCCGCATCCCCTATGCCATCGCGCCCAAGCGCTATGCCGAGCAGCGCCTCACCGTGGCGCCGAAGACCGTCGACCTCTCCGCCGCGGACCAGGCCCGCTACGAACGCGAGCGCGACCACCAGGCCGGCGTCATGGCCACCTTCAGCGACCCGCTGCCCGCCGAGCTGGCCATGGCGGTGCCGGTGCCCGGCCGCCGTTCCAGCTCCTTCGGCCTGCGCCGCGTCTTCAACGGCCAGGCCCGCAATCCGCACAGCGGCATGGACATCGCCGCCGGCACCGGCACGCCCGTGCGCGCACCGCTGCCCGGCCGGGTGATCGACACGGGCGACTACTTCTTCAACGGCGGCACGGTATGGCTGGACCATGGTGGCGGTCTGCTGAGCATGTACTGCCACCTCAGCCGCATCGACGCCAAGGTGGGCGACCGCCTGGCCACGGGCGACGCCTTCTGCGCCGTCGGCGCCACCGGCCGCGTGACGGGGCCGCACCTGCACTGGGGCGTGATGCTCAACCGGACGATGGTCGATCCGGCGCTGTTCATCGAGGCCTGATCCGCGTCGGCAGACCCATCGGCGGCAGGCCGCCAGCGCGCGAATTCGCCCCTGCCGCGCCGCAGCATGCGCCGCCGTCCGACACGGCCGCCCGCCCCGGCCCTGATGCAATCCGCAGTGAGGCGGGTCGCAGTGGAAGGCCCGCCCGAACCATCGTCCGAGGAGAAACGAATGCCCCAATTTGCCACCATCCATGGCCATGTCACCTTCACGCCCGGCGACGGCGCGCCCATCGAGATCCCGGAAGGCCGGGTCGAGATCCTGGAAGCCGACGACAGCGTCACCCTGTCGTGGGAAGCCGAGCCCGGCACCGTCGGCACCACCGCCATGCCGCGCCTGCAGTACGACCAGTACGTGGAGGCCGGAAAGATCCGCCCCGAGGCAGGCGATCAGGCCGCCGCCTGACGCGATGCAGGACGCCTACCCCAGCACGCCCACCGGCATGAGGTAGGCGTCCTGCCCCAGCAGGTCGATCCCACACTGCAGGGATTCGGCCCAGTCCAGGAAGGCGCCAATGGCCGGCCCGGCAAGCGGCGCCCCGTGCTGCGGCACCAGCAGCGCGATGTCCAGTTGGCGCGCCATGCGCACCCACAGCCGCATCACCTTGTTGGACACCATGTAGCGGCGGTGGAAGGCCTCCATGTGCGGGCGGATACGGGCAAAGTCGGTGACCGGCGCCTGCGCTTCGGCACCGCCCACCATCGAGGCGCCCAGATCACCGGAGAACAGGATGCGGCTGACCGGGTCGTAGAACTGGAAGTTGCCCTCGGAATGGAGAAAGTGCGCGGGCAGCAGCCACAGTTCGCTGCCGCCAAGCTTCAGCCGGCCGCCCTCGTCGGGCACGGGCAGGACCCTGTCCGCCGTCTTCCCACTCTTGGCGAAATGCGGCGCGAAGCGTGCCCAGATTCGCGAGATGACCAACTGCGCCGAGGTGGTCGTCAGCCAGCGGTCGAGCGAGGCAATGATGTCGGGATCGGCATGCGAGGCGATCAGGTAGCTCAGTCGGCTCGGCTGGAAGTGCCGCGTCATGCCCAGGAAGAGCTCATTGAAGGCGATGTTGCCGCCCGGGTCGATGATCGCGCCCACGCCCTGGTCGATCAGCAGGAACTGGTTGCACTGCACCGCCTCGCCGCCGTCGCGGACCAGGTCGGTGAACATCAGGCAGGCATGCTGCGCGTCGCGGTAGAGCTCGATGGGCACGGGGCCGGCGCCGGGGCGCGGAAGACGAGGAACGGAGGATTCTTGACCTGAGTCCACCGCATGTCGATGCGGCGCCCGCTGCTTTCGCCGCCTGTTTGAGTTGGATCAACCGGAGGCCGAGTCGCCAGCCTTCGCGGCGCGCGCCGGCGCTTCGCACCAAGCCGTACGCAGGTGCGACAGGAAGCGCTGCGCCAGCGGCGACGGCGTGGCACCCGCCAGCGTCAGCACCCCCATGCGCCGGGTCAAGGGCACGTCCGCCAGGTGCAGTCCCTTGAGCCTGGGATCGCGCACGGGCAGGGCCAGCTCGGGCACCAGGCCGACGCCAAGGCCGGCCTCCACCATTGCAAGCAGCGCGCTCACATGGCCAACTTCCAGCCAGGCCGGCGGAGGACGCTGGTCGGCACCCAGGCCGGCATCGAGCAGGCGCCGGTTGCCACTGGTGCGCGCCACCGCCACCCATCGCTCGCCCGAGAACATCGCCAGGTTGGGCGAGCGCTTGCGCGCGAGCGGATGGTCGCGGCGCACGGCCAGCACGTAGCGCTCTTCCAGCAGGGGCTCGAAGTTCAGCGCGGGGTCGGTCACGCCGCTGAAGCCCAGGCCGAAATCGGCCTCGCCGGTGCGCACGGCGGCCGCCACTTCGTCCATGCCGCCGTCCATCAGCCGCACCCGTACCTGCGGCAGCCGGCGGCTGAAGCCATCGATCAGTTGCGGCATGCGCGCCGTCGCCACCGTCGGCACGCAGGCGATGGAGAGGCGGCCGGCATGGCGCGCGGCGATCTCGTGCACGCCGAGCACCGCGGCCTCCAGGTCGTCAAGCACCAGGCGTGCCCGCGACAGGAAGGATTCGCCCACCCGAGTCAAACGCACGTCGCGCGTGGTGCGCTCGAAGAGACGTGCGCCGAGCAGCTGCTCAAGCCGGTCCACGCGGCGGCTGAGCGCGGCGGGCGAGAGGTGAAGGTCTTCTGCTGCTGCCCGAAAGCCGCTTCGGTCGGCGACCGCCACGAAGGCCTGCAGCTGCTGGAGATCGAAATTGATGCGTGGCACGCAACAAGTGTATTGAACGTTGCACTTGTCGTAACAACGCGGGACGCCGACGATGCCGGCCGGTTTCAACCCATCCTCCAAGAACATGACCGAGACAAGCCTGAAGCGAAGCTTCGCCTGCGCCGCCCTCTTCCTCGCCTTCACCGGCACGGCCCTGGCCGAACCCCTGACCGTCGTCTCCTCCGGTGGCTTCGCGGCGGCCTACAAGAAGCTGGTGGCCGAGTGGCAGAAGCAGCCCGACCACGCGGTCGACTCGCAGTGGGGCCCGTCGATGGGCGCCACCAAGAACGCCATTCCCCAGCGCCTGGACCGCAAGGAACCCATCGACGTCGTCATCATGGTCGGCGATGCGCTCGACAAGCTGATGGCCACCGGCCAGCTGGTGCCGGGCTCCAAGGTCGTGCTGGCCGATTCCACCATCGCCTGCGCCGTGCCCCAGGGCGCACCGCGCCCCGACATCGGCACCGTCGACAAGCTGCGCCAGACGCTGCTGAATGCCCGTTCGGTGGCCTGGTCCGACAGCGCCAGCGGCGAATACATCGAGCGCGAGATGCTGCCCAAGCTGGGCATCGCCGAGCAGATGCGCGGCAAGGGCCGCAAGATCCCCGCCACGCCGGTGGGCGAGATCATCGCGTCCAAGGAGGCCGATTTCGGCTGCCAGCAGCGCAGCGAACTGCTGCCGGTGCATGGCATCGACATCGTGGGCGACCTGCCCGCCGACGTGCAGTACGTGACCGAGTTCTCCGCCGCCATCGTCGCCAGCAGCCCGCGCCGCGAGGAGGCCACGCGCTTCCTGCGCTTCCTGGCCACGCCCGAGAACGCCGAGGTCATCCGCTCCACCGGCCTGGTGCCGATGACCAAGGGCGGCGCGCGCTGAGCATTCCCAGGCTCGGCCGCCGCACGCGGTGGCCCGGCCCGCGCCGTGCTTGTCTGCGCCGGCGCCTTTCCTTCTCTCTCCCTCTCTCCTCTCCGGACCCGCCGACCATGCGATCGATCTCCCGCCGCGCCGTGCTGAGCGCCCTGGCCTTTTCCACCCTGACCGGCGCTGCCGGCATTGCCGCGGCGGCCGACTGGCCCTCCAAGCCGATCACCCTCATCGTGCCCTTCGCGGCCGGCGGTACCAACGACATCCTGGCACGCATCGTGGGCCAGAAACTGTCGACGCAACTGGGCGTGCCGGTGGTGGTGGACAACCGCGGCGGTGCCGGCGGCACCCTGGGCGCCGGCATCGCCGCCCGCGCCACGCCGGACGGCAACACCTTCCTGATGGCCGCCATCGCCCACGCTGTGGCACCGGCGCTGTACAAGAGCCTGCCCTACGACTTCGGCCGCGACTTCGACCCCATCGGCCTGATCGGCACCACGCCGAACGTGCTGATCGTCAACCCGTCGGTGCCGGCCAAGACCGTGCCGGAACTGATCGCCTATGCCAAGGCGAATCCGGGCAAGCTCAACTACGGCTCGGCCGGCCCCGGCAGCACCGAGCACCTGGCCGGCGAACTGTTCCGTGCCATCACCAAGACCGACATCACACACGTGCCCTACAAGGGCGGCGCGCCCATGATGGCCGACCTGCTGGCCGGCAACATCCAGATGGCGCTGGAGACCAGCCCCTCGGCCTCGCCCCACATCAAGGCCGACAAGGTGCGTGCCCTGGCCGTGACCTCGGCCGCCCGCTCGCCCATCTTCCCCAACCTGCCGCCCCTGGCCGAAGCCGGCGTGCCGGGCTACGAGATGACGACCTGGTTCGCGCTCATGGCCCCGCACAACACCCCCGCCGCCGTGCAGGAGCGCATGCAGAAGGAACTGCGCACCGTGCTGGCCAACCCCGAGGTCAAGACGCGCTTCGCCGAGCAGGGCGTGACGGCCGGCAACATGACGCCGGCCGAAGTGCGCAGCTTCGTGCAGCGCGAGACCCAGCGCTGGGGCGACAGCCTGCGCAGCGCGGGCGTCAAGCCCGAATAAGGGACGGCGCGGGCCCGTCCCGCACGGCTGAGCAAGCCGTCCCGCGTGGCCGGCTTTTTCATTGGGGCGAGCCCGCCGCCGCGTGCGCCTCCTGCAGGCATTGCGCGAAGAGCGCGGTGGCCCGCGCCGGCTGCGGCGAGCGGCGCCACACGCCGACGAAGCGGCAGTCGTAGACGAGACGCTGCGGCGCCAGTGCCCGCAGCCGGCCCTCGCGCTCGAAGCCGGCCGCGTAATGGTCCGGCAGAAAGCCCAGGTAGCGGCCCGACAGCAGCAGCAGCGCGATCGCCTCCTGGTCGTAGCCCGTGGCCCGGCGCGTCAGGCGCGCGCGGTGGCTCAGCTCCATGTTGGGCGAGTGGTAGCCCAGGCCGGCGAAGGCATGGCGGCGCAGGTCGGCCCAGTCCAGCGCGGCGGTGTCGGCCTCGAACAGCGGATGGCCGAGGCCGGCGTAGAGCTGCATCGTCTCGCCGAACAGGTCGGCATAGGCCAGGCTCTGCGAGGCCCGGTGCGCCGGCACCACCCCCACATGGAAGCGGCCGTCGATCACGCCGCGCTCGATGGCGTTGAGCGAAGCCACGTGCACGTTCAGCGACACGCTGGGCGCGCGTTCCGCAAAGAGTGCCATCGCCTCGCCGATGCGGGCCTGCGGGTTGCTGGCCGTCTTGTCGAACAGCGCCACCTCCAGCTCGCCGCCCATGCGGCCGTGGATCTCGTCGATGCCGCCGCGGAAGGTGTCCACCGCCGCCAGCAGGCCCAGCGTCTGCTCGTAGACCTTCTGCCCTTCGGGCGTCAGCGCGAAGCCGGTGCGCCCGCGCCGGCACAGCGTCAGGCCCAGGCGCGTCTCCAGGTCCTTGACGTGGCGGCTGACGGTGGAGGTGCCGATGTTCAGTTCCAGCTCGGCCGCCGTCATGCCGCCGCAGTCGACCACCGCCTTGAACACGCGCAGCAGGCGCAGATCCATGTCGCTGACCTGGCCGAGCACGGCCCGGCCGCGCGGCCGGGCCTCGTCGGCGGCGGCAGCAGCCGGCGCGGCTGTCGGCCTCGGCTTGACCTTGCTCACGGGCGGCGGCGATGCAGCGGGAGCGGCGGCACGCGACTTTCTTGCTTGCATGGATCGTCAAGTGAACAGTGATGAATGTCCATTTTCGCCAGTATCGGCATCGCCACAATCACGCCCATCCCCGAACTTTTCCCACCGCCACCATGAGCTCCACCCTCGCCTCTCCCGCCCCGGCCTCCGCCGTACGCACCGACGCCGCCTGGCTCGAAGCCCACTGGATGCCCTTCACCGGCAACCGCCAGTTCAAGGCCGACCCGCGCATCATCGTGAGCGGCAAGGGCGCGTACTTCACCGACGCCGACGGCCGCAGGATCTTCGACGGCCTGTCGGGCCTGTGGTGCACGGGCCTGGGCCACTGCCGCAACGAGATCAGCGAGGCCGTGGCCCGCCAGGTGGCCACGCTGGACTACTCGCCGGCCTTCCAGTTCGGGCATCCGCTGTCCTTCGAGCTGGCCAACAAGGTCAAGGACCTGATGCCGAAGGGCCTGGACTACGTCTTCTTCACCGATTCGGGCTCCGAGTCGGCGGACACCTCGCTCAAGCTGGCCCGGGCCTACTGGCGCGCCAAGGGCCAGGGCACCAAGACCCGCCTGATCGGTCGCGAGAAGGGCTACCACGGCGTCAACTTCGGCGGCATTTCCGTCGGCGGCATCGGCGGCAACCGCAAAACCTTCGGCCAGGGCGTCGAGGCCGACCATCTGCCCCACACCCAGCCCGCCATGGGCACCTTCGCCAAGGGCATGCCCGAGGTGGGCGGCGTGGAGCTGGCCAACCGCCTGCTGGACGTGATCGCCCTGCACGACGCGTCGAACATCGCCGCCGTGATCGTCGAGCCCTTCTCCGGCTCGGCCGGCGTCGTGATCCCGCCCGTTGGCTACCTGCAGCGCCTGCGCGAGATCTGCACGCAGAACAACATCCTGCTGATCTTCGACGAGGTCATCACCGGCTTCGGCCGTGCCGGCGCCATGACCGGTGCCGAGGCCTTCGGCGTGACGCCCGACATCCTGAACTTCGCCAAGCAGGTGACCAACGGCGTGCAGCCGCTGGGCGGCGTGGTGGCCACCAAGGAGATCTACGACACCTTCATGGCGGCGGGCGGCCCCGACTACCTGGTGGAGTTCCCGCATGGCTACACCTACTCGGCCCACCCGGTGGCCTGCGCCGCCGGCATCGCCGCGCTGGACCTGCTGATCGCCGAGGACGGCCCCGGTCGCGTGAAGGCACTGGCGCCCTATTTCGAGACCGCGGTGCACAGCCTCAAGGGCGCAAAGCATGTGGCCGATATCCGCAACTTCGGTCTGGCCGCGGGCATCACCATCGCGCCGGTGCCCGGTGAGCCGGCCAAGCGGCCCTATGAAATCGCCATGGCCTGCTGGAAGAAGGGCTTCTACGTGCGCTACGGCGCCGACACCATCCAGCTGGCGCCGCCCTTCATCACCGAGCGTGCAGAGATCGACCGCCTGATCAACGCCGTGGGCGAGGCGCTACAGGAAGTCGCCTGACGTTCAGCCGCTCGTGCTTCAATACGGGGATGGACGCCCGAAGCACCGCCGCCACCACCCGCCCCGCCGTGATGATGCAGGTCCTCGTGCCCGACGGCACGCTGGCCCAGCACAGCACGGCGTTGGAGGCCGCACATGACGTCTTTCGTGTGACACGGGTGGCGCCGCAGTTCGCCTGGCAGGCCATGGAAAAGCTGGCCGACTGGGAGCAGTCGGGCGCCACTGGCGACTGCCCGCTCAGCGAGGCCGAGGACCTGGCCATCGACGTCCTGCTCTGCGCGCAGGAGGCCGCCAACCAGTCGCTGGGCGTGCGGCCCGGCGAGCCGGCTGTCGAACTGCAGTTCATCGAGGCCTCCGCCGCGCCTTCGCGCTGAACGGGCCGGACGGGCCGGGCCACCACCGCCCTCGCCGCCCGGCCGCTCAATCGTCCTTGCCGCCCGTCTCGGTCTTGCGCAGGCCGCGCACGTTCATCACGGCCAGGCACAGCTGGAGCGCGATGAGGGCCCAGGCCTGCGTGTGCAGGCCCCAGGCTGCCCACATCACGTTGCTGGCCAGGAAGATCCAGAAGCCGGTGTTGCGCCGACGCTTGTCGTTCGAAGCCACGAGCCAGGCCGAGATCACCGAGGCCGCGAACGCGGGCCATTGAAGCAGACCGATCCAATCCATCCGAGTGTTTCCTTGCGGTCCGCAGCAAAGGCGGCCAGGACACCCATCCTGCGTGCGCAGGCACGCGCACCGCGTCGGCGCGCAACAGCCGCCCTTGTCGGCCGCGCGCCGCAGGTGCCGCGCGGCTCAGGTGCCGGGGCACAGCCGCCGCAGCGCCGCCACGAGTTCGTCCAGGTCCAGCGGCTTGACCAGGTGGGCATCGAAGCCCGCGCGGCGCGTGCGCTCCACATCGTCGGGCTGCCCCCATCCCGTAGCGGCGATCAGCCGCACGTCCTGCGCGTCGGGCATGGCCTTGACCGCCCGCGCCACCTCGTAGCCGTCGGGCGAGGGCATGCCGATGTCCAGCACCAGCACGTCCGGCGGCGCATGGACCACCTGGGTCAGCGCCTCGCCGCCCGACAGCGCGACGTGCGCGTCGAAGCCCCGCAGCCCCAGCAGCCGCGCGATGGGCCAGACCGCGTCGGCGTTGTCGTCCACCAGCAGGACCCGCGGCAGGCGCGCCGCGGCGGCGGCGTCCGCGAGACTCGCGGGCGGTTGCGGATCGGGCCGCACCTCGCCGGGCAGCCCGTCGATGGGCACGGCCACGGTGAAGCGCGAGCCCTGGCCCGGGCCCGTGCTGTCGCCGTTGACGCGGCCGCCGTGCAGCTCCACGATGCTGCGCACCAGCGCAAGGCCGATGCCCAGCCCGCCGGCGCCGGGCCGCAGCTCCGAGGGCCGCTGCGCGAACATCTCGAACATCGACTCGACCACGCCGGCCTCCATGCCGATGCCGTTGTCGCTGACGCAGAAGACGAGCTCCCCACCGTGCCGCGCGACGTCGAGCGCGATGCGTCCGCCGTCGGGCGTGTACTTGACGGCATTGGTCAGCAGGTTCGACAGCACCTGGCTCATGCGCACGGGGTCGACGAAGAGCTGCAGCTCCGGCTCGGGAACCGACACCGCCAGCGCATGGGCCGCATCGTCCAGCCCGTGGCGCGTCGACTCCACCGCGGCCTCCACCAGCACGCGCACCGGCACCCAGCGCTTGCGCAGGTTCATACGGCCCAGGCGCAGGCTGGAGACATCCAGCAGGTCGTCGAGCAGCACCTTCATGGTCTGTGCCTGGCGCCGCACGATGTCGGTGGCACGGCCGCGCTCCGGCGCGGGCAGGTCCGGCTCGGCCAGTGCCGTGCCCGCCGCATGGATGGAGGCGAGCGGATTGCGCAGCTCGTGCGACAGCACCGCCAGGAAGCGGTCCTTGCTGCGGTTGGCCGCCTCCAGGGCCTGCTGCGCGGCGCGCTGCTGGCTCTGGTCGCGCAGGATCTTGACGAAACCCACCAGGCCATCGGGCCCGCGCATGGGCATGAGCGCGCCGCTGGCCCAGAAGCGCGAGCCGTCCTTGCGCACATGCCAGCGGTCGTCCATGGCATGGCCCTCGCGCACCGCGGCCTGCAGCTCCAGCCGCGGCGCGCCCGAGGCGCGGTCCTCCTCGGTGAAGACCAGGTCGGCGAAGCGACCCGCGACCTCGGGCTCCGAATAGCCCAGCAGACGTTCGGCGCCGGTGTTCCAGCCGGTGATGCGGCCCTGCAGGTCGGTGGAGAAGATGGCGTATTCGACCGCGTTCTCCACGATCAGGCGCAGCCGTTCCTCGCTGGCGCGCAAGGCGTCCTCGGCACGGCGGCGCTCGCCGATGTCGGTGCTGACGACCACCAGCGAGGGCGTGGCGTCGCCCTGGGCGTCAAGCAGGCCCACGCTGTTGTGCATCCACAGCACCGAGCCGTCCTTGCGCAGGCAGCGCTTCTCGATCTGGAAGGGCTGGTGGTCGCGCAGCAGCCGCTCGGTGCGCTCCATGCTGGCGGCACGGTCCTCGGGGTGGATCAGCTCCATCAGCAGGGTGCCGACGAGTTCGCCCTCGTCGTAGCCCAGCATGCGCGCGTAGTGGCGGTTGACGAAGAAGATGCGGCCCGCCTCGTCGGCCTGCAGCACGCCCACCGAGGCCTGGTTGACGATGGCGCCGAAACGCGCCTCGGACTCGCGCAGGGCCCGCTGCGCCAGCCGCAGCTCGCTGATGTCCACGAAGGTCAGCACCACGCCGGCCACCTGGCCCTCGCCGGTGCGGTGCGGCAGCACACGGGCCAGGTACCAGATGCCGGCGCCGGCCTCCACCTCGCGCTCCACGGGCGTCAGGTGCCGCAGCACGCGGCCGGCGTCGGCCATCAGGCCGGCATAGCGCAGCGGCGTGGCCAGGTCGGACAGCGGCCGGCCCAGGTCGCCGGGAATGAAGCGGAACAGGGCGCAGGCCGCCGGGGTGTAGCGCACCACGCGCAGCTCGCGGTCGAGGAAGACGGTCGCGATGGCGGTGGCGTCGAGCAGGTTGAGCAGTTCGCCATGGCTCTGCTGCAGGGCCTCGATCTCGCGCTCCAGCTCGCGCACGCGCTGGCCGGCCGCGGCCGCATCGGCTGAACCGGTGGCAGCGGGCGGGCCAGGAGGGCCGGGCGGAGGGGCGTGGGAGCGGGCAGGTTCGTCCATGCGGTTCCTCTCGGTGGATGGTGGGGCGGGCCCGCCAAGCCTGCCGCCATGCCGGCTCAGAGGCTGTAAGCCTTGAGGCGGTTGTAGAGCGTCTTCAGGCTGATCCCGAGGACCGCCGCCGCGCGCTCCTTGTGGCGGTCGCAATGCAGGTAGGTGGCCACGATGGCCTGGCGCTCGATCTCGGCCAGCGATGTGCCCACGGGCACGGATATCCAGCCCGGTGCAGCTGCCACCTGCACCTGCGCCTGGGCCTGCAGCGGCTCCAGCGGCATGGGCGCCGAGGCCGCCGCCAGCTCGGCCGACGAGTCGGCCGCGCCCGGAGGCATCCATTCGTCGGACAGCCAGCCGTCCACGCTCATCACCCAGGCGCGCTGCACGGCATTTCGCAGCTGGCGCACGTTGCCGGGCCAGTGGTAGGCGCGCAGCTTGCGCAGGGCCTCGGGGGTGAAGCGACGGCCCAGGCCCTCCTGCACGCGCAGTTGCTGCGCAAAGTGCAGGGCCAGCAGTTCCACATCGTCGCCGCGGGCACGCAGTGGCGGCAGGATGATGGGAAAGACATTGAGGCGGTAGAGCAGGTCCTCGCGCAGCACGCCGGCGCGCACGGCCGCATGCGGGTCGCGGTTGGTGGCCGCGATGATGCGCACGTCGGTCTGCTGCAGCTCGGTGGAGCCCACGCGCATGAAGGTGCCCGACTCCAGCACGCGCAGCAGCTTGACCTGCAGCTCGGCCGGCATCTCGGTCACTTCGTCGAGGAAGAGCGTGCCGCCGTGCGCCCGCTCGAAGAAGCCGCGGTGCTGGCGCTCGGCCCCGGTGAAGGCGCCGCGCTCGTGGCCGAAGATCTCGCTCTCGATCAGGTGGGGCGACAGCGCGCCGCAATTGACGGCCAGAAAGGGCTGCTCGCGGCGGCGGCTCAGGTCATGCACCGCGCGGGCCACCAGTTCCTTGCCGGTGCCGCTTTCGCCCTGGATGAACACCGTCGCCGCCGAGCCCGCGACACGCGCGATCTGCAGGTAGACGCTCTGCATGGGCTCGGAACGTCCGATCAGGGCGCCGAAGCGGCCGGTCTCTCGCCAGGTCTCGGTCAGTTCTGCCACCTCGGCCCGCAGCCGCGAGGGCCGCATCAGGCGCGACAGCAGGTGCCGCAGCTGCTGCGCCTGAACAGGCTTGACCAGGTAGTCGGCCGCACCCAGGCGCAGCGCCCGGATCGAGGTCTCCAGGCTGGCCTGCCCGGTGATCAGCACCACCTCGATGTCGTGCGTGCTGGCCTGGGCCGCTTCGAGCAACTCGAAGCCGCTGCCGTCGGGCAGGTGCACGTCCAGCAGCATGAGGTCGGGCGGCGAGACCACCAGCGCACGCCGCGCATCGGCGAGGGTGCCGCAGGTGGAGACGCGATGACCCTCGCGCGCCACCAGGGCCGCCAGCATGCGTGCCACGTCCTCATCGTCCTCGACGATCAGTGCTCGTCCCATTCCACTCCTCGGATGTGCTTTTCTGGCGGCGGCCCGCGGTCGGGCACGGGCGATGCGGCGCGGACTCCTTCGCGCAGGCCCGCACGCTATCGCAGCCCGCGTCCTCCCGCTGTCGGACGGATGCAGAAATTGCGGCAAGGACTGCCGATTCACCCCAAGAATCCCTCAGAAATTAACACTTATTTATTAAATAAGCGCCGTTCGAGCGTGGCACATCCGTTGCGCTGTCTTGGGGGTGAGACTTTCCAGAACCACCGATTTCGGCACACCCCTTCCACCCTCTGCCTTTTCGCCCGGCACCCCCTGCGCACCTGCGCGGTGGCCGCGCCGCGCGGGAGCACCCACGTGATCCGGGTCGGCATTGCCGACGACCATCCGGTGGTGCGCTCGGGGTTGCGGGCCCTGCTCTCGTCCTGCGACGACATGAGCGTGGTGGGCGAGGCGAGCGATGGCCGCGAGACGCGCGCGCTGGCGCTGGACGTGCGCCCCCACGTGCTGATCATGGACCTGATGATGCCGGGCTACAGTGCGCTGGACCTCATGACCACCCTGCGCGAACGCGCCTCGGGGGTGGCCGTGATGGTCTACACCGGCTACCCGGCCGAGCACTACGGCCCCGCGCTGCTGCGCGACGGCGCCCGGGCCTACCTGGGCAAGGACTGCGACCCCTCCGAGGTGCTGGCCGCCATCCGCGCGCTATACGCCGGCCGGCGCTACATCACCTCGGACATGGCGGGCGTGCTGGCCCAGCGCTCCAGCATCCAGACCAGCGAGGCGGCGCCCCACCACGCGCTCACGCCGCGCGAGTTCCAGATCTTCCTGAAGCTCGCGCAGGGCGAGAGCCCGGCCCACATCGCCGACGCCCTGTGCGTGTCGGCCAAGACGATCAGCACCCACAAGGCCCGCATCATGGCCAAGATGGACCTCCATTCGAACAGCGAGTTGACCTACTACGCGACCAAGCGTCGGCTGCTCAGGTGAGGACACCCGCCATGCCGCTCCAATGCTCCGGGCGGCCGCCGGAGGCGGCTGCTCTTCGGGCACGTCCAAGCCGGCGCAGGCAGGCTCGGAGCCGCGGCCCTCAGCCCCTCACTGGCGCCTTCGGCTTGGAGGGGGGCGCACCCAGGGGCCTGGCGAAGCCAGTTCCTCGGATGCCCTGGCTTGGCCCGCTCCGCGGCCATCCAATTTGTGTCGCCGCGCCAATTTCATGCGAGGCGGGTGGCGCACAGCGCCATGGAAGACTGACATGACCACTCGCTCCCCGCCGTCCACCCCACCTGCGCCGCCGGAGTCGCCGCAGCAGGCGCTGCTGCGCGAGTTCGACCACGACGCGCGTTCACCGCTGAGCGCCATGGCCGCCGCCACCGAACTGCTCGGGGCCACCGACGACCCGGTGCTGCAGGAAGAGGCCCGAGGCGTGATCGCGCGGCAGGTGCGCAAGCTCAACGAGCTGTTCGCGGCCTTCCGGGCCCGGCTGGCCGCCCTGGCCTCGGGACGCAACGATCCGCCCATCTGACTCGCCAGCGGCGCGCACGGCCCGGTGAAGCACGGCCGAGCGGCGCCGTTCTCACTCCATCAGCTGGTGGCGGATGGCATAGAGCGTCATCTCGCCGTTGGAGCGCAGGCCCAGCTTCTCCAGGACGCGGGTCCGGTAGCCGCCCACCGTCTTGACCGACAGGCACAGCGACGAAGCAGCCTGCTGCAGGTCGCAGCCCTGAGCCAGCTTGAGCAGCACCTGCAGCTCGCGGCGGGTGAGCGGCTCCTCGTGGCGGCCCTCGGCGGGCACACAGTGCTCCAGCAGCAGGTTGGCCATGGTGGGCGACATGTGGCGCTCGCCGCGCGCGACGGCACGCACGGCCCGCAGCAGTTCGTGCGGATCGCTTTCCTTGTCGACCAGGGCCCGCACGCCCTCGCGCACCAGCGTGCAGGCGTACTGCTCCGCCGCAAACCCGGTATACACCACCAGGCCCACATCGGGCGCCTGCATGCGCAAGCGGACGACCTCGTCGAGCACGTTCGAACCCGGGATCACCAGGTCGAGCACCAGCACATCGAGCTGCTGCGCGATCAGCTCGCGGGCCAGCCCGCGGGCCCGGTCACATTCCCACACCATCTGCAGGTCGTCCTCGGCGCCGAACAGCGCCTTGAGGCCGGTGCGCACGACCGGGTGGTCGTCGACCACGCCGACACGAATCGGCTGCAAGGCGCGCGGGAGGCGGGAAGACAGCGAAAAGGCGGAAGTGGGCGCGGAGGCCGCATGAAGGGTGCTCTGCATGACGGTGTACTGGCAACTCCCATGCCGCGCCATCCGCTTGAGGATGAAAGAAGAAGCTGCGTGTTGGCGACATGTAGGCCGGCTGGCTGGGCCCGCAGCCGACCGGGCCTCATCGCTTGCAGCAAGTGTTGCCGCAAGCCTTGCAGCCGCAAGGCGAAGCTCGCCCCGGCCCGCTGACGATGGGCCCGTCCTTGTCCGACATGGGGCCGTTGGCAGCTCCATAAGCTGAACGGACCCGCCCCCAGCCGCCGAGGTCGGCGGCGCCCGAGCCCCGGACGGCGGGCCCACGACCCAAGGAGCATTTCCATGTCGAATTCACAGAACGGACGTCCCGGCCACACCGAGCACAACGCCACTGGCAAGCAGCGCCCCACGCCGCGCAACGAAGGCCGGCGTACGCCCGAGAGCCGCCATGACCGCGAGGACCATGCAGGCAGTGGCAACCAGAAACAGCAGCGCCAGGGCGGTGGTCATGGCGTGCATTGAACGCTGGGCCGCAGCGGCAGTTGCGATGGGGGCGCTGGCGGCCGGCCTGCCAGCGGCGGCGCAGAGCTCCGGCAACCCGCGCGGCAATCCCCAGGGCAGCGCCACGCCGGGTTCGACGGGCCGCGCCGTGCCTCCGCCGGCCAGTCGCCCCCCGCAAAGCGCAGCGCCGACGAGCGGGACTGAAGGCCGGCGGACCAACCCGGATCAACCCGAGGCGAGCAGCGGCCATGGCCGTGAGATCGGGGTGGGACAGCCGGGTGGACTCGGCGGCCAGCGTGCGGCCGAATCGCGCAATCGCACCACCGAGACGAATCAGGCGCCGAAGCCGGCCCAGACGCGATGAAGCCCGCGTGACGGGAAGGCCTTTTGGGATGCTCACCGCCGCGACTTCGACAAGCTCAGCCCGAACGGAAGAGGTGTGACGCTCAGGCGTCCGGTACCCCGCTGACCTGACGCAGATCCTCGGCATGGCGATGTGCCCCGTCGCCGCGGTCGCCAGCGGGCGATGTGTCCTGGTCCAGCTGCGTGGTGGGCGGGTGCCGTGCGTCGCCAACGACCGGCGCAACCGGCATGGGGATCTGCTCTGGCGGCGTCTGTTCGTCGGGGCGCTTATGGCCGTCCAGCGTGCGGACGGGATCCTCACCCACACCCTGGGGCGGAGCACGGCGGCGGTCTTCGTTGGGATTCATGGCGTTGTCCTTGAACGGTGCGGGCCCGCTCCAGCGTCTGCCCGGCGTGAAGACGGGATGACGAGCGAAGCGGAGAGCCATGCAGGTTGTGCCACCCGGTCGACCCAGGCGGTAGGAATCGCCGCAAAGCGGTGTGCGCTCCAGGGTTGTGGTGTCCAGGCGCACGGCAGGCTCCTCCCGCGCCTACACGCCCGGAGGAGGCTGCGGGCCAACCTGAAGCTTCCTCAGGGCGCCGGATCTCCGAACGGTCAGGCGCTGCACATGCGCAGCGCTTCGCCTTCGCTGAGTCCTGCGCGCATTCACACCAGGAGCCTGCGACCATGAGTACCACACGCATCACCGACAACGGCGAGGGCACCCGACCGACCACCGACGGCGCCGCGGGCAATCTGGGCCCCGCCAAAGGCTATCCGGATGGAGACACCGTCAAGCCGGGACCGCATGAGCGCATGATGGACAAGCGTCAGGACGCCGAGGCCGCGGAACAAGACGGCTCAGCACCCTGGGGCGTGCGCGAATCCATGCGGCCCAATCCCAACACCGAACCACCGCCGTGGCCTGGCAAGACACGCAAGGGTCGCCAGGCGCCACCCGCGCGCTGAGCTGCTCCTCACACGGTGCGCTCCCGTGAACGCGCGCTTCGGCTGTGGACCTGGCCCACGCCACGACTGCCGGATTCACCGCTTGTCGTCGCCGCCGGCATTCTTCGACAGCGCAAGGAACTCCTGCGTGAGTACGCCCGAGGTGCTCGGCCAGCCATCCGGAAGTCGCTTCCTCCTGGCGCAGAATTTCCTCGCACACGTGACGGGTCTGGGGGTCCTGCGCCATCTCGGCCACGGCCACCATCACACGGTACGTGGCCACCTCGTAGTGCTCGAAGGCATAGCAGGTCATCGCCACGTTGATCACCTCGTCGCTGGCCGGCCGGGCACTCAGGCTCTGCACCATTGCACTCATCCTGCCTGCCACCTCCTTGCCCCCGGAAGTGCTGCCGCCGCGACGGTGGATGCACTCGCTCAGCATTCGCGCCTGCTCCCGGGTCTGCTGATGATGGGCCTGCAACCTGGCCTTGAGCACGGGGTGACTGCCCAGGCGGTCGCACGCCGTCTGGAGCAGCAGCTCTGCCTGCTCCTCCATGGCATGGGCATCTCGCAACCAGTCCATCAGGTGCTCGGCGGCATAGGTCATGGACAGGTTCATGGGTGCAGGCGAAGAAGGTGCGTGCGTCGCACTGCCGTCCGCAGCGAAGCCGTCGAGGGAGGCACCCGGGTCCTCCTCGCCGGCCGCTGATTCGCGTGACAAGTCCACGCCAGGAGCCTTGCCAGATTCGGGGTTCATAAGAGCGCGTCCTTGCGGGATGTTGATGCCACCACTCTGGGCGCCAGGGGCCCTGGCGATGTAGGAAGAGTTCGGGCTGCCCCCGCGCCGAACTCGCGAGATGCCCCGCAAGCCCGCCCCGACGCGTACGCCTTCCAGGCCCGGCTGTGCGCTCCCACCCCGAGCTGAGCCTCCACCTACACGGTCCTGGAGGCAGCACGCGAACGCTGTGCGCTGGAGCCCCTGCATCAGCGGGCCCCTTTCAAACCCATCCCCCCACAGGAGTCCTCTTCATGTTCTCGCACAACAAACGTCTGCAATACACCGTGCACGTCAGCATGCCCAACCCCGGCCTCGCCAACCTCATGCTGGAGCAGTTTGGCGGCCCACAGGGCGAGCTGGCTGCGGCCTGCCGCTACTTCACCCAGGCCGTGGCCGAAGACGATCCCGGACGCAAGGACATGCTGTTCGACATCGCCACCGAAGAGCTGAGCCACCTGGAGGTGATCGGCAACATCGTGTGCATGCTCAACAAGGGCGCCAAGGGCCGACTGGCCGAGGGCATCGACGAGCAGGGCGAGATGTATCGCTCGATCACCGGCGCCGGCAATGACAGCCATCTCACGCAGGTGCTCTATGGTGGCGGCGCGCCGCTGGTCAACTCCGCGGGCGTGCCCTGGACGGCGGCCTATGTCGACACCATCGGCGAGCCCACGGCCGATCTGCGCTCCAACATCGCGGCCGAGGCCCGCGCCAAGATCGTCTACGAGCGGCTCATCAACCTCACCGACGACCCCGGCGTGAAGGACGCCCTCACCTTCCTGATGACGCGCGAGGTGGCGCACCAGAAGTCCTTCGAGAAGGCGCTCTACAGCATCGAGCCCAACTTCCCGCCGGGCAAGCTGCCGGGCGACCCGCGCTTCACCAGCGTGTACTTCCGCATGTCCAAGGGCGAGGCCGATGTCAGGGGTCCGTGGAACGAAGGGCCGGACTGGGACTTCGTGCCGATGACGCAGGACTCGGGACCGGTCGACGGCCGCACCGGCTGGGCCTCGGTCGAACTGCCCGAGGGCGATGCGGAGCTGGTGCGTGCCATGGCCACGCGCACGCAGTCGCGCACCGACATCGATCCCACCACCGGTGCCGAGTTGGGCGCCGGCGTCACCCCGCCACCGGCGGCCAAGAAGAAGTGAGCAAGGGCCGCGACGCGGATGCGCCGGCGCCGGGCGGCCTGGCGCTGGTCATCATCGACATGATCAGTGGCTGGGACTTTCCGGACGCCGAGCACCTGTTGCCGCATGCCCAGCGCGTGGCCACCGAGATCGCGGCGCTGGCCCAGGCCTGCCGCGACCGCGGTGTGCCCGTCATCTATGCCAACGACAACCGCGGGCGCTGGCGGTCGGACTTCCGCTCGCTGATCGATGCGGCCCTGGCCCAGGACGGGTCGGGCGCGGAGATCACGCGACTGATGCGCCCGCACGTGCACGACTACTTCGTGCTCAAGCCCAAGCATTCGATCTTCCATGGCACCCCCATGCTGTTCCTGCTGCAGCACCTGAAGGTTCAACGGCTGGTGCTCGCCGGTGTCTCCAGCGACCAGTGCGTGCTCATGTCCGTGTCGGACGCGCGCATGCGCGAGCTGAACCCGATCGTGCCTGCGGACTGCTCGGCCTCGCAGGGCGAGGAACGGCACAAGGTGCTGCTGCAGCAGCTGCGCGAGACGTGGAAGGTCGAGGCGCCGGACACCTGGCGCGTGCTCTTCGAGGGCGCGCCGCCTTCTCCTTCCCCTTCCCCACCGCCCCGCCAGGAGCCTTCCAATGACTGAACCCACGCCCCAGGCCTCCACGCCGCCCCAGCAGCCGCCCGGCCTCGAGTCGCGCATGACGCCGCAGCCCGACTTCGGCGCCGACAGCTACCGCGGCAGCGCCAAGCTGCAGGGCAAGGTGGCGCTGATCACCGGCGGCGACAGCGGCATCGGCCGTGCCGTCGCCCTGGCCTTCGCGCGCGAAGGCGCGGACGTGCTGATCTCCTTCCTGGAGGAAGAGGAAAGCGATGCCCGCGTCACCCGCGAGTGGGTGCAGAAAGAAGGCCGTCAATGCCTGGCCATCGCCGGCGACATCCGCAGCGAGGCGCATTGCCGCTCGCTGGTGGATGCGGCCGTGCAGCAGTTCGGGCGGTTGGACGTGCTGGTCAACAACGCCGCCTTCCAGATGAGCCACAAGTCGCTCGACGAGTTGACCGAAGAGGAGATCGACCGCACCTTCCGCACCAACGTCTTCGCCATGTTCTTCCTGGCCAAGGCCGCGGTGCCGCACATGAAGCCGGGCGCGTCGATCATCAACACCGCGTCGATCAATGCCGACAAGCCCAATGCCACGCTGGTGGCCTATGCCGCGACCAAGGGCGCGATCCAGAACCTCACCGGCGGGCTGGCCCAGTTGCTGGCCGAGAAGGGCATCCGCGTGAACTGCGTGGCGCCGGGCCCGGTGTGGACGCCGCTCATTTCTTCGACGATGTCGCCCGAGCAGGTGGCCAAATTCGGGCAACAGACGCCGATGAAGCGCCCCGCGCAGCCCAAGGAACTGCAAGCGGCCTACGTGATGCTGGCCTCGGACGAGGCCAGCTACATCTCGGGCGCCACGATTGCCGTCACTGGCGGCGTGCCGATGATCTAGCGATGACGCGGCAAGGAAGTTTGCCTACAGCGCCACCCAGCCCGGCGTGCGCGCGAGTGCGCCAAACAGCGCCGCCGCGTGATCGGAAGGCGTGGCGTAGAGGTCCAGCGGATGGGGCATGCCGTGCAGCAGGAACACCGCGCGGATGCGCTCGTCCCAATCCAGCAGGGCCATCGACCAGTCGGCGAACACCCGCGCCGGGGCCGGGCCGCGATCGAGCAACTTGACCTGCTGGTGCCGGTCGTCGGCCAGGATGATGCTGTAGAGGCGCTCCACCGCGGCCTGCGGGCCTTCCAGGTACTGCATGTACACGCCATCCAGCAGGCACAGCGCACCGGTGATCGAGGCCGCGGCATTGTTGTCGCGCGACTGCCGCAGGATGCCCGCCACATCGTCCGAGCGGAAGGCCCGGGCGCGGCTGGCATAGATGAGTCGGTAGATCACGCGGCCATCCTAGCCGCCGTGCCGGGACCGGAGAAGTCGGCTCAACTGCAGACGGCGGCCGGCGCATGGTCACTTGGACTCGGGCTGCCTCAGGGCAAACCCTGAACACAATCTCTGAAACCGGTTTCATAATTTCCGTCATCGGAGACACACCGGCGCACCCACGCGCCCCACGCCCGTGAATTACCAGTTCCAGTTCGATGCCGTGCTCGCCGCCTGGCCCCTGCTGCTCAAGGGCACATGGATCACGGTGCAGCTCTCCCTCACCGCCACCCTGCTGGGTCTTGCCGTGGCCGTGGTGTGCGCCTGGGGCAAGACCAGCGGCCCGGCGCCGCTGCGCTTCCTGATCAACGCCTACATCGAGGTGATCCGGAACACGCCCTTCCTGGTGCAGCTGTTCTTCTTTTTCTTCGCGTTGCCGGTCATCGGCGTGCGCTGGTCGCCGTACATGGCGGCGCTGACGGCCATGGTGGTCAACCTGGGCGCCTACGCCACCGAGATCATCCGCGCCGGCATCGAGTCCATTCCCAAGGGGCAGATCGAGGCGGGCCGCGCCCTCAACCTCAAGGGCTGGGAGATCTTCCGCTTCATCATCATCAAGCCCGCGCTCAAGGCCATCTATCCGGCGCTGACCAGCCAGTTCATCCTGCTGATGCTGAGCTCTGCCGTGGTGTCGGTGATCTCGGCCGACGACCTCACCTCGGTGGCCGCCACGCTGCAGTCGCAGACCTTCCGCAGCTTCGAGATCTACATCGTCGTGGCCGCCATCTACCTGGGCCTGGCCCTGCTCTTCTCGCTGCTGTTCAAGCTGATCTACCAGCGCGTGCTGCACTACCCCGACCGCCGCTGAAGGCAGCACCAGGAGACGACCACCATGCGTACCTTCGGCTTTCCCGAATTCCTCTTCATCCTCGAAGCGGCCCAATGGACGCTGGCCCTGTCGGCCATCGCCTTCGTGGGCGGCGCCATCCTGGGGCTCATCGTCGCGCTGGCCCGCACCAGCGAGAACCGCGCGGCGCTCTTCGCCTCGGGCGTGTTCATCCAGGTCTTCCAGGGCACGCCGCTGCTGCTGCAGTTGTTTTTGATCTTCTTCGGCGCGCCGGTGCTGGGGCTGGACATCAACCCGTGGATCGCCGCGGGCGCGGCGCTCATCCTCAACAGTGCCGCCTTCCTGGGCGAGATCTGGCGCGGCTGCATCCAGGCCATTCCGCGCGGCCAGTGGGAAGCGGCCATGGCACTCAACCTGTCGTACACCGCCCGGCTGCGCGACGTGGTGCTGCCCCAGGCCTTCAAGATCGCGCTGCCTCCCACGGTGGGCTACGTGGTGCAGATCATCAAGGGCACGTCGCTCGCGGCCATCATCGGCTTCACCGAGATCACCCGCGCCGGCCAGATCATCAACAACGCCACCTTCCAGCCGCTGGAGGTGTTCAGCACCGTGGCCGCGCTGTACTTCGTCATCTGCTGGCCGCTGTCGCTGCTGGCCGCGCACATGGAGCGCCGCCGCGCGCGGGCGCTCGCCCGCTGACTGCGCCCCCTCTCTTCACCCCCGTCACGCTCAACCCAAGGAGACCTCCATGAACCTCAGCCTGCACCGCCGCGCCGCCCTGGCACTGGGCCTGGCCGCCTGCGCCACCGCCTTCGCTCCCCTGGCCTCGGCCCAGTCCGTGGCCGACATCAAGAAGAAGGGCGAGATCACCATCGGCATGCTGGTGGACTTTCCACCCTACGGCACCACCGACGCCAAGAACCAGCCCGACGGCTACGACGCCGACGTGGCCAAGCTGCTGGCCAAGGACCTGGGCGTGAAGGCCAACATCGTGCCCGTCACCGGTCCCAACCGCATTCCCTTCCTGCTGACCAACAAGGTCGACCTGCTGATCGCATCGCTGGCCGTCACGCCCGAGCGCGCCAAGCAGGTGGACTTCTCGGTGCCCTACGCCGCCGCCACCATCGTGCTGTACGGCAGCAGCAAGGTCGAGATGAAGTCGCCCGCCGACCTCAAGGGCAAGCGCGTGGGCGTGGCCCGCGCCAGCACGCAGGACGTGTCGCTGACGGCCGTGGCGCCCGAGGGCACCGAGATCCGCCGCTTCGACGATGACGCCTCGGCCATGCAGGCACTGATGTCGGGCCAGGTCGATGCCATCGGCTGCTCCACCACCGTGGCGGCGCAGATCGCCAAGCGCGCCGGCAGCAACTTCGAGAACAAGTTCAACCTGCGCCAGCAGGTCATGGGCATCGCCATGCGCCCGGGCCAGCCCGAGCTGAAGAAGACGCTGGACGAGTTCGTCGAGCGCAACAGGAAGAACGGCGAGCTGAACAAGCTCTACCAGAAGTGGCTGGGCACCGACTTCCCGGCCCTGCCCAACTCCTGATTGGTTTTTCCCTCTTCCGAACGCACAAGGCAGCCGAACGATGAACAGCAGCGTGGCCGCGCCCCATGAACTGGGCGACCCCATCATCCGCATGGAAGGGGTGAGCAAGTGGTATGGCGAGTTCCAGGTGCTCACCGATGTGGACCTGTCGGTGCGCACCGGCGAGCGCATCGTCATCTGCGGGCCCTCGGGCTCGGGCAAGTCCACGCTGATCCGCTGCATCAACCGGCTGGAGACGGTGCAGAAGGGCCGCATCACGGTCGACGGCATCGAGCTGACGGCCGGCGGCAAGAACGTGGATGCCGTGCGCGCGGAAGTGGGCATGGTGTTCCAGCAGTTCAACCTGTTCCCGCACCTCACGATCCTGCAGAACTGCACACTGGCACCGATGCGCTCGCGCGGCATGTCGCGCGAAGAGGCCGAGGCCGTGGCCATGAAGTACCTGACGCGGGTGCGCATTCCCGAGCAGGCCAACAAGTACCCCAGCCAGCTCTCCGGCGGCCAGCAGCAGCGCGTGGCCATCGCCCGGGCGCTGTGCATGGCGCCCAAGATCATGCTGTTCGACGAGCCGACCTCGGCGCTCGATCCGGAGATGGTCAAGGAAGTGCTGGACACCATGATCGGCCTGGCCGACGACGGCATGACCATGCTGTGCGTCACCCACGAGATGGGCTTTGCCCGCAGCGTGGCCGACCGCGTGATCTTCATGGCCAGCGGCCAGATCCTCGAACAGGGTACGCCAGAGGCCTTCTTCGGCAATCCGCAGCACGAGAAAACGCGGCAGTTCCTGGGCCAGATCCTGACGTCCGGTCACTGACACGATGCTCTCCGTCCTGATCTCTCTTTCCTCCTTCGGCGCGGCCGAGGTGGGCCGCCATGGCCAGGCCTGGGCCACGGGCCTGGCCTACGAAGCCGGCGTGGACAGCGTCGAGGTGCGCGGCGAGCTGCTGCGCAATCCCGCGTCGGAACTGGCGGCGCTCAAGGGCCATGCCGCGGTCTACTCCAGCCCCGAAGGCCTCTGGACCGCCGACGGGCAGCTCGACACGACCGCGCTCCAGACCGGTCTGGCCCGCGCGGTGGCCCTGGACGCGCCACGCCTCAAGATGGCCATCGGCGGCTTCCACGCCACGCGCAGCCGCGACTCCCTCGACGCACTGCGCGAGGCCCTGGCCCGCACGCCGGTGGAGCTGGTGATCGAGAACGACCAGACGCCCACCGCCGGCACACTCGACGCGCTGCTCGCCTTCTTCGACGCCCAGCAGGCCGCCGGCCTGGACCTGGGCATGACCTTCGACATGGGCAACTGGCACTGGCTGGGCGAATGCCCGCTGGAGGCCGCCCGCGCCCTGGCCCACCGCGTGTGCTACGTGCATGCCAAGGGCGTGCAGCGCCGGCCCGACAAGTGGGTCGCGGTGCCGCTGGCCGAATCGGCCGCACCCTGGCGCGCCGTGCTGCGCGCCCTGCCGGCCGATGTGCCGCATGCCATCGAATACCCGCTGATCGGCGACGACCTGACGGCCGTCACCCGCGCCGAGATCGCTGCCCTGCGCCAGCTGCGCACCGCCGCTTGAACACCCCAGCCCGAGCCTTCGCTGAACCGTCCCGCATGACCACCGCCCCCACCTTCGACGTCGCCACCTTCGGCGAGGCCATGCTGCTGCTGGTGGCCGACGAGCCCGGCCCCATCGAGCAGGCCACGCTCTTCCACAAGCGCAGCGCCGGCGCCGAGACCAACGTGGCCATCGGCCTGGCGCGCCTGGGCCTGAAGGTGGGCTGGGCCAGCCGGCTGGGCACCGACTCCATGGGCCGCGCGCTGCTGGCCACTATGCAGGCCGAAGGCATCGACTGCTCGCATGTGGTGTGCGACGCCACGCAGCGCACCGGCTTCCAGTTCAAGGGCCGCGTCACCGACGGCAGCGATCCGCCCATCGAATACCACCGCAAGGGCTCGGCCGCCAGCCAGATGCGGCCCGAGGACATCGACGAGGCCTGGCTCTGCGCCGCGCGGCACCTGCATGCCACCGGCGTGTTCGCCGCCGTCTCCGAGACCACGCTGCCCACCGCCCACCGCACGCTGGACCTGATGCGCGCCGCCGGCCGCAGCATCTCCTTCGACCCCAATCTGCGGCCCACGCTGTGGGGCAGCACCGAGCGCATGCGCACGTGCATCAATGCGCTGGCCGCCAAGGCCGACTGGGTGCTGCCCGGCCTGGAGGAAGGCCGGCTGCTCACCGGCGAGGCCACGCCCGAGGGCATCGCGCGCTCCTACCGTGAGGCTGGCGCCTCGCTGGTCGTTGTCAAGCTCGGCCCCGACGGTGCCTACTACGACAGTGCCACGGCGGGCAGCGCGTATGTGCCGGGCTTTCCGGTCGACCAAGTGATCGACACCGTGGGCGCCGGCGACGGCTTCGCGGCCGGCGTGGTCAGCGCCCTGCTCGAAGGCCGCAGCGTGCCCGAGGCGGTGCGCCGCGGCGCCTGGATCGGCGCCCGCGCGGTGCAGGTGCTGGGCGACACCGAAGGCCTGCCCACGCGGGCCCAATTGCAGGAGGCCGGCCTGTGAGCGACGCACGCAAGAAGGTCCTGGTCTTCCGCGCGCTGCCGCCCGACCAGATGGCGCGCCTGCAGGCGGCGCACGACGTCAGCTTCGCCGACCCCAAGAAGGACCGTGCCGCCTTCGATGCCGCCCTGCCCGAGGCGCAAGGCCTGATCGGCTCCAGCTTTCCCATCGACGCCGCCGTGATCGCTGCCGCGCCGAAATTGGAGGTGGTCTCCAGCGTGTCGGTGGGCGTGGACAACTACGACCTGGCCGCCCTTCACGCCCGCAACATCGTGCTGGCCCACACGCCCGGCGTGCTGGACGAGACCGTGGCCGACACCGTGTTCGCCCTGCTGATGGCCACCAGCCGCCGCGTGGTCGAACTCGCCACGCTGGTGCGCGAAGGCCGCTGGGACAGGAACATCGGCGAAGACCTCTTCGGCTTCGACGTGCATGGCAAGACGCTGGGTCTGCTGGGCTTCGGCCGCATCGGGCAGGCCATCGCACGCCGTGCCGCGCTGGGCTTCGGCATGCCGGTGCTCTATCACGCCCGCCGCCCGATCGACCTGGCCACGCAGGCGCCCGAGCTGCAGGGCCGCGCGCATCACACGCCGCTGCCCCAGCTGCTGGACCGCGCCGACTTCGTGGTCGCCATGCTGCCGCTCACGCCCCAGACCCGCGGCATGGTCGATGCCGCCCTGCTCGCACAGATGAAGCCCGGCGCCATCTTCATCAATGGCGGCCGCGGCGCCACCGTGGACGAGCCGGCCCTGCTGGCGGCGCTGGACAGCGGCCACCTGCGCGCCGCCGGCCTGGACGTGTTCGCGCGCGAGCCGCTGCCGCTCGATTCGCCGCTGCGCACCCACCCCAAGGTGACACCGCTGCCGCACATCGGCTCGGCCACCCACGAGACGCGCCATGGCATGGCCGAACTCGCGGTGAGCAACCTGCTCGATGCGCTGGCGGGTCGCCGCCCCGCCGCGGTGTACGACACTGCGGCTTCATGAACACACCGCCGCCGGCCGTGCGGCCGGGCCGCCCCACCATCTCGGACGTCGCGCGCGTGGCGGGCGTGTCCAAGGCCACGGTGTCGCGCTTCTTCAACCACCGCGAACGCCTGCTCAGCCCCGACATCGCGGCCCGCGTCGAGGCCGCCATCGCCGAACTGGGCTATGTGCCCAGCCCGATGGCGCAGGCGCTCAGCCATGGCCGCTCGCGGCTCATCGGGCTGATCGTGGCCGACATCACCAACCCCTTCTCGGTGGCCGTGCTGCGCGGCGCCGAGAAGGCCTGCAAGGACGCGGGCTACCTGGTGATGCTGTTCAACATCGGCAACGAGGCGGGCCGCGAGCGCGAAGCCATCGACGCCCTGGCCGGCTACCAGGTGGATGGCTTCATCCTCAACACCCTGGGCCGCGGCGCGGGCGTGGTCGAGGCCATCGCCGCCCACGGCAAGCCGGCCGTCCTGGTGGACCGCCGGCACGACGGGCTGGAGGCCGACTTCGTCTCCATCGACAACCGCGCCGCCATGGCCGAGGCCTGCGCCCACCTGGTCGGCAGCGGCTGGCGCGAACTGCTGTACGTGACCGAGCCGCAGCAGGGCGTGAGCACCCGGCGCGAGCGCACGGCCGCCTTCCGAGACTGCCTCGAGGCGCATGCGCAGGCCTCGCCGCGGGTGCATGGGGAGGTGTTCGAGATGGCCGAGGGTGGCGACGAAGCC
Source organism: Pseudacidovorax sp. DMC4 (assembly GCF_056314265.1). Lineage (NCBI taxonomy): Bacteria > Pseudomonadati > Pseudomonadota > Betaproteobacteria > Burkholderiales > Comamonadaceae > Pseudacidovorax > Pseudacidovorax sp. DMC4. The sequence goes on along the minus strand of NZ_JBQUYR010000004.1, from coordinate 256,072 downwards.
CTGCGCGATGCGCTGCGTGCCCTGCGCAAGCGGGCCCGCACGCCGCGCCGCGCCGCCGTGGTGGCGGGCAATTCGGTGGTCACGTTGCGCGTGGCGCAGGCCGTTCGGCAACTGGGATGGGAGTTCGGCGCCGAATTGGGCTTCGTCGGCTTCGACGAGCCGGAGTGGGCCTCGCTGGTGGGCCCGGGCCTCAGCACGCTGGCGCAGCCCACCGACGAACTCGGCCGCGCCGCGGCCGCCTGCCTGATCGAGCGCATGCAGGGCCTGGAAGGCCCGGCGCGCGAACTGCTGCTGCCGGGCACGCTCGTGGTGCGGGGCTCCTCGGCACCCTGAACGGCCGAGCACCGGCCGCCCAACGCGCGCGGCCGGCGTGTAGATTCGAGTCGATGCGCGACCTCACCGTCTTCGTCCTCGGCAGCGCCGCCATCGCCTGGGTGTCGCGCGGCGCGCTGCGGCATCCGCACTCGCACGGCTTCTACCGGTTTTTCGCCTGGGAATGCACGCTGGTCGTGGCGCTGCTCAACCGCGCGGTGTTGGCCGTGGACCCGTTCTCGCCGCGGCAGCTGCTGTCGTGGGTGCTGCTGTTCGGCTCCATCGTCCTGCCGCTGGCCGCCTGGCGGCAGCTGCGCCGCGAGGGTGCGCCCACCGAGGCACGGCGAGACGAGCACCTGCTGGGCTTCGAGAAGACCTCGCGCCTGGTGACCACCGGCCTGTTCCGCCACATCCGGCACCCCATGTACACCGCGCTGATCATGCTGGCCTGGGGCGCGACGCTGAAGCACCTCACGCCGCTGACCGTGGGCCTGGGCCTGGCGGCCACCGCGTTGCTGATCGTCACTGCGCTGCGCGACGAGCAGGAATGTCTGGCCTATTTCGGCGAGCCCTACCGCGCGTACATGAAGCGCACCCGGCGCTTCATTCCCGGGCTGCTGTAGCGCCGCCGCCGTCGTCCGGCAGCACGGTCAGGCTGCGTGCGCGCTGCATCGAATCGCTCTCCGCCGTCATCGCACCCACCGTGCGCGCCAGCTGGCGGCTGGTGCTGACATAGGCATGCCCGATGCGGCTGTCGAAGTAGAGCGAGTCGCCCTTGACCAGGCTCACCGTCTGTCCGGTCTCGAAGTACACGTCTACCGAGCCGCTGAGCACATAGACGAACTCCTCTCCCGGATGCCGCGCGAAGTCCTCCGGTCCGTTGAAGCGGCGCGCGCACACGGTGCCGAGCACGGGGATCATCTTCTTGCCGACGGCGCTGGAGTTGAGGAATTCGTAGACGAAGCTCTCGCCCCGATAGGCCACCCCCTCCCCGGCCCGCGTGACCAGAGGTCCGCTGAACTGCGCCGCCTTGGTGTGGGCGCTGGAGAACATCTCGCCCATGTCCATCTGCAGCGCTTCGCTCAGCGCGGCGAAATTCTCGTAGCCCAGCGCGAGCTGCCCCCGCTCTGCACGCGAGATGGTGGGGATCGATACCCCCGAGCGCTCGGCCAGCTGGGCCAGCGTCCAGCCGAGCTGCTTGCGCGCGGCGCGCAGGCGGCGGCCGAAGGTTTCGCGATCGAGGGTGTTGGCGGCAGGACGTGGTGCCGGGGTGCGAGGGCGCGGCTCTTTCATGGGCAAGGCGGGTTGCCGCGGATTGTGACAGCAAGCCGGCTCACCCTTGGCCCGCAATTTGCGTAAGCGCAAATCAGAGATCAGGGTCTGCACCAATTTCTTGGGAACGGCGCCAGAATCTTTTTGCGTATACGCAAATTTGTTCCTAGACTTCAGCGATGCCGTCCGACACCTCACCCTCCACCGCCGCCTGCTCGACGGCCGACTTCATCGTGGTCGGGGCCGGCATTGCAGGCGCGTCGGTGGCCTACTGGCTCGCGCCGCATGGCCGGGTGCTGTTGCTGGAGGCCGAGTCGCAGCCCGGCTACCACGCGACCGGGCGGTCGGCTGCGCTTTTCATGGAGAGCTACGGCACTCATCAGGTGCGCACGCTCACGCGGGCCAGCCGTCCCTTCTTCGATGCGCCGCCCGCCGGTTTCGCCGAGCACCCCTTGCTCACGCCGCGCGGCGCCATGGTGCTGGGCACCCATGGCGACGAAGCCGCGCTGGAGGAATGGTGGGACGTGCTGCGCGCCACCAACCCGCATGCACGCAGGCTCGATGCCAGCGAGGCCTGTGCGCTGGTGCCCGTGCTGCGGCCGGAGCAAGTCATCGGCGCCGTCCTCGAACCCGACGCCGCCGACATGGACGTGCATGCCATCCACCAGGGCTATCTGCGCGGCGCGCGGCGCCAGGGCGCGCAGCTGCTCTGCGATGCCCCGGTGCGGCACATCGAGCGCACGGGCGACGGCTGGCATGTCCAGGCGGGCAGCCACCGGTGCAGCGCGCCCGTGCTGGTCAATGCGGCCGGTGCCTGGGCCGACGAGGTGGCGGCGCTTGCCGGGCTGCCGGGCCTGGGCCTGCAGCCGCGGCGCCGGACCGCCTTCACCTTCGCACCGCCCGAGGGCGTGACCGTGCACGACTGGCCCATGACCATCGCCGCATCGGAGACCTGGTACATCAAGCCCGATGCGGGCGTGCTGCTGGGCTCGCCCGCCAATGCCGATCCGGTGCTTCCGCACGACGTGCAGCCCGAAGAGCTGGACGTGGCCCTGGCCATCGACGCCATCGAGCGCATGACCACGCTGCACATCCGGCGGCCCAGCCGAACCTGGGCCGGGCTGCGCTCCTTCGTGCCCGATGGCGACCTCGTGGGTGGCTTCGACGCCGAGGCGCCGGACTTCTTCTGGCTTGCAGCCCAGGGCGGCTACGGCATCCAGACCTCGGCCGCCATGGGCGAGGCCTGTGCCGCCCTCCTGCGCGGCCTGCCCATTCCGGCCCACCTGGCGGCCTTCGGCCTGACGGCCGACATGCTCTCTCCCCGGCGCCTGCGCCTCGCGTCCACTGCCTGAAAGCCCACTGCCATGACCCCTCTGCGCGTCTTCAGCGCCTGCCTGGCGACCGAGACCAACACCTTCGCCCCCATGCCCACGGGCATGGCGTCGTTCCGTGACCGCGGCTACTTCAAGGCCGGCGAGCACCCGGACACCATGGTGTTCTTCGCCGGCCCGCTGTGGGCCGCGCGGCTGCGCGGCAAGGAGGCCGGCTGGATCCTGAAGGAAGGCATGGTGGCCGCAGCCCAGCCCAGCGGCACCACCACGCGCCAGGCCTACGAAAGCCTCCGCGATGAGCTGCTGGCCGATCTCCAGGCGGCGCTCCCGGTGGACATGGTCGTGCTGGGCCTGCACGGCGCCATGGTCGCCGACGGCTACGACGACTGCGAGGGCGACCTGCTGGCGCGCGTTCGGGCCATCGTCGGCCCCGGCGTGGTGGTCGGCGCGGAGCTGGACCCGCACAACCATCTCACCGCAGCCATGGTCGACAACGCCGACCTGCTGATCGCCTACAAGGAATATCCCCACACCGACGTGCTCGATCGCGCCTTCGAGCTGGTGGACCTGTGCGCCGCCCAGGTGCAGGGCCGCGTCCGGCCCGTGGCCGCGGTGGTGGACTGCGACATGATCGTCACCATGCACACCTCGCGGCAGCCGGCGCGCGGCTTCGTGGACCGCATCCAGGCGCTGGAGGGCAGGGACGGCATCCTGTCCATCTCGGTGTCGCACGGCTTTGCCTGGGGCGACGTGCCGGACATGGGCACCAAGCTGCTGGTCTATGCCGATGGGGACGCCGCCAAGGCCCAGGCATTGGCACGCCAGCTGGCGGACGAGTTGATCGGCCTGCGCGAGGCGCTCGCCGTGTCCTATCCGGCCATCGACGCCGCGCTGGACGAGGCCCTGGCCTTCGACGGCGGGCCGGTGATCATTGCCGATGGCGCCGACAACCCGGGCGGCGGCGCGGCCGGCGATTCCACCTTCATCCTGCGGCGGATGCTCGAACGCGGCATCGGCAACGCGGCCATCGGCCCGATGTGGGACCCCATCGCCGCGCGCATCGCCTTCGAGGCCGGCGCCGGCGCGCGGCTGGCCCTTCGCATCGGCGGCAAGATCGGCCCGCTGTCCGGCGACCCGCTGGACCTCGACTGCACGGTCAAGGCCGTGATGCCCGAGATGGTGATGACCGGCCTGGGCGGCGCGCCCTTTCCGGTCGGAGACAGCGCGCTGGTCGAGACCGCGGGCATCGAGATCCTGCTGATCACGCTGCGCAACCAGGCCATGGGCACCGATGCCTTCACCCAGCTCGGCTGCGACCTGGCCGCCAAGAAGATCGTGGTGGTCAAGTCGTCGCAGCACTTCCAGGCCTCCTTCTCGAAGGTGGGCCGGCATGTGATCTACGCGGCCGCGCCCGGCGCCGTGACGCTCGATCTGCGCACCCTGCCCTACCGCAAGGTGCGCCGGCCCAAGTGGCCACTCGACTGACGCGCCCGTCCCTCCTTCCTGTCCGCATTCCCCCGTCCTCCCCGCCTTCCGGAGTCCCCACGATGAAACGACGACTGCTTGCCTCTCTCGCCGCCCTGAGCCTGGGTGCCGCCGCCAGCCTGTGCAGCCTGCCCGCACTGGCCCAGACCAAGACGCTGAAGGTCGTGGCCCATGCCGACGTGAAGATCCTGGACCCGACCTTCACCACGGCCTACATCACCCGCAACTTCGGCTACATGGTCTACGACATGCTCTTCGGCCTGGACGACAAGGGCGTGCCGAAGCCGCAGATGGTGGACAAGTACAGCACCTCGAAGGATGGCCGGCTCTGGACCTTCACCCTGCGGCCCGGCCTCAAGTTCTCGGACGGCAGCCCCGTGACCGCCGCCGACGCGGTGGCCTCCATGCAGCGCTGGACCGGGCGCGACAGCATCGGCCGCGCGATGACGGCGATCTCCTCGCCCGAGTGGAAGGCGGTGGACGCCACGACCTTCACGCTCACGCTCAAGGAACCCTTCGGCCTGGTGCTGGAAGGGCTCTCCAAGCCTTCGGGCTTCCCGCCGGTCGTCATGCCGGAGCGGCTGGCCAAGCTGCCCACCACCTCGCCGATCTCCGAGGTGCTGGGCTCGGGCCCGTATGTGTTCAAGCGCGATGAATGGGTACCGGGCAACAAGGCGGTGTTCGTGCGCAACCCGCACTACGTGCCACGCACCGAGGCCGCCAGCAACCTCGCGGGCAGCAAGAAGTCGGCCTTCGACCGCGTCGAGTGGCTGTACCTGCCCGACGCCAACAGCGCCATCTCGGCACTGCAGAAGGGCGAGGTCGACCTCATCGAGCAGGTGCCGCCCGACTACATCCTGCCGCTGCGTGCGGACGCCAACGTCAAGGTGCAGGCCTCGGGCTCCTGGCAGGGCTGGATGGTCATGAACCAGCTGCATCCGCCCTTCAACAATCCCAAGGTGCGCCAGGCGGTGGCCAAGGCGGTGAACCAGGAACGCTTCATGGCGGCGATGGGCTACCCGCGCGACATGCGCCTGACCAGCTGCGTGAGCTTCTTCCTCTGCGGCGGGCCCAACGAGAGCTTCGCCGGTGCCGAGCCCTTCCGCACGCCCGACCTGGCCCAGGCCAAGAAGATGCTCGCCGACGCAGGCTACAAGGGCGAGAAGGTGGTGCTGCTGCTGCCCAGCGACGTCACCTACCTCAATGCCGAAGGCCTGATGGCCGTCCAGACGCTGCGCAGCCTGGGCATGAACGTCGACGTGCAGACCTCCGACTGGGCCACCATCGGCGCCCGGCGTGCCAAGCGCGAGGCACCGGACGCCGGCGGCTGGAGCATGTACGTGACCGTGGCCGGCGGCTTCGACGCCGATTCGCCGATCACCAACGCCTACCTCAGTGCCGCCTGCGGCAACAGCCTGCCCGGCTGGCCCTGCGATCAGAAGCTGGACGAACTGCGCATGGCCTGGTTGAAGGCCACCGACCCGGCCCGGCGCAAGGAGGCGCTCGACGCCTTCCACGCCCGCGCCTGGGAGGCCCTGCCCTACGTGAACGTGGGCCAGTACTCGCCCGCCATCGCGGCCCGCAAGGAGCTCAAGGGTGTCGAGAAGCTCAGCGGCGGTCTGCCGCTGGTCTGGCAGCTCGACAAGTGACGCACGGGGACTGATACGGCATGGGCTACATCCTGCGGCGCCTGGCGGCCACCGTGCCCGTGATGGCGGTGGTGGCGGTGGTCGTCTTCCTGCTAATCCACCTGTCGCCGGGCGATCCTGCGGCCCTGATCGCCGGCGACCTGGCCACGGCGGACGACATCGCCCGCCTGCGCGCCGCGCTCGGCCTGGACCAGCCGCTGTGGCGGCAGTTCGCGCTGTGGCTGGGCCGCCTGGCCACGGGCGACCTGGGCACCTCCATCTTCACGCAGGTGCCGGTCACGCAGCTGCTGGCCCAGCGGCTGGAGCCCACGCTGTCGATCGCGCTGCTCACGATCACCCTCACGCTGCTGCTGGCCGTGCCGCTGGGCACGCTGGCCGCCTGGAAGGCGGGTGCCTTCATCGACCGGCTGGTGATGGTGTTCGCGGTGCTGTCCTTCTCCGTTCCGGCCTTCCTCGTCGGCTACCTGCTCATCTATGGCCTGGCGGTGCGGCTGGACTGGTTTCCGGTGCAGGGCTATGTGCCCCTCTCCGAGGGCGTCCTTCCCTGGCTGCGCTCGCTCGCGCTGCCCTGCCTGAACCTGGCGCTGGTGTACATCGCCCTCATCACGCGCATGACCCGGGCCACCGTGCTCGAAGTGCTGCAGGAGGACTACATCCGCACCGCCCGCGCCAAGGGCCTGGGCGTGCTGCCGGTGCTGGGGCATGCGCTGCGCAATGCGGCCGTGCCCATCGCGACCACGGTCGGCATGGGCATCGCGCTGCTCATCGGCGGCGTGGTGGTCACCGAGACCGTGTTCGCACTGCCCGGCGTGGGCCGGCTCGTGGTCGATTCGGTGCAGCGGCACGACTACCCGGTCATCCAGAGCGTGTTGCTGCTGTCGGCCGGGGTGTATGTGCTGATCAACCTGCTGATCGATCTGAGCTATCGGCTCTTCGATCCTCGCATCAGGTATTGAGATGAGACACCCCCCATGCCGCTTCGCGGCTCCCCCCTCTCTTGCGCCTTCGGCTTGGAGGGGGGCGCGCCCAGAGGCCTGGCAAAGCCAGTTCCTCGGGCGCCCTGGCTTGGCCTGCTCCGCGGCCATTCGAGGGATGTTCGCGTGCCGGCTTCATGCGAAGCACTCAGGAGAAATGAAATGAGCTCCACGGCTTCCGCCGCGGGCGTGTCGCCACCGAACGCAGGTGCCGACGTTCCCTTCAAGGTGCCGCGCTTTCGCTGGGCGCGCAAGCACCCGACGCTGATCCTGGGGGCGCTGTTGCTGGTGGCCATGGTGATGCTCGCGTTCGCGGCGCCATGGCTCGCCACCTACGACCCACAGGACATCGATCCGCTGGCGCGGCTGCAGGCGCCGTCGGCCGAGCACTGGTTCGGCACCGATGCCCTGGGCCGCGATGTCTACAGCCGGGCGGTGTGGGGCGCGCGCGTCTCCCTGCTCGTCGGGCTGTCGGTGGCCGTGCTGGCGACGGTGGCCGGCGTGTTCCTGGGCCTGGTGGCGGGCTTCGTGCGCTGGGCCGAGGGGCCGGTGATGCGCGTCATGGACGGGCTGATGGCGATCCCGGGCATCCTGCTGGCCATCGCGCTGATGGCCATCACGCGCGCCAGCCTGACGACGGTGATCGTCGCCATCACCGTTCCAGAGATTCCGCGCGTGGTCCGGCTGGTGCGATCGCTGGCACTCACGCTGCGCGAGCAGCTGTTCGTCGAGGCCGCCCATGCCGTGGGCACACGGCTACCCACCATCCTGGTGCGGCATGTGCTGCCCAACATGGTCGCGCCGGTGGTGGTCCAGGCCACCTTCGTCGCAGCCTCTGCCGTGCTCATCGAGGCCTCACTGTCCTTCCTGGGCGTGGGCGTGCCCTCCACCACGCCGAGCTGGGGCAACATGATGGCCGAGGGCCGCAACTTCGTCGCCGTGGCCTTCCACATCATCCTGTATCCCGGGCTGCTGCTGGCGGCCACGGTCCTGGCCATCAACCTGCTGGGCGACGGCCTGCGCGACGCGCTGGACCCCCGCCTGGCCCGCCAGCTATGACAGCCGCTTCCCCCCAGCCCCGCCTGCCGGTGGGCGAGACCCTGCTGGAAGTGCAGGACCTGCACACCCATTTCGACACGCTCACCGGCCCCGCACGGTCCGTCGACGGCGTGAGCTACACCGTGCGCGCCGGCCAGACCCTGGGCGTGGTGGGCGAGTCGGGCTGCGGCAAGAGCGTGACGGCCCTGTCGATCATGCGGCTGCTGGCCACGCCACCGGCCCGCATCCGCGGCCAGGTGCGTCTGCGCGGCACCGACCTGCTGACCCTGAGCGAGAAGCAGATGCGCGCCATCCGCGGCAACCGCATCTCGATGATCTTCCAGGAGCCGATGACCTCGCTGAACCCGGTGCTCAGCGTGGGCCGGCAGATCGCCGAGACGGTGCAGCTGCACCAGGGCGCAGGCCGCGCGCAGGCTCTGGCGCGCGCCGTGGAGATGCTGCGGCTGGTCCAGATTCCCGAGCCCGAACGCCGCGTGCACGAGTACCCGCACCAGCTGTCGGGCGGCATGCGCCAGCGGGTGATGATCGCGCTGGCGCTGGCCTGCAATCCCGAGGTGCTGATCGCCGACGAGCCCACCACGGCGCTGGACGTGACGATCCAGGCCCAGATCCTCGACCTCATCCGCCGCTTGCAACAGGAGCTCGGCATGGGCGTGGTGATGATCACGCACGACCTGGGCGTCGTGGCCGAGAGCTGCCACCGCGTGGTCGTGATGTATGCCGGCCGCACCGTCGAAGAGGCCGACGTGGTCGATCTCTTCGACCGGCCGCTGCATCCCTACACGCGTGCGCTCATGGCATCGATGCCCGCGATGAACACGCACAGCGCACGTCTGACCGAGATCCCCGGGCTGGTTCCTTCGCCGCAGGCGCCCAGGCGCGGCTGCGCCTTCGCGGAGCGCTGTCCGTGGGCCGCCGACCGCTGCCGCAACGAGGTGCCGCCCCTGATGCGCGAAGGCGGCGATCACGCCGTCGCCTGCTTTGCCGTGCAGGAGGCACGCCTGCCGACCCATGCCCTGGAGCCCGCCGCATGACTGCCACCGCCACGAGCGCGATTCCGAACGCCGGCGCAGCGCCTCTTCTGTCGGTGCATGCCCTGCGCAAGCACTATGTGTCGCCGCGGCGCTGGCTGGCGCGCCCCAGACCGCCCGTGCAGGCGGTGGACGAGGTCTCGTTCGACATCGCACGCGGCGAGACGCTGTCGCTGGTGGGTGAATCGGGCTGCGGCAAGACCACCACCGCCAAGTCGGTGATGCGCCTGATCGAGCCGACCTCGGGGTCGGTGCGACTGGACGGCGAGGATCTGCTCGCCCTGTCGCCCGAGCAGATGCGCCTGCGGCGGCGGGACGTGCAGATCATCTTCCAGGACCCCTATGCCTCGCTGAGCCCGCGCCTGCGTGCCGGCGAGATCGTGGCCGAGCCGCTGCGCAACTTCGGCATGTCCTCCGCCGCCGCGCGGCGAGAGCGGGTGCGCTGGCTGTTCGAGAAGGTGGGGCTGCGGCCGGAGGCCACGGCCAAGTACCCGCACGAGTTCTCCGGCGGGCAGCGCCAGCGGCTGGGCATCGCCCGCGCGCTGGCCCTCAACCCCAAGCTCATCGTCTGCGACGAGCCCGTCTCGGCACTCGACGTGTCGGTGCAGGCGCAGGTGGTCAACCTGCTGATGGACCTGCAGGCGGAATTCGGCATCGCCTACCTGTTCGTCGCGCACGACCTGGCCGTGGTGCGCCACATCAGCCACCGCGTGGCGGTGATGTACCTCGGCCGCATCGTCGAGATCGGCCCGCGCGATGCCGTCTTCTCCCAGCCGCGACATCCCTACACCGAGATCCTGCTGTCAGCCGTGCCCGTGCCCAACCCGCGCACGCCGGCACGGCGCATCCTGCTGCAGGGCGATCCACCGAGCCCGGCCCATCCGCCGTCGGGCTGTCGCTTCCACACGCGCTGTCCACTGGCCCAGCCGCTGTGCGCCGAGCAGGCGCCCGCCCTCACGTCCCGTGGCGACGGCCATCAGGTGGCCTGCCACTTCCGCTGACCCTCCGCCATCACTGCCCCACACCATGACCGACAGCACCCGTGACCACGACCTGATCATCCGCGGCGGCACCATCATCGACGGCCGCCGGACGCCCCGCTTTCGCGCGGACGTGGCGGTGCGCGACGGCCGCCTGAGCGCCATCGGCGATCTGGCGGACCATCGGGCCGCCCAGGAGATCGACGCGACGGGGCGCATCGTGGCGCCCGGCTTCATCGACTCGCACACGCACGACGACCAGGCGGTGCTGTCGCAGCCGCAGATCCCGTTCAAGGTCTCGCAGGGCGTCACCACCGTGATCGCCGGCAACTGCGGCATCAGCGCCGCGCCGCTGCGGCGGGACATGGACCTGCCCATGCCCCTCAACCTGATCGACGTGCCCGCCGAGGAGCGCTTCACCCGCTTCGCCGACTACCTGGATGCGCTGCGTGCCCGCCCCTCGTCGGTCAACGTGGCCGCGATGGTCGGCCACTCCACCCTGCGCGCCGTCACCATGCCGGCACTGGACCGCGAAGCGAACGGCGAGGAGATCGCACGCATGCGCGCGCTGGTGCAGGAAGCGATGGACGCAGGCGCCATCGGCGTCTCCACCGGCACCTTCTATCCGCCCGCGGTGAAGGCCACCACCGAAGAGATCATCGAAGTCTGCCGGCCGCTCACCGCCACCGGGGGCCTGTACGTCACCCACATGCGCGACGAGTCCGACCAGGTGATGACCTCGCTGGAAGAGACCTTCCGCATCGGCCGCGCGCTGGACGTGCCGGTGGTCGTCTCCCACCACAAGGTGCAGAACACGCCCAACTTCGGCAAGTCGCAGGTCACGCTGCCCTTCATCCGCGAGGCCATGCAGCGCCAGCGCGTCTGCCTCGACTGCTATCCCTACACGGCGGGCTCGACCATGATCCGCGCGGACCGAGGCATGCTCGAAGGCCGCGTGCTGATCGCCGAGAGCCTGCCGCATCCGGAATGCGCCGGCCGCGACCTGGACGACATCGCCCGCGACTGGGGCGTGGACCGCGTGGAGGCCGCGCGCCGGCTGCAGCCGGGCAGCGCCATCTACTTCCTGATGGACGAGGGCGATGTGCAGCGCATCCTGGCCTTCGACGACACCATGATCGGCTCGGACGGCATCCCCGTCGGCAGCAAGCCGCATCCTCGGCTCTGGGGCACCTTCCCACGCGTGCTGGGCCATTACAGCCGCGACGTCGGCCTGTTTCCGCTGGAGACCGCCGTCTGGAAGATGACCGGGCTCACGGCCCGCAACTTCGGGCTTCACGGCCGGGGCACGCTGGAAGCCGGCCAGGCCGCCGATATCGTGGTCTTCGATGCCGGCACCGTGCGCGACGCGGCCGACTATGCCGAGCCCACGCGGCCCGCGGAAGGCATCGAGGCGGTCATCGTCAACGGTGCCATCACCTGGCAGGGCGGCCGGCACACGGACGCGCGCCAGGGTCAGGTCATCCGCCGCCAGGCGGCCCCGTCCCACTGAGGCACTGCGCAACCACGATGCCCATCGAACGCTTTCCCACCCCGCTGCCGGTGCCCTTCTCGAAGGCGGTGCGCGCCGGCGGCTTCCTGTTCGTCTCGGGCGTGCTGCCCATGGATGCCCAGGGCCGCATCATCGAAGGCGACATCCAGGCGCAGACGCGCGCCGTGCTCGAGCGCGTGGCCCAGAACCTGGCCGACTGCGGTGCCCGCATGGCCGATGTGGTGCGCGCCACCATCTGGCTGGCCGACCTCGGCGACTTCGCCGCGTTCAACCAGGAATACGCCCGGCACTTCACACAAGGGCTGCCTGCGCGCTCGTGCGTGCAGGCAGCCCTCTACCAGGGCGCGCGGGTCGAGATCGAGGTCCAGGCCTGGGTCGGCGGCTGAGGCGCGACCCCAAGCGGCCCGGCCCACTCAGTTCAGCACGATGTGGGCCTTGGTGGCCACGTCGCCGAACTTGCGCAGGCTGTCCTGCACGAACTTCTCCGCCTCGGCGGGCGACATGTGGCCCGGCAACTGGCCGCCGGCTTCCAGAGCCGCCTTCACCTGGGGGTTCTCGGCCGCCTTGGCGATGGCGGCATTGAGCCGCGCCACCACCGGCTCGGGCACACCCTTGGCTGCAGCGACGGCGAAGTACTGCGTGGCCTCATAGCCCTTGAGCCCGGCCTCGCTCATGGTCGGCACATTGGGCAGGCTGGGGATGCGGTAGGGCGTGGTGACGGCATAGGCGCGCAGTTGGCCCGCCTTGATCTGCGCCAGCACGGGCGTGACGCCCAGCATGCCCAGCTTGACCTGACCACCGACGATGTCCACCACCGCCTGGCCGCCGCCCTTGTACGGCACATGCAGCATCTGCGTGCCGGCCATCTGGTTGAACAGCTCGCCGGCCAGGTGCTGGCCGGTGCCGATGCCCGAGCTGGCGTAGTCCCACTGCTGCGGGTTCTTCTTCATCGCGGCGATCAGCGACGTCAGGTCCGTCGGCGCCAGCCCCGCACCGCCCACCAGCACGATGGGGCCCTGCGACAGCAGGCCCACCGCCTGCAGCTCGCGGCCCACCTCGGGCTGCTTCTGGCCGAAGAGCACGGGCCCCGGCACGGTCACCAGCGTGTAGCCGTCGCCCTTGGCGCGCGCCGCCTGCTTGAGCGCCAGCGCGCCCGAGGCACCCGGCACGTTGTCGACCACGATGGACTGGCCGATCTGGTCGGACACGGCCTTGGCGAAGGCGCGCGTGAGCACGTCCACCGAGCCGCCGGGCACGAAGCCCACGATCCAGGTGATGGGCTTGGCCTCGGGCCAGGGCTGCTCGGCATGGGCGCCGAGGGCGAGGGCCGTGGTGGCGGCGAACGCCGCAAGGCGCAGGAGGTGGCGGCGGCCAGTGGAGGTGGTCATGGGCTTGCTTCCGGAAGTTGTTCGAGGGGTGCGGCTCAGCGATCGGGCTGGCCGGGCGGCGTGTGCGGATGCGCGGCCGCACTGGCGTTGAAGTCGCGGATCATGCGCAGCACCGGGCCCATGACCCAGGTGTTGAAGACCAGCACATCGGTCTCTTCCTTGGGGTCGCGCGTGATGTTGAACAGGTAGGGCGACTCCAGCTTGCCCTGGCCCTGGTTGACCTCGGGCTCCCAGTAGAAGTGCAGCTTCCAGTCGCGCCACTTGGCCGCGCGCAACTCCTGCTTGATGTAGAAGAGAAAGCCCTCGCGCGCCGACTTCGGCTGCTCACCGAAGAGGAAGGCCCGCTGGTCCACGCCGTCGATGGGCCGGTCCTGCGGCAACTCGGCACCGGCCACGGCGGCCAGGGTGGTGAAGATGTCGGTCACGTGCACGATCTCGTTGCTCACGCGGCCCGGCTCGATGCGGCCCGGCCAGCGCGCGATGAAGGGCACGCGCAGGCTGCCTTCCATGGCCGTGTGATACGTCCCGCGCCAGGGGCCGGCCGTGCCGCGGTAGGGCGCGCGGAACTCCGGGCCGTTGTCGCTGCAGAAGATGAACAGGGTGTTGTCGGCAATGCCCAGGCGCTCCACCTCGTCGACGATCTGGCCCACGCGGTGGTCCATCTCGGCCATGGAGTCGGCAAAGTCGCCATTGCCGGTGCGCCCGGCAAAGTCCGGATGCGGCAGCGTCGGAAAGTGCAGGTGCACCAGCGGCAGGTACAGGAAGAAGGGCCGGTTCGCCGCCACATGGCGCTGCATGAAGGCGCAGGAGCGGTCCACCAGATCGGCATCGATGCCGCGGCGTGCCTCCAGGTCGTAGAGCTTCACCTCGCGCGAGGGCTCGCCCGCACGGCCTTCCATGATGTAGGGCAGATCGACCACGCTGGGGTCGAAGCCCACGGAAGAAGTGAACTGGCTCTCGTCCGTGGTGCGCGGGATGCCATACCACTCGTCGAAGCCGCGGTCCGACGGAAAGCGCCCGGCCACATCGCCCAGGTGCCACTTGCCGAAATGGGCGGTGGCGTAGCCGACCTGCGACAGCAGCTGCGGCAGCGTCACCTCCCAGCGCGTGAGGCCCTGCGGCAGGCCCGGCGGCACGGACTGCAGGCAGCCGGTGCGGATCGGATGCCGGCCCGACATCAGGGCCGAGCGCGTGGGCACGCAGTCGCTCTCGACGTTGAAGTTCTGCAGCAGCAGGCCCTGGCGGGCCAGGGCGTCGATGCGCGGCGTGGGCGCGCCGCGCAGGGCGCCGCCGCCATAGCAGCCGAGTTCGCCCCAGCCGAGGTTGTCGGCCACGATGAGGACGATGTGGGGAGAAGCGTGGGAAGCCATGGGGAGCGGAAGGGATTCGATGGCCTGCAATCCATGACACGGCGGCGTCTTCTAGCATTCCCGATCCCCCGCCTTGCCATGAACGCCAGGAATGAATCTCTCCCTCCAGGACATCCGCTACTTCCTTGCCGTGGCCCGCGACGGCCAGCTCTCGGCCGCCGCCGAGGAGCAGGGCGTGACGCAGTCGGCGCTGACCAAGGCCATGCAGCGGGTGGAGCGCGAGTTCGGCCTGCAGCTCTTCGAGCGCAGCGTGCGCGGCGTGCGGCTGACCTCGGCCGGCCTGCGCGTGGCCGAGCAGATGCGGCGCCTGCAGGCCGAATATGCCGACACGGTGCTGCTGGCCGACGAGATGCGCGCCCGCCAGGCCGGCCTGCTGCGCCTGGGCGTGACCGACACCACCGGCGGCAACCGCATGGCGGCGGTGCTCGGGCCCATGCTGGTCATGCGGCCGGGCCTGCGCGTGAAGATGCGCGTGGACCGCTCCGACGCCCTCGCCGCCCAGGTGCAGGACGGCACGCTGGACCTGGCCCTGGTGCCCGCGTACGAAGGCATGCCGCTGCCGGCCGAGCGCACCAAGGTCGACAGCGATCCGCTGCTGCCGCTGGTGCGGGTGGGGCATCCGCTGACACGTCTGGCCCGCCCGACGTTGAAGGACGTGGCCGGCTACGGCTGGATGCTCGGGCCCGAACATTCCTTCGCCTACCGCACCGTGGAGGCCGTCTACGCGCGGCAGGGGCTGCCCGCGCCGCAGATCGTGGTCGAGGTGCCCTTCTCGTCGGAGATGAACCTGACGGTGCTGGCCGCCACCGACCTGGTGACGCTGCTGCCGCGCTCGCTGATGCAGCTGGCGCCGGCCGAGCGCTTCACGCAGTTGCCGGTGGCGGCCCTGCGCATCCCGCGGGCGGTGGTGCTGCTGTCGCGGCCGGGGTCGGCGTGGTCGCCGTTGATGGAGACGCTGCGGGGTTTACTGCTGGAGCGGAGCAAGGCCAGGGACTGAGTGCCTCACAGCGTCCGACTCCACCGTCAGTTCTCGCGCTCGGCCATCTCATGCTCTGCGGCCGCAGCCAGGAACGCCGAGCGCGAGATGCGGCGCTGGCTCGCGTACTGGTCGATGCGCTGCAGCAGCGCTTCGGACATGCTCACGTTCACACGCACGGCCTTGTCGCGCACCTTGGTGAGGTCGATGTCCACCAGCATCCAGAAGCCGCCCTTGAAGGCCTTGCTGCCTGCCCACTGATCGACGCCCGTGGGCGCGGGAATGGGGTCAGCGTCGCTGCCGTAGTGGGCCTCGACGGCCTCCTGCGCTGCACTGGGAATGTCGGCGGACTCGTCTGCGGCGGCGAAGCAGCCTGGAAGATCGGGGAAGGTCAGGCCAAAGGCACTGTCCTTGTCCTTGTGGACGTAGACGGGATAGAGCATCGTCGTTCCTTCGATAGTCCCAGGACTCAAAGTCCAGCCTGTTTCAATATGCTTTTGACGGTACCGATCGGCAGGTCCTTCTTAGGGTGCGGGACCGTGACCTTGCCCGGCTTCGTCGGATGCTTGTATTGGCGATGCGATCCGACCGTGTTAACCAGATACCAACCATCGGCCGTGAGCTGTTTGATGACCGCGTCGCTTGACATCGCGCAACTCTACACAACATTGCGCAAGTTTGCGCAAATGCGCACACAGCGGCGGCCTTCCCATCGGTTTCGCATTCACCTGGAAGCCGCATTCGAACCGGCGACCAACGGATTAAAAGTCCGCTGAGCCGCGCGCATACCGGAGCGCCCGTCAGTCCGCCAACCGCCCCTGCACCAGCCGCAGCACGCGATCGCAGCGTGCGGCCAGCGTCTCGTCGTGCGTCACCATCACGAAGGCGGTGCCGCGCTCGCGCGCGAGTTGCAGCATCAGCGCGAACACGGTGTCGGCCGTGCTGCGGTCCAGGTTGCCGGTGGGCTCGTCGGCCAGCACGCAGGCGGGCTGGGTGACCAGGGCACGGGCGATGGCCACGCGCTGGCGTTCGCCGCCGGACAGCTCCGCCGGCCGGTGCGACAGGCGCTGGCCCAGGCCCACGGCCGTCAGCGTGGCGCGGGCGGCCTCGGCGGCCTTCTCGGGCGCCTCGCGGCGAATCTTCAGCGGCATGGCCACGTTGTCCAACGCGCTGAACTCGGGCAGCAGATGGTGGAACTGGTAGACGAAGCCCAGGTACTGGTTGCGCAGCCGGCCCTGGGCCGCCGCGTCCAGCCGACCCATGGGCTGGCCCTTGAGCTCCACCGTGCCGCTGCTGGGCGAATCGAGGCCGCCCAGCAGGTGCAGCAGCGTGCTCTTGCCCGAGCCGGAGGCGCCGACGATGGCCATGGTCTCGCCGGCGCGCACGTCCAGGTCCACGCCGTGCAGCACGGTGAGGTCGATGCGGCCTTCGTGGAAGCGCTTGGTCAGGCCGCGGGCCTTGAGCACGACGGCGGGGTGCCCGTCGCCGGGCCGCCCCAAGGCGGGCAGCGCCCCCTCGGGGGGCAGCGCACCATGCGAAGCAGGAAGCGTGGGGGCCTTACTCATAGCGCAGCGCCTCCGCCGGGTTCACACGGCTGGCGCGCCAGCTGGGGTAGAGCGTGGCCACGAAGGCCAGCACCAGGGAGATGATGGCGATGGGCATGATGTCGCTGCGCTGCGGGTCGCTGGGCATGCGGCTGATGAGGTAGATGTCCTGCGGCAAAAAGTGCGTGTGCAGCAGCCGCTCGATGGCCGGCACGATGATGTCGATGTTGTAGGCCACCAGCAGGCCCAGCCCCAGGCCGGCGAAGGTGCCGATCACGCCCACCATGGCGCCCTGCACCACGAAGATGCCCATGATGCTCTTCGGGCTCGCGCCCAGCGTGCGCAGGATGGCGATGTCGGCGCGCTTGTCGGTCACCGTCATCACCAGCGTGCTCACCAGGTTGAAGGCGGCCACGGCCACGATCAGCGTGAGGATGATGAACATCATGCGTTTCTCGACCTGCACGGCCGAGAACCAGGTCTTGTTCTGGCGCGTCCAGTCACGGATGAGGAACTGCCCCGGCAGCGTCTTGGCCAGCTCGTCGGCCACCTCGCGGGCCTGGTTCAGGTCCTTGAGCTTCAGGCGGATGCCGGTGGGCCCTTCGAGGCGGAAGACCTTGGCCGCGTCCTGCTCGTGGATCATGGCCAGGGCCGAGTCGTACTCGTAGTGGCCCGAATCGAAGGTGCCGACCACGGTGAACTGCTTGAGCCGCGGCACCACGCCGGCCGGCGTGACCTGGCCGCCCGGGGCGATCAACGTGACCTGGTCGCCGTCGCGCACATAGAGCTGGCGCGCCAGCTCGGCGCCCAGCACGATGCCGAACTGGCCAGGCACCAACCGGTCGAGCGCGCCCTTCTGCGCGGTGCTCGAAAAGTCGGTGACCTCGGGCTCGAGCCTGGGCTCGATGCCGCGCACCAGTGCGCCCTTCATGTCCTCGCCGCGGGCGACCAGCGCCTGGCTGGCGATGAAGGGCGCAGCGCCGATGACCTGCGGATTCTTGCGGGCCGCGTCCATGATGGGCTGCAGATCCTGCAGCGCCTGGCCGTCGCGCGAGAAGATCTCGATGTGCGAGACCACGCCCAGCATGCGGTCGCGCACCTCCTTCTGGAAGCCGTTCATCACCGACAGCACGATGATGAGCGCGGCCACGCCCAGCGCGATGCCCGCCATCGAAACGCCCGAGATGAAGGAGATGAAGCCGTTGCGGCGGGTGGCCCGGCCAGCGCGTGTGTAGCGCCAGCCCAGCTGCAGTTCGTAGGGAAGAGCCATGGATGCGAAGACAGCGCCGCATGGCGCCGGAAGCCCCCGGGAAGCCGGGCCGGGCATTGTGGCATTGGCCCGCGAGCCCCCGCGTCGGACGCGACAATACGGCGCATGTCGCCTTCCGCCGACGCGCATCCCGCTTCCTCCTCCCCCTTGCACCTGATCGTCCCCTTCGCCGGGCGCAGCACGCCTGCCTGCCAGGCCGCCCTGCCCGGCCTGAAGCTGCCCAACCTGGCCGCCCTGCTCGCCCGCCTGCCCGAGGCCGCGGCCGATGTGCAGGAAGAGCAGAGCCTCACCCCGCCGCACGAGCGCGCCCGCGCCGCCGCGCTGGGCCTGCCCCCGGCCGCCGACGGCACCCTGCCCTGGGCCGCGCAGGCGGCCCGACGCGCCGGCCTGCCCGGCGCTACCGACCAGGCCTGGGCCTGGGTCACGCTGTGCCACTGGCAGGCCGGCATGAGCGAGGTGGTGCTGATCGATCCCTCGCACCTGGGCGTGCAGCCGGCCGAATCGCAGGCCCTGCTGGCCGCCGTGCGGCCTTTCTTCGAAGAGGACGACATCCATCTCTTCGCCACCGACGCGCCCGGCACCTGGCTGGCCAGCGGACCGGTGTTCGACCAGCTGCCCACGGCCTCGCTCGACCGTGCCATCGGCCAGCCGCTGGAGGCCTGGCTGCCCATGGCCGACGGCGCCCGCACGCTGCGGCGGCTGCAGAACGAGATGCAGATGCTGCTCTACAACCACCCGGTCAACGACGCGCGTGGCGAACGCCGCCAGTTGCTGGTCAATTCGCTGTGGTTCAGCGGCACCGGCCGCGCGGCGGTCGTGCATCCGCCGGCCGCCGAGCCCGCCGTGGACGAGCGCCTGCGGCCCGCTGCGCTGGACGACCATGGCGAGGCCTGGGCCGCCGCCTGGGCCGCGCTCGACGCCGGCCCCATCGCGCAATGGCTGGCCCGCAGCCGGGCCGGCGAGCCCGTGACGCTGACCCTGTGCGGCGACCGCGCCGCCCGTCGCTACCAGGGCCAGCGCGGCCTGCTGCAGCGCTGGTTGCAACGCGCGCCCGAGGTCGCCACCGTGCTGGAGTCGCTGTGAAGATCATTCCCCGCGATGTGCCGCCGCGCACCGCCTGGGCGCTGGAACAGGCCGGCCTGCATCCGCTGCTGGCGCGCCTGTATGCCGCCCGCGGCGTGGCCTCGGCCGACGAGCTGGACGACGGCCTGGCCCGCCTGCTGCCGCCCGCCGGCCTGCGCGGCGCCGATGCCGCCGCACGCCTGCTGGCCGACGCCATCGCCGCCGACCGCCGCATCTGCGTGGTGGCCGACTACGACTGCGACGGCGCCACGGCCTGTGCGGTGGCGATCCGCGGCCTGCGCTTGCTGGGCGCGCGCCAGGTGCAGTACCTGGTGCCCGATCGCGTGACCGACGGCTACGGCCTGACGCCGCCCATCGCCGAGCGCGTGGCCGCCACCGGTGCCGAACTGCTGCTGACCGTGGACAACGGCATCGCCAGCGTGGAGGGCGTGGCCCGCGCGCGCGCGCTGGGCCTCGCGGTGCTGGTGACCGACCACCATCTGCCCGGCGCCGAGCTGCCGGCCGCCGACGTGCTGGTCAATCCCAACCAGCCGGGCTGCGACTTCGCCAGCAAGAGCATCGCCGGCGTGGGCGTCATGTTCTATGTGTTGCTGGCGCTGCGCGCCGAGCTGCGTGCGCGCGGCGCCTGGAACGTTCCGGGTGTCCAACAGCCGAAGCTGGATGCTCTGCTGCCGCTGGTGGCCCTGGGCACCGTCGCCGACGTCGTGCGGCTCGACGCCAACAACCGCCGCCTGGTGGCCCAGGGCCTGCGCCGCATCCGCGCCGGTGCCATGCCGCCGGGTGTGGCCGCCCTCTTCCGCGCCGCCGGCCGGCGGCCCGAGGTGGCCACGACCTTCGACTTCGGCTTTGCCCTGGGCCCGCGCATCAACGCCGCCGGCCGGCTGGCCGACATGACGCTGGGCATCGAATGCCTGCTGACCGACGACCCCGGCCGTGCCGACGAGCTGGCCAGGCTGCTCGACGGCATCAACCGGGAGCGCCGCGACATCGAGGGCGGCATGCGCGATCAGGCCATCCGGCTGGCCGAGTCACTGTTCGGCATGCAGCAGGCCGTGGAGGGCCAGGACCAATCCGCCGCCGGCATGCCCGCCGCCATCAGCGTGTTCGACCCCGAGTTCCATGAAGGCGTGGTGGGCATCGTGGCCTCGCGCCTGAAGGACCGGCACCACCGGCCGGTGTTCGTCTTCGCGGCCAGCGGCGCCGAGGGCAAGTCGCACGAGCTCAAAGGCTCGGGCCGCTCGATCCCCGGCTTTCACCTGCGCGATGCGCTGGACCTGGTGGCCAAGCGCCACCCCGGCGTGCTGCTGCGCTTCGGCGGCCATGCCATGGCGGCCGGCTGCACCATCGCGCGCGAGCAGTTCCCGGTGTTCGAGCGGGCGCTGGCCCAGGTCGCGGCCGAATGGCTGGATGCCGCCACGCTCACGCGCCGGCTGGAGACCGACGGCCCCATCGCCCGCGAGTACCTGCGTGTGGAGCTGGTCGACACGCTGCATCGCGAGGTATGGGGCCAGGGCTTTGCGCCGCCCACCTTCAGCGACGAGGTCGAGGTCGTCTCGCAGCGGCTGGTGGGCGAGAAGCACCTGTCGCTCAAGCTGCGCCTGGCCGGCCAGCCCGTGGACGGCATCTGGTTCGGCCAGACCGAGCCGCTGCCGCCCCGCGTGCGCCTGGCCTTCCGGCTCGACGCCGACGAATGGCAGGGCGTGCGCCGGCTGCGGTTGATGGTCGAAGGCGCCGAGCTGCCCCGATGAGCGAGACCCTGCCCTGGCGCTGCCTGCTCGTCGAGGACGATGAGGCCAACGCCCGCTACATCGCCGACGGCCTGCGCCGCATGGGCCACACCGTCGCCATCAGCCGCGACGGCGCCGATGCGCTGGCGCGCGCCACGGGCGAGGCCTGGGACCTGGTCATCCTCGACCGCATGCTGCCCAACAACATCGACGGGCTCGCCATCCTGGGCACGCTGCGCAACCTGGGCCTGCGCACGCCGGTGCTGGTGCTCAGTGCCCTGAGCGCGCTGGACGAGCGGGTGCGCGGCCTCAAGGCCGGCGGCGACGACTATCTGGCCAAGCCCTTCGCCTTCTCCGAACTGGCGGCGCGCGCCGAGGCCCTGGTGCGCCGCGCCCGGCCAGGCCCGGAGCAGCGCGTGCTGCAGGTGGCCGACCTGCGGCTGGACCTGGGCACGCGCAAGGCCGAGCGCGGCGGCAAGCCGGTGGCACTGCAGCCGCGCGAGTTCCGCCTGCTCGCCTGCCTGATGCTCAACGCGGGCCAGGTCATGACCCGCACCATGCTGCTCGAAGCCGTGTGGGACTACCAGTTCGATCCGCAGACCAATGTGATCGACGTGCAGATCAGCCGTCTGCGCACCAAGCTCGACGGCGCCGGCGGCCCGCCGTTGATCCATACCGAGCGCGGCGTGGGCTACCGCCTGGCGGCGCCAGAGCCCGGGGAGTCTTCCGCCTGATGGGCGCCTGGCGCCGCCTGTGGGCCTCGGTGGGCTTCCGGCTCGCCTTCCAGTACGCCGTGCTCGTGGCCATCACCATGATGGCGGCGCTGGCCATCGTGTACCTGCAGACGGTGGGCGTGCTGCACCAGCGCATTGCGCGACAGGTGGGCACCACCACCACGCAGATGCTGGCACGCGCCGAGCAGGAGGGCCTGGACGCCGTCGTTGCCGCCATCGGCCGTGCGCTGGCCGACGGCCGGCAGTCCGACACCGAGCTCTACGGCCTGTGGCAGCCCGACGGCACGCGCCTGGCCGGCAACCTGGATGCGCCGCCCGCCGATGCCGCCAGCAACCGCGACGGCCAGCAGCGCGCCCTGCGCGGCGGCAGCGCCATCACGGGCTATCTGGCGGTCCGTCGCCTGCCGGGCGACGCGCTGCTGGTGGTCGGCCACGACCTGGGCGACCAGGAGGCGCTTGAATCGCTGGTGGTCAGCGCCAGTGCCGCCGCGGGCCTGATCGCGCTGCTGCTGCTGGTGGGCGGCGTGTTCGTGTTCCGCCAGGAACTGGAGCAGGCCGTGGGCCGGGTACGCCTCACGGCCGGGCGCATCGCCGAGGAAGGCCGGCTGGCCGAGCGAGTGGACATGGCATCGGGCGACGACGAGTTCGCGCGCCTGGGCCAGGACATCAACGCCATGCTCGACCGCATCGAGTCACTGATGGAGGGCGTGCGCCATGTCTCCAACACCATCGCGCACGAGTTGCGCACGCCGCTCACGCGCGCCCTGCTGGGTCTGCAGGCGGCGCAGGCGCCAGGCACCGGCGACGACGCGCGGCGCGAGGCCATCGACCGCGCCGTGCACGAATTGCAGGAGCTGGGCACCGTCTTCCAGAAGCTGCTGCAGATCGCCGAGGCCGAGGCCGGCGCCCGCCGCCGCGCCTTCGCGCCCGTGGCCCTGCACACCATCGCCGACGACGTCGCGGAGCTGTACGAGGCCGTCGCCGACAGCCAGGGCGCACGGCTGCTGCGCGAACCCACGGAAGAAGCCTGGGTGGACGGCGACCGCGACCTGCTGGCCGGTGCCATCGCCAACCTGGTCGACAACGCGCTGAAGTACGGCGGCCCCGGCTGCACCGTGCGCCTCGGCACCGCGATGGCCGCCGGCCAGGCCATCGTCGACGTGCAGGACGACGGCCCCGGCGTGCCCGAGGCCGACCTGGCCCGCATCGGCGAGCGCTTCACCCGCCTGCAGCCCGAGCTCCCCGGCCACGGCCTGGGCCTGGCCAACGTGCGCGCCGTCGCCACCCTGCACGGCGGGCGTCTGGTGGCCGAGGGCGCGCAGCCGGGGTTGCGGATGCGGCTGGTGTTGCCGGTCCAGCCGCTGCACCACGAATGATCGGCGCTTGTAGAGCGCCAAACGGCAATTTAGACTAAGGTTAGCTAACCAGGAACCCACCCTATGCAGCCCGTCAACATGTTCGAAGCCAAATCGTCGCTGTCGCGGCTGGTCGAGGCCATCGAGGCCGGCGCGGAAAGCGAGATCGTCATCGCTCGCCATGGGCGGCCGGTCGCCAAGCTCGTTCCCGTGGACCAGCCCATCGTGCAAAAGCGCATCGGTGTCGCGAAGGGCAAGTTCGAGGTGCCGGACTCGATCGATGCGCACAACGCCGAAGTGGCCGCTTTGTTCGCTGGCGAGACCAAGCTTTGAACCTGCTGTTGGACACCCACATTGCGTTGTGGGCCATCGCCGACAGCCCGCGCCTTTCTCCCGCTGCGCGCGAGCGAATCGTGTCACCCCGCGCCACCGTCTGGGTGAGCGTTGCATCGCTGTGGGAGATCGCAATCAAGCATTCGCTCGGCCGAGGCGACATGCCGGTCAGCAGCGAGGAGGCATGGGCCTACTTCCGTGACGCGGGCTATCAGCTCCTGCCGATCAAGCCCGAGCACATCATCGAGGTGGAGACGCTGCCCTCTCACCACAAAGACCCGTTCGACCGACTGCTGGTGGCTCAGGCCCTGGTCGAACCCATGCACCTGCTGACGCACGACCCGCTCGTGGCGCTCTACAGCGACCGCATCCTGCACGTCTGAAGCCCAGACGGCTCAGCCAGCGGCCCTTTCCCCGCGCCCACATTGCTGAATGGCAATGTTTCGGTAACCCACGGCGCACGCCCCCTTTCCTACGATCGCCCGCGCTTTCCCGCCCTCTGTGGCGGGCCCTCCGCCGTGCGCGGATTGCTCATCAACGATCAAGGAGACCTGCAGGGTGAAGATCAAGAGTCAGAGAGATTTCTTTTCGGGCGCGCTGTTCTGCGCCTTCGGCGTGGCGTTCGCCTGGGGCGCCACCTCGTACACGGTGGGCGACGGCGCCCGCATGGGCCCGGGCTACTTTCCGCTCATCGTCGGCGTGCTCATCGCCATCATGGGCACGCTGATCACGCTCAAGGCGATGACGGTGGACACCGAGGACGGCGAGCCCATCGGCCGCATCGCCTGGCGGCCGCTCGTCTTCATCATCGGCGCCAACCTGGCCTTCGGCGTGCTGCTGGGCGGCCTGCCCAGCATCGGCCTGCCGCCCATGGGGCTGATCGTGGCCATCTATGCGCTCACCTTCATCGCCAACCTCGCGGGCGACCACTTCAGCGTGAAGTCCTCGCTGGTGCTGGCCACCATCCTGGCGGTGGGCAGCTACCTCGCCTTCGTCGTCGCGCTCAAGCTGCAGTTCCCGGTCTGGCCCACGTTCATCGCCTGATCCCCTTTCTCCAGAGACATACAAGAACACGGGCCTCATGGACCTCTTCAACAACCTGGCGATCGGCTTCGGCGTCGCCTTCACCTTCCAGAACCTCGTCTACGCCTTCGTCGGCTGCCTGCTGGGCACGCTGATCGGGGTTCTGCCGGGCATCGGCCCCGTCGCCACCATCGCCATGCTGCTGCCGGCCACCTATGCGCTGCCACCGGTGTCGGCGCTGATCATGCTGGCGGGCATCTACTACGGGGCGCAGTACGGCGGCTCGACCACGGCCATCCTGGTCAACCTGCCGGGCGAATCGTCGTCCGTGGTCACGGTGATCGACGGCTACCAGATGGCCAGGCAGGGACGGGCCGGGCCGGCACTGGCGGCCGCGGGCCTGGGCTCCTTCTTCGCGGGCTGCGTGGGCACCATCATCCTGGCCGCCTTCGCGCCGCCGCTGACCGAGCTGGCCTTCAAGTTTGGCCCGGCCGAATACTTCAGCCTGATGATCCTGGGCCTGATCGGTGCCGTGGTGCTGGCCTCCGGTTCCCTGCTCAAGGCCATCACCATGATCCTGCTGGGCCTGGCCCTGGGCCTGGTGGGTACCGACGTCAACTCGGGCGTGGCCCGCTACAGCTTCGACATTCCGGAATTGACCGACGGCATCGGCTTCATCGCCATCGCCATGGGCGTGTTCGGCTATGGCGAGATCATCGGCAACCTGTCGCAGCCGGCCGAGCAGCGCGAGGTGTTCACGGCCAAGGTCAAGGGCCTGTGGCCCACGGCGGCCGACTTCAAGCGCATGACGCCCGCCGTGCTGCGCGGCACCGCGCTGGGCTCGGCGCTGGGCATCCTGCCGGGCGGCGGCGCGCTGCTGTCCTCCTTCGCGTCGTACACGCTGGAGAAGAAGATGCGCCGCGCCCCGGGCGAGGTGGCCTTCGGCAAGGGCAACATCCGCGGCGTGGCGGGCCCTGAGTCGGCCAACAACGCCGGTGCGCAGACCTCCTTCATCCCACTGCTGACGCTGGGCATTCCGCCCAACCCGGTGATGGCGCTGATGGTGGGCGCCATGACCATCCACAACATCCAGCCCGGCCCGCAGGTGATGACCAGCAACCCGGAACTGTTCTGGGGCCTGATCGCCTCGATGTGGATCGGCAACCTGATGCTGATCATCCTGAACCTGCCGCTGATCGGCGTGTGGATCAAGCTGCTGACCATTCCCTACAAGTGGCTCTTCCCGGCCATCGTGCTGTTCTGCGCGGTGGGCGTGTACTCGGAGAACAACAACACCTTCGACGTCTGGATGGTGGCGGTGTTCGGCGTGGTGGGCTATGCCTTCCTCAAGCTCAAGTGCGAGCCGGCGCCACTGCTGCTGGGCTTCATCCTGGGGCCGATGATGGAAGAGAACCTGCGCCGCGCCCTGCTGCTGTCGCGCGGCGACTGGGGCGTGCTGGTCACGCGGCCCATCTCGGCCAGCCTGCTGGCGGCATCCGCCCTGCTGCTGGTGATCGTGCTGCTGCCGGCGGTGAAGGCCAAGCGCGAAGAGGCCTTCGTCGAGGAATAGACCTCCCCGACAGGCATCCGCTGCCCTTGCGGCAGCGGACCCACGGCCCCGCGGTCAGACGCCGCGGGGCTTTTTTCGTTTCGAGCGCCGGGTGGATGCCCTCAGTTGGCCACGAAGACGCCCGTCTTCGCCAGGGCCTCCACGCGGCCCGCATCCTGCTCGATCAACTGGCGCAGGTGCTGGGGCCCGCGCTCCTGGGCCGTGGGGGCCTGCGCACCCAGGCTTTCCAGGCGGGCACGCAGTTCGGGCTCGGCCACCGCGTCGGACAGTGCCTGCTCGATGCGCCGCAGCGTCGAGGGCGGCGTGCCCTTGGGCGCCACCACGCCGTTCCAGATCGCCAGATCGAAGGCAGGCAGGCCTGCCTCGGCGAAGGTGGGAACGTCGGGCGCCTGGGGTACCCGCGCCGCCGACGAGACCGCCAGGGCGCGCACGCGGCCGTCCTTGTGCAGCGGCAGCATCGTCACGGTCTGGTCGATCACGGCATGGATGGTGCCGGCCATCAGGTCGGTCAGCGCAGGCCCGGTGCCGCGGTACTGGACGAGCTGCCCCTGGACGCCCGCCTGCTGCAGGAACAGCGCCTCCGCGAAGTGGGCCGTGGTGCCAGGTCCGCCCGAGCCGAAGTTGAGCGTGCCGGGCGCACTCTTCATCTTGCCGATCAGACTGGACAGGTCCTGGATGCCGCTGGCATTGCTGACCGACAGCACCATCGGCACCTTGGCCACGATGCCGACCGGCGCCACGTCGGCGACGGCCGAGTAGCCGGCCTGCTTGTACAGGTGCGGCAGGATGGTGAGCGACTGGTTGATGAACAGCAGCGTGCTGCCGTCGGGCCTGGCCTTGAGGAAGCGCTGCATGCCGACCAGTCCGCCCGCGCCCGTGACGTTCTCGACGACCACGGACTGCTTGAGCCGGTTGCCCAGCGCGGTCGCGGCCAGCCGCGCCAACGCGTCGGACGAGCCGCCGGGCGGCACGGTCACGATCATGGTGATGGGCGCGCCCTCCGCGCGCGTCGGTGCGCTCGCCAGGCAGGTCAGGGCCGCGGCCAGGAAAAGGATGGGGGTCTTGCGCATGAAAGGTCTCCGTTCTTGTTTTGACAGTGAAAGGCGATGGCTCAGTCGAGCGCCCGCGCCATGCGGCGCAGCACGGCCTCGGTCACCTCGGTACAGCTTGCGGTGCCGCCCAGGTCGCGCGGCACCGCGTCGCCATGGGCCAGCACCTCGCCGACGGCCGTCTCGACACGGCGGGCCGCGACGGCCAGCCGCTCGTCGCCATGGCGCTCCGAGAGCCAGTGCAGCATCAGCGTGCCCGAGAGGATGGTGGCCAGCGGACTGGCCAGGTTCTGCCCCGCGATGTCGGGTGCCGAGCCATGGGCACCCTGGAACAGGCCATGGTGCTCGCCCAGCTCGGCGGAGGGCGACAGCCCCATGCCACCGATGGTGGCGGCCCCCAGGTCCGAGATGATGTCGCCGAACATGTTCTCGGCCACGATCACGTCGTAGAAGTCGGGCCGCTTGACCAGGTGGACCGTCATCGCGTCGGCATAGGCGTAGTCGATCTCGACGTCCTCATGCTCGCGGGCCACCTCCTCGCACACCGCCCGGAAGAAGGCATAGCTGCGCAGGATGTTGGCCTTGTCGCAGACGGTCACCCGCCGCTTGCCGTCGCGCGGCGCGCCCTGGCGCTTGCGGCTCAGGCCGAAGCTGAAGCGGGCCACGCGCTCCACGCCCTTGCGGGTGACCACGATGGTGTCGGTGGCCACCTCCCCGCGCAGGTTGATGCCGCCGCCGCGGCTGGCGTACAGGCCCTCGGTGTTCTCGCGCACGATCACGTAGTCGATCTGCCCGGCCTGCCAGCCGGCCAGCGGCGACTTCACGCCCTGCCAGAGCCGAACGGGCCGCACGTTGGCATACAGGTCGAGCCGGAAGCGCAGCTGCAGGTGCAGGTCGTTGCCGACCTCGGTGCCGTCGGGATAGGTCACACCGGGCAGCCCTGCAGCGCCATGCAGGATGGCCGCGGAATCGCGGCACAGCGCGAAGGTGTCGTCGGGCAGCACCTGGCCGGTGCGTGCGTAATGGGCCGCGCCACCGTCGCAGCGCACGAAGTCCAGCAGTGCACTGCCGCAGGCTTCCGAAAGAATGCGGGTGGCCGACTGGCACACCTCGGGGCCGATGCCGTCGCCGTCGATGGTGGCGATCCGATAGGGGGACATGGGTTCTCGTTCTCCTTTGAAGTCAGGTCGATTCGCGCTTGGCCAGCACGGCCACCAGTTCGGGCAGCAGCCGCTCACCGCCGGCATGCGCCACGGCCGCCTCCAGCGTCTGCCGCACGCCTTCGGCAATCGTTCCGGCAGCGCCGCTGTCGCGGGCCATGGTGGCGTAGTAGCCCAGGTCCTTGAAGGCGTTGGCCATGCTGAAGCGCAGCCCGCTCGGGTCTTGCGACAACAGAAAGGGGCGCAGCCGCTCCAGCGCCGTGCCGCCACCGCCGCCTTTGGCCAGCACGTCGATGAACACCTCGGCCGCCACACCCGCGCGTTGCGCGCAGGCCGCTGCCTCGGCGATCAGCGCCACCGAGCCCAGCGAGACATAGTTGTGCAGCAGCTTCATGCGGTGGCCGGACCCGACCGGCCCGCAGTGCGTGATGTTCTCGGCGAAGCAGGCCAGCAGCGGGCGGCATTCGTCGAACAGTGCGGTCTCCGCGCCCACCAGCAGGTTGAGCCGGCCTTCCGCAGCCTCCTTGGGCGTGCGGGTCATGGCGGCGTCCATGAAGCGCCCGCCGGCTTCGGCCACCACGCCGGCCAGACGCTCGGTGGACGACGGGATGGCGGTGGAGCAGTCGATGACGATGCCGCCGGGCCGCAGCCCCTGCAGCACGCCGTCGTCGCCCAGCAGCACGGCCTCCACCTGCGGCGAGCCGGTGACGCACAGCAGCAGCACGTCGACCTCGGCCGCCAGCTGCCGTGCGCTGCCCACGATGCGCACCCCTGCCGCCTCGAGGGCGTCCAGCGGTTGGTTTCCCGCATGCGCCAGCACGGCCAGCGAATGGCCATGACGCACGATGTTGGTGGCGATGCCGTGGCCCATCAGGCCCACGCCGATCAGGCCGATCTTCCTGTCGCTCATTGGATGTCTCCTTGGTTGTCGATGCGATGTGGAGTCATGCTCAGCGCGGCAGCGGCCGGCCCAAGCCGCCGGCGCACACGTACTTGATCTCGACGTAGTCGTCCACGCCGTACTTGGAGCCTTCGCGGCCCACGCCCGATTCCTTGATGCCGCCGAAGGGCGCCAGCTCGGTGGAGATCAGGCCTTCGTTGAGGCCCACGATGCCCACCTCCAGCGCCTCGGCCACGCGCCAGGCGCGGGCGTAGTCCTGCGTGTAGAAGTAGGCGGCCAGGCCGAAGGGCGTGTCGTTGGCCATGGCCACGGCTTCTTCGTCGGTCTCGAAGCGGATCAGCGGTGCCACCGGGCCGAAGGTCTCTTCCTGCATCAGCCGGGATTTCGGCGACACCTCGGCCAGGATGGTGGGCGTGAAGAAGCGCCCACCGAGCGGGTGCGCCGTGCCGCCCGTGACGATGCTCGCGCCCAGGGCCACGGCATCGTCGATGTGCTCGCGCACCTTGGCCACGGCGGCGTCGTCGATCAGCGGCCCCAGCTGAACGCCGGGCGTCAGGCCGTTGCCCACCACCTGCGCTTCCACCGCCTTTCGCAGCAGGGCGGTGAAGCGCTCGTAGATGCCCGACTGCACGAAGATGCGGTTGGCGCACACGCAGGTCTGCCCCGCGTTGCGGAACTTGGAGGCCATCACGCCGGCCACCGCGGCGTCCAGGTCCGCGTCGTCGAAGACGATGAAGGGCGCATTGCCGCCCAGCTCCATCGACACCTTCTTGACCGTGCCCGCACACTGCGCCATCAGGGTCTTGCCGACTTCGGTGGAGCCAGTGAAGGAGAGCTTGCGCACCACTGGGTTGGCCGTCAGCTCGCCGCCCACGGTCGAGGCCGAGCCGGTCACCACGTTGAGCACGCCCGGCGGAATGCCCGCCTCCATGGCCAGTTGGGCCAGGGCCAGCGCCGAGTAGGGCGTGGCCGAAGCGGGCTTGATGACGATGGTGCAGCCGGCCGCCAGCGCGGCGCCGGCCTTGCGCGTGATCATCGCGTTGGGAAAGTTCCACGGCGTGATGGCCGCCACCACACCCACCGGCTGCTTGAGCACCACGATGCGCCGGTCCATGCTGGCGGCCGGGATCACGTCGCCGTAGACGCGCTTGGCCTCTTCGGCAAACCATTCGATGAAACTGGCGCCATAGGCGATCTCGCCCTTGGCCTCGGCCAGCGGCTTGCCCTGCTCCAGCGTGAGGATCATGGCCAGGTCGTCCTGGTGCGCCATGCACAGGTCGAACCAGCGTCGCATCAGGCGCGAGCGCTCCTTGGCACTGGTCTCGCGCCACGCGGGCAGGGCCTGGTTGGCCGCATCGATGGCCGCACGAACGTCGGTGTTGGCAAGTCGCGGCACCGTGCCAAGCGTGCTGTCGTCCGCCGGATTGGTGACCGTCAGCGTGGCGCCGTCGGTGGCGTCGACCCAGCGGCCGCCGACGAGGCATTGCTGGCGGAAGAGTTGAGTGTGTTGGAGCTTCATGGGGCGTGCTTGGAATGAAAGGGATCAGCGCAGAAGGTTGTCGGGCGTGCGGCCGGCGCGCAGCGCCTCGATGCCGTCGATGAGCAGCCAGCCCATGGCGTCGCGCGTTTCGTGGGTCGCGCTGCCGATGTGCGGCGAGAGGAAGACGTTGTCGAGCCCGCGGTAGCCGGGATGCACGTGGGGCTCGTTGGCGAACACGTCGAGCCCCGCGCCGCGAATGTGGCCACGGCGCAGCGCATCGATCAGCGCCTCGTCATCGATCAGATCGCCGCGGGAGATGTTGACCACCACCGCGCCCGCCGGCAGACGTGCCAGGCGCTCCGCATCGAGGACGCCCTTGAGCGCCGGCGAACCCGGCGCCGCGATCATGAGGATGTCGATGTCCGGAAGCATGGCTTCCAGCGTCTGGTGGTAGGTGGCACCCGCCTCCAGGTCGGGCACGAGACGCGAGCGGTTGTGATAGTGGATGGTCAGGCCGAAGGCCCGCGCGCGTTCGGCGATGGCGCGGCCGATGCGGCCCATGCCGAAGATGCCCAGGCGCCGCCCGACCAGCCCCATGCCCAGCAGCTGGGTGGGTGCCCAGCCCTGCCAGGCGCCGCTGCGCACCAGCCGGTCGGCCTCGAAGCCGCGGCGGCAGGCATTGAGCAGCAGCATCAGCGCGATCTCGGCGCAGGCATCGCTGAGCACGTCGGGCGTGTGCAGCACCTGCACGCCTTGGGCGCGGGCGGCGACCAGGTCGATGTGGTCGTGGCCCACCGACAGCGTGGCCACCACGGCCAGCGTGGGCGACAACGCGGCCATGACCTCCGCCGTCACCGGCTCGGTGGCCGTCACGAAGAGCAGGTGGCAGCCCTGCGCACGCGCTGAGATCTGTTCGGCAGAAAGAATCGAATCGTCCTCGTTGACGACCAGCTCGAAGCGCTCGGCCAGGGCGGCCTCGACGGCGGGGGTGAAGCGTCGGCAGAGGAAGGCCCGCGGCCGGTCGGGAAGGTTCATGACTGTCTCTCTTGGTTCTGCGATGCGCCGGCCATCGCCGTGTTGCGCTCAAGTTGTATTACAAATACGTCACACCACTTCTGTCAAGCACGAAGCGCCGGTGCTATTCTTCGGGCCCCGACCTGCCTGCCCTCATCATGGCCTTCTCGATCCAAGACGATGCGACCTCCCGCGCTGCCGAAGGCACGCTGGCCGACCGGGTGACCGGCCTGATCGCGGCGGACATCCGCGCCCGCGTCTACCCCGTCAACACCCGCCTGCCCACCGAACTGGCCATGACCCAGCAGTACGGTGTGAGCCGCACCGTGATCCGCGAAGCCATCTCGCGCCTCAAGTCCGAAGGGCTGGTGGAAACACGCCAGGGCAGCGGCACGGTGGTGCGCGACCCCAAGGCCGCGGACGCCTTCCGCCTGGGCCAGGGCAGCGCCAACGACGCCGAGTCGCCCGCGCACGGCGTGCTGCGCATCCTGGAACTGCGCCGCGGCATCGAGGCGGAAATGGCCGCGCTGGCCGCCGAGCGCCGCACCGGCGCCGAGATGACGCAGATCCAGCAGGCGCTGCGCGCCATCGCCCGCGCCGAGAAGGAGGGCCGCGACGGCGTGGAGGAAGACCTGGCCTTCCACATCGCCATCTCGCATGCCGCCCACAATGCCCACTACACCGAACTGCTGGGCATGCTCACGCGTGCCCTGCACGACGCGATCCGCCTCACCCGCTCCAACGAGGCGCGGCGCACCGACCTGGCTGCGCAGGTGCAGGCCGAGCACGAGGCCATCTGCGCCGCCATCAAGGCGCGCGACGCCGCTGCCGCCCGCACGGCCGCATTCATGCACATGCACAACACCGCAGGGCGCATCGAGCAGGCGGGCCAGGACTTCTGGACCGGCGACAGCCGGGCCGCCGCACGCCGCGTGGCCCGTGCCAAGCTGGGCACGACATCGCCCACGCCGGTCAAGGCGGGCAAGCCCTCCGCCCCAAGGTAAACACGGGGTACGTGCGCAAAGTTGTCTGATAGATTCATCACACAACTTTGGCAAGAGTCTGGCGAGCGGCTCCGAACGGACACCGCCGCCGCCCACCCTGCAGGCACCTTCGCCGTGCGGCAGGCCCTGCACCCGCCAACGCCCTCCGCCATGAGCCCACCTCGCGTCCTGCTGACCGATCCGCTGCATCCTGATGCCTTCGCACGGCTCACCCAATGGGCCGAGGCCGAGCAGATCCCCGACGGCGTGGTGCGCGAGGCCAGCGATGCCTGGCTGCGCGAGGCCATCGGCCGCTTCGACGGCATCGTGGTGCGGCGGCTGCTGCCGGCCGACCTGTTCGACCGCCCTCACCGTCTGCGCTGCGTGATGCGCCAGGGCGTGGGGCTGGACTTCATTCCTGTCGAGCGCGCAACCGCGCGTGGCATTCCCGTGGGCAACACGCCGGCCGTCAATGCCAATGCCGTGGCCGAGTACGTGTTCGCGGCATTGCTGGCCCACGCGCGGCAGCTGGCCGGCTTCGACGCCAGCGTGCGCACAGGCGACTGGGCGGCGCGGGCCCAGGCCGGCGCCCGCACCTTCGAACTGCGGGGCCGCACGCTGGGCCTGATCGGCTTCGGCGCCATCGGCCAGCGCATCGCCGCCATCGCGCAGCAGGGCTTTGGCATGGGCGTGGCGGTGTGCACCGGCACGCCTGCCAAGGTGCCTGCAGGCATGGCCGCCTTGCAACTGCCGGCGCTGTTTGCGGCCAGCGACTTCGTGGTCGTCGCCTGCCCACTCACGCCGCAGACACGCGGCATGGTCGATGCCGAAGTGCTGTCGCACGCCAGGCCCGGCGCCGTGCTGGTCAACGTGGGGCGCGGGCCCGTGGTGCGGGAAGAGGACCTGGTGCAGGCCCTCGCCCAGGGTCCGCTCGGCGGCGCCGTGCTCGACGTCTTCGAGACCCAGCCGCTGCCTGCCGACAGCGGCCTGCGCCAGCACCCGCGCGTGCTGCTCACGCCGCATCTGGCCGGCATCACGCAGGAGGCCGAGCGGGCCATGGGCCTGATGGCCGTGGACACGCTGGCGGCAGTGCTGCTGCGCGGCGAGCGGCCACCCAACATCGTCAACCCCGAGGTCTTCGACGCCCCGCCTCCGCTCGGCCGCTGAAGACCTCCACCCCACCCTCAAGAACAGGAGACACGCCATGAAGATCACCCGAATCACCGCCATCCCGCTGTCGTACCGGCTGCCCGAGGGCAAGACCGTCACCATGGGCATCGGCAGCACGCTCAAGCGCGACTGCATCATCGTGCGCGTCGAGACCTCCGAAGGCATCACCGGCTACGGCGAGGCGCATCCGGGCCGCAGCCCCGGCGCCATCGTGAGCCTGATCCACAACACCCTGCAGCCGCTGCTGGTGGGCATGAACGCCACCGACGTGGTGGGCGCCTGGCAGCGCGTGCACCGCATGCAGCTGTCCAGCCACGGGCTGGGCGCCGGCACCTGCCTGGCGCTGTCGGGCATCGACATGGCGCTGTGGGACATCCGCGGCAAGGCCGCCAAGATGCCGCTGTACGAGCTGCTCGGCGGATCGCACCGCCGCATCCCCGCCTACGCGGGCGGCATCGCGCTGGGCTACCAGAGCCCCGAGTCGCTGGCCGAAGAAGCCCAGTCCTATGTGGCGCAGGGCTACAAGGCCGTCAAGCTGCGCATCGGCGACACCGTCAAGGACGACGTCACGCGCCTGCGCAAGGTGCGCGCGGTGCTCGGCGACGACATCGACATCCTCACCGATGCCAACACCGCCTACACCATCGCCGATGTGCGTCGCGTGATGCCCGTGCTGGCCGAAATCCAGGCCGGCTGGCTGGAAGAGCCCTTCGCCTGCAACGACTTCGCCTCGTACCGCGAAGCCGCCAAGATCTCGCCGCTGGTGCCCATTGCAGCCGGCGAGAACCACTTCACCCGCTTCGAGTTCGGCCAGATGCTGGACGCGCGCGCCGTGCAGGTCTGGCAACCCGACCTGTCGAAGAGCGGCGGCATCACCGAGGGCGTGCGCATCGCGGCCATGGCCTCGGCCTACCGCATTCCGCTGCATGCCCACAGCTCGGCCACCGGGCTCAACCATGCGGCCACGCTGCACTTTCTGGCGGCCACCGAGAACGCGGGCTACTTCGAGGCCTGCGTGTCGCACTTCAACCCCTTCCGCGACATGTTCGGCAGCACCTTCCAGATCGGCGAAGACGGCTGCGTCGAGCCGCCGCGCGGTCATGGCATCGGCATCGAGGTGGACGAGTCGATCTTCGACAAGTACCCGATGGTCGACGGCCCGGGCTACGTCGTGAAGTTCTGACCCACGCCGTAGCCGCCACCCCGCCCGCCGGTGCGCAACCGGCACCACGACAACGACGACGACGAACAACGGAGACAAGCCATGCAATTCGACAAGCGCCAACTGCTGCGGGCCATGGCCGCAGCCCCCCTGACCCTGGCCGTGGGCCGCGCCTGGGCCAACGACGATTACCCGAGCAAGCCCACGCGGATCATCGTTCCGTACACGCCGGGCGGCTTCAACGACACGCTCGCGCGCACGGTGAGCGACCGCCTCAACCGCACCTGGAAGCAGTCGGTGGTGGTGGACAACCGGCCGGGCGGCAACACGGTGCTGGGCAACAACCTGGCCGCCAAGTCGCCGGCCGACGGCTACACCATCCTCATCACGCCCCTGCCCTTCTCGGCCCTGCCCGCGCTGTACGGCAACAAGCTGCCCTACAACGCCACGGCCGACTTCCAGCCGCTGGTGTGGGCCGGCTACACGCAGAACGCGCTGGTCGTACGGCCCGATCTGCAGGGCGTGACCAACGTGCGCGAACTCATCGCCTACGCCAAGAAGAACCCCGGCAAGCTCAACTACGGCTCCACCGGCTCGGGCTCGTCCAACCATCTGTCGATGGAGCTCTTCATGAGCATGACGGGCACCAAAATGACCCACGTGCCCTACAAGGGCAGCGCACCGGCCGTGATGGCCATGCTGGGCGGCGAGATCGACGTGCTGTTCGACAACGTGCCCAACCTCATGCAGCAGATCAAGGCCGGCAAGCTCAAGCCCATCGGCGTGACCGGCGCCAGCCGTGCCGCGCTGCTGCCCGAGGTGCCCACGGTGCAGGAGGCCGGCGTGCCGGGCTACGAGGTGATCGTGTGGTTCGGCATGCAGATGCCGGCGGGCGTGCCCAAGCCCATCGTCGAGCGCGCCAACCGCGACATCGTGGCCGTGCTGAAGGACCCGGAGGTGGTCAAGCTGTTCCGCGACCAGGGCGTCGAGGTGGTCGCCAGCACGCCCGAGGCCTTCGGCGAGCTGCTGGCCAAGGAGATTCCCAAGTGGACCAAGGTGGTGAACGACGCCGGCGTCAAGCTGGAGTGAGCACACGGGCAGGCGCGCACGAAACGTGCTGGCGGTCAGCCTGCCCGTCGCACAATCCAACGCCATGCCCGCCAGCCTCAGCCCGCTGCCTCCCGCGCATGCCGGTCAACCCTTCACCCGCGAGAGCCTGTTCGACGGCTCCGTGATGGCAGCCCTGAAGGCCTGCGCCCCGCCCGACGTGCGGCTGCGCACCCAGGAAGAGCTGGACGCCTGCCTGGACGCCACCCTGGCGAGCCACGACCCGGCCGAAGACCTCTACCTCTTCGGCTACGGCTCGCTGATGTGGAACCCCGCCATCCACCACATCGACGCCGCGCCCGCCCTGGTGCGCGGCTGGGGCCGGCGCTTCTGCCTGTGGCTGTACATGGCCCGCGGCTCCGTCGAGCACCCCGGCCTGATGCTGGCCCTGGACCGCGGCGGCGCCTGCCGCGGCATCGCCCTGCGCATCGCCGCCGAGCAGGTGCGCAGCGAACTGCAGCTGGTGTGGCGGCGGGAGATGCTGTCGGGGGCCTATGCCGCGCGCTGGGTGACGGCGGAATGCCAGGGGGAGCGGCGCCGGATGCTGACCTTCGTGGCGAACCGGGCGCATCCGCGGTATGCGGGGCGGATGGCGCCGGGGGAGGTGGCGCGGTATATCGCGGATGGGCGGGGAGCTTTGGGGACCTGCAGGGACTACTTTCAGCACACGGTGGATGCTTTGGCTAGCCTCGGCATGCATGACTTAGAAATCCAGCGGGTGGCGATAGAACTCAGCACTCCGCTCACTACGGCCACTTCTGCATGAGATTCGGGCTGATCCTCCACCCACGTCGTCTTTCAATTTTTGCCTGTAGTTGGTGAAATTAAAGTGGCTCGGGCGCGCAACCCGGCTCTTAGTCCAAGGACCGATGCCGTGTAACGATACATAGTCCACCTTGGCAGTTGCGCTGTCAACCGCGGCAGGGGACTAATAGGCACTTGGAGAATTCGACTTGGCGGTAACTGACTGCACAGGATTCAATCCAGAACGCGCTCGGGGCAGTATGAGATCGCCCCGTGATGAGGGCGTCGGCGGTCAGTGGATGTAATCGGGAGGCAAGACTCTGTACTTAGCAGAGATAGCCAGCGCTGCCAATACTGCATTCCCTTGCCAGGGTCCGCTGCACTAGCCTATTTGCTCTACTTGCGCTACAGAAACAGCTGGATTTTTGGTTAGACTCCTCAGCATCTAGCAGTTCGGAGGACGAGATGGCAACTACTTACGGCGGAGTCTCAGGCACATCAAGCTCAGACCCGCGAAAAGAGCTACTTCAAGCCGTCGATTCCGTAGCAAAGCGCGGCGGCATCCCTCGTGATAAAGCAATTACCGCTTGGTATGCATCTACGCTGCTCGGCATTGACGAGGATGAAGCGATCGACGCTGCATCAGTAGACGGGCCAGAAGATGGCGGCTGCGACTTTATTTATATTGATGAGGATCAAGAGACTGTTTATGTCTTGCAGGGTTACGTTTCTGACCGGCCAGAAAGAACAGCTGGCATAAAAAAGTGGAACGCCCTACTAGCAGCAGTTTCAAGTATCAAAGACCCAGTATCGTTCAAGCACAGCGGCCGACAAGATATTTTCGAGCGTCTAAGTGAAGTCGACGTTAAATCTTTTTCTCTAGTTTTTGGTTTAGTTACGCTAGCATCTAAATCTGATCAAATCGCTCGCCATCTTGAGTCCACCACACGGTCTAGAGTTTACAACGATTCAAATTTTTTCTATGAATATCAGGAGTCACTATACGATAAATTTGTTGTCGCGCGCGCGGCAGATCGAAATGTGGGTCGTGACACTATAACCTTCAATGGTCCAGTAGTGGACGTCAAAGGGGAATTTGGCCATGCAATAGTTGGGGCAGTTCCGGCTTCAGAACTAGTACGACTGCATGCCAAATATAAGAACCAGCTCTTCGAAGGCAATGTGCGCCTGTTTATTGGTCAAAGAAAAGGAGGCATCAACGAAAAAATAGTTGAGACCGCCAGAGAACGCCCGGGCGAATTTTGGGCTCTGAATAATGGGATCACCATTGTGGCCGATGATTTTGAAAGCGAAACTTCTACGAGATACGCTATTACAAGATTCTCAATTGTTAACGGCTGCCAGACCACCGTAAGTTTATCCAAGGCAATCGAAGGTTCCACTGCTGCCGGAAAATCTCAAGTCCTTGTCAGAATTGTCGGTGCGAAAAAGGCATTATTAACTGATATTGTTAGGTATAACAATACTCAGAACCCGGTAAAACTTGCCGCCGTACGTCTTTTAGACCCAATACAAGAAAGTCTTCGTACTGCATTAGCGACAATTGACTATTTATACGCCCCAAAGCAGGAAGGGGCAAAAACTGTGAAAAATTCCAAACGCATCGAACTCGACAGAATTACACAATATCTGGCTGCGATGTCGGATGAAACAATATTAGAAGCGGTCGCAAAAAAGGCAGAACTTTTTGATCGCTCATATAAGAGCATATTCCCACGCAGCCTGAAGCCGGAGCGGGTTTTGCTTGCTTGGTTAATAGCTCAAGAGATCGAGGCCGAGCGATCTCACATGCTGTCGGCAACAGAGGCAAAGGATGATCCGGTAATGCGTGCAATACTGGGAATACACGGCACACCTTGGGGCATATATGTCGCTAATGTGCTTATCGAGAACTCCGGGTCTGACATGAGCAAGTTAACGCTGAAGAGGATGACGTCACCGGACTTTAAACCGGCGCTCGCCAAATATGCGCGAAAGGCAATCGAACTGTACGCCGAGATCGCGATCAATATAATTAGCACAGATGATGGCTCATCGAATGCGAGAA
This sequence comes from Pseudacidovorax sp. DMC4, assembly GCF_056314265.1. Taxonomy (NCBI): domain Bacteria; kingdom Pseudomonadati; phylum Pseudomonadota; class Betaproteobacteria; order Burkholderiales; family Comamonadaceae; genus Pseudacidovorax; species Pseudacidovorax sp. DMC4. The sequence goes on along the minus strand of NZ_JBQUYR010000004.1, from coordinate 217,258 downwards.
ATGAACTGCGCGTGAAACCATTTTTGGATAAATTGAAGCGAAATCTATCCCTAAAAATGACGCGATTTAGTGCATGGAAGCTACCTAAATTAAATTTAGTCAATACCTAACGCTGACCCCTGTTTTATAAGAATTATCTTACAACGGAGGGGAACGTTAATGCAACTTGAACAAACAATCAAACCACTCAACGTTGCCGCTGCGACGATACTGATACAGCTACTTTTTATTTCTCTCCTTGCTGTAGCTGCATCACTTCATGACCGCAGGTCAAATTATTCGGCTGCGATGACCGATAGGTTTTCTGGTTTAGCCGCCCGCGGCCTTCGTCGATCACCGCTCCTCTTCATCGCCTTATTTTCTCTTGCGACATTGTTGGTGTCGGAGGAACTTTACTCAATCTGGAGCCCGATTTTTCAGGGCGTTGGGATCAATACTGTATCGGCTACCACTTCGATCGCCTTGGTATTTTTTTTAGATATACTCTTGGTGAGTTATTTGATACTTTGCTCCGGTGGTAGTCGACAAAGTCCATTTGTATCCGCTCTTTTCACACTCCCCGCGCTTGCAATATTTCTCAGGCTTCCACCGTCGTTATTTATCGCAATGACCTTTGTCACTGCGATAATTTATATTATCCTGTTCTTACCCCAGCTTCCAACCCCGAACGGCGCCGGAACGGCAACGATATTCGTCAACATTTCTTGTCTAGCTCTCTCTATTTTCACCGGCTACATTACACGTCCAGTTCCGCTTGCCGAACTCAGCAAATCATCTGCGGTGAAACTAGGGCCTTCGACCACCAAGGCCTTTGAACGTACTTCAGCATGGCGCATAGATTGGTGTGGAGAGCATCTCGATAGCTTCACACCTCAAAATGCGGCTGAATCTCCCGAATCCGCTTGATTGCCACCCCCGCTGCCGCGGTGCGCGTTTCCACCCCTAGCTTCACATACACCCGCTCCAGGTGCTTCTTGGCGGTGGCCGGGCTGGCGCCCAGGATTTCGCCGATGTCCTTGTTGGTCTTGCCCTTGACCACCCAGTACAGCACCTCGGCCTCGCGGGCGGTGAGCTTCAGGGCCAGGCTCATGGCCTCGATCACCGCCGTGTCCGACAGCTCCCGGATGATGATGAGCCAGTCGCCCGCGCCGGGCACCGTTGCGCTCGCCGTGCCGTCGGCGTCGCCGGTCTGGCGATGCACGCGCAGTTGCAGGCGGCTCGCGGCCTGCTGGCCGATCTCCAGCGGCGGGGGCTCGGCGCCGGCCTGCTGGGCCTGGGGCAGGTGGCGCTCCAGCCAGGCCACGATGGCGGCGGGCGTGGCGGGCGCCTCGGTGCCGCAGTAGCGCATCAGCAGCTCGCGCGCCAATGAGGTCTGCCAGATCAGCCGCCCCTCGGGCATGCGCACGGTGATGCTGGCGTAGCCGAAGGCGTCCAGGGCGTTGCGGGCCTGGCCCGCCTGCTGGGCCTGCTGGCGCGCGCGGCGGGCGCCCTGCAGGTGCACGTTCATGCGGGCCAGCACTTCCTTGGGCTTGATGGGCTTGGTGACGTAGTCCACGCCGCCCGATTCCAGCGCCGCCACCAGGTGCTCGGTCTCGGTCAGGCCGGTCATGAAGACGATGGGAATCTCCGCCGTGGCGGCGTCGGCCTTGAGGCGACGCGCGACCTCGAAGCCGTCCATGCCCGGCATCATGGCGTCGAGCAGCACGATGTCCGGACGGGCCTGGGCGGCGCGGGCCAGCGCGGTGGGGCCGTCGGTGGCCACGAGCACGGTGTAGCCCGATTCGTCCAGCGCGTCGTGCAGCACGGCCAGGTTGTCGGGCACGTCGTCGACCACCAGCACGAGGTCGCCGCGGGCGGTGTTCTCACGCAGGCTGGCGGCCAGGGGCGAGATGGCGGGCACAGCGGCGGCCGCGCCGCCGTCGTCGTCTTCGGAGAGTTCGTCGATGCCGTTCATGGTCAGGAAGCTTCCAGCGCTTCGGTGAGGGCGCGGCCCATGTCCTCGAAGCGGAACTGCCGCGCCAGCGCGCGCTGCTGCGCCGTCCACGCGGCGCATTCGGGCTGGGCGGCGTCGATGTCGTCGAGCTTGGTCATGATCCCGCGAAGGTAGCCGAGCTGGACGGCCTCTTCCAGCGCCCGCAGCCGGTCGGCGCCGGGGGCGACGATGGCGGCGGGCTCGGCCGGCCCGGCGGGTGCTGCGGCGGCGGCCGGGTCGGCCGTCCAGCGCAGGTCGAGGCGGCGGCCGATCCAGTCGAGCAGCTCGCTGTGGCGCACAGGCTTGACGAAGAAGTCCTCGGGCGTGATGCCGACGTCGTTCTCCAGCCGCTTGTCGAAGGCATTGGCGGAGACGACGGCGAACACGGTCTCGTGGGCGGCGCCCCGGCTCGCGCCCAGCAGGGCGCGGGCGCGGCGGATGGTCTCCCAGCCGTCGATGCCGGGCATGGCCAGGTCCACGAAGACGGCATGCGGGCGGTAGCCGGCGGCCAACAGGTCCAGCCCGTCATGGCCGCTGGCGGCGGTGCGCAGCTCGAAGCCCAGCGGCTGCAGTACGTGCACCAGCAGGTCGCGGTCGGCTTCCTCGTTGTCGATCACCAGCAACTGGCGGCGCGGGCCTTCGTAGCCGCGTCGCGGCATCGGCGATTCGGCCGCCGGCCCCGCCGCCAGGCTGGTGCTGCCGATGGAGGCGCCGTGGCCCAGCGTGCCGGCCATGGCCTCGTGCACCCGCGGCAGGAAGAGCCGCACGCGAAACAGCGCGCCCTGCCCCGGCGTGCTGCTGACCTTCATCTCGCCACCCATCAGGTCGGTGAGCATCTTGGCCATGGTCAGGCCCAGGCCGGCGCCGGGCGCGCTGCCGCGCGAGTCGCCGCGGGCGAAGGGCTCGAAGATGCGGGCCAGCTCGTCCTCGTGCAGGCCGGGGCCGGTGTCTTCCACCTCCAGCGTGGCGAACTCGCGGGCATAGGCGGCGCGAAACGTGACCTGGCCCCGGCCCGTGAACTTGATGGCATTGCCCAGCAGGTTGATGAGGATCTGCCGCACGCGGCGCTCGTCCGCGCGCACCACGGCCGGCAGCTGCAGCGCGGGCTCGAAGACGAAGCGCAAGCCCTTGTCAGCGGCCTGCAGCTCGAACATGTCGGCCAGCGACTGCAGCATGTCGCCGAAGGCCATGGGCCGGGCCTGCAGCGTGAGCTTGCCGGCCTCGATGTGGGCCAGGTCGAGCGTGCCTTCGATGAGCGAGAGCAGGTGCTCGCCCCCGCGCTTGATGACGGCCACGGCCTGCTGGCGGTGCGGCGGCACCGACGGGTCCTGGCCCATCAGCTGCGCATAGCCCAGGATGCTGTTGAGCGGCGTGCGCAGCTCGTGGCTGATGGCGCTGATGTAGCGGCTCTTGGCCTGGTTGGCGGCCTCGGCGGTCTGGCGGGCCTCGTCGGCAGCCTGGCGCGAGGCCTGCAGCGCGCGGTCGGTCTGGCGGTGCAGCTCGATCTCGCGCATCAGCAGGCGGGTCTGGCGGTTCGATTCTTCCTGCGCCACCTTGCGGCTCTGGTGGGCCAGCACCAGCCACCAGGCCACGATGCCGGCGATCAGCAGCAGTGCCATGTAGGCCTTGAGAAAGCCGGAGCCCAGGGCCTGCGCCGCCTCGCTGCCGGCGGCCCGGCCGGCCGCCACCGAGGGCGCGCCGCCGCTGTCGATCCAGTCGCCGATGCCGCGCAGCTCCTGCTGGTAGAGCACGCCGAAGACGGCGGCCAGCAGCGGCACCACGATCAGCATCAGCATCAGGAAGTGACCGAGGCCGGTGTCCAGGTAGGGCCACACGCGCCGCGGCAGCAGCCAGCGCAGCACGGCCGACCACTGCGCCGACAGGCCCGCATGCGGTTTGCAGAGGTCGCCGCAGCGGGCGTCGAGCGTGCAGCACAGGGAGCAGATGTCGCCCTGGTAGGCGGGGCAGTGGGCCATGTCGGGGCCCTCGTACTCGCGCTCGCAGATGACGCAGCGGCGGAGGGCGAGGCGCTGGTAGGAGGCTTCGGGGGCGACCCAGTGGATGCGATGGGCCCGCTGCCGCGATGCCGATGGCTGTTGCTCCTTCCCCCTGTGGGGGAAGGTGGGGATGGGGGCCAAGGCGCCGAGTGATGAGCGCTGCGCCTGAACTGGCCCCCACCCCTGCCCTCCCCCAGGGGGGGAGGGAGGAACAGCCGGGGCGCTGCTGGCGGGAGTGGGCGCAGCGGCAGCAGGCGCCCCGGGCTGCCTCGCCAGGTAGAAGCGCCCACCGGTGGCCCACGCGATCAGCGGCGAGGCGACCAGCGCCGTGCCCAGGGCGATCACGGCCGAGAAGGCCTGCGCCATCGGCCCGAACACGCCCAGGTGCGCGGTGATCGACACGCCCGAGGCCAGCACCATCGCGCCCACGCCCACCGGGTTGATGTCCCACAGGTAGGCCCGCTTGAACTCGATGCCCGGCGGCGACAGGCCCAGCGGCTTGTTGACGACCAGGTCGGCCACCACGGCCATCATCCAGGCGATGGCGATGTTGGCGTACAGGCCCAGCACGTCGCCCAGCGCCTCGAAGACGTTCATCTCCATCAGCATGAAGGCGATCAAGGCGTTGAACACCACCCACACCACCCGGCCCGGATGGCTGTGCGTCACGCGCGAGAAGAAGTTGCTCCAGGCCAGCGAGCCGGCATAGGCATTGGTGACGTTGATCTTGAGCTGGGAGATGACCACGAACAGCGCCGTGGCCGCCACCGCCCAGCCGTACTGCGGAAAGACGTACTCGTAGGCCGCCAGGTACATCTGGTTGGGATCGACCGCCCGCTCGGTGGGCACCATGTGGGTGATGGCCAGGTACGCCAGCAGGGCGCCGCCCAGCATCTTGGCCACACCCAGCACCACCCAGCCCGGGCCGCCCGCCACCACGGCCGCCCACCACCGCCCGCGATTGGCGGCGGTGCGCGCCGGCATGAAGCGCAGGTAATCGGCCTGCTCCCCCATCTGGGTGATGAGGGCGATGCCGACCGTCAGCGCGGCACCAAATCCGTGCAATCCAAAGCTGGAGACGCCCCCGCGATCACCACCATAGTGCGTGATGCCCGCAAATGCACCAGGATCGCGCGCCAGCACGAAGGCAAAGGGCACCACGAGCATCAGCAGCCAGATGGCCTGCGTCCAGACCTGCAGCCGGCTGATGGCCGAGACGCCGTGCGTCACCAGCGGAATCACCACCAGCGCGCACACCAGGTAGCCCCAGGCCGGCGGAATGCCCAGCGCCAGTTCCAGCGCATAGGCCATCACGGCGGCTTCGAGCGCGAAGAAGATGAAGGTGAAGCTCGCGTAGATCAGCGAGGTGATGGTCGAGCCGATGTAGCCGAAGCCGGCGCCGCGCGTCAGCAGGTCCATGTCCACGCCGTAGCGGGCCGCATAGGCGCTGATCGGCAGGCCGGCCAGGAAGATGATGAGCCCCGTCGCCACGATGGCCCAGAAGGCATTGGCAAAGCCGAACTGAACCAGCAGCGTCGCGCCCACGGCCTCCAGGATCAGGAAGGAGGCGGCGCCGAAGGCCGTGTTGGCCACCCGCCACTCGGACCACTTGCGAAAGCGCTGCGGCGTGAAGCGCAGGGCGTAGTCCTCCAGCGTCTCGCTGCCGACCCAGCTGTTGTAGTCGCGGCGGACCTTGACGATGCGCTGGGGCGCGTCGTCGGCGTCGGGCGCGGCGGGCAGGGGCGGGGCGTCGGCGTTCACAGGCGGCAGAGTGCAGCTTTCATGCCGAGCAAGGCACGACTGTTGCAACGCGTTGACGCTGCCTATCATGCGGCGCCCGGCCCTTCCTGCCGGCATGCGGCCGCCCGTCGCCGCACGGACACCAGAGCAAAGCGAACCATGGAACTCACGCCCAGAGAAAAAGACAAGCTGCTGATCTTCACCGCCGCCCTGCTGGCGGAGCGGCGCAAGGGCCGCGGCTTGAAGCTCAACTACCCCGAAGCCGTCGCGCTGATCTCGGCGGCGGTGATGGAAGGCGCCCGCGACGGCAAGACGGTGGCCCAGCTGATGAGCGAAGGCCGCGAGGTGCTGACCCGCGCCGACGTGATGGAAGGCGTGCCCGAGATGATCCCGGACATCCAGGTCGAGGCCACCTTCCCCGACGGCACCAAGCTCGTGACGGTGCACCAGCCGATCGAATGAGGCGTCGCGCGGCCGCCCGAACACCGCGGCCGGTTGCAACCCTCTGCGCCACCCGCACGCACTCCGCCGCCCGGCCCGCATCGCCATCCACCCCATTTCCCAGAAAGACGCCCATGCGCACTTCCCGCCCCCTGCTTCTTCGCATCGCCACCGCTCTGGCCGCCACGGCCGCCCTGCCCGCGCTGGCCCACACCGGCGCCGATGCCGGCGCGCACCACGGCTTCGTCGCCGGCTTCGTCCACCCGCTGACCGGCCTGGACCACCTGGCCGCGATGGTGGCCGTGGGCCTGTGGAGCGCCCTGGCCGCGACCAGCCGCCGCGAGCTGCTGGCCGCGCCGCTCGGCTTTGCCGGCATGCTGCTCGCCGGCGCGCTGGCGGGCCTGGCCGGCCTGTCGCTGCCGGCGGTGGAGCCCATGATCGCCGCCTCGCTGCTGGTGCTGGGCCTGCTGGTGGCCACGCAGCGCCGCCTGCCCGCCGCCGCCGCTGCCGCGCTGGTGGGCGTGTTCGCCGTGTTCCACGGCATCGCCCACGGCCGTGAGCTGGCCGAGCATGGTGGCGCCGTCGCCACCCTGGCCGGCATGCTGCTGGCCACCGTCGGCCTGCATGCCGCGGGCATCGGCCTGGGCCTGGCGCTGCGCCATGCCAACCGCTGGCTGCCGCGCATCGCCGGTGCCGCTGTCGGCCTGTTCGGACTGGCCCTGCTGGGCGGCATCGCCTGATCGAAAGGCGACGCACATGATCCCGGGCGAACTGCTCATCGACGCGGGCGACCACGACCTCAACCCCGGCCGCCGCACACTCACCGTGGTGGTCAAGAACGGCTCGGACCGGCCGATCCAGGTCGGCTCCCACTACCACTTCGCCGAAACCAACGGCGCCCTCGACTTCGACCGCGAGGCCGCGCGCGGCATGCGGCTGAACATCGCCTCGGGCACCGCCGTGCGCTTCGAGCCCGGCCAGCAGCGCACCGTCGAGCTGGTCGACTTCGCGGGCGACCGCATCGTCTACGGCTTCCGCGGCCTGGTGCAAGGAAAACTCTGATGGCCTCCATTTCGCGCCGCGCCTACGCGGAAATCTTCGGCCCCACCGTCGGCGACCGCGTGCGCCTGGCCGACACCGGTCTCGTCATCGAGGTCGAGCAGGACTACACCCTGCGCGCCGGCGGCTACGGCGAGGAGGTCAAGTTCGGCGGCGGCAAGACCATCCGCGACGGCATGGCCCAGAGCCAGCGCACGCGCGCCGAAGGCGCCGTCGACACGGTGCTGACCAACGCGCTCATCCTCGACCACTGGGGCATCGTCAAGGCCGACATCGGCCTCAAGGACGGCCGCATCGCCGCCATCGGCAAGGCCGGCAACCCCGACACCCAGCCGGGCGTGGACATCGTGATCGGCCCGGGCACCGAAGTCATCAGCTGCGAGGGCAACATCGTCACCGCGGGCGGCATCGACAGCCACATCCACTTCATCTGCCCGCAGCAGATCGAGGAAGCGCTGGCCAGCGGCGTGACCACCATGCTCGGCGGCGGCACCGGCCCCGCCACGGGCACCTTCGCCACCACCTGCACGCCCGGCCCCTGGCACATCGAGCGCATGCTGCAGTCGGCCGATGCCTTCCCTATGAACCTGGGCTTCCTGGGCAAGGGCAACGCCAGCCGCACCGGCGCGCTGCACGAGCAGATCGAGGCTGGCGTCATCGGCCTGAAGCTGCACGAGGACTGGGGCACCACGCCTTCGGCCATCGACCATTGCCTGGAGGTGGCCGAGGCCACCGACACGCAGGTGGCCATCCACTCGGACACGCTGAACGAGTCGGGCTTTGTCGAGGACACCATCGCGGCGACCAAGGGCCGCGCGCTGTGCGCCTTCCACACCGAAGGTGCGGGCGGCGGCCATGCGCCGGACATCCTGCGCGTGGTGGGCGAGGCCAACTTCCTGCCCTCGTCCACCAACCCCACGATGCCGTACACGCAGAACACGCTGGACGAGCATGTGGACATGCTGATGGTGTGCCATCACCTGGACGCCGCCATCGCCGAGGACCTGGCCTTCGCCGAGTCGCGCATCCGCAAGGAGACCATCGCGGCCGAGGACATCCTGCACGACATGGGCGCCATCAGCATGATGAGCAGCGACTCGCAGGCCATGGGCCGCGTGGGCGAGGTCATCATCCGCACCTGGCAGACGGCGCACAAGATGAAGGCCCAGCGCGGCAGCCTGCCCGAGGACAGCGCCCGCAACGACAACTTCCGCGCCAAGCGCTACGTGGCCAAGTACACGATCAACCCCGCCATCTCGCACGGCATCAGCCATGAGGTGGGCAGCCTCGAGGTGGGCAAGTGGGCCGACATCGTGATCTGGAAGCCGGCCTTCTTCGGCGTCAAGCCCTTCTGCATCATCAAGGGCGGCAGCATTGCCATGGCGGCGATGGGCGACCCCAATGCCAGCATCCCGACGCCGCAGCCGGTGCACTACCGGCCCATGTTTGGCGCCTTCGGCGGCAACATCGCCAAGAGCAGCCTGACCTTCGTCTCCCAGGCCGCGCATGCTGCCGACGTGGGCCGCCGCTACGGCCTGGCCAAGACGCTGGGCGTGGTCAGGAACATCCGCAACGTGCGCAAGAAGGACCTGATCCACAACGGCCTGACGCCGGTGATGGAGATCGACCACCAGACCTACGCCGTGCGCGCCGACGGCGTGCTGCTGACCTGCGAGCCGGCCAAGGTGCTGCCGATGGCGCAGCGCTACTTCCTGTTCTGATGGGAATGCCGGCCGAGGTTTCGACGTCCGGCGACGCGCCGGCCCTGGTCATCCGGCTGGACGATCTGCGCGATGCGCGCATCGCGCGCTTCCTCGAAGAGCACCTGGCCGACATGCGCCGCGTCTCGCCGCCGGAGAGCGTGCATGCGCTGGACCTGGAAGGCCTGCGTCGCCCGGAGATCCGCTTCTGGAGCGCCTGGACGGACGATGGCGCTGAAGAGACGCTGGCCGGCACGGTGGCGCTGAAGCGGCTGGACGAGGGCCATGCCGAGTTGAAGTCCATGCGCACCGCCGCCCACCTGCGCGGCCGCGGCATCGCCGCACAACTGCTGGCCCACGCCCTGGCCGAGGCCCGCGCCGCCGGCCACATGCGCATGAGCCTGGAAACCGGCAGCCAGCCCTTCTTCGCCCCGGCGCGCGCGCTCTACGCACGCCACGGCTTCGCGCCCTGCCCGCCTTTTGGCGACTATGGGCCCGATCCGGCCAGCTGCTTCATGACGCGCGGACTGTGAGGGTGGTGTCGGACAGTCAGCTGTGCCGCTCCATGCGATCGCGGACCCAGGCACCCAGTTCGTCCTCGCCCAGCTCGCCCGCAGCCAGACGGACGATGGCAGACACACACTCTTCATCGGTCGCCGTCAGCGACCAGCCGTTCAGTTCAAGGAACACTTCAAGCGCCACGAATGCCACCCGCTTGTTGCCGTCCACGAAGGGATGATTGCGTGCCAGACCGAAGACATAGCTGGCAGCAAGATCGGCCACGTCGGGAGATTCGTAGAGCGCGCGATGCCGAGGCCGCGCCAGCGCGGATTCCAGCCCTCCCTCGTCGCGCAGACCGGCAGGCCCACCGTGCTCCGCCAATTGCTCCTCGTGCACTGCCCGCAGGAGCCCGGCACCGAGCCAGACCCAAGCCGCATTCGCGGCACTCATTTGGCCAGTTCGCGCAGTACGTTGCGGCGCTTCTTCATGACCTTGCGCGCGGCATCCATCTGACGCGCGAACTCTTCGTCATAGGGAGAGATGTGATACCCGCCGATGGCGGATTCGGACAGGAAGAGGTTGTCGCCCTTCTCGACATTCATCTTGGCGAGCATCTCCTTGGGAAAGATGACCCCCACCGAATTGCCGATCTGCGTAAGCTTGACGATGGCCATGGCCGTCCCGAAAAGTTATAACAACCGTTATATTATCGACCGCTCGTCGCAGAGGCAATCCACCATGCTCACCGCCAACAAACTCATGCCCCAGGGCCGCGGCCTCGCGCCCGTGCTCGTCAAGCGCGCCGCCACCATCGAACTCGACTGGGACGTGCGCCAGAAGAGCCGCTTCGACACCACCGACTCGCAGGGGCGGCGCATCGGCGTCTTCCTGCCGCGCGGCACGGCCGTGCGCGGCGGCGACATCCTGGTGGTGGAAGACGGCTCGCTGGTGCGGGTGATCGCCGCGCCGCAGACGGTGCTGCGCATCACCCACTGCACGGCCCATGGCACACCCTTCGACCTGGTGCGCGCCGCCTACCACCTGGGCAACCGCCATGTGCCCATCGAGCTGCAACCCGACCACCTCAAGATCGAACCCGACCATGTGCTGGCCGACATGCTGCGCGCCATGCACCTGATCGTGAACGAGGTGCAGGAAAGCTTCGAGCCGGAAGGCGGTGCCTATGGCGGGCATGTGACCAACGATGGGCATTCGCACCATCACCACGGGCATGCGCATGGGGGCGGGCATGACCACGACCACGCGCATGACCATGACCATGACCATGACCATGACCATGACCATGACCATGACCATGACCATGACCATGACCATGACCATGAGCACGGCAAGGCACAGGGCGGCCATGTGCATGGGCCGGGCTGCGGCCATGACCATTCGCACTGACATGACGCTGCAGATGGGGAGGCGCGAAGGCTCCTTCCCCCTCTGGGGGAAGGCAGGGATGGGGGCTTGTGCGCCGCGACGCATCGCGAGTGGGCAGGCCCCCACCCCCGCCCTCCCCCAGAGGGGGAGGGAGTCCGTCTCTGCCCTCCCCCAGAGGGAGAGGGAGCCAATCCCTGCGCCTCATGCATGGCGACGAAGCGGCCAGCCGGCGCGAGGGTTCTGACCATGCTCGCCCCCCACAGCCTTCTGCAGCTCATCTGGCTCGCCTCGCCCGCGCTGCCCGTGGGCGGCTTCTCGTATTCCGAAGGGCTGGAGGCCGCCATCGAATGGGCCGGCGTCAAGGACGAAGCCACCGCGGCCGACTGGCTGGCCGGCCAGTTGCACCTGAGCCTCGCGCGCGGCGACCTGTCGGTGGTGGCCCAGGCCATCTCGGCCTGGTCGGCTGGCGACCTGGCCCGCGTGCAGTCGCTCAACGACTGGGTGCGCCAGACGCGCGAATCCGCCGAATTCCTGCTGCAGACCGAGCAGATGGGCCGCTCCTTCGTGGAATGGCTCAAGCTGCACCATGCCGATGCCGCCGCCTGCTTCGCCGAGCTGCCGCCCACCTACCCCGTGGCCTTCGCCTTTGCCGCGGCGCGCGCGGGCGCCAGCGCGCAGGACGGCTGCCTGGCCTTCGCCTTCGGCTGGGCCGAGAACATGAGCGCGGCCGCCATCAAGGCCGTTCCACTGGGCCAGAGCGCCGGCCAGCGCATCCTGGCGCGGCTGGCGCAGGAGATCCCCGCCGCGGTCGAGGCCGCCATGGCGCTTCCGGACGACCGGCGGCAGTCCTTCTCGCCCATGCTGGCCATCCTGTCGGCACGGCACGAGACGCAGTATTCGCGGCTGTTCCGCAGCTAGGCCCGACAGGCCCTTCCCCACCTTCACGCAACAAGACCATGACCGCACTCCACCACGTTCCGAACCGCACCAAGAAACTGCCGCCCCTGCGCGTGGGCATCGGCGGCCCGGTGGGCTCGGGCAAGACCACCCTGCTGGAGATGCTCTGCAAGGCGATGCGCGCGCAGTACGACCTGATCGCGATCACCAACGACATCTACACCAAGGAAGACCAGCGCCTGCTCACCGTGGCCGGCGCGCTGCCGGCCGAGCGCATCCTGGGCGTGGAGACGGGCGGCTGCCCGCACACCGCCATCCGCGAGGACGCCTCCATCAACCTCGAGGCCATCGACCGCATGCTGAGCGACTTTCCCGATGCCGACGTCGTGTTCGTGGAAAGTGGCGGCGACAACCTGGCCGCCACCTTCAGCCCCGAGCTGTCGGACCTGACCATCTACGTGATCGACGTGGCCGCGGGCGAGAAGATCCCGCGCAAGGGCGGCCCCGGCATCACCAAGAGCGACCTGTTCGTCATCAACAAGACCGACCTGGCGCCGCACGTGGGCGCCGACCTGGGCGTGATGGAAGCCGACACGGTGCGCATGCGCAAGGGCAAGCCCTTCGTCATGACCAACCTCAAGACGCAGGACGGCCTGGCGCAGGTGGTGCGCTTCATCGAGGAACGCGGGATGCTCGCTGCGGGCTGAGCGGGCGCGGACGAACCCGCATCAGCCCAGCACGCGCCGCACCCACTGCCCATAGCGGCGCACCTCGCGCGCGAGCGTGGCCTTCTCCGCGTCGGGCGCCGCCTGCAGGGCCATGGTGAACGCACCCAGCTGGAAGGCCGCGTACAGCGGCAGGTACAGCGCCAGCAGCGACGACTGCACGGCCACCCCAGCCGCCCGCAGTCGCCCCATCAGCCAGTGCCGCTCGCCGGCATCCAGCCCGAACTCCACCGTGGCGCCGGCCACGTCCCACTCCAGCGGCTGGCTGCCCACCAAGTCATGGGCCACGGCATGGTCCACCGCATCGGTCTTGCGCAGCGTGCGGCCGTCCCACAGCCATTCCCAGGCATGCAGCCGGTTGTCGGTCAGCACGCGGCGCAGCGGCATCGTCAGGCCGGCGGCCGGCAGTGCGCCGCGCCAGGCCTGCCAGGCGCGCGCGCCTTCGTCGCCCAGGCCCTTGGCAATGTTGTGGCCCGCCATGTCGAGCAGCACCTCGCGCGTGGCGCCGGCTGTGGCAGGTGCCGGCAGCCGCGTGCCGCGGAAGGCCAGGTACTCGGCCAGCCGCTCCAGCAGCAGGCCACGGGTGGGCTGCTGCGCCGCCGGCCACAGCGGCAGCGGCCGTGCATGGGCCAGCCAGCGCTCGGCCGTGAAGCCATGCCACAGGCCCTGCACCGGCGGGCAGAAGCCATGCCGGGCCAACAGGTGCCGCCGCGCGCAGGCCAGGCGGCTGCCACGGCCCAGGCCCGCAAAGCGCAGCAGCCAGTCGCCACCGTCGGCCGGCAGCAGGAACTTGAGGCGCTCCATGTGCACCTGCGCGGGCAGTTCCCCGGCCCCCTCGCCGTGCCGGGCCCGCCAGGTGCCGCCCGACAGGTCGATCATGTCGCCCGCCACGCCCGGCAGCCGGTCGCGCACCCAGTCCAGCACGCGGTGCGGCGGCATGGCGGCGGCGCCGGCCACGTCGTCGAAGCCCAGGTAGTGGACGGGCTGCTCGCGCCAGAGCTGGCGTGCCGGCGGGCTTGCCGCCGGGCCCGGGCCATGGCCGTGCGAAGGAAAGAGATGCACCCGTGGCGGCGGCACGCCCGCGCGCCGCAGCGCCTCCACACCGGCCAGGAAACTGCTGCCCGACAGGCCCGGCCCCTCGTCGACCAGGGCGGCATCGGGCGCCCAGCCGGCCGACGGCAAGGCACCGGCCTGGCGGTCGAACGGATGGCCCTGCGGCCGCAGCGTCTCGAAGCCCGGCGCACGCAGGCCCGCGGCCACCATGGCCGCAAGGCTGGTGCCGATGCTGCGCAGCCCCACCACGCGCGTGCGCTCGCCCGACAGCGCGCCGGATTCGCGCACCTGCAGCGCCGCCATGCCGTGGCCCTCGGGGTAGAGCCCATAGAAGGCATAGCCCTCGCAGCGGTGCACGGTGATCCAGGCCGGCAGCGGCTGGCGGGCGCAGTCGCGCACGGCGTCCTCCACCGCGTCCTCATGGGCCAGCGCAAAGCCGTAGCACCAGCTGTGCAGGCAGCAGCGCGCCAGGGCCAGCGTGAGCTGGGTGGCGCTGGCAACGCCCGGAGGCACGCCCTGGGACAGCGCCTCGTCGCCCACCGCATCGGCCACGCCCTGCAGCAGTTCGCCGGCCTCGATCAGCGCCTCCACCAGCCGCGCATGCCGCACGATGCCGGGCGGCAGTGCGCGTGCACGGCGCAGGCCGATGCACACGCGCGCCAGCTTGGCCCGGGAACGCTCCTTCCGCTGCCCGTCGCCGTAGACGATCATGGCCGGGCCGGACGCCTCACCGGTCGGGGGCGCCGCGCGTGGCGACGTCGGCCGTGCCGCTGCCCGTGCCGCCCATCAGGTGCGCATAGGCGATGCGTTGGCACTGCGCCATGGTAGGCACCGCGAAGGGCTCGGGCGCGATATCGCGATGGCGTTCCATCCACGCGATCCAGCAGCCCAGTTGCGCGGGCGATGGCGAGACCACCGCGCGCCGCGACTTCATGTCCGCCAGCGCCTGCAGCGGCGGCATGCCGCGCGCTACCAGCACGCACAGCGCCAGCGTGGCCGAGCGGCCGATGCCCCACTGGCAGTGGATCAGCAGGCGCTCGCCCGCGTCGAGGCTGGCCTGCGCGAAGCGGATGCCGTGGTCCAGGTGCGTATCGCCCACGCTGCACATGTCGGGCGTGGGCAGGTGCAGCAGCCGCACGCCGTGGCGCGTGAGGGCCTCCTCGTCATCGCGGTCTTCCTCGCGCAGGTCGATCACGGCACGCACGCCATGCATGCCGGCCAGTTCGGGATAGAAGCCCACGGGAACATGTCCGCCCACCGCCAGCTGCGGCGTGATCCAGTCGAAATGCGGGGATGCGCGCAACGTATTCATCCGCCTGATCTTGGCGGGCAGGCCATGGCGCGCGCAAGCACCTGGCACCCGCAACGCAGTCAGCTTTGTCCCACAGGGGCACTGCCACAGCCCGGCCGAGACCGGCCCCCGGTTGCTGCGTTTCGACGGCGATGCGCGGCAGGCGGTGCGTGCGCTCAGCCCGCGGCCGCGGCCCTGTCCAGCGCACTCGCGCGCGCCACGGCCTGCTCCGCGGTCCACGCCGCGATCCAGCCGCCGAAGGCCTCCCAGGCCATGGGCCGCGCGATGTGGAAGCCCTGCGCCTTCTCGCAGCCCATGCGCGCGAGCTGCGCGAGGGCCTCGGGCCCCTCCACGCCTTCGGCCACCACCTCCAGCCCCAGGTTGTGCGCCAGGTCGACGATGGCCCGCACGATCTTCGCGTCGCTTTCGTCGTCGGCCATCTTCAGCACGAAGGACTTGTCGACCTTGAGCTGGTGCACCGGCAGGTGCTTGAGGTAGGCCAGCGACGAATAGCCGGTGCCGAAGTCGTCGATGGACAGCCGGAAGCCCATCTCGCCCAGGCGCACCAGCGTGGCCCGGGCGCGCTGCGGGTCGTCCATGATCGCGCTCTCGGTGATCTCCAGGCAGAAGGCCCCGGCCGGCACGCGATGGCGGTCCAGGCTGGCCTGCAGCCGGCCGATGAGGTGCACATCGACCAGGTCGCGCGTGGAAAGGTTGACCGACACCATGCGCAGGCCCTGCGCCGACAGCGTGAGCCAGCAGCGGCAGGCCTCGTCGAACACCCATTGCGTGAGCCGCCGCACGAAGCCGGTCTGCTCGGCGAAGGGGATGAAGTGCGCCGGCGGCAGCAAGCCCCGTTCGGGATGCTGCCAGCGCAGCAGCGCTTCGGCGGTGCACACCTGGCCGCTGTCCAGGCTCAGCTTGGGCTGCAGGAAGAGCCGCAACTCGCTGCGCGTGACGGCGCTGCGCAGCTCGGACAGCAGCGACACGGCCACCGCCGTGCTCACGGACTGCACGGGCTCGTAGGCCAGCCATTCGCGGCCCTGCCGCTTGGCCGCCTGCAGCGCCAGCTCGGCCCGGCCCACCAGCTCGTCGCCGGTGGCGGCATCGCCCGGCCAGCGTGCATAGCCCGCGCTCATCTGCACATCGATGCGCTGGCCGGCGACCAGCAGCGGATCGTCGAACAGTCGCACCAGCGACTGCGCCCAGTCCTCCGCCTCGGCCTGGTCGAGGCCGCTGCGCACCGCGGCGAAGGTGTCGCCGCCGATGCGGGCCACGCCATCGCCCGGCAGCGGCATGCGCGCCTGCAGCCGGGCGGCCACGGCCCGCAGCACGCCGTCGCCGAAGGGAAAGCCGAGCACGTCGTTCACCAGCTTGAAGCGGTGGATGTCCAGCAGCAGCACCACGCCCTGGGCGCACGGGCTGTCCGGCGCGGGCGCCTTTTCGGCGGCCACGCCCGCCTTCGCGAGTTCCTTGGCCAGCATGCGCTGGAAGGCCTCGCGGTTGGGCAGGCCGGTCAGGGTGTCGCGGAAGGCCAGCCGGGTGATCTCGCCCCGGTGGTCGCGCAGGTTCAGCCGCATGTCGTCGAAGTCGCGCGCCAGCATGCCGACCTCGTCGGCGCGGTTGCGCTGGTGGATGGCCACGTCGAAATTGCCGGCACCGATGGCCCGGGTACTGGCCGACAGCTCGGCCAGCGGCTGCACCGCCTGGCGCACGGCCATGCGGCCGCTGATGGCGAAGAGCACCAGGCCCAGCAGCGTGATGAGGCCCAGCTGCAGCGTCATCTCGCGCGTGGCCCCGGTGGCCGGCGCGAGCGAGGCCATCAGCACCGCCTCCATGCGGCCGTCGAGCATGGGCTGCGGGGCGCGGCGCAGCAGCCAGGCCTGACCGCCATGCGTCCACTCGAGGGCGGCGTCGTCCTGCAGCCGCTGCGTGGGCGGCTGGCCGCCCACCGGCAGGGTGTCGAGCACGGGCACCAGCGGGCCCGGCCCGTCGTCGCTGGCCATCAGCACCAGCTGGATCTGCGCCAGCGCGCTGAAGTCGCGCGCAATCTCGGCGGTGAGCTCGAAGCTCATCAGCACCCAGCCGACGATCAGCGGCGCGCGGATGGGCACCAGCACAAGCTGGTAGACCTTGCCGCCCGCCGCATAGAGCTGCGCCCCGCTGCCGGCCTGCAGGCCGGCCAGGTGGCGCAGCTGGGCCGTGCTCAGCCTCAGGGGCAGGTCGCCGGGGCTGTCGGCGAGCCAGCGGAACTGCGCATCGAGCGAGGCCGCCGTGCTGGCACCGATGCGCGCGAGCCCGTTGCCCAGCGCCGAGGCCAGCGTGACATCGTCGCCGGCCGCGAGCGCGGCGCGGAAGCCGTAGTCCGAGGCCAGCACCGAGGCCGCCTCGTGCAGGCGCTGCTGCCGCTGGCCCAGCAGGTTGCGCCAGATGCCCTCGCCCACCACCAGCCGCTGCTGCACGTCGGTGCGCGCCTGCCGCCACAGCGACTGCCGCGCGGCCCAGAAAGTGCCGGCCTGGATGAACAGGAGCAGCGCCAGCATCACCAGCGCGATGCGGTTGACCAGCGAAGCCCGTTGGAAGGCGCGGATCATGGCGGGGCCGTGCGCACCGGCAGCTGCGTCCGTGCCTGCACCCCTTCGCGCCCCACGTTCAGGACGGCACCGGCCGGCGGCTCGCCCACCGGCAGCGTGGCATGCCAGGCGCGCAGCTGGTAGCTGCCGGGGGGCACATCCTTCAGCACCAGCCGGCCGGCGGCATCGGTGCGGCCGTAGTGGGGCGTGTCCAGCACCAGCACCCAGCCCACCATGTCGTCGTGGATGTTGCAGCCCAGCACCACCACGCCCGGCATGTCGAACAGCACCGGGTTGGCGGGGCGGCCGATGTAGAGCTTGAGCTCGAAGCGCTTGGCCGGCGAGAAGGAATAGACGTGGTGCCGTACCTCGTCCCGGTTGGGAAAGTCCACCGAGGTGCCGCGCGTGACCAGCAGCACCTCGGGCATGAAGCGGCGCTGCGCCTGCGCCAACTCCACTTCCTTGAGCGGGCGCACCTGGGCGGCCGCAGCCGGCGATTCGAGGAACACCACCGCCTGCGCCAGCGGCCGGCCGGCAGCGTCGACCACGCCCACCTCGACCGTGGCCGCCTCACCCGCCAGCGGCAGCAGGGCGACGGGCAACAGGCGGGCGGCGCGCCGCAGTCCTGCGAGGGCCGGCATGGGACTTGGCCGCGCGGGGGATCAGGGCTCGATGGCGAAGCCCAGCACCGGCGCGCCCTGGCCCAGCGTGCCCAGCAGCGTGCTGGCGCCCGAAGCGAGCCGGATGCGGTAGAGCTGCGTGGGCGACTGCGGCGTGAGCCGGATGGCGGCCAGCGCGTCGTTGTCGCGGTCGGCGATGTCGAACTGCACCGATTCGATCCGGCCCAGGGCCAGCGCGCCCACGGTGGTGAGCTGCCCGGTGTTGGGAGACACGACCGGGGTCGCGCCTTCCAGGCTGCCCTGCATGAGCAGCCAGCCCTGCGAGGCCTCGATGGCGTAGTTGGTGGTGATCTTCGGGTCGCGCTTGTTGTAGGTGTAGGCCACGGCCTTGATGCACACGCCCTTGCCGGCGCCCGAATCCGTGGCCGCATAGGCCAGGCGGCCGTCGAGCTGCACGCCCGGCGTCGCCGGATCGGCGTCGACCACCTCGTTGGTCAGCGGGTGGAGGCGGAAGTTCTGGCCGGCGCAATCGACCACCCGCAGCCGGTCGGCGCTGGGGTTGAAGTTCATCCCGTACACCTCGCCCCGGTCCATGGGCACGGCGGTGGCGGCGGCACTCACGGCCCTGGCCTCGCCGGTGTCGGTGTCGAGCACATAGAGGCGGCCGCTGCGCGTCAGGGCGTAGAGCTGGCCGTAGGCGACGCGGTAGTCGATGCCCACCACCGGATCGCCGGCAGGCAGACCGGCCACCGGGCGGCTGGCCTGCTCGACGGCGGGCTCGGCCGCCGAGTAGCGGTGGAGCACGCGGTCGGCGGTCAGCGTCCACAGTGTGTGGGGCCGCGCCGCGGGCGCGGGCTGCGCGAGTGCCGGATCCGCCAGCCCCTGCACCAGCAGGCCGGCGGCGATGGCGGCGGGACCCAGCCCGCCAAGGCACCCACGCCGAGAAAAAATGGACAAGGTCATCTTTTGATCTTCGGCAATTCCGGCGCGGACTTGAGCCCAATCCCCCTACACAAACCCGGGTCGGGCGAAAGCCGTCCAATGCGCGCCTTGATCCGACTCAAGTCTTGCTGCGTATAGCCGAAGTCTTGGTCGTCCCATTCCTCCTGGGCTGCGCTCGGCCTCCAATCCGGCGGGCCACCTGCCGCCGTGAACTTCCTCATTCCCCGCTATGACCCGTGGGTCGTGGCCGCCTCCGTCCTGATCGCGGCCTTCGCCTCCTACGTGGCGCTCGATCTGGCCCGGCGTGTCCACACCCGCGACCGCATCGTCTCGCGCACCTGGTCCGCCGCCGGCTCGCTCGTGCTGGGCACCGGCATCTGGTCGATGCACTTCGTGGGCATGCTGGCCTACTCGCTGCCCATCGAGTTGGGCTACACCTATGCTCTGACGGCTCTGTCGTGGCTGGCGGCGGTGGCGGTCTCGGCGCTGGCCTTGCGGCTGGCCGCCCGACACCGGCTGGGCGCGAAGCCGCTGCTGTACGGTTCGGCGGCGATGGCTGCGGGCATCTGCGCCATGCACTACCTGGGCATGGCGGCCATCGACGTGGCACCGGGCATCCAGTGGCACTGGCCCATGGTGGGGGCCTCGGCCCTGATCGCGTGGGGCGCCTCGGCGGCGGCGCTGCTGCTGTTCTTCCTGCTGCGCGAGAGCGAAGGCGGCCAGGCCCGGCTGCTGCAGCTGGGCGCCGCGGTGGTCATGGGGCTGGCGATCAGCGGCATGCACTATGCCGGCATGGCCGCGGCCGGCTTCGTGGAAGGCAGCGTCTGCCTGAGTGCCGGCGAGCTCGGCGGCAAAAGCCTGGGCCTGATGGTCATGGCGGCGACGCTGCTGATGCTGATGCTCACCCTCTTCACCTCGGTGCTCGATGCCCGGCTGCGCGGGCGCACCATGCAGCTGGCGCGCTCGCTCAAGGAGGCCAACCACCAGTTGCAGGAGGCCAACGAGGAGCTGCACCGCCGCGCCTTCCTCGACCCGCTCACCGACCTGCCCAACCGCGTGCTCTTCGACGACCGGCTGGGCCATGCCCTGGCCCGCACCGATGGCGGCAAGGAGAAGCTGGCGGTGCTGTTCGTGGACCTGGACGGCTTCAAGCCGGTCAACGACTCCTTCGGCCATTCGCTGGGCGACGCCGTGCTGCGCGACGCCGCCGACCGCCTGCGCGCGGTGGCCCGCGGCACCGACACCGTGGCCCGCATCGGCGGCGACGAGTTCGTGGTGCTGATGGAGAACGTGGTCTATGCCGCCGACTGCACGGCGGTGGCCCGCCGCATCGTTGAGGCGATCCGCGCGCCCTTCCTCGTGGGCCAGCGGCCGGTGCAGATCTCGGCCTCGGTCGGCATCGTCGTCTACCCCGACCATGGCGAGAAGCACAAGCTGGTGGCCTGCGCCGACGCCGCCATGTACGCGGCCAAGCGCGCCGGCGGCGGCAACTACGCCATGTTCGAGTCGCGCATGGGCACCAACGCCGAGGAGCAGCTGAGCCTGCAGTCCGACCTGCGCCTGGCCATCCAGGGCGGCCAGCTGGCGCTGCACTACCAGCCCAAGATCGACGGCCGCCGCAACCAGATCCGCGGCGTGGAGGCCCTGCTGCGCTGGACGCATCCGACGCTGGGGCCCATCAGCCCGCTGGTGTTCATTCCGCTGGCCGAGCGCTTCGGCCTGATCAACGCGCTGGGCCACTGGGTGATCGAGGAAGCCTGCCGCCAGGTCGCGCAGTGGGAGGACGAGGGCCTCCTCATGCGCGTGGCCATCAATCTGTCGGCGCACCAGTTGCGCGAGCCCGACCTCGTCGAGCGCATCGCCGACGCCCTGGGCCGCCACCGCATCTCGGCCGAACGACTGCTGTGCGAGATCACCGAGAGCGTGGCCATGGAGGACGTGACCGCCACGCAGCGGGTGTTCGACGGCCTCTCGCGCATCGGCGTCTTCCTGGCCATCGACGACTTCGGCACCGGCTACTCCAGCCTGAGCTACCTGCGCCAGCTGCCGGCGCGCCAGCTCAAGATCGACCGCAGCTTCGTGAGCGACCTGGAGACCAGCGCCGACGCGCGGGCCGTGGTCGACGCGGTGGTGCGCCTGTCGCACGCGCTGGGCCTGCGCGTGGTGGCCGAGGGCGTGGAGACGGCCGGCCAGCGCGACATCCTGCTGGGCATGGGCTGCGACGAGCTGCAGGGCTTCTTCTTCGCGCGGCCGATGCCGGCGGACCAGCTGCTCGCATGGAGCCTGGGCCGGCGGCCGGCGGACACCCACGGCGATTTCTCGCCTTCGGTGCTCGCGCCGCTGTGAGCCGCCCGCGGCGGCGGCCCGGCGCCGCCGCCCCTACCTGACCGTGCCGACCTCGCGCCAGCCCAGCTGGCGTGGATCGAAGGCCCAGAAGCTGCCCGTGGGCGCGGCCACCTCGCCCTTGGTGTTGCCGGCAATCAGGCGCGGCTTGCCACGGGCGTTGTAGAAGCTCAGGTCGGTGAGCACCGAGCTCTGGGGCACGTAGGCCACGCTGCTGTCGAGCACCGAGGTGGCCCTGGCGTAGTTCAGCGCATAGATGCGGCTCTGGCCGCCCGGGCTGCAGGCGTCGCCGGTGGGCAGCGTGGCGCTGAAGGCGATCAGGCCGCTGAAGGCCGTGGCCGGCGAGATGGCACGCCAGCCCACCGAGCCGCTCTGGCCCAGGTCGATGTACCAGCCGGCCTTGCCGGCCAGGTTCACGGCCGAAGTCAGCGTGCCGCCGTTGGCGTTGCCCGTGGCGCCAGCGGGCGTCACCGCCGCCAGGCGGGTGCGGCCGTCCACCGGATAGCTTCCGGCATTGGTGCCGCTGGCGTCGGCCGCCGCGGTGGCGAAGCTGCCGATGCCGCCATCGATCAGCGCATAGAAGCTCTGGCTCTGGCTGCTGAGGATGTCGGAGCGGTCGAGCAGCCGGCCCGTGCCCACCAGCACGAAGCGCTGACGGGTGACGGGATGCACCTCCACCAGCGGCGCGGTGGTGATGGGCTGCACGGCGCCACTGCCGTCCTTGAAGATCGCCAGGCGCGTGGGTGCGGGATAGGCGCCGCCGCCCTTGGGCGCCGTCAGGTCGAAGCGCCAGAGCTGGCCGCCGAGGTCGCCCACATAGACGGCATCGGCGGTGAAGTCGTTGTAGTCGCGCACATAGGCCGTCGCCCGGGCCATGCCGTCGGCGGCAGTGGTGCCGGTGGACACCTTCTCCAGCAACTGGCCGTTGCGCGGATCGACGACGAACAGCCAGCCCTTGCCGTCCTGGTTGTTGTAGCCCGAGGTGAACAGCGCCACCCAGCCCCACTTGGCGGTCTTGACCACCACCGGGTCGCCGAAGCTGTAGCCGATGTCGACGCAGTTGCCGCTGCTGAGGTTGCAGGTGCCGCCCGCCGCGGAGGGCAGCTGCGCCGCGCTCGGAAATTCCCACAGCACCTTGCTGGCCACCGTGGCCTCGGTGGTCATGAGGTCGGGCCGGGTGACGTCGATGGCGTAGTAGCTGCGCCCGCCCTTGCCTAGTCCGCCGATCAGCAGGCTGCGCCAGGCCGGCGTCGGGCTCTGGCCGGCGGCCGTGTCGGCGAAGGCCTGGCCGGTGCGGGCGAAGTCGATGTCGATGACCTGCGGCGTCGCATCCACATAGTTGCGGTGCGCATAGGTGGGCTTGCCCAGCTGCGCCAGCAGTCCGTCGGCCGGATTGGTTGCATCGCCCGGGTCGCGGCCGAACAGCACCGAGGGCACATACGCGAACAGTTCCTGCCCGGCGGTGGTGCCGGTGCCGCCCCGGAAGGCGTGCAGCATGCCGTCGTTGGCGCCCACGTAGAGCACGGTGGGGCGCGCGGCATTGTTGGCGTCGGTCTTGAAGGCGCTGTAGCCCGGGTTGGCGGCGTCGGAATAGGGGCCCGCCGGCGGCCCGACCACCGCGATGCGGGAGTTGACGATGTCGCCCAGCCGGCGCGGCAGCCGCTGCGTGGTGCCGCTGCTGTCGGTGGAGGTGACCACGCGCGTGCGGTAGCCCTGGCCTTCCAGCGTGCGGTCGCCGCGCAACCACTGCAGGTAGCTGGCGCCGTCGTTGCCGCTGACGTAGCTGGTGTCCAGCGCGCTCTTCTGCGTGCTGCTGAGGCTGTCGTAGCGGAAGGCCACGCCCGCGGTGCCCGACCAGGTCACCACCCGGCGCGCGGTACTCCAGCCGTCGCCGCTGCCCAGTTGGCCCTCGAAGGCGGTGTTGGTGGTCCAGGTGGCCGTGGCGGCGGGGGTGGGCGTGCCGTCGGTGTCGAAGCGGATGGCGGTGCCCGTGACCTCGCCCGACCAGTTGCTGGAGTCGTACTGCGCCGCATACGACACGTCGGCCTGGGTGGTCACCTGCCGGCCCGCCAGCGAGAAGGTGCTGGTGTAGGCCTTGATGTTGCCCACGATGCTCTCGAAGGCCCGCGTCAGGCCCGAGACCATGGTGTCGGGCCGGCCCGCGGTGAAGTAGTTGTCGGGACGCGCCTGAGGCTTCAACGGGTTGTCGCGGGCGTCGGTCAGCATGTCGCCGTTGGTGGACCACCACTCCGTCGGAATGGTGCCGGCGAAGTCGTACGGATCGAAATCGGCCGGCACCTTCATGCCACCGAACTTGGCCGCCAGGTAGAACTTGTTGTTCCTCTGGAAGGGCTGCTCCAGCACGTCCACCCAGTAGGTCTGCACCGTCTGCTTGCCGATGGTCTTGGCCACGGCGGCGTTGTCGGGCCGGATGTCCTTGGTGTTGGCGTCGAAGGCCAGGCCCGCCATGTAGAAGCGCGAGGCGCCGGCGCCGGTGTTGACCGAGGCCAGGTTCACGTTCACGGTCGAGTCGTCCTTGTTCTGCAGCACGCCGACGCGGTTGGTGGCCACGACCGCATCGACCGAGGCGTCGTTGGCGACCGGATCGGGCTTGCGCGGCTCGGAGTCGGTGCCGGTGTTGTTGCCCGGCACGTTCTTGTCGTTCCAGGTGTAGATGTCGCCGATGCCCAGCACGAAGTTGCGCTGGCAGGAGTACTGGATGGGATCGTCCCAGGTGGTGATCACGGGAAAGCCGTCGAGCTGCTTGCGACGCGCCGCCACGTCGGTGGCATTGCCGGTACCCGGCAGGTTCGACCACTCGGCCACATTGCCCAGGTTGCGGTAGTAGCGCAGCGTGGCGTAGTACAGCTCGTTGACCGGGTCGTAGTCCTTGTAGTTGCCCGGGTAGATCTGGCCGAACTTGTTCAGGTAGTTGATGACGCCGCTGTCGGCGATGGGCACGGCCGTGGTGGTGGTCGCCAGCGCGTCGTCCCTGTCGGGGTTGCGCACGAACTGGCCCGTGGCCGGGTCCCACTCGCGGCCCGCCGTGTTGGCGGTGTCGGGCTGCCCGGGCACCGGCATCGTCGGCCCCACGAACTTCTGGCGTGCCCGCAGCACGCCGCCATCGCGGGTGGCCGAGCTGTCGTTGAGGTAGCCGAAGGCGCTGAATCGGATGTCGCCCGCGTACTGCTGCACCAGGCCCTCGGGCTTCCAGTTGTTGCCGTACTGCGTGCAGTTGGCCTCCACGCCGCCGGCACCGGCCGAGGGGTCGCAGACCTTCACGCGCACCGTGTAGTCCAGCGTCGGCGCGAGCTGCGAGGACAGCGAGGCATAGCTGCCGCCCGGCGGCTGCATCTCCAGTTGCATGACGGCGCCGCCGCCGCGCTCGTAGTACTTGACCTGCACCCGCACCGACTGCCCGGCCGTGAAGACGAGGTCGCCGGTCACGTCCTGCTGCGTGCCGTGGTCGTTCCACTGGTTGATCTGCAGCACGTCGTTGACGTAGAGCAGCACGCCGTCGTCCGACGTGGTGCGGAAGCGGTAGCTGCCGCTGCTCGGCGCGGCGAAGGTGACGTTGTAGATCGCCGTGAAGTTGTCCGTGCCCACCCCATTGCCCGGCCCGCCCGTGCCCCAGTTGGTGTTGAGCGAATCGGCGTAGTTGGTATAGGTGGGGTTGCCGGCGGGGTTCTGGTTGACGGTGTTGGCGTAGTAGTCGCCGCGGATGCCGGTGGTGGGCGTCAGCCGCATCGCGAAGCCGCGGCCGTTGATGGAGATGCCCAGCGAGCTGGCGCTGGTGAACGGCGTGGCGCCGGCAATGTACTGCTGCGGCAGGTTGCGGTCGTTGAACAGGCCCTGGCCCGAATGCCAGCCCTTCTCGATGATGGTGGTGTCGACCGTGTCGACCACGCGGCGCCCGCCCGTCATGGCCCAGCGGAAGGGATCGATGGCCGCGGTGGTGGTCCAGTTGAGGAAGTTGCCGCTCCAGGCCCCGCTGCAGGTGCGGTTGGTGGCGGCGCCGATGGGCGTGAAGTAGCTCTGGTCGCCCTTGCCGGTCTCGATCGTGATGCCGCCGTCCGTCACGTTGGCCGCCGTGTTCTGCACGTAGCGGTAGCACTTCTCGGTGTCGAAGTAGCCCAGGAAGCGGCTGGTGTTCGCGTAGTTGTCGGTGTGCGCCGTGCGCGAGGCGGTCGGCCATTCCACCGACAGTGCCAGCGCCAGGTTACCGGGCACGCTGGAGCTGGAGAACACCGGCTGGTCGGCCAGCGACGCCGCCAGCGCCACCCCATGGAAGGGCAGCACCAGCATCAGCAGCAGGCAGCACAGGCGCTGCGCGCATCGAAGGAGGGGCTTGGGCATGGCGGGTTCGTGCTTCACGACGGGTAGGCGAGGCGGCTCGGGGCGCGCCCGCATCAGCTTTCGGGCTTGGTGAACGAGCTCTGGACGAAGACCTGCGTGTTGCGCGGCCCGGTCACGCGCACGGTGACGCGGTAGATGGGCTGCACCGGCGGCGGCGCCCGGGTGGCGAGCTGGGCGCTGCCGCCCACGGCCTCGCGCGTGATCGGCACGCAGTGGCCGCGGCCCTGGTCGGTGGCGCTCTGGGCGGCGATGTCGCACATGCGGTCCACCACGTAGCGGATGCGCACGCCCCCGGTCAGGTCGCCGATGGCGCCGTCCATGTCGTTGGCCGTGCTGCCCACGGCGCCGAAGGCCGTGTCGGTGAGCAGCGCGTTGGGGATGCCCATGTCGTTGACGTCCAGCGGCGTCGGGCTGTAGTTGAGCGCCTTGTTGGCGGCGGCCGTGCCGCCCACCGGATAGGTCTGGTCCATGGCGCGCTTGATGGCCGACTCGGCCTGGTTGATCAGGTCGCGGCGCAGCGCCAGGCTGCCGGTGTTGGACAGCGAGGCATTCATCGAGCGCGTGACGGCGACGCCGCCGGCCAGCAGCACCACCAGCACGATCAGGCAGAAGACGAGCACGACGCCGCGCTGGCGCCGCAGGCCGGCCGCGCGGCGCGGACGTGACACGGGACGAAGGCTCATGAGGCGGGCTGCTTCATCAACAGATTGCGCAGGGGAACGACGGTGTCGATGACGCGGTAGCGGTAGTGCCGGTCGTCGTCGGAAAGGTTGATCGTGTACTTGAGCGCCGTCTGGTCGCTGAACAGCACGTACGTGGCCGGCGACACCATCGTCTTCTCGTACACGGGGCTGCGCACCAGCATGGCCACGCGCACGCCGACGATGCGGCGCTGGGTGTCCGGCGTCTTCATCAGGGTCTTGATGGTGTAGTCGCCGGTGGGCGCCACATAGCCGCCGTCCCACACGCCGTCCGGCGTCGAGCTGCTGTCCACGGCATAGAGCGCCCGCAGCGCATAGACGCCCTCGGCCAGCGGCTCGGCGGCACTGCTGCCGGTCGAGCGCAGCAGGTCGTAGCGGTACAGGATGCCGCCGGTGCCCACGCCGAACATCTGCATCTGCAGGTTGTCGGCATCCTGGTTGCCGAGGGCGGTCATGTAGGCGTCGGCGCTGCCGGCGATGCCGGCCAGCGAACTGCTGGTGGTGTTGGCGCGGAAGTACAGGCCGGCCAGCGGCAGCGTGTCGGTGCCGCCCGCGGGCGGCGTGAAGGTGCCATCGACCTGCGTGACCACGCAGTCGCCCGCGCTCTTGGCGCTGATGAGCAGCACGTCGTTGGCCTGCAGGCCGAGGGTGTTGTCCAGCAGGATCTTCTGGGTGCCGGCATTGCCGCGCACCAGGCGCGGCAGGTCGCCGAGCGCGGCGCTGCCGCCCATGGTGACGAGGATGTCGGAGCCGGTCTGGCTCTGCCCCTGGCCGATCAGCACCGGCGCCAGGCGCAGGTCGGCGCTGTCCGTCGCGCCGCCCAGCAGGCCTGCGAAGGGGGCCGGGAAGGCGGCGCTCACCGGCAGCACGTTGGTGCCGTTGCGCGCCGCATGGAGCTTGCAGCCCATCACGCCCCAGTCGAAGCCCTGGGCGAAGCCCGCGCCGGCGGAACGCAGCGCCCGGTCCAGCGTGGCGACCGTGAAGCCGCCGGTCTGGGTCATGTCGTTGGTGCCGGTGGTGGTGCGGCGGTTGGCCTCGCCCACCACCAGCATGCTCATCACGGCCAGCACCACGATCAGGCCCAGGGCCATGGCGACCAGCAGTTCGATCAGCGAAACGCCGCGCGCGGACCGCCGACCCGCGGCAGCGCGAAGGAGCATCGTGCGTGCGGCCATCCGGTTCACAGCGAAGGCACGGTGACCCGCGTGCGGAAGCTGCTGGCGGCGTCGGTGCTGCTGCGCGAGGGCGGCTTCCAGGTGATGGTGATGTCCACCGCGTTGGTGCTGCCGACGCGGTCGAAGCCGCCGGTGCCGCTGGGCAGCAGGCTGGCGGACGAGGCCACCTTGTTCTTCCAGCTCGTGATGGCGTCGTTGTCCAGCGCGACCGTCTTCTTCATCCAGACCTGGGCGGCGATCTCGTCGGCCAGCAGGGCCGCGCGGCTGCGGTAGTCGGCCTCCAGCGACAGCGAGGTCGCCTGGGCCTGCAGGCCGATCAACCCCAGCAGGGCGATGGAGAACAGCAGGATGGAGACCAGCACCTCGATCAGCGCGACACCCGCCTGGCGGGGGCCGCGCGACGGGGCGGCGCGATCGGTGTGGAGGGGCATGCGGCGCTCAGCTCGGACAGCCGTCGGGGCTGCTGGTGATGTTGCGGGCCGGGTCGCACATGCGCACCTGGCCGCTCAGGCCCACGGTCACGCGCAGGGGCCGGTCGGCACCCGTGAGCGTGACGTTGTAGGCCTGCTGCGGCGGTGTGCCGG
Source organism: Pseudacidovorax sp. DMC4 (assembly GCF_056314265.1). NCBI lineage: Bacteria > Pseudomonadati > Pseudomonadota > Betaproteobacteria > Burkholderiales > Comamonadaceae > Pseudacidovorax > Pseudacidovorax sp. DMC4. The sequence continues at coordinate 189,202 of NZ_JBQUYR010000004.1, read as the reverse complement.
TGGGCACCTGGCAGGCGGCCGTCAGGCCCGAACTCGCACCGGTGGACACGACGCGCCCCAGGCTGCTGAAGCACAGGGCCGCGGGCCCCGTCACCGCCACGCCATCGGCCGCGCCGCTGAAGTTGCCCGAGACGACCAGTTGCGCCGTTTCGGCCGAGCCGTCCAGCGGCAGCTGGTAGACGGCCCAGAACCTGCCGCCGCTGCGCACGGCCACCGACGCGGGGGCCGTGGCCGGCGGACCGTCGGTGAACACCAGCACCATGGGACGGCTGCGGCTCATCGCCTCGGCCTGGGCGGTGCGCAGGCTGTCCTGGATGTTGTTGGCCGCGGTACGGATGCGGCTGTTGCGGACCCAGTCGGCCAGCGAGGGCACGCCCACCGCCAGCAGGATCGCCAGCAGCGAGACGGTGATCATCAGCTCGACGAGGGTGAAGCCGGCCCCGCGGCCCCGCCCCCCGCGCGCGCCGCGCCTCAGGAGGGACACGTCTGGCCTCGCTTGAGGATCCACGCATTGGCGCAGTCGGCGCCCCAGCCGGAGGGCAGGTTGGAAGTCGAGCGTTTGCCGGTCTGGTCGAGCTTGAAGGTCAGCCCGCCCAGCGCGCTGGAGACCGCCTGGATCGAATAGGCATTGGCCGTCGTGCTGTCGCAGGAGATGAGGAACTTGCCGACCGTGCGCGAGGCGTCCGTGCCGGTGCGGCAGGGCGACTGCACGCTGCTGCTCACGTCGGAGTACTGCCGGTTGTCCTGGAAGTACCGCTCCATGTTGGCCTGCATCGTCGCCAGGCCGTTGGTGCCGTCCACCATCTGGCCGCGCAGCACGTAGTCGCGGTAACTGGGCAGGGCGATGGCCGTGAGGATCGCCACGATGGCGACCACGATCATGACCTCGATGAGCGTAAAGCCCCGAGCGTGCCGCGTGCTGAACCTCATCGGGGCCTTTGCGGAAGATGGAGAGGGAAAAAAGGAGACTCTTGGCCGAATGCTAATGAATTGTTAACTGCGGTAACGAGAACGTCAATCGAACGGCTGCTTGCCGCGCGGGCCATCGACGTGCTAGTGGCTAGGCCGCAACGTGCGCCTTATGGTGGATGGACGTACCCGCGCCAGCCAGGCAGGAAGTCGCTTCGTGGGGAGGCATGCAAAAGCGACGGCCCACGCCATCCGGCGCCTACAGGCGGCAGGCTTTCCGCACTACGCCGGCATGGGGTGGTCCGCCCTGTTCTGCACGCCTCGTCTGCCTAGCATGGATGCATTCGCCGCATCGCGAATGCCTGGGGCAATCCCGCCGCAGGCGCTTCGACCAGGAGGTATTCATGAACAAGGATTCCGTGCAGGGCAACCTGAAGCAGGCCAAGGGTTCGGTCAAGGAGACCGTGGGCAAGGCCTTCGGCAGCGAAAAGATGCAGGCCGAAGGCATGGCCGACAAGGCCGCCGGCAAGGCCCAGGAAGCCTACGGCGACACCAAGGAAGCGGCCAAGGACGCCTCCGACAAGCTGCGCCACTGAGCGTCCACCGCCGCGGAGCCGGCCCCTGTTTTCCGCCCGCCCGTTGGGGCGCGGCCGAAGATGCAGGGCGCCGGGGCCCTCGCGGTCGGCGGCGATCGCCGCCGCCCCCTTTTCAAGGTCCCCCTGCCTTCACCGGCAGGGGGACCTTTTGCATTGGACCGGGTCATCGGCCACATGGCCTGGGCGCACGGAGTCAGGCTCCGCTGGGAAAGCCCAGCGACGCTCGCCGTTAGTTAACAATAGTTCACATTTCAGTCCCTTTTCAGCGTGCAGTTCGGCGTCCTGTCCGGCACGCTCGATACCATAGTTAACTAAAGTTAACAGTCCGTACCGTTGAAGCCAAGAGTCCCGGGGACGCGGCGGAGTCCGCCGTCCGGGCGCTCTGGCCGCGGCACGTTTTCCGCCTTCCGATGCACGTCCTCTCGATTTTTGGAACCCGCCCCGAAGCCATCAAGATGGCGCCCCTGGTGTCCGCGCTGGCCGCGGAGCCCCAGCTGCGCAGCACCCTGTGCATCACCGGCCAGCACCGCGAGATGCTGGCGCAGGCCATGGGGCTGTTCGGCCTGAAGGCCGATCACGACCTGGACGTGATGCAGCCGGACCAGACGCTCAACCAACTCAGCGCCCGCCTCACGACGCGCATGGACGAGGTGCTGCACGAACTGCGCCCCGACTGCGTGCTGGTGCATGGCGACACCACCACCGCCGCCGCCTGCGCCCTGGCCGCCTTCCACCTGCGCATCCCGGTGGGCCATGTGGAGGCAGGCCTGCGCAGCGGCGACATGAAGGCGCCCTTCCCCGAGGAGATGAACCGCCGCGTCGTCGATGTGATGAGCGAGTGGATGTTCGCCCCCACGCCCGCCGCGCGCGATGCGCTGCGACGCGAGAACCTGGGCGGCCGCGCCTGGGTGACGGGCAACACCGTCATCGACGCGCTGGCCGCCGCGCTGGCCCGGCTGGACGCCGATCCCGCGCTGTCGGCCACCGTCTCCGGCCGCTACGGCTGGCTCGCGCCCGGCCGCCGGCTGGTGCTGGTCACCGGCCACCGGCGCGAGAACTTCGGCGACGGCTTCCGGCAGATCTGCGCCGCCCTGCGCGAGCTGGCCCTGCGCGACGACGTCGAGGTGGTCTATCCGGTGCACATGAATCCCAACGTGCGCGGCGTCGTGATGCAGCTGCTGCACGGCCTGCCCAATGTCCACCTGATCGAGCCGGTGGGCTACTTGGACTTCATCTGGCTGATGCGCCGCGCGCACCTGATCCTCACCGACTCCGGCGGCGTGCAGGAAGAGGCGCCCCACCTCGGCAAACCCGTGCTGGTGATGCGCGACGTGACCGAACGCCCCGAGGCCGTGGCCGCCGGCACCGCCCACCTGGTGGGCACGGCGCCCGAGCGCATCCTGCGCGCCGCCCGGCGCCTGCTGGACGACCCGCACGCCCATGCCGAGATCGCCCGCCGCGGCAACCCCTACGGCGACGGCCATGCCTGCCGCCGCATCGTCGATGCGCTGTGCGGCCGCCCCGTGGCCGAGTTCGCGCCCCCGCCCCTCCAACCCGCTTCCGTTCCGAGCCTGGACTTCGCATGAGACTGCCCCACCGCCTGCTTCATCCTCTTCCACTGGTCCTCGGGATCGGCCTGCTGGCCCCCGTCGCCGCCCTGGCCAGTCCTGCGGGCGACGCCCTGCAGCGACTGCAGGGCGAGACCTGGGTCACGCGCAGCTTCACGCTGGCCGACCTGGGGATCACCCGCACCGTGCTGCTCACCGGCTTCGACGCCAAGCAGGAGTTCTACCTGCCGGTGCCGCGCAACGTGGCCATTGCCGATGCGGGCATCGACTTCCGCGGCCGCTACTACAAGCCCGAGGAGGCCCGCACCTCGATGACGCTGGCCGTCAACGGCCGGCCCAGCTATGCCACCCGGGTGGACACGGCCGAGGGCGACGCCAGCCAGGTGCTGAAGGTGGACACCCGCACCATCGTCGACGGCTTCCTGCGCCTGGGCGTCAGCTGGATCAACAACTCGCCCGAGCGCATCTGCGCCTATGAGCGTCCCTCGGGCAACGTGCTGGCCGTCGAGCCCGACACCCGCTTCACCTACCGCTTCACCAGCGGCGCCCTGACCAACCTGGCCGACGCCTGGGTGGCGCTGCCCGCCAGGCCGACGATGATCGTGGCCGGCAAGCGCCTGTCCAAGGGCGCCTACGACAGCGCCTGGCGCATCGGCCTGGCCATGGAACAGGCCGGCCGCCAGATCAACGTGCGCAGCTTCCCCGCGGTGGGCGACAGCGTCGACACCCAGGGCTGGCAGATCCCGCCCGCGCTGGCCGGCCTGCCCGCCTTCTCGGCCCTGGCCGCCGGCGACGCCCGCCACCAGATCCGCGATGCCGCCGAGGTGGGCGCGCTGATGGTGCTGGGCTCCGGTGCCGCCACGGGCGACCTGCTCGTCATGGACGCCACCCTGCGCCAGCAGATGAATGCTGCGCTCGACGCGCTGGCCACGCAACTCAATGCCGATGCCGACGCCGCCCGCGCGCTGTCGGACTGGCGCGGCCGGCAGACCGCCCTGGCCGCCGACGGCATGCCCTCGCACATGGTGCGGCTGGCCACGCTGGGTGCGCGGCCCGTGATCGTGCTGGCCGAAGATGCCGGCGCGCAGGCCGCCGGTGCCTTCGCCGACGCCTGGCGCAACGTGCTCATCGGCCGCAATGCCGTGATCGACAAGGCCGACCAGGCCGAAGCCGGCAGCCGCACGGTCATCCATCCGACGCAATGGGGCGGCACCAACCCCAACTTCGACGTGCTCGCCAAGGGCGACTGGACCGTCACCATGCCGCTGGCCGCGCTGTCGGCCGACGGCCGCCTGCCCACCGACATCGGCGTCGACCTGGCCGTCTCGCCCAGCGCGGGCCGCTCGCGCCCGGTGGCCACGGTGTACTGGAACGACACCCTGCTCGGCGCCCGCCAGCTCAACGCCGACGGCCATCCCGAGCGCATCGACGCCCGCGTGCCCAGCTACGTGCTGGGCCTGAACAACGTGCTGCGCGTGGCCATCCAGCGCCAGCCCTACTACGACGGCTGCAACGAGGCGCCCCAGGCCTACCCCGTGCAGGTGCTGCGCACCACCGCCCTGCGCACGGGCGACGCCGCGCCCGACGGCACCTTCGTCGGCCTGCTGCCGCTGATGGCCTACCACCCGCAGGTGGCCGTGCCCGAGTCCTACCTGGCCGACGCCATCGCCACGCTGCCGCGCCTGGTGCGCATCGCCGCCGCATCGGGCGTGAGCCCCGTGCGGGCCGAGCTGGTGGTGCAGGGCCAGGGTGCCTTCAGCCCCGCCCGCCCCTTCCTGGCGCTGCAGGTGCCGGTCGACGGTGCCAATGCCCGCGTGTCCGTCAAGGACGGCCACCTGCGCATCAACGGCAAGCAGTCGCCCTGGCTGGACGTCGGCGGCCTGAGCCAGGCCAGTGCCATCGAGGTGGCCAGCAGCCACGGCCAGTACGGCCTCGTCTACCAGGTGCTGGGCGCGCAGCCGGCGCTGGGCAAGCCCTTCGTGCTCAACCGTGGCGACCTGGCCGTGCTGGGCGATGAGGGCCCGGTGGCCTGGTCCGATGGCAGCGCCGCGGCCAACAGCGACGCCGCGCCCGAAGGCTCCGGCTTCCTGGCCGAATGGCGCCGCCACCTGTCGTGGGGCGTGCCGGTGATCGCCTTCGCGCTGCTGGCACTGCTGCTGCTCTTCGTGATCGCCCATCGCCTGAAGCGTCGCCATGACCGGAACAAGTGACCCCCAGGCTGCGCGCTGCGCGCTACGCCCCCCCCCTGAAGGGGGCGCACCCGGCGGCCTGGCAAAGCCAGTTCCGCGGGTGCACGCGCGTGGCCTGCTCCGCGGCCTCTTGTTTCGCGCAAGTGCCCGGTCCTGCCGATGCCGGCAGAGGATGGCGCCGCCATCGGCCGGCATGCGGCGCTGAGGCTCTTTTCCCGCATGGACTCGCTCTACTGGCCGTACCTGGCGGCCGACTACTACCACCTGCTGGAGGTGCTGACGGCGACCGTGGCGGTGCTGGTGCTGATCTCGGGGCTGGACGACCTGTTCATCGACCTCTGGTACTGGGTGCGCGAGGCCTGGCGCGCGCTCACCGTGCGGCGGCGCTATGCGCCGCTGTCGGTGGCGCAGCTGCGCGAACGCGCAGAGCAGCCCATGGCCATCATGATCCCGGCGTGGCACGAGTACGACGTGATCGCGCCCATGCTGGCCAACATGGTCTCCACGCTGGAGTACCGCGACTACGCGATCTTCGTCGGCACCTACCGCAACGACGCGCGCACCATCGAGGAGGTGGAGCGCATGCGCCGGCGCTACCGCCACCTGGTGCGCGTGGAGGTGCCGCACGACGGCCCCACCTGCAAGGCCGACTGCCTCAACTGGGTCGTGCAGGCCGTGTTCAAGTACGAGAAGTCCACCGGCCAGCGCTTCGCGGGCGTGGTGCTGCACGACAGCGAGGACGTGCTCCACCCGCTGGAGCTCAAGTACTACAACTACCTGCTGCCGCGGATGGACTTCATCCAGCTGCCGGTGACCTCGCTGGAGCGCCACTGGTTCGAACTGGTGGCCGGCACCTACATGGACGAGTTCGCCGAATGGCACAGCAAGGACCTGGTGGTGCGCGAGAGCCTGGCGGGCACCGTGCCGTCGGCCGGCGTGGGCACCTGCTTCTCGCTGCGCGCCCTGCACACCCTGGCCGAGGCCACGCAGAACCAGCCCTTCAACGTGGACAGCCTGACCGAGGACTACGACATCGGCAACCGCCTGGGCCAGCTCGGCATGAAGCAGATCTTCGGCCGCTTCGAGGTGGACTACGTGACGCGGCGCAGCTCGTGGTTCGGCCTGGGGCGCGAGAAGGTGCATGCCCTGCGCATGCCGCTGGGCGTGCGGGAGTTCTTTCCCGACACCTTCCGCACCGCCTACCGGCAGAAGGCCCGCTGGACGCTGGGCATCGGCTTCCAGGGCTGGGAGCAGGTGGGCTGGCGCGGCTCGCTCGCGGCCAAGTACCTGCTCTACCGTGACCGCAAGGGCCTGGTGACCTCCTTCGTCGCCATGCTGGGCTACCTGCTGGTGCTGAACTTCATGCTGTTCTTCCTGGCCTACCAGTTCGGCTGGTTCACCGTGCACTACCCGCCGCTGCTGCATCCGGGCAGCTGGGTGGTGACGGTGATGGCCATCAACGGCGTGCTGCTGGTCTGGCGCGTGCTGCAGCGCGCCTGGTTCGTGACCCGCATGTACGGCTGGGAGCACGGCCTGCTTTCGGTGCCGCGAATGGTGGTGGGCAACTTCATCAATGCCGCCGCCGCGGCCCGGGCCTGGCGCCTGTTCCTGTCGCACAAGCTCTTCGGCACGCGGCTGGTGTGGGACAAGACCATGCACGACTTCCCCTCCGACGACCACCTGGTGCAGACGCGCCAGCGCCTGGGCGAGCTGCTGCTGTCATGGCGGGCCATCGACCCCGAGCACCTGGAGGCCGCGCTGCGCCAGCAGGCGCAGTCGCGCCGGCCGCTGGGCGCCATCCTGGTGGACAACGGCTGGCTGGACGACGCCACCCTCGACGAGGCCATCGCCTTCCAGGAGAACGACTCGCAGTTCGTCGGCCTCGAAACCCACACCCAACAACAGGCTCCCGCATGAAACCGCTGCACCGCAAAGCCACGCTGGCGATGGCCCTGGCCGCGGCCTGGCCGGTGATGCCGGCCCTGGCCTCGGTCGCGCCCCTCGCCGCCGAGGCACCCGCCGGGCAGGACACCGGCGTCCAGCTGCGTGTCGCCTACCGTTTGGCGCTGCCCGAGACGGCCACGGCCGGCGGACAGCCGGCGCCCACGCCCGTGCCCGAGACACCGCAGGACGCCCTGCAGATGGCCGAACTGCCCGGCTGGCGCCGGCGCCTGTCGGGCGACAGCCTGGCCATGGTGCGCATGGCCCGCATCGAGCCGCGGGGCCTGCCCTCTTCCGCCGACGCCGACCCGCTCATGCAGATCGGCGGTGCGCCGCCGCCGGCGCCGCCGCAGGGCCCCTTCCCGCCCGGCGGGCCGGACGTGGTGCTGGGCGCCGGCGCCCGCCGCCTGCCGACGATCCCCACTCGGCTGGACCTGGCGCAGTTGCAGGAGCCGCCCTCGCCCGACGCGCCCGCGCAGTTCGTGCGGCCCGGCGAGCGCCGCGCGGCCCCCGCCGCGCGTGCGCCCGGGCCCCGCGCCGGCCGCGCGAGCCGCGGCGGCAACCGCCTGCGCGGCACCGCCTGGCGCCTGGCCGCGCAGGGCTACCGCGCCTACAACCAGGGCCGTTATGCACTGGCTCTGGAGCGCGCCGACGCCGCCCTGAAGCTGCGGCCGGACGTGCCGCGCCTGCAGCTGCTGCGCGTCTACACGTTGCAGAAGCTCGGCCGCCTGGACGAGGCCGAACGCAGCGCCGCGCAGGCCATCGCGCAGGGCCACGGCAGCCCCGAGCTGCAGGCCGCGCTGGTCAACCTGCGTCCGGCGCCCGCCGGCACCGGCGCCGCCCCCACCACCGAGGCCTATCGCCGCGGCTTTCCCATCGCCACCGAGGCCTACACCCTCTACAACGACGGCAAGTACGCCGAGGCCGCAAAGCTGGCCGAGCAGGCGGTGCGCATCGATCCCAGCCAAGGGCCCTGGACCCTGCTGTGGCTCAACGCGCTGGAGAACCAGCAGCGCTACGACGACGTGGTGCAGTACGGCAACGTGGCCATGGCCCTGGGCGCGCCCAACAAGGACGCGATCATGGCCCGCATGCGACTGGCGCGGCAGCAGATCGCCAACCTGCACGCCCAGGCCGCCTACGCCGCCCTCAACAAGGGCCGCAACCGCGAGGCGCTGGCCGAGGCCCGCGATGCGGTGCGCATCGCGCCCGACGTGGCCAGCCACCGCATGCTGCTCATCGGTGTGCTGCAGGCCATGCGCGACGACGCCGCAGCCGAGAAGGCCGCCACCGAAGCCCTGTCGGCCGACGACGAGAACACCGGCGTGCAGCTGCTGCGCGCCTACCTGCGCCAGTCGCTGGGCGAGACCGCCGCCGCGCAGCAGGACATCGACGAGGTGCTGGCGCTGGACTGGATCACCGACGACCAGCGCCGCAATGCCCGGCTGATCGGCGCCGACCTGGCGCTGGCCGCCGACCAGCCCGATCGCGCCAAGGCGCTGCTGGCCCCGCTGCCGGCGGACGATGCCCAGGCGCAGGCAAGGCTCAAGCGTGCAAGCCGCTTCGCCGGCTGGGGCACCGACGCCGACAACAGCCTGGAGACCCATGCGCCGCTGCAGCTGTGCCGCGACACGCCCTACGGCACCGTCTGCGAACTGGCGCCCTGGGACGACCCGGGCACCGACAGCCCCGCCAGCCGTGCCTATGCGGCCTATGGCCGGCAGGAATACCCCAAGGCCATCGCCCTGGCCCGCCGCGCCGTGGCCGAGCAGCCCGACAGCGAGGCCAACCAGAACCTGCTGACCACCACGCTGGCCTCCGGCAATGCGCAGGAGCAGCAGGAGGCCATGGACCGCCTGAACACCGCCCTGGCGGCCAAGCCCACCGACGCCGGCCTGCTGCGCCAGCGCGCCTACCTCTATGGCGCGCGCAAGCAGTACGACCTGTCGCTGCAGGACTTCGTGGCGGCGCGCAGCACCGGCGAGGCGCCCGAGACCAACGTGCTGGACGAGGCCTATGCCACCGCCGCCGTCGGCAACCGCCCCGCCGCCGCCGCCATGCTGCGGCAGGCCATCGACGATGCCGACGCGGGCAAGCTCACGCTCGACAGGCAGCAGCGCTTCGACACCCGCAGCGCCGTCGCCAACTTCTCGCGCGAATGGGGCGTCAACGCCTCGGTGGGCTACCGCGGCGCGCGCTCGCCCTCGAACGCGCTGGCCGGCCAGCCGATCTCGGTGCCGGGCAATTCCACCTTCAGCACCGTGGAGGCCTACTGGCGCCCGCCGGAGTTCCTCAACAGCAGCAACCGCACCTTCGAGGTCTACGGCCGGCTGTCCAACACGCTGCACAGCGGCAACACGGTGACCGGCGCGCAGGTGGTGGACAACCCCTGCGGCGGCACGACCACCGTGAGCCAGGGCACCTTCAACAGCGCCTCGGGCTGGCCGTCGACCACGGGCGCCATCGGCGCGCGCTTCACGCCCGATGCGGGCACCAACCTCACCTTCGGCATCGAGCGTCAGTTCCTGCTGGGCACGGCCACGCGCTCGGGCGCCATCAACGCCGGGCCGGCCTCGGTGCGCTGCGCGCTCAACAGCCAGGCCGCCACCATCGACTACCAGGGCGGCAAGGCCTCGGGTGGCTGGCAGGCCTACATGCTCTACGGCTTCTACGAGGGCACCGCGCTGCGGCTGGACAAGCCCAGCTGGTACACGATGGAAGGCTACGTGCAGGCCGGCTACACGCTGCTGGACCATGGCGTGGACTACACCGAGCGCGATGCCTCGGGCAACACGCTCGCCACCGGCAACGGGCGCCTGCGCCGCGGCCAGGGCTTCGCGGCCGGTGAAGTGCGCGTGGGCCGCAGCTTCCTGACCTCGTACAGCGACCGGCTGGTGGTGTTCCCGCACGTCACGCTGGCGGCCGACTGGTACTCGACGCAGGCGCGCGTCAGCGGCGTGCCGCTGGCCGGCACCAGCAGCTTCGCGCTGGCGGGCAACGGCAGCAGCTGGTCCGCCGGCGCCGGCATCGGCGTCAACCTGCGCTACTGGCTCAACGAGGACCGCTACAACGCCCAGCGCTCGCATGCCGACCTGAGCCTGCAGTACCGCGCCCGCCTGGGCGGCGATGCCGACCGGGCCAAGGGCCTGTTCATGACGCTGTCCTATTCCTACTGATTCCTGCCGACGCGCGGCCCAGCCGCGCGCACCGAGACGACACGACGAGGGGTTTGCATCCATGACCGACGACCGCACCGCCAGCGGCCTGCGACGCCGCCACCTGCTGGGCCTGCCCATGGGCCTGGCCCTGGCCGGCCTGGCACGGGCCCAGCCCGCCGACAACCTGGCCTTCGTGGGCCAGGACAACTACATCTTCGCGGCCTGGGACAGCCTGTCCACGCCCGACTGGAAGGGCATCGACGCCACCGTGGCGCGCGTGGCGCAGGTGAGCCAGTTGCTGGCGGCCAAGGGCGTGGCCCTGGTGGTGCCGGTGCTGCCCGACAAGATGCGCATCTACGAGGAGAAGCTGCCCGCGGACAAGCCCATGTCGCCCGAGATGCGCCAGCGCTACGCCGGCATCCTCTCGCGCCTGCAGACGGCGGGCGTGGCCACCTTCGACGACGACAAGCTGCTGATGGCCCTCAAGGCCGCCGGCCAGCCGGTCTACTACCGCACCGACCAGCATTGGGCGCAGCCCGCGGCCGACGCCACGGCCCAGGCCACGGCCGACCTGATCCGCCAGAAGGTGCCCAACCTGGCCGGCCAGCCCGGCACCGGCATGGCGCTGGGGCCGCTGATCAACGAACGCCGCTACGGCGACCTGGCGGACCGCTTCCTCTCGCCCGAGCAGCGCCGCGCCGTGGGCCGCGAGATCTACTCGGTGCGCCGCGCCGGCGATGGCGAAAGCCTGCTGGCCGACGCGCCCTCGCCGGTGCACGTCACCGGCAACAGCATGGTGCAGCCCTACTTCGGCTTTCCGCAGAAGCTGTCGAACGTGCTGGACCGGCCGGTGTCGGTCAACTGGAAGCCGGGCGACGTGGGCTTCTGGCGGGTGCTGCTCGAGTACGTGGAATCGAATGCCTTCCGCCAGCAGAAGCCGCAGGCGCTGGTGTGGCAGCTGTTCGAGCCCAACTTCCACCTGGGACCGGACGCGCGCGGGCTGTGGGACAGCGCGTCGGTGGTGTCGGCCGAGGAGTGGCAGCGCCGCATCCAGGCCGCGCTCGCGTGAGCATGGCCGCACCGCCTGCGCCCCCGCCCTCCGCCTCCGCCCCCCCCGACCGCCGGCACGTCCCCTTCGCCATCGTCATCGGCCTGCTGCTGGTCGCCGGCCTCGCCTGGGGCGCGTGGCGGCTGGGAACGACGGATCGCACCGCCTGGCAGCAGACCGGCGCCGAGGCCGCCATGAACCGCACGCTGGGCGCCCTGCCCGGCCAGTCCGACTGGACGCGCTGGGGTGCCGGCCTGCGCTGGCGCCTGCTTGGCGACCTGGGTCCGCAGGTGGCCCCGGGCTGCCCGGGCTGGCTCTTCTACCGCGACGGGCTGCGGCCACCGGCCGGCGAGGCCGTCGCGGCCGCGGCCTATGCGCGCCGCCTGGCCCTGATGCGGCACTGGGCGCAGGTGCTGCGCGCGCGCGGCGTGCAACTGGTGGTGGCCACGGTGCCGGACAAGTCGCGCATCGAGGCCGCGCACCTGTGCGGCCTGCCGGTGTCGGCCGTCATGCAGGCTCGGCTGGACGACTGGCAGCAGCGCCTGGCCGAGGCCGGCGTGCCTCAGGTGGACCTGCGCCCTGCGCTGGCGGCCCTGCCCCAGGCCTACTACCGCACCGACGTGCACATGGCCCCGGCGGGCGCCGAGGCGGCGGCCGACGCCATCGCCCGGGCCGCCTTGCCGATGCTGGGCGGCCCGGGCGAGCAGCGCTTCGACGACCAGCGCGGGGCGATGCCCGAGCCGCGCATGGGCGACCTGATCGTGCTGGCCGGCCTGGATCGAATGCCCGAAGGTTGGCGCCCGACGCTGGAGCAATTCACGCCCGAGCGCATCGTGCCCGTGGCCACTGGCGGTCTGCTGGATGCGGGACCGTCGGCCGAGGTGCTGCTGGTGGGCGACTCCAACGGCCTTCGCAGCGAATTCCCCGGCCGCCTGGGCCGCCAGCTCGGCCGCGAGGTCTGGACCATCAGCCACGACGGCGGCTACTTCTCCGGCGCCATGCTGGCCGCCCTGGCCCAGCAGGACCGTTGGCCCGCCAGCCTCAAGCTCGTGGTGTGGACCTTCTCCGAGCTCTCGCTCTCGCTGCCCCTGAGCGCCGACGAGGCGCGTGCCGCCGCCGCCCTGCCCTGACGCGCATGCTGTTCAACTCGTACCTCTTCCTGTTCCTCTTCCTGCCGGTGGCGCTGGGTGGCTACTACGCCCTGGCCGCGGCCGGCCGGCGCTGGACGGCGCTGTGGCTGTGCCTGACCTCCTTCGTCTTCTACGGCTGGTGGAACCCGCGCTTCGTCGCGCTGCTGGCCGGCTCGATCCTGGTCAACCATGTGTTCAGCCGGCTCATCATCGGCAGTGCTGCCGACAAGCGCCGGCAGTGGTGGATCACCGCGGTGGGCGTGGGCTGCAACCTGGCGCTGCTGTTCCACTACAAGTACTTCACCACGCTACTGGCTGCGCTGGCCGACCTGGGGCTGCGCGCGGGGCCGGTGCAGGACATCCTGCTGCCGCTGGGCATCTCCTTCTTCACCTTCACGCAGATCGGCTACCTGCTGGACTGCCAGGCCGGCGCGGTGAAGAAGGCGAGCCTGCTCAACCACACGCTGTTCGTCACCTTCTTCCCGCACCTGATCGCGGGGCCGGTGTTGCATCACAAGGAAATGATGCCGCAGTTCGACCAGGCCGAGACCTACCGCTTCCGCGCCGAGAACCTGTCGGTGGGCGGCACGCTGTTCGTCATCGGGCTGGCCAAGAAGGTGCTGCTGGCCGACAGCATCGCACCCTATGCCGACGCCGGCTTCGCGGCGCCGGGCGACCCTCAGTTCTGGGGCGCCTGGGGCGCCGCGCTGGCCTACACGCTGCAGCTGTACTTCGACTTCTCGGGCTATTCGGACATGGCGCTGGGCCTGGCCAAGATGTTCGGCGTGCGCTTTCCGCTGAACTTCAACTCGCCCTTCAAGGCGGCCAGCATCATCGACTACTGGGCGCGCTGGCACATGACGCTGACGCGCTACCTCACCACCTACCTCTACTACCCGATGGCCATGAAGGTGTCGCGCTGGCGCAGCCGCCGCGGCCTGCCGGTGGGTGCCGCCGGCAGCCGCACGCCGCTGGGCTTCGCGCTGATGATCGGCTGGCCCACGCTCTACACCATGGGCCTGGCGGGCGTGTGGCATGGCGCAGGGCTGCAGTTCTTCATCTACGGGCTGCTGCATGGCAGCTACCTGTGCCTCAACCACGCCTGGCGCATCGGCCTGGCGCCACGCATCGCGCCGCAGGGTGCGCGCGGCAAGCGGCTGTGGCTCATCGCCTGCGTGGGCCTGACCTTTGCCTCGGTGACGGTGGCGCATGTGTTCTTCCGCGCCCATGACGTGCAGGGCGCCCTGGCACTGCTCGAAGGCATGGCCGGGCTGCGCGGCGTGGAGTCGCTGGGCGGCGCGCAGACGGCCGGCCTGCTGGCGCAGGGCTGGGCGGGCTGGCAGGCGCTGATCGGCCGCCACATGCAGGCGCTGCTGATCGTGGGGCTGCTGGCCATCGCCTGGGGCGCGCCGAACGCCTACCAGATCCTCGGCCGCTTCTCGCCTGCCCTGGGGCGCGTGCAGGAAGGCCGGCCCACGTGGCTGCGCTGGCAGCCGAGCACAGGCTGGCTGGTCGTGGTGCTGATCCTGCTGCTGGTCAGCGTCATGAACCTGCATCGCGAAGCGCGGTTCCTCTACTTTCAATTCTGATGAAGCCTCTCGCCTTCCTCCTTCGCGCGCTGGTGCTGCCCGCCGTCTCCGCCTTCGTGACACTGCCCGCCCAGGCCCAGGACGGCGCCCTGTCGCAGCTGTATGCCGCGCGGCCACCGGCCGGCTCGTCCTTCGTGCGCGTGGTCAACCCCACGACCGAGACGCTGCTGGTGCAGGTGGCCGGCGGCCCGGCCCAGCGCATCGGGCCGCAGGCCCCCGCCACCAGCTACGCCATCGTGGCCGGCGGCAAGCCCTTCACCGTGCAGGTGGGGGGAAAGAAGAGCGCGACGCTGGAGGTGCAGCCCGACCGCTTCGGCACCTGGGTGCTGCGCCGCGAGGGCAGCGGCCATGCCTTCACCGCCATCGACGACACGGGCGACGTGCCCGATGCGCTCAAAGCCGAGCTGCGCTTCTACAACCTGGTGCCCGGCTGCGCCAAGGCCCAGCTGCAGATCGCACCCGCTGGCACGCCCGTCGTGCGCGACGTCGCGCCGATGACGGCCGGTGCGCGTTCGGTGAATCCGGTGCAGGCGCAATTGGCGGCGGCCTGCGGCGGTGCCACGAGCGCGCCGCAGGCCCTTCCCGCGCTGCAGGCCGGCGACCATCTGAGCCTGTTCATGACCGGCACCGCCGACAAGCCGGTGCTGACGATGCAGCCGGCCCGCACCGACACCTTCAAGCGTTGAGCGTCTCGTACAGCCGCGCCAGCCTGGCGCGGTCGGTCTTGTAGTTGACCGACACCGGCAACTGCGCGCAGGGCAGCAGCTCCGACGGGACCATGTAGTGCGGCAGGCGGGCGGCCAGCAGCGCCTTCCAGTCGGCCAGTTCGGCCGGCAGCGCCGGGTCGTCGCTCCCGGTCTCGACGAAGGCCACCAGCCGGGCCACGGCGCCGTTGGGCCGGCGTAGGGCAACAGCCGAAGCGCCGCGGTTGCCCGGCAGCGTGGCCAGGGCGGCGTCCACCTCCATCAGCTCCAGCCGGTAGCCATTGAGCTTGATCTGGTCGTCGATGCGGCCATGGCAGAAGAGCAGGCCGTCCTCGGTCTCGGTGCCGAGGTCGCCTGTGCGAAAGCCGCGCTGGCCGTCGCGGACGAACATGCGCGTGGCGTTGAGGTCGGGCCGGTTGAGGTAGCCGCGCATCACATGCGGGCCGGCGATGCACAGCTCGCCCTCGTCGCAGTACACGGCGCTGTCGCGCTTGGCGCGGCCGATGGGCAACGGCGCGTCGGTGGCGAGCATGGCGTCTTCCACCACCAGGAGCGTGGTCGCCACCGTGGCTTCGGTGGGGCCATAGGTGTTGAGCAGCGGCACATCGGGAAAGCGTTTGCGCAGCTGCCGGCACAGCGGCACCGGCAGCGGCTCGCCGCAGAAGACGAAGGTGCGCAACTGCGGCAGCGCGGCCTGCGTGAAGCCCGGGTTGACCAACTGCTGCTGCGCGAAGGACGGCGTGGACACCCAGGTCGTCACGCCATGCTCGGCCATCAATGCCGCCACCTTGAGCGGCGAGGCGGCGTCCTGCCGGTCGAGCATGAGGATGGTGCCGCCCAGCGCCAGCATGCCGAACACGTCGTAGAGCGACACATCGAAGCTGAACACCGTCTGGTCGAGGAAGACCGGGCGCTCGCCCAGGCCGAAGTCCAGACGCATCCAGTCGATCAGGCCCTGCACGCTCTCGCGGCCGATCTGCACGCCCTTGGGCTGGCCGGTGGTGCCCGAGGTGAACATCACGTAGCAGAGCTGCTTCTCGGCCAGCGGCGTGCCGGCGCCGTCGCGCAGCACCTCGAAGCGGCCCTGGGCCGCGTCGTAGAGCAGATGGGCATCGAGGATCTGGCAGATGCTGGCCAGGCGCTCGGCCGGGTACACGGCATCGACCGGCACGAAGGGCGCGCGCAGCATCAGCGCGCCCGTCAGCGCCACCATGAAGGCCGCTTCCTTGTGGCCGCGGATGACGATGGGCATGTCCGCGCCCAGGCCCAGGCGGCGGGCCTCGTCGCACCAGGCTTCGGCCTCGCGCTGCAGTTGGGCCCAGTCCAGGTGGCGGTCGCGGGCCACGATGGCGGGCCGCTCACCGCCGGACTCGGTCTGGACGAAGCGGCCGCTGTCGTAGTCGAAATGCATGGCGGGCGGGGCAGGCCTCAGGCGGCGTTGGCGACCACGAAGTCGGTCAGCGTGCGCACCGAGTAAAGATGCTCCTGCGCCTCGGTGATGGGCACCGTGCAGCCGAAGCGGCTCTCGATGGCCAGCATCAACTCGACGGCGGCCACGGAATCGAGCAGGCCGGATTCGAGCAAGGGCACCTCCGGGTCCACCTTCTTGAGGATGGCGGACTGGATCAGGACGATGAGTTGTTGTTCGATCTCGGCAGGCGTGGTCATGGATGGAAAAGGCGGAGGCGCGGGGCCTCGATGTTCAAAGGTCGCGGTTGAGCGGCACGCCCAGCACCACGGTGGAAAGGCTGCCGAGGATGCGATCGTCGTTGACCATCACGGCTGCGGCATGGGCATCGCGGATGTGGCGGCTCAGGTAGAACTCGCCCGGCTCCATGTAGCCCTGGATGCCGCAGATGCGCAGCGCGATGTCGGTGACGCGCACCACCAGCTCCGAAGCGCCGACCTTCAGCGCGTTGTAGCTGACCATGCGCTCGGTGGCGGTCTGCGGCCCGGCGGCGTCCTCGTAGAGCGCCATGCAGGCCGCCAGCGTGCCGCGGAACTGCTGCACCAGCGTCTCGCCCTCGGCCAGCCGCAGGTTGGCGATGGGGTTGAGCGGCGCACCGCCACGGTTGCGGTGCCGCAGAAAGGCGCGCGCCCGGCCCAGCGCCGAGACGGCGATACCCAGCCACACGGCGCCCAGCAGCAGGTGCGAGGTGGGCAGCATGGTCTGCGACATGTGCACCGAGAACGGCTCGGCATAGACCTGCTCGGGCCCGCAGTCGGCCACCAGGTCGTAGCGGTCGGTGCGGGCACCGCGCATGCCCATGGGGTTCCAGGGCGCGTGGGCGTGCAGCTGGATCTGGTCCTTCAGCACGGCCACCAACCGCTGGTCGGTGGGCGCGGCATCCTCGGCGCGGCGGGCGCTGACCAGGAAGACGTCGGCCGCAGGCGCATAGGAGATGACGGCGCCGTTCTTGCGCAGCTGCAGACGGCCATCCGTCTGCAGGTCGAGGAAGCAGGCGCTGGAGCGGATGGCACCGCCGGTGGCGCCTTCGGTGGTGGCCGAGGCCACCAGCAACTGCCCGGACGCCATGCGCGCCAGCAGGCCCTGCAGCCAGTCGCTGTTCTGCGCATGCTGGATGGCCACGGCCGACTGCGACTGGTGCATGGCGTAGATCAGGCCGGTCGAGGCGCAGGCCTCGGACAGGCGCCGGCAGACGTTGACCACGGTGCGCAGCGGCAGCCCGGGGCCGCCGTGGCGGGCGGGCACCAGCAGGCCCATGAGCCCTTCCGCCCGGAGGGCGTCGAGCACCTCGGTGGGCAGCCGGCCTTCGCGGTCGACGGCATCGGCATGGGCGGCGGCCACCTCGGCCGCACGGGATGTGGCGTCCTCCACGGAGGCCGCTGCAGACAACGATTCAGCGGCCTTCATGCCCGTCCACAACTTGCGAATGTTGATACATTTTTAGTATATGTTCACTTTTCGCAAGCTTTGCGGAGCAGGCGTGACCAGCACCTGACGCGAGCGCGCCCGGTGTGACATCGACCACGCGCGGACGCTTTTTTCAGGCGTCGCCGCCGCGCCAGTCGCGCAGCAGCTTCTTGGCCTCGGGCGTGTCGCCGAGCAGCCAGGGGTCGATGGCGAAGGCGAGCACATGCTCGGCACCATAGGTGCGCGCCACCTCCAGCTGGGCACGCACGCGTTCCAGCGTGGCCGCCCGGGCGCGGAAGCCGTCGGGCTGCCCGGGCGGGTTGGGCAACTGCTCGAACAGCTCCACGATGAGGTCGAAGGCCACGCCGCGCTGGCGCAGCAGGCGGCGCAGCGGCTCCAGGCCGGCGTAGTTGCCCATGCCGGCCACGCCCACGCCGTCCTGCAGCATGGGCCGCAGCGGCGCCGCGTCGAGGATCTCGGCCCACAGGCCGTCCAGCGAGCCCGGCGTGGGCAGGCGGCTGTAGAAGGTGGAGACGGCCAGGCGCGGCTGGCTGCGCTTGAGGGGCTCGGCCGCCAGCTCGCGCAGCCAGGCGGTGAGCAGGCGCCGGCGCTCGGGCGTGGCCCAGTTGTACTGGTCGATCTCGTAGGGCAGGTACCAGCCGCGGAAGGCGGCATGGGCCGGCCAGGGCTCGCTGCGCATGGCGGCCAGGCTGCGCTCGCGCGTCTGGGTCAGGAAGGCCGGCAGCGCCTCGGGCTGCTTGGCACCGAGCGTGGTCCACCAGCGCTCGTCGTAGGGCAGGCCCAGGCGCACGCCCATGCCCTGGCGCGCCGCTTCGTCGAACAGCATCTGCAGCAGCGCGGGCGTCAGCATCCAGTCGTTGGCGCCGCCGTACAGGCCCATCCACTGCACCACCACCTCGCGGCAGCCCAGCTCGCGCGTCACGCGCAGGCGGCGCTGCCACTCCTCGAGCGACAGCGCCTCGTGGCTGCGCCAGGGCTGCAGGAAAGTGCCGTCCAGCCGCATCGGCGCGGGGGCGCAGCCGGCTGCCAGCAGGGCTGCCACAGCGCCTGCGGCGCCGAGCCAGGAACGTCGGGTGGGCATCGTGTCGCCCGTTCAGGTGTAGCGCTTTTCGAGCGCGTCCCAGCCGGGCTTGCCCACCAGGCGCTGCCGCTCGGCGAAGGGCGCCACCAGGCCGCTGGACTCCTGCACTTCCTTCTGGTCGCGCAGCACGGTCAGGGCCTTCTGCATGCCCATCACCGCACCTTGCAGCGCGGCATTGGCATAGAGCACGATGCCGTAACCCAGCTCGCCCAACTGGTCGGCGTTGAAGATGGGCGTCTTGCCGCCGATGACCATGTTCATCAGCTGGGGCTTGGCCAGGCGCTGCGGCAGTGCGCGCACCTCGTCGGCCTTCGTCACTGCCTCGACGAAGAGGATGTCCGCCCCGGCCTCGGCGAACTGCTGTGCGCGCTCGATGGCGGCCTCGAAGCCGTGCGTGGCGGCGGCGTCGGTGCGGGCCAGGATCATCAGGTCGGCATCGCGGCGCGCATCGACGGCGGCCTTGATCTTGCTCACGGCCTCTTCGGTGCTGATGACCTCCTTGCCCGAGAAGTGACCGCAGCGCTTGGGCGCGACCTGGTCTTCCAGCTGGATGCAGTCGGCGCCGGCCCGCTCCAGCGTGCGCACCGTGTGATGGACGTTGAGCGCATTGCCGAAGCCGGTGTCGGCATCGACGATCAGCGGCAGTTCGACGGCGTCGCGGATGCGGGCCGTGTGGTCGGCGATCTCGGCCAGGCCCATGAAGCCCTGGTCGGGCATGCCGAACCACATGTTGGTGACACCGGCACCGGTGACGTAGATCGCCTCGAAGCCCAGGTCTTCGATCACGCGGGCCGAGAGGGCATTGAAGGCCCCGGGCACGAGCACGCCGCGTCGGGCCTCGACCAGGGACTTGAGTTGTTTGCGAGTGGACATGCAAGCGAGAGGATTCGACCGCCGGGCGCAACCGCCATGGCCTGGCGCGCGTCGGCGGTCCGGTTCAGAAACAGTCGCCGGGCACGCGCACCCAGCCTTCCATGAGCACGCGGGCGCTGCGGCTCATGAGGGCCTTGGTGACCTGCCATTGCGGCCCGGCCGGCCCATCGACCTGCCGCGCCTCGGCGCCGACCCGCAGTAGACCAGAGGGATGGCCGAAGCGCACGGCGCTGCGCTCGCCACCCCCTGCGGCCATGTTGACCAGCGTGCCCGGAATGGCCGCCGCGGTGCCGATGGCCACGGCCGCGGTGCCCATCATGGCGTGGTGCAGCTTGCCCATGGAGAGCGCACGCACCAGCAGGTCGATGTCGGCCGCGCGCACGGGCTTGCCGCTGGAGGCCACGTACTCCTGCGGCGGCGCGACGAAGGCCACCTTGGGCGTGTGCTGCCGCGTGGCGGCCTCGGCCACGTCGCGGATCAGCCCCATGCGCACGGCGCCCCAGGCGCGGATCGTCTCGAAGCGCGCCAGCGCGGCGGCGTCGCCATTGATGACCGGCTGCAGCTCGGTGCCGGTGTAGCCCAGCTCGGCCGCGTTGAGGAAGATGGTGGGGATGCCGGCATTGATCAGCGTGGCCGCGAAGGTGCCGACACCGGGCACGTCGAGCTGGTCGACCACCCGGCCGGTCGGGAACATCGCGCCGCCCTCGCCCTCCTCCGCCGGGTCCAGGAATTCGAGCGGCACCTCGGCCGCCGGGAAGGTCACGCCGTCGAGTTCGAAGTCGCCCGTCTCCTGCACCTGGCCATCCGCCATGGGCACATGGGCCACGATAGTCTTGCCGATGTTGGCCTGCCAGATGCGCACGGTGCACGCGCCTTCCGCAGGCACGCGGTCCGCATCGACCAGGCCCGCCGCGATGGCGAAGGGCCCCACGGCGGCCGACAGGTTGCCGCAGTTGCCCGACCAGTCGACGAAGGCGCTGTCGATGGCGACCTGGCCGAAGAGGTAGTCCACGTCATGGCCGGGGCGGCTGCTCTTCGACAGGATGACCACCTTGCTGGTGCTGGAGGTGGCGCCGCCCATGCCGTCGGTCTGCTTGCCGTAGGGGTCGGGGCTGCCGATCACGCGCATCAGCAGCGCATCGCGCGCGGGGCCGGGCGTGCGGGCGCGTTCGGGCAGGTCCTGCAGGCGGAAGAACACGCCCTTGCTGGTGCCACCGCGCATGTAAGTGGCGGGGATCTTGATCTGATGGGCGGGCATGATTCAGCGGGCGGTCGGTTGAAGGCGTGCAGTCTGCCCCGCCAGGAAGTCCTGCGCAAAGCCCTGCAGCACGCCGCCGGCTTCGTAGACCGACACTTCCTCGGCCGTGTCCAGCCGGCAGCGCACCGGCACGCGCAGCAGCTCGCCGTTGCGGCGATGAACGATGAGATCCAACTGCGCACCGGGCATGCGTTCGCCCTCCACGTCATAGGTCTCGGTGCCATCCAGCCCCAGTGTCAGCCGCGTTGTGCCGGGCAAGAACTCCAGCGGCAGCACGCCCATGCCGATCAGGTTGGTGCGGTGGATGCGCTCGAAGCCCTCGGCCACCACCGTCTCCACGCCAGCCAGGCGCACGCCCTTGGCCGCCCAGTCGCGGCTGGAGCCCTGGCCGTAGTCGGCGCCGGCGATGACCACCAGCGGCTGGCGGCGCTGCAGGTAGGTCTCGATGGCCTCCCACATGCGCACCACGCGGCCCTCGGGCTCGATGCGGGCGAGCGATCCCTTCTTGACCTCGCCATCGACCACGGCCATCTCGTTGACCAGCTGCGGATTGGCGAAGGTGGCACGCATGGCCGTGAGGTGGTCGCCGCGGTGCGTGGCGTAGGAGTTGAAGTCCTCCTCCGGCAGCCCCATGCGGGCCAGGTACTCGCCGGCCGCGCTGTCGGCCAGGATGGCGTTGGAGGGCGAGAGGTGATCGGTGGTGATGTTGTCCGGCAGCAGGGCCAGGGGCCGCATGCCGCGCAGCGTCCGCGGCTGGGCGGCCAGCGCGCCCATGCCCTCGGTGTCCCAGTAGGGCGGGCGGCGGATGTAGGTGGACTGCGGGCGCCAGTCGTACTGCGGGCTGGCGCGTGATTCGCCCTCGGCGCGGATCGCGAACATGGGTTCGTACACGCGGCGGAACTGCTCGGGCTTGACGCTGGACGCGACCACGGCGTCGATCTCCGCGTCGCTGGGCCACAGGTCGGCCAGGCGCAGCGGGCGGCCCTGCGCGTCGGTGCCCAGCACGTCGCGCTCGATGTCGAAGCGGATGGTGCCGGCAATGGCATAGGCCACCACCAGCGGCGGCGAGGCCAGGAAGGCCTGCTTGGCGTACGGGTGGATGCGGCCGTCGAAATTGCGGTTGCCAGAGAGCACGGCCGTGGCGTACAGGTCTCGGTCCACGATCTCCTGCCGGATGGCCGGGTCCAACGCGCCGCTCATGCCGTTGCAGGTGGTGCAGGCAAAGGCCACGATGCCGAAGCCCAGCCGCTCCAGCTCACCGAGCAGGCCGGCTTCCTGCAGGTAGAGCTCCACGGCCCTGGAGCCGGGCGCCAGCGAGGTCTTGACCCAGGGCTTGCGCAACAGCCCGTGCGCGTTGGCATTGCGCGCCAGCAGCGCGGCGGCGATGACGTTGCGCGGATTGCTGGTGTTGGTGCAGCTGGTGATGGCGGCGATGACGACGGCGCCATCGGGCAGGCGGCCCGCGGCCTCGTCGGCACGGCCGGCCGCCAGCTTGGCCGCATCGGCGATGCCGCGCTCGGCCAGGGCGCTGGCCGGCAGACGGCGGTGCGGGTTGGAAGGGCCGGCCAGGTTGCGCTCGAC
Source organism: Pseudacidovorax sp. DMC4 (assembly GCF_056314265.1). Lineage (NCBI taxonomy): Bacteria > Pseudomonadati > Pseudomonadota > Betaproteobacteria > Burkholderiales > Comamonadaceae > Pseudacidovorax > Pseudacidovorax sp. DMC4. Next base: position 166,681 of record NZ_JBQUYR010000004.1, on the reverse strand, counting down.
GGTGGAGATGTCGAAGCGCAGCACGCGCTCGTACGCGACCTCGGCCAGCGTATCGGCCCACAGGCCGGCCACCTTGGCATAGGTCTCGACGAGGCGCACCTGCGCCTCGTCGCGGCCCGTGAGGCGCAGATAGTCCAGCGTCTGCGCGTCGATGGCGAAGAGCGCGGCGGTGGCGCCGTACTCGGGGCACATGTTGGAGATGGTGGCGCGGTCGCCGATGGACAGCTTCGCCGCCCCCTCGCCGAAGAACTCCACATAGGCACCCACCACCTTCTGCTGGCGCAGGAACTCGGTCAGCGCCAGCACGATGTCGGTGGCCGTGATGCCGGGCGCGCGCTCGCCGATCAGCTCGATGCCCACGATGTCGGGCAGCCGCATCCACGACGCACGCCCCAGCATCACGTTCTCGGCCTCCAGGCCGCCCACGCCCACGGCGATCACGCCTAGCGCATCGACATGCGGCGTGTGGCTGTCGGTGCCTACGCAGGTGTCGGCATAGGCCACGCCGTCCTGCACGGCCACCACCGGGGACATCTTCTCCAGGTTGATCTGGTGCATGATCCCGTTGCCCGCCGGGATCACCTGCACGTTGTCGAAGGCCCGCTTGGTCCACTCGATGAAGTGGAAGCGGTCCTCGTTGCGGCGGTCCTCGATGGCGCGGTTCCTGGCGAAGGCGTCGGGATCGAAACCACCGCATTCCACCGCCAGCGAATGGTCCACGATCAGTTGCACCGGCACCACCGGGTTCACCGCGGCCGGATCGCCGCCTTCGGCCGCGATGGCATCGCGCAGGCCCGCCAGGTCCACCAGCGCGGTCTGGCCCAGGATGTCGTGGCACACCACCCGTGCCGGGTACCAGGGAAAGTCCAGGTCGCGGCGGCGCTCGATCAGCTGGCGCAGGTAGTCGTCGAGGCGGGCCGGGTCGGCGCGGCGTACCAGGTTCTCAGCATGCACCCGCGCGGTGTAGGGCAGCCGGGCCCAGGCGCCGGGCTGCAGCGCCTCGATGGCGGCGCGGGCGTCGTAGAAATGCAGATCGGTACCGGCAAGCGGCTGGCGGTGAAGACTGTTCATGGGATCGTGGAGCGGGCGGCGCCTCGGTGCGCCGCCGCGTTGCGGGAAGACGGCCGGCGGCCCGCGCCGGCCGGCCCGTTTTTACTGGGCCTGGATGTTGTTGTCGCGCGCCACCTTGGCGTAGCGCGGGATCTCGGCCTTGATCAGCGCGCCGAACTGCTCTGGCGTGCCACCCGCGGGCGACACGCCCGTGGGCTCCAGCTGCGCGACCAGCTCGGGCGCCTTCAGGCCGGTGTTGATGGCGCCGTTGATCTTGGCCAGCACCGCGGGCGGGCGGGTCTTGGGCGCGATCAGGCCGTGCCAGGCCACCACGTCGTAGTCGGGCAGGCCGGCTTCGGCGATGGCGGGCAGGTCCGGGTAGGCCGCCAGGCGCTGGGCCGTGGTCACGCCCAGGGCGCGCAGCTTGCCGGCCTTCACATGCGGCATCAGCGCCTCGGTGCCGGCCACCAGCAGGTCCACGTTGCCGGCCACCAGGTCGGTCACGGCCGGGCCGGTGCCCTTGTAGGGAATGTGCGTGCCCTTGACCTTGGCCATGCCGAACAGGTATTCGGTCGTGATGTGCAGGTGGCTGCCGTTGCCGGCCGAGGCGAAGGCGACCTTGCCGGGGTTCTTGCGCATGTAGTCCAGCAGTTCGGCCATGTTCTTGGCCGGCACCTTGTTGGGGTTGATGCACAGCACGTAGGCGCCCTTGGACAGCTGGATCACGGGCGTGATGTCGGCCACGGGATCGAACTTGAGCTTGTACAGCGCCGGGTTGACGGTGTAGCTGCCCGCCACCAGCAGCAGCGTGTAGCCGTCCGCGGGCTGGTGCAGCGCATAGTCCGTCCCCAGCGTGCCGCCGGCGCCGGGCCGGTTGTCGACGATCACCGACTGGCCCACGCCCTTGGCCAGCAGGTTGGAGCCCACGCGGGCGATGAAGTCCGAGCCGCCACCCGGCGCGAAAGGGCACACGATGCGGATCGGCTTGTTGGGGTAGCCGTCCTGCGCGGCGGCGTCGAAGCCGAGCGGCAGGGCCAGGCTGGCGAGGCCGGTGTTGAAGAGGCGGCGATTGAGGGTCACGAAGATGTCTCCAGATGGGCGGGCCGCACCATGCGGCCGGCCGGGCGCGGGATGGTCGGTGTCTCAACCTGACGGGAACCTGCGCGGATCGCGCGAAGGAGGGCCATCGCTCAGCCGCGCTGGTCCAGCGGCACGAAGGCGCGGTCCTCGGGGCCGGTGTAGACCGCGCTGGGCCGGATGATCTTGTTGTCCTGCCGCTGCTCGATCACATGGGCCGCCCAGCCGCTGGTGCGGGCAATGACGAACAGCGGCGTGAACATGGCCGTGGGCACGCCCATGCGGTGGTAGCTCACGGCGCTGAACCAGTCAAGGTTGGGGAACATGCGCTTGGCCTGCCACATGACCGACTCCAGCCGCTCGGCGATGTCGAACAGCCGCGGGTCGCCCGCCTGCTGCGACAGGCGCCGGGCGACGCCCTTGATGACGGCATTGCGCGGATCGGCCACCGTGTAGACCGGGTGGCCGAAGCCGATCACGACCTCCTTCGCGTCCACCCGCCGGCGGATGTCGGCCTCGGCCTCGTCCGGCGTGGCATAGCGCTGCTGCACCTCGAAGGCGACTTCGTTGGCACCGCCATGCCTGGGGCCGCGCAGCGCGCCGATGGCGCCGGCGATGCACGAATACATGTCGCTGCCCGTGCCCGCGATGACCCGCGCGGCGAAGGTGCTGGCGTTGAACTCGTGCTCGGCATAGAGGTTGAGCGAGGTGTGCATGGCGCGCACCCAATCCTCGCCGGGCCGCCGGCCGTGCAGCAGGTGCAGGAAGTGGCCGGCGATGGCGTCGTCGTCGGTCTCGACCTCGATGCGCCGGCCGTTGGTGCTCCAGTGGTGCCAGTACAGCAGCATCGAGCCCAGGCAGGCCAGCAGGCGGTCGGCGATGTTGCGGGCGCCGGCGGCGCCGTGGCCGTCCTTCTCGGGCAGCACACAGCCCAGGGCCGAGACGCCGGTGCGCATCACGTCCATGGGATGGGCGGCGGCGGGCAGCCGCTCCAGGGCGGCCTTCACGCTGGCGGGCAGGCCGCGCAGGGCCCGCAGCCGCGCCTTGTAGGCCGCGAGTTCGGCGCGATTGGGCAGCGTGCCGTGCACCAGCAGGTGCGCGATCTCCTCGAAGTCGCAGACTTCGGCGATGTCCAGGATGTCGTAGCCGCGGTAGTGCAGGTCGTTGCCGCTGCGGCCCACCGTGCACAAGGCCGTGGTGCCGGCGGCCACGCCGGAAAGCGCGACGGACTTCTTGGGCTTGAAGGCGGGCGCGGCGTCGGGCGCAGGGGCGAGTGCGGTGGCAAGGCTCATGGGGCAGGTCTCCTGACGGTGTGCAGCGGCGGAACAGCCGGCTTGCAAGGCTTCGCAATCTACGCAGAATGGCGCCCTCCCACCAGGACTGAAAAGGCGAATCGGTGCGAACGAAATCGGCGAATCTGCGAATCCTGCGAATCACTGGGCCACGGAGTTGCGCATGAAGAAGAGCTTCATGGGCGTGCGCCTGCGCAAGCTGCGGGCCGAGCGCGGCCTCTCGCAGATCGCCATGGCGCAGGCGCTGGGCCTGTCGCCCAGCTACCTCAACCAGCTGGAGCAGAACCAGCGCCCGCTCACGGTGGCGGTGCTGCTGCGGCTGAACCGGACGCTGGGCGTCGACATCCAGGCCTTCTCCGAAGACGACGAGGCACGCCTGGTGGCCGGCCTGCGCGAGGCCCTGGCCGATGCCGCCGAGCCGGTCAGCCTGCCCGAGATGCAGGAGGTGGCCGCCCAGATGCCCGCGCTGGGCCGCGCGCTGGTCGCGCTGCACCGCCGTCAACTCGACCTGCAGGCCCAGCTGGAGACCATGGCGCTGCGCCTGGGCGACGACCGGTCGTCCGAACTCGGGTTGCCGCGCGCCACGCCCTTCGAGGCGGTGCGCGATTTCTTCTTTGCCCAGCGGAACCACTTCGATCCACTGGACCGCGCGGCCGAGTCGCTGGCGGCGCAGACCCGCGCACGCGGCGGCGCCATGGCGCCCTGGCTGGCGCAGCGCCTGCGCGAGCGGCACGACGTGCGGGTCACGCAGGCCGATGCAACCGGCATCGGCGGCAAGCGGCAGTACGACGCGGCCAGCCGCACGCTGACCCTCTCGCCGCTGCTGGCACCGGCGCAGCAGGCCTTCCAGATGGCCACGCAACTCGCCTTCCTGGAGATGGCCGACACGCTCTCGGCGCTGACCGGCGACGCGCCCTTCGACGCCGACGCGCCGGCCCGCCGGCTGGCGCGCATCGGCCTGGCCAACTACTTCGCGGGCGCGCTGCTGCTGCCCTATGGCGAGTACCTGGAGGCCGCCGACCGGCTGCGGCACGACATCGACCTGCTGGCGCTGCGCTTCGGCGTGGGCTTCGAGACGGCCTGCCACCGCCTGAGCACGCTGCAACGGCCGGGTGCGCCGGGCGTGCCCTTCTTCTTCGTGCGGGTGGACCGGGCGGGCAACATCTCCAAACGGCAGTCGGCCACGCACTTCCACTTCAGCCGCACGGGCGGCACCTGCCCGCTGTGGGCGGTGTACGAAGCCTTCAGCCAGCCGGGGCGCATCCTGCCGCAGCTGGCCCGCATGCCCGACGGCCGCACCAGCCTGTGGGTGGCGCGCACGGTGGCTGGCGGCAGCCGCGGCTGGGGCGCCCCGCGCCAGACCTTCGCCATCGGCCTGGGCTGCGACATCCGGCATGCGCCTCGCCTGGTCTATGCCGACGGGCTGGACCTGCAGGACCCGGCGCGCGCCACGCCCATCGGCATGGGCTGCAAGGTGTGCGAGCGGCGCGACTGCGCCCAGCGCGCCTTTCCCTTCGTCGGCCAGCCGCTCAAGGTGGACGAGCAGCGCACCGAATTCATTCCCTATGGTTGCAGCTGATCGCATGCCGAGGGCCGGCCGATGTCGCCCGCGAGCGCCCGGGCAGATGCACCAAAGCCGTGCGCCACGTAGGATACGGGCGGCGGCCACGACCGCCCCGTACCGGCCGCCCCGAGCCGGCCAGCCTCTTCCCGCCGGCAGCCGCGCGCCGGCATTGCCTGCGTGACCATGCCATCTCTCTCCTGGGCCGATCTGGCGGCCCGCTTCCGTCCCGCCGCCGCCCGGGTGGACGCCCGCGAACGGCTGCGGGCCTTCGCCGGTGCCGGGCTGGGCATCCTGCTCACAGCCCTGATCGCCCGCTGTTGGGCCCTGCGCACCGGCATGAGCGCCCCCTGGCTGGTGGCCCCGCTGGGCGCCAGCGCGGTGCTGGTGTTCGCGGTGCCGGCCAGCCCGCTGGCCCAGCCCTGGGCCGTGGTGGGCGGCAACACCGTCTCGGCGCTGGTGGGCAGCGCCTGCTCCCTGCTGATTCCCGACCCGGCCTGGGCGGGCGCGGTGGCGGTGCTGGCGGCCATCGCCGTGATGTTCGCGCTGCGCTGCCTGCATCCGCCGGGCGGCGCCTCGGCCCTGCTGGCGGCGCTGGGCGGCGTGGGCTTCGGCTTCGCGCTCTTTCCGATGCTGGTCGACTCGCTGCTGCTGGTGCTGGCGGGCATGCTCTACAACGGCCTGACCGGCCGGCGCTATCCGCATGCGCCGCAGGCCCCGGCCCCCGCGTCGGCGGCCGACCGCTTTTCTGCCGCCGACCTGGATGCGGCCCTGGCCCATTACAACCAGGTGCTGGACGTGAGCCGCGACGACCTGCAGGACATCCTGCAGTACGCCGAATCGGCTGCCTACGAGCGCAACTTCGGCCAGTTGCAATGCGCCGAGGTGATGTCGCCCGAACCGGCGTCGGTGCAGTTCGGCACACCGCTGGACGAAGCCTGGGCGCTGATGCGCACGCGGGGCGTGAAGGCCCTGCCGGTGGTGGACCGCTCGCAGCGCGTGGTGGGCATCCTGACGCGGGCCGACTTCCTGCGCCATGCCGGCTGGGAGCAGCACGAAGGCGTGGGCGAGCGCCTGCGCACACTGCTGCGGCGCGACGGCCTCACCCATTCCGACAAGCCCGAGACCGTCGGCCAGATCATGACCCGCGAGGTGCGCGTGGTGAGCGGCCACCGCCGCATCGCCGAGCTGGTGCCGCTGTTCGCCGAGGCGGGGCATCACCACCTGCCGGTGATCGATGCCGACAAGCGGCTGGTGGGCATCATCACGCAGTCGGACGTGGTGCGCGCGCTTCACCGGGCCACCCGCCCCGCGGGTTGAGGACGCAACGGAGCCACGGAGTCGACCATGAAGAAAACGGTGACGAGACGACAAGGCGGGCCGGAGGCGGCTCGCGCGCGGCAGGGACCCGGCGTGCGCCCACGCCTTGCACGCGGGGTCGTGCTGGCCCTGGCACTTCTGGCCGGCACGCTGAGCAGCGCCCAGGCCGCCGACGAGATGCAGCGCCGCATGGCCGCCTGCACCACCTGCCACGGCCGCGAGGGGCTGGCGACCAATTCCGGCTACTTCCCGCGGCTGGCGGGCAAGCCGGCCGGCTACCTCTATGACCAGCTTCGCAGCTTCCGCGACGGCCGGCGCCAGCAGGCCGACATGAACCACCTGCTGGCCCAGCTCTCGGATGCCTACCTGCGCGAGATGGCCGAGTACTTCGCCGGGCTGGACCTGCCCTATCCCGCGCCCACGCCCTCCGACCTGCCGGCCGCCGAGCTGGCACGCGGCCGGGCGCTGGTGTTCGAAGGCGATGCAACGCGCGGCATTCCGGCCTGCGTGCGCTGCCACGGACCGGCGCTCACCGGCGTGCAGCCGGGCATTCCGGGGCTGCTGGGGCTGCCGCGCCTGTACATCGCCTCGCAGTTGGGCGCCTGGGTCACGGGCGACCGGCGCGCACTGGCACCCGACTGCATGGCAGAGGTCGGAAGGCGGCTCAAGAGCGAGGACATCCGCGCCGTCGCCGGTTGGCTGGCCGCGCAGCCGGTGCCGGCGAACTACAAGGCCGTGCCCCCGTCGGCCCTGCCCGCGGGCCTGCCGGTGGCGTGCAGCGCGATGGAGGCGCACCAATGAGCGCGCCCCGTGCTGCCGGGACCGAAGCCCGCCTGTTCGGATTCCGACGCGTTGCCCTGTGGAGCGGATTGGCCCTCGCCGCCTTGCTCGCCGCACTGGCGACCACCGTGGTGCTGCTCAACCTGCGCGGCGAAGCCCCGATCCGCGGGGACCTGCCGCCGCCCGCGGCCTCGGCCGCGCAGCTCGACCGCGGCCGCTACCTGGCCATTGCCGGCAACTGCGCTGGCTGCCACACCGCCCGAGGCGGCGCCGCCTATGCAGGCGGGCGCGGCATCGAGACGCCCTTCGGCACGCTGTATGCCGGCAACCTCACACCCGACCCGCTCACCGGCCTCGGCCAGTGGAACGCCGACCATTTCTGGCGCGCCCTGCACCATGGCCGCTCGCGCAACGGGCGGCTGCTGTATCCGGCCTTTCCGTACACCAGCTTCACGCAGGTCACGCGCGAGGATTCGGACGCGCTCTTCGCCTGGCTGCAGAGCCTGCCGCCGGTGACGCAGGCCAACCGGCCGCACACGCTGCGCTTTCCCTACGACACGCAGGTCGCGCTGGCCGTGTGGCGGGCGCTGTTCTTCCGGCCGGCCGAGTTCGTGCCCGAGCCCGGTCGCTCGGCCGAGCACAACCGCGGCGCCTACCTGGTGCAGGGCCTGGGCCACTGCATCGCCTGCCACGGCAGCCGCAACACGCTGGGCGCAACCGATGTGAGCCGCGGCCTGGCCGGCGGCATGCTGCCCGGCGAGAACTGGTATGCACCCGCACTCGACGCGCCGCACGAGGCGGGCGTGGCCGGCTGGCCGCTGCAGGACATCGTGGCGCTGCTCAAGACCGGCCGCACCGAGCATGGCTCGGTGCTGGGCCCCATGGCCGAGGTGGTGTACCGCAGCACGCAGCACATGAGCGACGCGGACCTGCAGGCGATGGCGCTGTACCTGAAGGAGCTGCCGCAGCAGCCCGCGCCGCCTGCCCCCACCCAGCCACCGCACCGCAACGTGTCGCTGCTGGCCCGCGGCGAGAAGATCTATGCCCAGCAATGCGCCTGGTGCCACGGCGACCAGGGCCAGGGGGAGCCGGGCGCCTTCCCGCCGCTCGCGGGCAACCGGGCAGTCAACCTGGCCAACCCGGTCAACCTGGTGCAGGTGGTGCGACGCGGCGGCTACCCGCCGGCCACCGAGGGCAATCCGCGCCCCTACGGCATGCCTCCCTTCGGCCATGTGCTGAGCGATGAGGACATTGCCGCGGTGCTGAGTTATGTGCGAAGCAGCTGGGGCAATACGGGGGCAGAAGTCACGCTGCGCGAAGTCATGCAACGCTGAAGGCGAGCATCCAGCTCCGCGCGCCGCGGCTGTCGCGCAGCACAACGGAGAGCTGAAACGACAACGCCCGCGCGGACAGGCCGAGCAGGCGGGCTTGGTGGTGCAGGCCGGCTGGCGTCACGGAGCGCCGGCCAGCCGCGGGCGCATCAGTTGTCGAGCGTCAGCTTCTGCTTCTGCACCACGTCCTTGTAGACCGCGTACTCGGCCTTGATCTGTTCAGCAAACTGCTCGGGCGTGTTGGCCACGATGATCGAGCCGGTGTCTTCGATGCGCTTGCGCACGGCCGGGTCTTCGAGGGCCTTCTTGGTGCCCATGCTGATCTTGTCGACCACCTCCTTCGGCAGGCCCTTGGGCCCCAGGATGCCGTAGTAGGCCATGCGGTTCACCGGCTCCAGGCCCACTTCCTTGAAGGTGGGCACATTGGGCAGCTCCTTCAGGCGCTGCGGCGCGGCCACCACGATGGGCACCAGCTTGCCGGCCTTGATGAAGGGCAGCGCCGAGGGCAGGTTGTCGAAGATCATGGGCACCTGGCCCGCCACCACATCGTTGAGGGCCGGACCGGCGCCGCGATAGGGAATGTGCGTGATGAAGGTGCCGGTCACGCTCTTGTAGAGCTCCATCAGCAGGTGGCCGATGCCGCCGGTGCCGGAGGTGCCGTACGAGTACTTGCCCGGGTTCTTCTTCAGCTCGGCAATGAAGCCCGCGTAGTCCTTGGCCGGAAAGCTGGGGTTCACGGCGATCACGTTGGGCGTGGCCGCGATGTTGATGATGGGCGTGAAGTCCGTCAGCGGGTTGTACGGCGTCTTGGGGTTGATCGCCGGATTGGCGGCCGTGCTGGACACGGTGGCCACGCCCAGCTTGTAGCCGTCCGGCGTGGCGCGTGCGGTTTCCAGCGCGCCCACGGCGCCACCGCCGCCGGCCTTGTTGACCACCACCACCGGCTGACCCAGGATCTTGCCCAGCGGATCGGCAATGACGCGGCCCACGATGTCGGTGGTGCCGCCGGGTGCGAAGGGCACCTGCAGCTCGATCGGCCGCTCGGGATAGCCTTGCGCGAATGCGGCGGGCGCCGCAACGAGGGCGGCGAGCACGGCGCCACCCGCCAATGCCTTCCAGTGACTGCGTTGCATGGTTGTTTCCTTCTGTCGTGATCGGGAGCGGCCTCGTTGCGGGCCGGCCGGCAGTGTGGCGCGGCGGCGGGGCGGCGTCGTCCGTAGCCGCGGGCCGGCGGCCTCCGTGGCGCTACGCAGGGGTTATCCCCAATCCCGGCACGTGCAGTTCTAAAGGCCGTGCTCGCGCAGGAAGCGGTACAGCCCGTGGCTGTTGGCCACGCCCAGCTTGGCGAAGACATGGGCGCGGTGCGTCTCGATGGTGCGCAGCTCCACCGGGGCCAGCTCCTGCGCGATCTCCTTGTTGGGCTTGCCCTCGGCCACCAGCCGCGCCACCTGCATCTCGCGCGGCGTGAGCTTCTGCCACAGCGCCTGGGCGGCCTGCAGCGCCTGGCGGCGCTCGGCGCCGGCCTGGGCCTTCTCCAGCGCCTTGGCGACGGCGGCCAGCAGGCGCTCGTCGTTGCAGGGCTTTTCGAGCCAGCCGAGCGCACCGTTCTGCACCGCCTCCACGGCCATGGGAATGTCGCCATGGCCGGAGAGGAAGAGCACCTCCAGCGCGCTGTCCCGCTGCCGCAATGCATCGAAGACCTGCAGCCCGCTCATGCCGCCCAGGCGCAGGTCGAGGATGACGCAGCCGGGATGCTGCAGGTCCACGCCGGCCAGGAAGTCCTCGCCGCTTTCGAAGGTGCGCACCGCATAGCCGCGTGACAGCAGCAGCAGGCCCAGCGAGCGGCGCACGGCCTCGTCGTCGTCGACGACACACAGGTTGTTGGCGGGCAGGGTCATGGGCAGGCGATGGGCAGTTCGAGCGTGAAGATCGTGCCGCCGCCTTCGCGTCCGGCAAAGAACAGGCGGCCGCGGTGGGCCTCGACGATGGTGCGGCAGATGTTCAGGCCCAGGCCGAGCCCGCCCGGGCGCGTGGTGAAGAAGGGCTCGAACACCTGGTCGGCGATGGCCGGATCGATGCCCGTGCCGCGGTCGGCCAGCTGCAGCTGGATGCAGCCCTCGCGCGGATGCGCCTCGATCTCGAGCCGGCGCTCCGCGGCCGGCACCGCGCGCATCGCATGCAGGCTGTTGGAGACCAGGTTGAGCAGCACCTGCTCCAGCAGCACGCGGTCGCCGCGCAGCAGCGGCAGGTCGTCGGGAATGCGCACCTCGGGCGTCACCTGGGACTCCCGCAGTTCGCCGCGCAGCAGGGCCAGCGCCTGCGCCACCAGCGTGGCGAGCGCGCAGTCCTCCGCGCCCGCGGTGCGCTGGCGCACGAAGCCGCGGATGCGCCGCACGATCTCGGCGCTGCGCTGGGCCTGCGCGATGGTGTCGTCCAGGCTCTGGGTCAGCAGTGCGCCCTCGCCGCGTTGCGCGAAGGCCTTGGCCGCACTCGCAAAGCTGCTCAACGCCATCAGCGGCTGGTTCAGCTCGTGGGCCAGCGTCGAGGCCATCTCGCCCAGGCTGGCCAGGCGCTGGGCATGCTGCAGCTGCGCTTCGTTCTGGCGCTGCTGCAGCTCGGCGCGCCGCTGCTCGGTCACGTCGACCACCGAACTCATCCAGCCCGCATGCCGGCCCTCGGCGTCGATCAGCGGCGCGGTGTAGACCATGGTGATGACCTCGTGCCCGTCCTTGTGCCGCAGTCGCGACTCGTGGCCATCGGGCGCGCTGCGGCCACTCATCATGGCGTCGTAGTGGTGCCAGTGGCGCGTGACCTCGTCGGGATGCCAGTAGGGATAGGGCGGCAGCCGGCCCAGCAGTTCACCGGCCTCGAAGCCCGTCATCTGGCAGAAGGCGGGATTGACGTAGGTGATGCGCCCCTCCATGTCGCGCGCCCGCATGCCCACGGGCAGCGCGTCTTCCATGGCCTTGCGGAAGGCATGCGCCTCGCCCAGGGCGTGGGTGCGCTCCTCGACGCGCAGCTCCAACTCGCGGCGGGCGTCGCGCTGCTCGGCAAAGCGCCGCTCGCGCAGGCGCCAGTAGAGCCCGCCCAGCAACAGCAGGCTCAGGCACAGCACGGCGACCATCCACGCGCTCTCGCGCGTGCGCAGCACCTGGTCGTGGTCGGCCATCACCGTCAGCGTCCACGGCAGGTCTTCCACCGGCTCGCTCACCGCCAGGAAGTGGCGGGCCTGACCGTCGATCTGCGTGCGGATCAAGGCGCCGGGCCGGTCGCCGTCCCGCGCCACCTTCCAGGGCAGTTGCGGAAAGCTGGCACGCGGACCGTACTGCTGGTCGCGCCGCACCTGCGCCAGCCCCTCGGCATCGACCGGCCGCGTGGCGTGGTAGAGCCACTGCGGCACGGAGCTGAGGAAGACGATGCCCCGCGCATCGGTGAGCAGGATCGGATCCTTGGCGATGCGCCAGGACTCCTGCAGCTGCCGCAGGCTGACCTTGACGGTGACGACGCCCAGCACCTGGTCACCGTCGCCCCGTACCGGCGCCGAGATGAACAGTCCGGGCTCGCCGGTGGTCTGCCCCACACCGTAGAAGCGCCCGCTGCGGCCCGCCAGCGCCTCGGTGAAGTACGGGCGGTTGGCATAGGAATGGCCGACGAAGCTCTGTGGCGCGGCCCAGTTGCTGGCGGCCAGCGTGACGCCGTGCGCGTCGATGAGATAGAGCACGTCGGAGCCGGCCAGCCGGTTGAGTTCTTCGAGGTAGCGGTTGGCGCTCTGGCCGAGCGCGGCCTGCCCGGGCGCGTTCAGCAGCGCGAGCACCACAGGGTGCAGGGCCGCGGTGAAGGGCAGGTGCCGGTAGCGGCCGGTGGCATCGCGCAGGCCCGAGAGCTGGACCTCTGCCGCGCGGCGGATTTCGTCGGCCTGGTTGCGGGCGGCGCGGTCGGCGGCCCATTGGCCGGCGAGGGCGATGATGAGGACGGCTGCGGCGAGAAGGGCGCTCCAGGCGGCAAGACGGCGCCAGCGGGGCGAAGCCCGGAGAGCGGCGACATCACTGGTGAGCGAAGCGTAAGGCGGCATGAGCGGGCCGCAATTTTCATGCAGCGACGCTTGGCGGAGTCAGCGGGCCGGATAGTCCGTTGATGCGGAGGGAAGCCAAGATTGGCGGAAGCGGTGAGATTCGAACTCACGGACGGTTGCCCGTCGCCGGTTTTCAAGACCGGTGCAATCGACCACTCTGCCACGCTTCCTGGGTCGGCCTTCTGCGGCGGCGCCGTGTGGCGCCCGAAGGCGAAAAGAGGCCGCAAGTGTAAGGGCAGCGCAGCACCCTTTCGCGGGTGGGACGGCCTCAGTCCCCCGCACCACCTTCCGGCAGGAACATCGCCTGCAGGTCGCTCAGAAAATCCATGCCCCGCTCGGTGGGCCACACGCGGTGCAGGTCGCGCGCCAGCAGGCCGCGGGCTTCGGCCTCTTCCAGCGGGCGGCGGATGGCGCTGATGGCCAGGCCGGTGCGCTCGCCAAACTGGGCCAGCGTGAAGCCTTCCTTCAGCCGCAGCGCATTCAGCATGAACTCGAAGGGCAGGTCGGCCAGTGCCACGTCGTCGCTCTGGGCCACGGCCTGGCCGGCCAGGGCCTGCGCCATGTAGCGCTGCGGGTCGCGCACGCGCACCTGCCGCACGATGCGGTGGGCAAAGCTCAGCTTGCCGTGCGCACCCGCGCCCAGGCCCAGGTAGTCGCCGAACTGCCAGTAGTTGAGGTTGTGCGTGCAGCTGTGGCCCTGCCTTGCATAGGCCGACACCTCGTAGCGCGCCAGGCCCGCGGCCGCCGTGCGCTCGGTGATGCGGTCGAGCATGGCGTAGGCGATGTCGTCCTCGGGCAGCACGGGCGGGTGCTTGGCGAAGAAGGTGTTGGGCTCGATGGTCAGGTGGTAGATCGACAGGTGCGGGGGCGCAAGGGCCAGGGCCTGGTCCAGCTCGGCCTCCAGGCCCTGCGGCGTCTGCCCGGGCAGCGCGTACATCAGGTCGAGATTGAAGGTCTCGAAGGCCTGGGCGGCTTCTTCGACGGCGGCGATGGCTTGGCGGCGGTCGTGCACGCGGCCGAGCGCCTTCAGGTGCGCGTCGTCGAAGCTCTGCACGCCGACCGACAGCCGCGTGACGCCCGCGGCGCGGTAGGCGCGGAAGCGGTCGCGCTCGAAGGTGCCGGGGTTGGCCTCCAGCGTGATCTCGCAGCCGGGCTCCAGCCGCAGGCGGGCGCGCACGGCGCCGAGCAGCCGGTCGATGCTTTCGGGCGCGAACAGGCTGGGCGTGCCGCCACCCAGGAAGATGGTGTGCACGGTGCGGCCCCACACCAGGGGCAGCGCGGCATCCAGATCGGCGATCAGGGCGTCGATGTAGCGCTGCTCGGGCACGGCCGCCGCATCGCCCTCACCGCGCCACTCGTGCGAGTTGAAGTCGCAGTAGGGGCACTTGCGCAGGCACCAGGGCAGGTGGATGTATAGCGACAGCGGCGGCGATGCGGCCAGTTGCAGCGGGCCGGGCCGCATCATGTGCAGCACGTCGTTGGCCTGCGGCGCCACGGCCACGACGGGCTGGATCGGGATGCTGCTCATCCGCCCAGGGCCCAGCGCTCGCGCATCAGGGCCAGCATGGCGCGCGCGGCCTGGCCGCGGTGGCTGTGGGCGTTCTTCACCTCGGGCGGCAGTTGCGCGAAGGTCTTGCCGAACTGGGGCAGGAACATCACCGGATCGAAGCCGAAGCCGTGCTCGCCCACCGGCTCGGTGGTGATCTCGCCGACGGCGCGGCCCACGGCGACCAGCGGCTCGGGGTCCTCGACGTGGCGCAGCGCGACCAGCGTGCTGACCAGCGCGGCGCGGCGGTTGGATTCGCCGCGCAGCTGCGCCAGCAGTGCCTTGACGTTGTTGGCGTCGCCCTTCTCGTAGCCGAACTGCGTGGCGTAGTAGGCCGTGTCCACGCCAGGCAGGCCGCCGAAGGCGTCGACGCACAGGCCGGCATCGTCGGCAATGGCGGGCAGGCCGGTGGCCGCGCTGGCGTGGCGGGCCTTGGCCAGCGCGTTCTCGACGAAGGTGCGGAAGGGCTCCTCCGCTTCGCCCACGCCCAGCTCGGACTGCCGCACGAGCGTGAGCCCCAGCGTACCGAAGAGCTGCTGCAGCTCGGCCAGCTTGCCCGCGTTGTTGGATGCGAGAACCAGTTTCATGGATGTCTCGTACGCGCGCGTGCTCAGGCGATCTGCAGCGCCTGCTTCTGCAGCTGCACCAGCTCGGCGATGCCCTTGTCGGCCAGCGCCAGCAGCTGGTTCATCTCGTCGCGGCTGAAGGCGGCGCCCTCGGCCGTGCCCTGCACTTCCACGAAGTGGCCGGCGCCGGTCATCACGACGTTCATGTCGGTGTCGCAGGCAGAGTCTTCGACGTATTCCAGGTCCAGCAGCGGCGTGCCCTGCACGATGCCGACCGAGATGGCGGCCACATGGCTGCGGATGGGCGACGCGGCCAGCGTGCCGGCGGCGATGAGCTTGGCAACGGCGTCATGCGCGGCCACAAAGGCGCCGGTGATGGCGGCCGTGCGGGTGCCGCCATCAGCCTGCAGCACGTCGCAGTCGAGGTAGATCGTGCGCTCGCCCAGCGCGGCCAGGTCGAACACGGCACGCATCGAGCGGCCGATGAGTCGCTGGATCTCCTGCGTGCGGCCGCTCTGCTTGCCGCGTGCGGCCTCGCGATCGCCGCGGGTGTGGGTCGCGCGCGGCAGCATGCCGTACTCGGCGGTGACCCAGCCTTCGCCGCTGCCGCGCTTGTGCGGCGGCACCTTCTCTTCGACGGAGGCGGTGCACAGCACGCGGGTCTGGCCGAACTCGATGAGGACGGAGCCTTCGGCATGGATGGTGAAGCCGCGGGTGATGCGCACGGGGCGGAGCTGGTCGGCGGCGCGGCCGCTGCTGCGGATGAAAGGGCTCATGTGAATCTCTGGATCGGAAACGTGGAAAAGCAAGGCGATGGCCGCGGGCCCGGAAGGCTCGCCGTGCAGCACCTTGCGCGGATCAGTTCTTTCGGGCGGCGGAGCGCCGTATCGCCTCGTTGATCTCGGCGATGGAGCGCTCGATGGCGGCCTCGTCGAGCTCGTCGTGGTCTTCCTCGCCCGGCAGCCCGGCCTGGATGCTGGAGGCAAAGACGTCCGGCCCGATGCTGTCGGTGGAAACGCCCGGCTCGGAGCCGGGCGCATCGGGCGTCTCCCACTCCACCGCGATCAGCGTGACATTGTCGGAGTGACTGCCGCCGCGGCGCAGGGCCATCTCGACGAGTTCGGGCGCCGCATCGGCCACCGGGCGGGCGCCGAGGGTGCGGACCAGCAGCGCGTCCTCGACCACGCTCCAGAGCCCGTCGGAACAGAGCATCAGGCGGTCGCCCTGCTGCAGGGACAGCGGCTCGGACAGATCGAACAGCGGCGGCACCGGCGAGCCCAGGCAGGTCTGCAGCAGGTTGCGGTTCACCGGCATGGCGCCCCCCTCGGCACGAGGCCGCTCGGCATTGGAGTGGTCTCGCGTGCGCACCATCAGCCGGTTGCCCCGCACCGCATACAGGCGCGAATCGCCACAGTGGACCCAGGTGGCGCAACCCTGCTGCAGCACCGCCACCACGATGGTGGTGCGCGGCGTGTCGAGCATGGCCTTGCCGCTGGCGTAACGCATGATCTGCTGGTGGGCCGCCATGACCGCCGCCGCGAGGAAGGCGCGCACGTCCTTGAGCACGGGCCGCGCCTCGCGCTGGAACAGCGCCGCCACCGCCTGCAGCGCGATCTGCGCCGCCACCTCGCCTTCCGGATGGCCGCCCATGCCGTCGGCCAGCACGAACAGCGCCGACTCGCGGGTGTAGCAGTAGCCCATGCGGTCCTCGTTCTTGAGGCGCCCGCCCTTGCGGCTGACCTGGAAGACGGAGAACTTCATGACGCCGCCGGACGGGTGGTGGGCGTGCCGGCCTTGGCCAGCGGCTTGCGCTCCGTGGCACGCATGTTGTCGATCGACAGGCGCATGCGCTCGGCCACCGACAGCTTGGTGTAGCGGCGCTCGCCCTCGCGGCCCAGCTCCTTCTGCAGCGCGAAGACGGACTGGGGCCGCGACAGCGGGTCGAGGGCCATGCACCACTCGACCACCTCGATCAGGTCGTCCGAGTACACGCCGCGCATGCGCGTGAGCGACAGGCCCAGGCGGTCCTTGTCGAGCCGCTGGGGGGCGTCCAGCGGCGGATAGCCGTGCATGCAGGCGTACATGCAGGCGCCCACGGCATAGATGTCGGTCCACGGGCCCATGGAAGAGTCGCGCCGATACATCTCGGGCGCAGCAAAGCCGGGCGTGTACATGGGCCGCACGAAGTTGCCCTCTTTGGAGAGCACCTCGCGGGCGGCGCCGAAGTCGATCATCACCGCGCGGTCGTCGTCGGTGATGAAGATGTTGGCGGGCTTGATGTCCAGGTGCAGCATCTTGTGCTGGTGCACCACACGCAGACCGCGGAGGATCTCGTCGAACAGCGAGCGGATGGTCGACTCGCGCAACACCTTGGCGCGCTTGAGTTCGCGGGCGGTGACGATGAAGTCCTGGAGCGTGGCGCCTTCCAGGTAGTTCATCACCATGTAGACGGTCTCGTTCTCGCGGAAGAAGTTGAGCACGCTCACCACCGAGGCATGGGCGATCTGCGCCAGGGCCCGGCCCTCCTCGAAGAAGCTCTTGAGTCCGAGTCGGTAGAGCGACAGCTTTTCGGGCGCCACCTGCGGAATGAGGCTGCCGTCCTCGCGCGTCACGAGCGACGAAGGGAGGTATTCCTTGATGGCGACCTGCTGGCCCGCCTTGTCCACCGCCAGGTAGACCACGCCGAAACCGCCGGAGGAAATGCGTCGAACGACTCGGTAGCCACCGATCACCGTGTCCGGCATCAGGGGCGACGGTTTGACCTTTGACATAATCGGAGGCTTCGCCCGAAGAGGTGAGGCGGCAAGCCCGTCGATCCACATGAGAGAGGGTGCCGGCCCGTCGCTTCTGCGGGGCTTGTCAGACGAACACGAGCCGAGAGCGAGGTGCAATGGCAGTTTACAGCATGACCGGTTACGCCAGCGGCCAGAGCCGCGCGTCGAGCGCGGACGCGCCCGCGGGCGAGGAACGCCCGGGCCCTCGCCTCGGCCTGGAGCTGCGCGCCGTCAACAGCCGCTTCCTGGACCTGAGCTTCAAGCTGCCCGAAGAGCTGCGCCAGCACGAGCCGGCCCTTCGCGAACTTCTCACCCGCCGCCTCAAGCGCGGCAAGGTCGAGATGCGTGGCTCGGTCGAGACCGGCACGGACGCGGCGGTGGCCGAGCCCTCCGTGCGCCTGCTGCAGCGGCTCAACGGCGTCCAGGACGCGGTGCGTGCCTGGCTGCCGACGGCCCGCGAGCTGAGCGTGGCCGATGTGCTGCGGCTGGCCGGCAGCGACGGCGGCCGCACGCTGCCCGCCGAACAGTTCGATGTCGTCGCTCTCGCCACCTCCGTGGTGGACGACCTGATCGCCGCGCGCCAGCGCGAAGGCGGCCGGCTCGTGGCCTTGCTGCAGGAGCGGCTGCAGGGCCTGCGCGCCCTGGCCGAGCAGGCGGAACCGCTCGTGCCCCGGCTCGTGGAGCAGCAACGCACCCGCTTTCTGGAGCGCTGGCAGGAAGCCATGGGCCTGACCGCGGGCAGTGCGACGCCCGAGACCGCGCAGGACCGCGCGCTCTCCGAGGCCACCGCCTTTGCGATCCGCATCGACGTCGCCGAGGAACTGGGCCGTCTGCGCGCCCACCTCGACGAGATCGACCGGCTGCTCACCAAGGGCGGCGAAGTCGGCAAGCGGCTCGACTTCCTGATCCAGGAACTGCACCGCGAGGCCAACACACTCGGCTCGAAGTCGGCGGCACTCGAACTCACCCGCATCGGCGTCGACATGAAGGTGCTGATCGAGCAGATGCGCGAGCAGGTCCAGAACATCGAATGAGCGCCATGGAATATCCCGGAAACCTGTTTGTCGTCGCGGCGCCGAGCGGCGCCGGCAAGTCCAGCCTGGTCAAGGCCTTGCGCGAGCTGGATTCGGCGGTCAACCCGTCGGTCTCGCACACCACCCGTGCGCCGCGCGGGCAGGAAAAGCACGGCCGCGAGTACTTCTTCGTCTCGCCCGCCGAATTCGACGCCATGGTGCAGGCCGAGGCCTTCCTCGAGTGGGCCAATGTGCATGGCCACCGCTACGGCACGTCCAAGCGCGCGGTGGAAGAGCGCATCGCCTCGGGTGCCGACGTGATCCTGGAAATCGACTTCCAGGGCGCGCTGCAGGTGCGCAAGGTGTTCGCCAACGCGGTGCTGATCTTCATCCTGCCGCCGAGTTGGGAAGAGTTGCGCTCCCGCCTGGAGCGCCGCGGCGAGGACGCCCCCGAGGTCATTGAGCTGCGCCTGCAGAATGCGGCCGAGGAGATGACGCAAACCCGTGAATTCGACTACGTTATAATCAACGAGTTATTTGAACGCGCGCTTTTCGACCTCAAAGCGATCGTTCACGCGCAGCGGCTTCGCTACTCTGCCCAGCGCCGCGCCCGTGCCGACACCTTCGCGGCACTGAACATTCCCTGACACTTCATCAAGGCATACCGTCATGGCCCGCATCACCGTCGAAGACTGCCTGCAGCAGATCCCCAACCGCTTCCAGCTCGTCCTGGCGGCCACCTATCGCGCCCGCATGCTGAGCCAGGGCCATGCGCCCAAGATCGAGAGCAAGAACAAGCCCGCGGTCACCGCCCTGCGCGAGATCGCCGATGGCAAGGTCGGCCTCGAGATGCTCAAGAAGGTTCCGGGCTGATTGCCGCCACCTCTCGCAACTCCGGCGAAGAACAAGCACCTTTCGAGGTGCTTTTTTTGCGCCCGGAGACCGCGGGACGCTTCAGCGGCTAAAGTCGAAGCATGAGTGTGGTCCTTCCCTCTTCCGCATCCGGCGCGGCGCCGGCGCCCGGCAAGGCGCCGACCGCCGCGCTGAATGCGGCTGCGGCCAGCTTCGCCGCGCTGACTGCGCGACTGGACTATCTGGCGGCGGAGGATGTGGACCTGGTGCGCCGCGCCTACCGATTTGCCGACGAAGCCCATCTCGGCCAGTTGCGCAACAGCGGCGAGCCCTACATCACGCATCCCATCGCCGTCGCCGCCCAGTGTGCCGAGTGGAAGCTCGATGCCCAGGCCCTCATGGCCGCGCTGCTGCACGACGCCATCGAAGACTGCGGCGTCACCAAGCCTGAATTGGTCGAGCGTTTCGGTTCGGCGGTGGCGGAACTGGTGGACGGCCTCACCAAGCTCGACAAGCTTCAGTTCGACACGCGCGAGGAGAACCAGGCCGAGTCCTTCCGCAAGATGCTGCTCGCCATGGCGCGCGACGTGCGCGTCATCCTCATCAAGCTGGCCGACCGCACGCACAACATGCGCACCCTGAGCGATGCGCCGCGGGCCAAATGGGGCCGCATCGCGCGCGAGACGCTGGACATCTACGCCCCCATCGCCTACCGCCTGGGGCTCAACCAGACCTACCGCGAGTTGCAGGAGTTGTCGTTCCGGCATCTCAAGCCCTGGCGCCACGCGATCCTGACCAAGGCCGTGGCCAAGGCCCGCAGCCGCCGGCGCGATCTCATCCAGAAAGTGCAGCGCGACGTGGAGACGGCGTTTGCTGCCGCCGGCCTCCAAGTGCGTATCGCCGGCCGCGAGAAGACGCTGTATTCCATCTACCGCAAGATGGACGACAAGCACCTGAGCTTTGCACAGGTCACCGACATCTACGGCTTTCGCCTGATCGTGCCCAGCACGATCGCCTGTTACACGGGCCTGGGCGTGCTGCACCAGCTGTACAAGCCGCACCCGGGCAAGTTCAAGGATCACATCGCGATCCCCAAGATCAACGGCTACCAGTCGCTGCACACGACGCTGGTGGGCCCTTCGGGCGTGAACGTGGAGTTCCAGCTCCGTACCGAAGCGATGCATGTGGTCGCCGAGTCCGGCGTGGCGGCACACTGGCTTTACAAGGCCGTCGGCGATGCAGACCAGGGCGAGCGGCTCAGCGCCAAGTGGCTGCAGTCGCTGGTCGACATCCAGGACGAGACGCGCGACGCGCGTGAGTTCTGGGAACACGTCAAGGTGGATCTGTTCCCGGACGCGGTCTATGTCTTCACGCCTCGCAGCGAGATCCTGGCGCTGCCGCGCGGCGCCACGGTGGTGGACTTTGCCTATGCAATCCACACCAACGTGGGCCACCACGCCTCGGCAGCCCGCATCAACGGAGAGCAGGTGCCGCTGCGCACCGAACTCAAGAACGGCGACGTGGTCGAGGTGATCACCGCGCCGGTCTCCACGCCCAACCCGGCATGGCTGGGTTTTGTGCGTACCGGGCGGGCCCGCTCGAAGATCCGCAATTACCTCAAGACCCTCGCCCAGGCCGAGTCGGAGCGCCTGGGCGAAAAGCTGCTGTCCCAGGCGCTGCGTGCCGAGGGCGTGCGCAAGCTGCCGGGAATCGAAGCGGACTATCAGGCGATCTGGGACAAGCTGCTGCGCTTCACCGGCAACCGCAACCGCGAAGACCTGATGACCGACATCGGCCTCGGCAAGCGGGTGGCCAGCATCGTGGCCAAGCGGTTGATGACGCTGCTGGCCGAGCGTGGCGAGAAGCCCGATGCGCTGCTGATGAGCCGCGAGCGCTTCACGGCGCATGAGAACGTCTCGCAAGGCGCGGTCACGCTGGACGGCAGCGAAAACTCATCCGTGCGCTTTGCGCTGTGCTGCCGCCCCGTGCCCGGCGATCCGATCGTGGGCTATCTGGGCCATGGCGAAGGTCTGGTGGTCCACACCGACGCCTGCGGGGTCGGCCAGCGGCTGCGCCACAAGGACGCCGAGCGCTTCTTCGCAGTGGAATGGGCCGACGAGCCCGTGCGCAGCTTCGAGACGGGCATCCTCGTGACGGTTCGCAACGACAAGGGCGTGCTGGCGCGCGTCGCCTCCACCCTCGCCCGGGCCGAGGCGGACATCACCCACGTCGAGATGCCAGACGAAAGCCAGCAGGATTCGACCGACCTGCGCTTCGTCATCGCTGTGCGCGACGCAGCCCATGTCGAATCCGTGCTGCGCGCCGCGCGGCGTACACCGTCCGTGCTGTCGGCACGGCGGATCGTGCCCGCGCCCTGAGCGCCCCCCGCCGTCGCCCGCCCGCGCTGTGGTCCGATCAGAGGGAAGCCGGCGCCGGGTACACGACCTCGACCACCTCGATCTCCTGCGTACCGCCGGGTGTCACCAGCTTGAGCGCATCGCCCACGCGGGCCTTGAGCAAGGTCCGCGAGATGGGCGCGATCCAGCTTACCTGGCGTTGTGCGCTCTCCGCCTCGTCGATCCCCAGGATGGTGACCGTGTGCTCCTCGCCGGATTCGTCCGCGTAGGTCACGGTAGCGCCAAAGAACACCTGGTCGCTGCCGTAATGGGCCGACGGATCGGTCACTTCGGCGATCTCCAGGCGTTTGGTGAGAAAGCGGATCCGCCGGTCGATTTCTCGAAGCCGCTTCTTGCCGTACAGGTAGTCGCCGTTTTCCGATCGGTCACCATTCTTGGCGGCCCAGTGGACGGCCTCGACCACCTTGGGACGCTCCACATCCATCAATGACAGTAGTTCGGCACGCAGGCGCTCATAACCTGCCGGCGTGATGTAGTTCTTGCCACCTGGGGGTAAGGGCGGGAGGCCGCCCGCCTCGTCGTCCTCATCACCGTTGTCGCGTTCCTTGGTGAAGGCTTTGCTCATGCGCGAACTCCCTCAAAAGTTTCGGACAAAGAAAAACGGGCTAGCGCTTGTGGCGCTAACCCGTTGTTCCCCATAGGGAAATATGGTGCGGCTGGCAGGAATCGAACCCACGACCCCTTGGTTCGTAGCCAAGTACTCTATCCAGCTGAGCTACAGCCGCTGAGCTTTCTAGTATAGCACGACATTTTCGTGGCGCCAACTATCAAGCAAAACTTTCTTCGTTTCTTCCGTCCTGGTAGGCCGTGCTGGGCTTGAACCAGCGACCAAAGGATTATGCCTACCACTTCAGCTTTCGCTGCCCGTTTCCGGTTCGTGGTCTGGACTCTGTCTTGCCTTTCGGCCTTCCCGTCGAGTCTCTACACGTTCCCCTTTCGGGGCTTCGCTCGGCGTTGGCCTGGCGCTCGGAAGAGCACGTTAGCGTTCGCCGAATTTGAGAAGTTCTACTTCAAGGCAGAGTGAACTTACCTTGAGCAACCCGTCGGGCTTCATCCGTTGGCGCCGAGGCACCTTTAGGCTGATGCCCTTCAAGTCCTCTGCTCTAACCAACTGAGCTAACGGCCCGAAGAGGTGAGATTATGACACGATTTTTTAGCCTCTGTCACGCGGAACGAAGGCACGACCCGAAAAAGATTTGCCGCCGGGGCCACGACCGGCGCCCGAAGGACGACCGTCGCGCGCAGCAGGCGCGGGCCGGCGGCTGTCGCCGTGCGAGCGGGGACCGCCAAAGCCCTCGCCATGCCCACGGCCGCCAAAGCCTTCGTTGTGTCCACGATGACCTGCGAAGCCTTCGCCAGAACGTTGGCCGCCGCCGAAGCCCTCTTGACGGCCGCGATGGCCGCCACCGAAACCGTCGTCGCCCTGAGGCCGGCCAAAGCCACCCCCTGCGCGAGCGCCACCGTCGAAACCCTGCGAGCGCTGGCCGCCATGACGCGCGCCGCCCGAGGACTCACCCCAGCCCTGCGCACGGCCACCGCCGGCAAAGCCAGGCGAGCGACGGCGGTCGTCTCCTTGGCGACCGGCCGGACCACCACGGCCCCGGCCCGCGCCGCCACGCGGCGGCTGGGCCGTCGGCGCACGGCGGGTCGGCTCCATGCCTTCGATCACTTCGGGCTGGAACTGCTGCTTGGTGAAGGCTTCGATGTCGAAGATGCGGCGTTGGTCGCGGAACTCGGCGAAGGTCACGGCGATACCATCGCGGCCCGCCCGCCCGGTACGGCCGATGCGGTGGGTGTAGTCCTCCGCCTTCATCGGCAGGCCGAAGTTGAAAACGTGACTGATCGTCGGCACGTCGATGCCGCGGGCAGCGACGTCGGTGGCCACGAGGATCTGCACTTGGCCGTTGCGCAGCGCCATGAGTCGACGGTTGCGCAAGCCCTGGCTCAGCGCCCCGTGCAGCGCCACGGCGGAGAAGCCGGCCTGCTGCAGGTCATTGGCCAGGCCGTCGCATTCGATCTGCGTGCTGGCGAAGACCACGGCCTGCTGGATGGCCGTGTCACGCAGCCAATGATCGAGCAGCGCACGCTTGTGGCTGGCGTGGTCGGCCCAGTGCAGCACCTGACGGATGTTGGCGTGCTTCTGCTGCGGGCTGTCGATCTGCACCTTGCGCGGCTCGCGCATCACGCGGGCGGCCAGTTGCTGGATGCGCGGCGCAAAGGTGGCGCTGAACATCATGGTCTGCTGGCGCTGGATGGTCAGCTGGTTGATCTCGGCGAGGTCGTCGGCGAAGCCCAGGTCGAGCATGCGGTCGGCCTCGTCGACGACGAGGAAGCGCACCTGATCCAGCTTGATCTGCATCGAACGCTGCAGGTCCAGCAGCCGGCCGGGCGTGGCCACCACGAGGTTGGCGTTCTGCAGGCGGGCGATCTGCAACTGGTAGGGCATGCCGCCCACCACGTTGGCGATGCGCAGGCCGCGGCAGTGGCGCACCAGTTCGATGGCGTCGTGGGCCACCTGCTGAGCCAGTTCGCGCGTGGGGCACAGCACCAGCGCGCCGGGGACGGCCGCCTTGAAGTTGCGCGACTGCGTCGGATTGACGCGGCGGGGCTTCTTGGGCGGCGCTTCGCCGCGGGCGGCGGCTTCGGCCACCAGGCGGGCATGCTCGGCCTTGGCCTCTTCTTCTTCGCGCTGCTGTTGCAACAGCAGCGTGTGCAGCACGGGCAGCAGGAAGGCGGCGGTCTTGCCGCTGCCGGTCTGGCTGGAGACCATCAGGTCGACGAAGCCGGCCGCGCTGGCGTCCTGCTCTTCGTTGCCGGGCATGGCCATCGGGATGGCCTTCGTCTGGACGGCGGTGGGTTCGGTGTAGCCCAGGTCGCGCACGGCGGCGACGAGTTCGGGCGCCAAGCCGAGTTTGGCAAAAGGATGCGGGCCCTCGGGCGCAGCAGGCTCGGCGACGACGTCGTGGGCCAGGACGGCTTCGGGCGCGTCGGCGCGGCCATCAGCCACGATTTCAGTGGAAAAGGAAGGGTCGAGCACAGGCGCAGCAGCGCCCTGCTCATGCAGGGAGTCGGTCATAAAACTGATCGTGAACGCACGCCGCCCCGCAGGGGCAGGCACGTTGGAGGTTCAGAAAAACATCAACCATCCAACGACGATCGGCGCGCAGGCGATCCGTGTAAGAGGATCAGGCGCCGTGGTCGGGTTCATCGAGCTGTTCCGCTGTGTGCGGGAGCCGCCGACCAATGTGCAAGAAGGGAGATGCGCAACCTCGCTGCGGTCATGGTTTTGCAGCGAGCCCACGATTATGGCAGGAGTTCAGGGTTTTGCCTAATCCCGCTTTGAGCAAATGTTCAATCGTGCAGGCGCAGGAAGGTGTCGCGGTAGTGCAGCAACTCGTCGATGGACTCGTGCACGTCGGCCAGCGCCGTGTGGGCCTGTTGCTTCTTGAAGGCGGCATAGGCGGCGGGCTTCCAGCGCTTGGCCAATTCCTTGAGCGTGCTGACGTCGAGGTTGCGGTAATGGAAGTAAGCCTCCAGCCGCGGCATGTACTTGACCAGGAAGCGCCGGTCCTGCCCGATGGTGTTGCCGCACATCGGCGAGCCGCTGCGCGGCACGTAGCGCATGAGGAAGTCGATGAGCTGCTGCTCGGCAGCGGCTTCGTCGAGGGTGGAGGTGCGCACCTTGTCGATCAGGCCGCTGCGGCCATGCGTGCCCTTGTTCCACGCGTCCATGGCGTCGAGCACGGCGTCGCTCTGGTGGACGACGAGCACGGGGCCGTCGATACGCACCGACAGGTCGGGGCTGGTGACGACGACGGCGATCTCGAGCAGGCGCTCCTTCTCGGGATCGAGGCCGCTCATCTCGCAGTCGAGCCAGACGAGGTTCTGATCGCTCTTGGGGAGGGCCGGGGCAGAAGAGGCTTGGGATGCGGACATCGGGGCATTCTCGCCCACAGTCACCCGCGCCCCGTGTGGCCGGTGGGGCGCCACTACACTGCGCCACGCATGTCCGCCTCCCTTGCCTTCACCCTTCTTTTCGCCGTCGCGCTGAGTGCCGGATTGCTGCTGCGCTTCTGGCTGGCGGCACGTCAGATCCGCCATGTGGCCCGGCACCGCGATGCCGTGCCCGCGCCTTTTGCCGGCGCCGTCGATCTGGCAGCACACCGCAAGGCCGCCGACTACACGGTCGCGCGCATGCGCTTCGGCCTGATCGAAGCCGCCTGGGGCGCGGCCACCCTGATCGCCTGGACCTTGCTGGGCGGCCTGGACCTGCTGGACAAGACGCTGGCCACCTGGCTCGGCGCCGGCATGTGGCAACAGCTCGCGCTGCTTGGCGCCTTCAGCCTGATCGGCGGGCTGATCGACCTGCCCTTCACGTGGTGGCAGACCTTCCGGCTCGAAGAGCGCTTCGGCTTCAACAAGATGACGCCCAGGCTCTGGCTGGCCGACCTGCTCAAGGGAACGGCACTGGGCGTGGCGCTGGGCCTGCCGCTGGCCGCGCTGGTGCTCTGGTTGATGGGTGCGGCCGGGCCGCTCTGGTGGCTGTGGGCCTGGGTGGCACTCGCGGGCTGGACGCTGCTGCTGCAGTTCATCGTCCCGACCTGGATCGCCCCGCTGTTCAACAAGTTCTCGCCGCTGGAGGACGAATCGCTCAAGCAGCGCGTGCAGACGCTGATGACCCGCTGCGGTTTCGCGGCGAAGGGCCTGTTCGTGATGGACGGCAGCCGCCGCAGCGCCCACGCCAATGCCTACTTCACTGGCTTCGGCCGGTCCAAGCGCGTGGTGTTCTTCGACACGCTGCTGCGGCAGCTCACACCGGGCGAGGTGGAGGCCGTGCTCGCCCACGAGCTGGGCCACTTCAAGCACCGCCACATCACTCGCCGCATGGGCCTGATGCTGGTGCTGAGCCTGGCGGCCTTCGCACTTCTGGGCTGGCTGTCGGCCCAGGCCTGGTTCTACACCGGGCTGGGCGTGCAGCCGCACATGGCGGCGCCCAACGACGCGCTGGCGCTGCTGCTGTTCATGCTGGTGGTGCCGGTGTTCAGCTTCTTCGTCTCGCCGGTCATGGCGCGCATGTCGCGTCGGGACGAATTCGAAGCTGATGCCTTCGCGGCCACGCATGCCGACGGTGCCGACCTGTCCCGCGCCCTGCTCAAACTGCACCAGGACAACGCGTCCACGTTGACGCCGGATCCGGTCTATGTCGGCTTCTATTACTCGCACCCGCCGGCGGCGCAGCGCCTGGCGCGGCTGCAGCCGGCCGCGGTGGCCTGAGGCAGCCGTGGGCCGCAGCAAGCACAGTACGCCCGCCGGCACCGCACCCGCCACGGCAACGATGCAGGCGGGGCTGGTGGTCGGCAGCCATGGCCGCCACTGCCTGGTGGAGTCGCCCGACGGCGAGCGCCGCATCTGCCACCCGCGCGGCAAGAAGAGCCAGGCCGTGGTGGGCGACCGGGTGCAATGGCTGCCAAGCACCGACGAGGGCACCATCGAACGGGTGGACACGCGCCGCAATCTGTTCTACCGCCAGGACGAGATCCGCACCAAGTCCTTCGCGGCGAACCTGGACCAGATCCTGATGCTGGTCGCGGCGGAACCCGACTTTTCGGAGCATCAGCTGGCGCGGGCGCTGATCGCCGCCGAGGCGGAGCACATCCGCGCGCTGATCGTGCTCAACAAGAGCGACCTGCCCGGTCTCTTCTCGCCGGCCTGGGAGCGGCTCGCGCCCTACCGCCGCATGGGCTACGGGGTGCTGCCCCTTTCGTTGAAGGACACCGGCGCCTCGGGCCTGGCCGAGGTGCAGGCCGAACTGGCAGGCCGCACCACGCTCATCCTCGGCCCCTCGGGTGTGGGCAAGAGCACGCTGGTCAACCGGCTGGTGCCTTCGGCGCTGGCGCAGACGGGCGAGATCTCGCAGGCACTCAATTCGGGCCGCCACACCACCACGACGACCACTTGGTACTGGATGGACAAGCCAGCCGGGACGGCCTTGATCGACTCGCCCGGATTCCAGGAATTCGGCCTTCACCACATCGAGCCCACGCAATTGCCGGCGCTGATGCCCGACATCGCGGCCCACACGGGCGAATGCCGCTTCTACAACTGCACGCACCGGCACGAGCCTGGGTGCGGCGTGATCGCCCATGTGGAAGGTGACGAGCGCAACGGCAACAGCGACGCGGACATCAGCGCGATGCGCTACCGCATCTACAACGAACTCTTCGACGAGCTGAGCCGGCCGGCGTACTGAAGGGCCACGGGCTGCGCCCCGCCTCCCAGTCGCAAGCCGGGCATGCCGGCGCGACTGCCGCGCCGAACCTCAGCCTCAGCCCTCCAGGATCGCCTGCAGCGCCTCCACCAACACCCCGCACTGCGCCCGCGTGCCGATGCTGATGCGCAGCCACTGGTCGATGCGCGGCTGCCGGAAATGCCGCACCAGCACGGCCCGCTCGCGCAGCGCTGCCGCCAGGGTGGCCGCGTCGCGCTGCGGATGGCGCGCGAACACGAAATTGGCCTGCGAAGGCAACACTTCGAAGCCGAGGTCCTCCAGCTGCAGCGTCAGCCCTTCGCGCGTGTCGATCACCGCGCGGCATTGCGCGCTGAACCACTCGTCGTCCTCGATGGCCGCCTGTGCGCCGGCCTGGGCCAGCCGGTCGAGCGGGTAGGAGTTGAAGCTGTTCTTGATGCGGGCCAGGGCTTCGATGAGCGGCGCCTGCCCCAGCGCAAAGCCCACGCGCAGGCCGGCCAGCGCGCGCGACTTGGAGAGGGTCTGCACCACCAACAGGTTAGGGTGCGCCTCGACCAGTGCCGCGGCGCTGCTGGCGCCAAAGTCCACATAAGCCTCGTCGACCAACACCACCCGCATGGGGCAGGCGCGCAGCAACTGTTCGATGGCGTCCAGGGGCAGCCCCTGCCCCGTCGGCGCATTCGGATTGGCGATCACCACGCCCGCGCAGCCCTGCTCCGCCCGCCGGGCCAGGGCGTCGATGTCGATGCGCAAGGCCTCGTCCACCGGCACCGCCTCCGCCTCGATGCCGTGCAGCTGGGTCCAGACCCGGTAGAAGCTGTAGGTGACATCGGGAAAGAGCAGGGGCTCGCCGCGCTGGAAGAAAGCCAGGAAGGCGTGGCTCAGCACCTCGTCGGAGCCGTTGCCGACGAACACCTGCGCGGGCTGCAAGCCATGACGGCGGGCGATGGCCTCGCGCAGCGACGTGGACTCAGGATCGGGATAACGCTGCAGCCCTTCACGCGCGGCCTCGGCGATGGCGGCAATCACCCGCGGCGACGGCGGACTCGGATGCTCGTTGGTGTTGAGCTTGACCAGGTTGGCGATGCGCGGCTGCTCGCCGGGCACATAGGGCTCGAGCCCCACGACACGCGGGCTCCAGAAGACAGGATAGGGAGGGGACATGTCGCTCACCATGCGGTACAAGACCGCTGAGGAAGATGAAAGAGAGAAGACGACGCGGGCCTTCAGCCCAGCAGGCGCGCCAGCGTCAAGAGCGCCAGCAGCAGCATCCACAGCACCACCGAGCGCCACACCAGGCCCACGACGCTGCGCAGATGGGCCGGCTCGGGCTCTCGCCCCGCCGTGCCGCCACCGGCCGACATGGCAGGACCGGGCTGGTCGGCAGCATCCACCAGCGCGTCGGCCAGCGGCCGGCTGGGCCGCAACTGCTCGCCACCCAGGCGCACATTCAGCGCCCCCGAGGTGGCAGCCAGGATCACGCCATCGTTCACTCCCGCGAAATGACGCGCGTCGTTGCGCCAGCAGTCGATGGCTTCCTCGAAGCTACCGACCACCGCGAAGCCCAGGGCCGTGATGCGGGCGGGGAGCCAGTCGATCACCGTCCATGCGCGGTCCGCGGCCTGCTGCACCCAGACGCTTGCCGGCTGACTCATGGCGTTGTGCTTGTAGGCCCAATAGCGGCCGACGAACTCGCTCATGCGATAGAACACCGCCCCGGCCGGCCCCAGGCCCAGCAGCGCACCCAGCGAGAACCAGGCAAGCACGCCCAGCACATGGCGGTGCGCCGCAATGACCGAGTACTCGATCACGTGTCGCACGATCTCGCTGCGCGGCAACTCGGCCGCGTCGACCCGCTGCCAGCGTGCGAGCAGGCTGCGCGCGAGCGCCTCGTCGCCCACATCCAGCGCGTCGCGAATCTCCGTGAAGTGATGGCTGAACTGTCGGAAGCCCAGCGTGACGTAGAGCACGCCCACGCCCCAGACCAGCGCAAAGGGCGCGCCCAGCGTGAGCATCAGCAGCCAGTGCAGCCCCAGTGCCAGCAGGCTGGGCACCCCCACGGCCAGCGACCATGCGACCCATCCGTGGTGCGGCTTGCCGGCATCGAAGTTGCGGCTCGTCCAGCGTGTCCAGGCCAGCGCCGCGCGAGCTGCCGGGTTGTCGGATGCCAGCGGCCGGACCTGCTCGATCAGCAGCGCGCACAGGATGGCAAAGAAGCTCATCGAGGAATCATAAGACGGCCCTGAAGCCCGCCACGGACTCCGGCGGCGCAGCCATCGCTGGCACGCACAGTGCCGTCATGCGACCAGGAAACGGTAGAGATTGCGCAGCATGCCCGCTGTGGCGCCCCAGACGAAGCGCTCGCGACTGCCGTCCTGGTACGGCATCGAGAAGAAGTGCCGCGCCGCGGGGCCCTCGCCTTCCACCTGATGGCGACGATGGTGGGCAGGGTTCATCAGGAAGGCCAGCGGCACTTCGAACACATCCGCCACCTCGGCGGGATTGGGTCGCAGCACAAAGCCGGGCTGCACCAGCGCGACGACCGGCGTCACGACAAAGGCGGTGATGGTGGTGTAGGTGGGCAGTTCACCCAGCACCTCGACGAAGCCCGCCTCCAGTCCCACCTCCTCCCACGCCTCGCGCAAGGCCGCGGCAGCGATGCTGGAATCGCCGGGATCCACCCGCCCGCCCGGAAAGGCGATCTGGCCCGAGTGCGTGGACATGCGGGTGGCGCGTTCGGTCAGCAGTACCGTGGGCTCATCCCGCTGCACGATCGGCACGAGGACGGCAGCAGGGGCGGGGTTGCGGCGCGTGAGGCTCGGCTCCCTGCGGACTTCGGGGGTCCACGTCACGCTGTGGGGCGTGGAAAAGCGCTCGCGCAGGGCCGCAGCCGTCAGACGGGCGGCAGGCACCGCGGGCAGGTCGCGGTCGATGCGGGTCACCGGCACGGCGCGCGGATCCGTCACCGCCCCAGCCGGCGTGCCGACCGCGTTGACCACCTCGGGCGGTGCATGGCCCGGGCTACCGGAAGAAGGAGGTTCAGGACTCAGGGACATGGCGGTGCACTGCAATGAAAAAGGCCGCCCGAAGGCGGCCCTGTGAGGACGGCAGGAGCGGTGACCGGTCCTGCCTGCACGTCGCGAATCAGTTCGCAGCGGCCGCGTTGGAGGCCTTGCCCGGCAGCTTTTCCTTGATGCGGGCAGAACGGCCACTGCGCTCGCGCAGGTAGTACAGCTTGGCGCGGCGCACGTCGCCGCGGCGCTTGACTTCGATGCCGGCGATCAGCGGGCTGTAGGTCTGGAAGGTACGCTCGACGCCTTCGCCGCTGGAGATCTTGCGCACGGTGAAGGCGCTGTTCAGGCCGCGGTTGCGCTTGGCGATGACGACGCCTTCATAAGCCTGCACGCGCTTGCGGGTGCCTTCGACCACGTTGACGCTGACGATCACGGTGTCGCCAGGAGCGAACGCGGGGATCTTCTTGCCCAGGCGGGCGATTTCCTCTTGCTCGAGGGTCTGGATGAGGTTCATGGTTTCCTGCGAAAGGATCGTGTCCGCGCTGCACTGAAGGCGGCTGCCGGTGCCTGCACTATCGCGAGTTGCGAAGAAGGCGCCGGATCCACAAGGGCGAGCCTCGGGACGAGGGCCGCGGCCGGACAGAGGATCGAAAAGCCCTCGATTATAGCGTGGGCTGCGGCAGTTGCTGCAAGTACTGCTCGTCCCGCGGCTGGAGACGGCCTTCGGCACGTGCCACCTCGATCAGGTCGGGCCGGCGCTCGGCCGTCAGCGCCAGCCGCTGCTCCCGCCGCCAGCGCTCGATCTGGGCATGGTGACCGGACATCAGGGGCGCCGGCACGGGCATATCGCGCCAGACCTCGGGTCGCGTGTAGTGCGGGCAGTCGAGCAGGCCATCCAGTTCGGGATTGAAACTGTCCTGCGCATGGCTGTCGGCGTCGCCGAGCACGCCGGGCTGTAGCCGTGCCACGGCATCGAGCAGCGCCAGCGCCGCCAGTTCGCCGCCGGACAGCACGAAATCGCCCAGGCTGATCTGATGGGTCACGTAGCGATCGATGAAGCGCTGATCCAGTCCCTCGTAGCGGCCGCAGATCAGCACCGCCCCGGCACTCGCCGCCCATTCGGTCACCACTGCGTGGCCCAGTGGCTGGCCCACGGGTGAGAAAAGGACCACGGACGAGGCCTCACCCCGGTCGGCAACGGCAGCCTCCACGCAACGGGCCAGGGGCTCGGCCATCATGACCATGCCGGGCCCGCCGCCGAAAGGCCGGTCGTCGACGCGCCGGTAATTGCCTTCGGCAAAGTCGCGCGGATTCCAGAAGCGCACGTCCACCTGTCCGGACGCAAAGGCGCGCCGGTTGATGCCGTTGGCGAGGAAGGGCGCGAACAGTTCCGGGAAAAGGGTCAGGACGTCGAAGCGCATGCGCGTCCGCGTGCAGGCGGCAGTGGGCCAGCCGCTCAGTAGTCGGGCTGCCAGTCGGCCACGATGAGGCGGCCGGCCAGATCGACCTTGTCGACGATGGCGGAGACGAAGGGAATCAACCGCTCGCCAGGCTTGTCGCCTTCAGCAGTCGGCGGCACCTCGAGGACCAGGGTGGTCTGCGGGCCGGTCGCCAGCAGTTCACGCACCGTGCCCAAGGCCACGCCTTCGCGGTTGACGACCGACAGGCCGACAAGGTCGACCCAGTAGTACTCGTCGTCTCCCGGCGTCGGGAACAGGGAGCGCGGCACGAAGATGCGGGCACCGCGCAGGGCCTCGGCCGCATTGCGGTCGGGCACCTCATCGGAATGCGCCACGATGCAGTCGGTGTGCTCGCGGGCTTCTCGGATGGGAAGTCGAAAGACCTGGCGACCGTTGCCAGGCGGCTGGAGGAACCAGCGCTTGGAAGTGAACAGCGCCTCGGGCTCGGCGCTGTGGGGCAGGACCTTGAACCAGCCCTTGATGCCCCAGGCATCGACGATGCGCCCGACTTCGATGGCGTCCGCCGGCAGTTCGGCAGCGTCGAGCGTGGGCAGCATCGGCGACGGCGCGCCGATCAGGCGGCGGCTTGCTCGGTGGCGGCAGGGGCGGCGGCGCCGGTCTGCTTGATCAGGCGCACGACGGTGGGCGAAGCCTGGGCGCCAACGCTCTTCCAGTAGGCCAGGCGGTCCTGGGCGATACGGATGCTTTCCTCGCCGCCGCGGGCGGTGGGGTTGTAGAAGCCCAGACGCTCGATGAAGCGGCCGTCGCGACGGGTGCGCTTGTCGGCAACGACGATGTTGAAGAACGGACGGCCCTTGGAGCCGCCGCGGGAGAGTCGAATGACGACCATGATTTATCCTTGGGGTGGAGCCAGCCGCAGGTTTCTGGGAATGCCTGGGATCGGCCGGTGAATTCTTCTCCAGCGTTGAGACACGCGACATGGCCACCCGGCCAGCGACACGCTGAAAAGCCCGCGAGTATAGCGCCCTTCCGCACCCCCGCTTCCATGCACCTGACCATTCGACCCAGCCGCGACGAAGATCTCGCGGCCATCACGGCCATCTATGCCCATCACGTCCTGAATGGCACGGGCACCTTCGAGACCGACGCCCCGACCCAGGTCGACATGTCCAACCGCCGGGCCGACGTTCTGGCCAAGGGCCTGCCCTATCTGGTGGCAGAGAGCGAGGCCGGCGAGGTGCTCGGCTTCGCCTACTGCAACTGGTTCAAGCCGCGGCCCGCTTATCGCTACTCCGCCGAGGACTCGATCTATATCGCCGACGCCGCACGCGGCATGGGCCTCGGCGCACGGCTTCTTGAAGCCCTGGTCGCTGCCGCGCAGGCAGCCGGTGTGCGCAAGCTCATCGCCGTGATCGGCGACTCGGCCAATGCCGGCTCGGTCGGCGTGCATCGCAAGCTGGGCTTCGCCCACGTCGGCGTCATCAAGGACTGCGGCTGGAAGTTCGGCCAGTGGCGCGACGTGGTGCTGATGGACAAGGTGCTCGGCGAAGGCAGCAGCACGTCACCCGAATAAGGAACCGCTATGACCGTCGACACCCCGGCCAGGACCGTCCCCGCCGCCGTTTCCGTGCGCAGCCCTCGCAGCAAGACCCTCGCAGCGTGGCTCGCCTTTGTTGGCGGCCCGCTGGGGCTGCACCGCTTCTACCTCCACGGCCTGGGCGACATGCTGGGCTGGCTGCTGCCGATCCCGACCGCTCTGGGCCTCTACGGCGTCGAGCGGGCCCGCATGTACGGGCTGGACGACGGCTGGAGCTGGGTACTCATCCCGTTCCTGGGCTTCACCATCGCGGGCTGCGCGCTGATGGCCATCATCTACGGCCTGATGACGCCGGAACGCTGGAACGCCAAGCACAACCCCCAGCTCGCGCCCGATGCGGCGCCGGGTGGCACCAACTGGTTCACCATCGGTGCCGTCGTGCTTGCATTGCTGATCGGCGCGACGGTGCTGATGTCGAGCATCGTCTTCAGCTTCCAGCGCTACTTCGAGCACCAGATCGAGGAAGGCCGCCGCATCTCGCAATGAGCAGGCGGCAGGCCGGCGCCCCGCCGCCTCAGAACAGCTGCATGCTCAGCCAGTAGGCGATGGCCGCCACAAAGGCAGCAGCGGGAATGGTGAAGATCCACGCCCACACGATGTTGCCCGCCACGCCCCAGCGCACCGCGCTGGCGCGTTGGACGGACCCCACACCGACGATGGCACCCGTGATGGTGTGCGTGGTCGACACGGGAATGCCCAGCGCCGTCGCCAGGAACAGCGTCAGCGCCCCGCCCGTCTCGGCGCAGAAGCCGCCAACGGGCTTGAGCTTGGTGATCTTCTGGCCCATGGTGCGCACGATGCGCCAGCCACCGAACATGGTGCCCAGGGCAATGGCCGTGTAACAGCACACCACCACCCAGGTGGGCGGCGAGGTGTCGGCGGCGGAGGCATAGCCCGTGGCCAGCAGCAGCATCCAGATGATGCCGATGGTCTTCTGGGCATCGTTGCCGCCGTGGCCCAGGCTGTAGGCGCCGGCAGAGACCAGTTGCAGCCGCCGGAACCACCGGTCCACCCGGGAGGGCGTGGCCCGGCGGAAGATCCAGGCCACGGCCACCATCATCAGCGAACCCAGAAGGAAGCCCAGCAGCGGCGAAACGAAGATGAAGGCCACCGTCTTCCAGATACCGGCGCCCACCAGGCCCGAGGTGCCGGTCTTGGCCATCACGGCGCCCACGATGCCGCCGATCAGCGCATGCGAGGAGCTGCTGGGAATGCCGTAGTACCACGTGACCAGGTTCCAGCTGATGGCCCCGATCAGCGCGCCGAACACCACGTGCACGTCGATCACGTTGGCATGCGCGATGCCCTTGCCCACCGTCGCCGCCACGCTGAGGTGGAAGACGAAGATGGCAATCAAGTTGAAGAAGGCGGCGAACAGCACCGCCTGGCCCGGCTTGAGCACGCCGGTGGACACCACGGTGGCGATGGAGTTCGCCGCATCGTGGAAGCCGTTCATGAAGTCGAAGGCGATGGCCAGCGCGACCAGCACCACCACCACCCAGAGGGCGACCTGCACCGTTGCCATGGAGATTGCTCCCGGCGGATCAGGAGTTCTCGAGGATGATGCCCTCGATCACGTTGGCCACGTCCTCGCACTTGTCGGTGACCGTTTCCAGCAGCTCGTAGATGGCCTTGAGCTTGATCACTTCGCGCACGTCGGGCTCTTCGCGGAAGAGCTTGCTCATGGCGCTGCGCATGACGCGGTCGGCGTCGGATTCGATGCGGTCGATCTCTTCGCAGGTCTTGAGCGTGGCCTCGGCCACGGCGGGATCGGCGATCTTGCCCAGGTACTTGACGGCATCCTTGAGACGGCCGCAGCACTTGACCGACAGGGCGGTCAGGCGGGAGATCTCGTCCGTCATCTGCCGCACGTCGTACAGCGCCATGGTCTCGGCGCAGTCCTGGATCAGGTCGGCCACGTCGTCCATCGTGTTGATGAGCTTGTGGATCTGCTCGCGATCGATGGGCGTGATGAAGGTCTTGTGCAGCAGCAGGTTGACGTCGTGGGTCACGCGGTCGGCCGCGCGCTCCGCGTTGTCGACGTCGCGGTTGTACTGCTCACGCAGGTGCACGTCGTTGTAGTTGGCAACCAGCTGTTCGAAAGCCCGTGCGGCCTCGACGATGCGCTCGGCATGCTGGTTGAACATCTCAAAGAAATTGCCCTCGCGGGGCAGCAGCTTGCCGAGCATGAAATTGGCGTCCTTACACGAAAGATGCGACAGGGTGATGACACCCGAGCAACCCGCAAGTGTAAAGGGCGGCGCCTGCCGGCGCCCCCAACGGGTGCTTTAGAGGCGTTGGATGGCTTGGCCCGCCACGGCTGCGAGCTGCGCCGCGTCGACCCGCTCGGGCGCGATTTCCGCCAGCGGCAACAGCACGAAGGCCCGCTCATGCATCCGCGGATGGGGCACCACAAGGCGCGGCTCGGCGATGCGGGCATCGCCATGGAGCAGCAGGTCCAGATCGAGCGTGCGCGGCGCGTTGCGATACGGACGCTCGCGGCCCGCCTCGAGCTCCAGGCGCTGCAACTCGTCAAGGAGATCGAGCGGCGACAGCTGCGTCTCGAGGGCGGCGACCGCATTGATGAAGTCCGGGCCACCGGCATCGACGGGCGCGCTGCGGTAGAGGCTGGAGCGGGCGACCAGGCGCGTCTGCGGCAGGCCGCCAAGGTCGGCGAGTGCACGAACCACGGCCGCTTGGGCGTCGCCGAGATTGGCGCCAAGCGCCACGTAGGCGCGCACGCAGGGCACTTCGGGTGCGGCGTGCTTGCCTGGGACGGGGTGACCTCCAGCGTCGCTGGCGATGAGTGCGCCCGTCGGCGTGCCCGGCGCGAGGCTCACGCCGCGTCGGGCGAGGAGCCGCCCGCGTCGCCACCCCCCGCCGCGCCGCCGCCGCTGCGCGGCTTGCGGCGCCGGCGGCGCTTGCGCGGTGCCCCGCCCTCGCCGTCTGCGGGCACCAGGGCCTCCTCGCCATCGCCGGTCTGTTCGCCCAGGGCGGCCTCGGCCGGTTCACCGCCGCCCGTCGACGCAGGCGCCGCGGCACGAGGGCTGCGCGTGTGAACGCGGGGCGCGCGGCTGCCCGACTGCGCCTTGCGCTGCTCCGCCCGCACCTGCTCGATCAGGTCCTCGCGGCGGATGTCGTCGGCGGTGCTGAACTCCTGCCACCATTCGGCGATGGCCTCATCCACCTCGCCGATGTCGGCGCGCAGGCGCATGAAGTCGAAGCCGGCGCGGAAGCGCGCCTGCTCCACCAGGCCATAGGGCGTGCTGCCGACACGCTTGTCGAAGCGCGGCTGCATCATCCAGATCTCGCGCATGTCCGCGGCCAGCTTGCCGCGGCCCGACACGTCGCCGATGCGGGTGTTGAAGACGTCGTCGATGGCGTCCTGCAGCGCGGGGATCGGCGGCTGTGCACGCTGGCCCGGGCGCTCCTTGAGGCGCGCCTGCCAGCCTTCGCGCACGTCGCTCCACAGCACACAGGCCAGCAGGAAGCTGGCCGCCACCGGCTTGCCCTCGCCGACGCGGCGGTCGGTGTCGGCCAGCGCGGCCTTCACGAAGGGCAGGTCGGCGCGTTCCACCACCACGTCGAGCAGCGGATAGATGCCGCGCGCCAGACCCAGCGTGCGCAGCTGCGCGATGCTGGCCAGCGCATGGCCGGTCTGCAGCAGCTTGAGCATCTCGTCGAACATGCGGCTCTGCGGCACGTCGGCCAGCAGCCGGGCCGATTCGACCAACGGCGCCGCCGTCTTGGCGTCCATCTTGAAGCCCAGCGCCGCCAGCTTGGCCGAGAAGCGGATGGCGCGCACGATGCGCACCGGATCCTCGCGGTAGCGGGTGGCGGGGTCGCCGATCATGCGCAGCACCAGCTTGTGCGCGTCGCGGATGCCGTTGTGATAGTCGACCACGATCTGCCGCGCCGGGTCGTAGTACATCGCGTTGACGGTGAAGTCGCGCCGAGCGGCGTCCTCGTCCTGCGGCCCCCAGACGTTGTCGCGCAGCACACGGCCGCTGGCGTCCACGGCATGCTTCATGGCCGAGAGTTCGCTCTTGCTGGTGCGCTCGTTGCCGGCCACCTGCTCGGCGGCACCGGCCTCCATGTAGGCGCGGAAGGTCGAGACCTCGATCACCTCGTGCTCGCGCCCGCGGCCGTACACCACGTGCACGATACGGAAGCGCCGGCCGATGATGAAGGCGCGACGGAACAGGCCCTTGACCTCTTCCGGCGTGGCGTTGGTGGCGACGTCGAAATCCTTGGGCTTGAGGCCCAGCAGCAGGTCGCGCACCGCGCCGCCCACGATGTAGGCCTCGAAACCGGCCTGCTGCAGCGTGGTCACCACATTCTTGGCCCGCTCGTCCACCAGCGCGGGGTCGATGCGGTGCACGCTGGCATCCACTTCCTGGCGCTTGCCGAAGCGCGAACGGCTGCCGCGGGCCGAGCCCGTCTTGGCCAGGATCTTGTCGATGAATTGCTTGATCATGGAATCCGTGTGTCGGGCCGCCCCCGCAGGGCGGCCCGGAGTGTCTTCATTCGTTTTCGAGCATGTGCCGCACCAGCGGGATGGTGATGGCACGCTGCGTCTGCAGCGCATAACCGTCGAGCTTCTTGAGCAGCTCGATGAGGCTGCCCAGGTCGCGGCTGAAGCGGTGCAGCATGTAGTCGACCACCTCCGGCGGCAGCTTGAGGCCGCGCGCCGAGGCCAGTTCGTGCAGCACCGCCCGCCGCTCTGCCTCGCTCAGCAGCTGCAGTTGGAACACATGGCCCCAGGCCAGCCGCGTGCGCAGGTCCTCGCGCAGCTTGAGGTCGGCCGGCGGCAGCTCGCCCGCCGCCACCACGCCGCACTGCAGCGACTGGGCCTGAACGAACCAGCTGAAGGCGGCCTGCTGCTGCACGGTGTCGTACAGGTGCACGTCGTCCATCAGCACGGCGTCCCACTGTTCGTCGAAGGGTGGCGGATCGTAGAGGCCCGGATGCATCCAGCCCAGCCGGGCCCCCTGGTCGTACAGGGCCGAAGCCACCGACTCCAGCAGGTGCGTCTTGCCGGTGCCCGATTCGCCCCACAGGTAGATCGGTACCGGCGAGTGCAGCGTGCCCCGGCCCGTACCCACCCAGGCCCGCAGATGGGCCACCGCCTCTTCATTGGGCCCGACGTGGAAGCTCGCCAGCGTCGGCGCTGTCTGCAGGCCGATGTCGAGCGCGAGCTGCTTCATGCGAGGGAGATGGATGGCGGCGGAGGGGATGCGGGAATGCGGTGGGGCGGGCCGGAGCCGACCCTTAAAATCGCGTGAAATTCTATGCGGCCCGCCTCCGCGCCTGTCGAAGACGCCCGGGCCGCCTTCTTTTGGTCTCTTCCCTGCGCCGCTCGCCACCATGACTTCGCCCTCCTCCACCCCCCTCAGCTACAAGGACGCCGGCGTCGACATCGACGCGGGGGACGCGCTGGTCGACCGCATCAAGCCGCTGGCGAAGAAGACGATGCGCGAAGGCGTGCTGGCCGGCATCGGCGGCTTCGGCGCGCTGTTCGAGGTGCCCAAGCGCTACAAGGAGCCGGTGCTGGTCTCCGGCACCGACGGCGTCGGCACCAAGCTCAAGCTGGCCTTCGAATGGCAGATGCACGACACCGTGGGCATCGACCTGGTGGCCATGAGCGTCAATGACGTCCTGGTGCAAGGCGCCGAGCCGCTGTTCTTCCTGGACTATTTCGCCTGCGGCAAGCTGGACGTGGACACCGCCGCCCGCGTCGTGGGCGGCATCGCCAAGGGTTGCGAGCTGTCGGGCTGCGCGCTGATCGGCGGCGAGACGGCCGAGATGCCCGGCATGTATCCCGCCGGCGAATACGACCTGGCCGGCTTCGCCGTCGGCGCGGTCGAGAAGTCGAAGATCCTCACCGGCCAGAACGTCAAGCCCGGCGACGTGGTGCTGGGCCTGGCCTCGCACGGCGTGCATTCCAACGGCTTCTCGCTGGTGCGCAAGGTGATCGAACGCGCCGGCGCCGACCTGCCTTCCACGCTCGATGGCCAGCCCTTCCGCGAGGCCGTGATGGCGCCCACGCGCCTGTACGTCAAGCCGGTGCTGGCGGCCCTGGCCGCGCATCCGCATGGCGGCGAGGCGGGCGACGGCGGCATCAAGGCGCTGGCCCACATCACCGGCGGCGGCCTGCTGGAGAACATTCCGCGCGTGCTGCCCGAAGGCACCGCGGCCCACCTCACCAAGGGCAGCTGGCCGCAGACCGAGCTGTTCGCCTGGCTGCAGAAGGTGGCGGGCATCGACGACATCGAGATGAACCGCACCTTCAACAACGGCATCGGCATGGTGGTGGTAGTGGCCGCCGCCGACGCTGAGTCCTGCGCGGCCACGCTGCGCGCCCAGGGCGAGACGGTCTATCAGATCGGCATGATCGCCGAGCGCGGCAACGGCGCCGCAGTCGTCGTGGCCTGAGGATGCGCCCGGCCACGCCGTGACGATGCCGCATCCTGTCGCCGTCGGCGCAAGCCGGCCGGTGGTCATCGCCAGCTACCTGCTGATGGGGCTG
The DNA here is from genome assembly GCF_056314265.1 of Pseudacidovorax sp. DMC4. Lineage (NCBI taxonomy): Bacteria > Pseudomonadati > Pseudomonadota > Betaproteobacteria > Burkholderiales > Comamonadaceae > Pseudacidovorax > Pseudacidovorax sp. DMC4. The sequence continues at coordinate 126,222 of NZ_JBQUYR010000004.1, read as the reverse complement.
GGCCTGTTGGGCATCCTGCTCAGCCATCTGCTGGTGGGCCTGCTGTGCGCCTGCGTGGGCTTTCTGTTCACGCGCTGGTTCACGCGCCTCACGGTGCAGTGGGCACATCGGCGGCTGCCGCCCCGCGCGCGGGCGCGGGTCGAATCGATCATCAAGGCCGTGGCGATCCTGCTGGTGGTGCTGGGCCCGCTGGCGCTGCTGGCGCTGGGTGTGTCGCAGGCGCGCGAATACGTGGTGGAGGCGCCGCAGCAGTACCGCGGACTGCTCGACTACATCGCCCGCACCATCCTGGAACTGCGCCAGAAGCTGCCGCCCGAGCTGGCCGCTTCGCTGCCGGCGGCGGCCGACGACGTCCAGCGCATGGTGGCCAACTACCTGCGCAACGAAGCGGGCACGCTCGCCCTGGCCGGCCGGGCCTGGCTCAACGCCGTGCTGCACGGCTACGTGGGCCTGATCGTCGGCGGCCTGGCCGCCGTCGCGCTACCGCCGCTCCACCGCCGCCCCCTGGCTGCCGCACTTCACCAGCGCATCACCACTTTCGGCCTGGCCTTCAAGCAGATCGTGGCGGCCCAGTTCTGGATCGCCAGCTTCAACACCGCCCTCACGGCCACCTTCCTGTTGCTGGTACTGCCGCTGTGGGACACGCGGCTGCCCTACACGCCCGTGCTGATCACCTTCACCTTCGTGGCGGGGCTGGTGCCCATCGTGGGCAACCTGCTGTGCAACGTGGTGCTGACCCTGGTGGGGCTGTCGGTGTCGCCGCTCACGGCGGCGGCCTGTCTGGTCTTCCTGATCCTGATCCACAAGGCCGAGTACGTCATCAACGCCAAGGTGGTCGGCAAGCGCACCCACATGGCGGTGTGGGAGTTGCTGTCGGTGATGTTCGTGGCCGAAACCGTCTTCGGGCCGGCCGGGCTGGTGGCGGCGCCGCTGTTCTACGCCTACCTCAAGAAGGAGCTGGAGGCGGCGAAGCTGGTCTGAGGCAGGCACGGGGCGCGACCTGCCGATGTCCGATTCCGATCGAAAGCGGGCGCAGCCGGTGCGGACGCAGGGCGCGGCGCTCCGAACAATGCAGGCTTCCTCAACGCCCAGACCGGAAGCAGCCATGACCACCGCCCTGCTCGTGATCGACGCCCAGGCGTCCTTTCTCCACCGCCCCTTCTACCGTCCCGACGACGTTTCCGCGTGGCTGGCCGCGCAGAACGCGCTGATCGCAGGCTGCCGCGAGGCCGGCGTGCCCATCGTCAGGATCTACCACGTCGACGGCCCGCACGATGCCGCCAACCCTTTCGCCGAGGAGAGCGGCCACGTCCGCCCCTTCGACGGCCTGGCCGACTTCGCCGCCGACGCCACCTTCGTCAAGCACCGGCACAGCGCGCTGGTGGGCACCGGGCTCGACGTCTGGCTCACGCAGCAGGGCGTCCGCCGGCTGATCGTCAGCGGCATCCGCACCGAGCAATGCTGCGAGACGACGACACGCCACGCCAGCGATCTCGGCTGGCAGGTGGACTATGCGCTGGACGCCACGCTCACCTTCGACATGGTCCAGCCCGATGGCCAGCCGCTGACGGCCGTGCAGATCAAGGCCCGGACGGCCACCGTGTTGCAGGGCCGATTCGCGCAGGTGTGCAGCGCGGCGCAGGCCCTCGCACGTCTGCCCGCGCTCGAAACGGCCTGAAGCGCACAGAATCGCAGGCTGACCTCGACGCCCGGCGCCCCGCGCTGCGCCCTCCAGGCGACGGCGCGCCGAGGGCACATGTCCCGGACCCCCTCCATGACGACCCCGAACGCCAGCCCCTTTGCGCACCTGCCCGACGGCACCTGCTACGCCGTCATCTTTTCCTCCCAGCGAAGTGCTGGGCATGACGACGACGGCTACGCCGAGGCCGCCGACCGCATGGTCGAGCTGGCGGCGGCGCAGCCCGGCTTCCTGGGCGTGGAAAGCGCACGCGGCGCCGATGGCTTCGGCATCACGGTCTCGTACTGGGCCAGCGAGGAGGCGATCGCCGCCTGGCGCCACCATGCCGAGCACGCCGCCGCCCGCGAGCAGGGCCGCAGCCGCTGGTACACGGCCTTCGAACTGCGCGTGGCCTGCGTCGAACGGGCCTATGGCAGCGGCCGGCCATGAGCGACCGTCCGGCCGCGCCCACGCACGTACGCGCCGCAACCACGGCCGCAACAGCACCGGCGCGCCAGCCGCAGGAAGCGCACACCATCATCCGCGTCGTCTTTGCCCTGCTGCCCGACAGCCTGGCGCTGGACTGGGCCGGGCCCGCCGAGGCGCTGCGCATCGCCAACCGGCTGCTCGAGGCCAGCGGCCGGCCGTTGCGTTTCGAGGTGGAGTTCGCCGCTGCCCAGCCCGAACTGCGCAGCTCCGTTGGCGTGCAGCTGGCGGGCCTCATGCCGCTGCCCGGCGCCTGGGATGGGCGGGCGACCTGGCTCGTGCTGGTGGGCCTGCCCGGGCGACACATCGACGTCGACACACCCGAGGCGCGTCATCTGCTGCACTGGCTGCGCGGCCAGCGTCTGGAAGCCGGCCAACTGGAGCTGTTGACCATCTGCGGCGGCGCCCTGCTCGCGGCCCACGCGGGCCTGCTGGCGGGCCGGCGCGCCACCACGCACCACCATCACCTCGATGAACTGAAGGCCAGCGAACCGGCCTGCGAGGTGGTGGCCAACCGGGTCTTCGTGCTCGACGCGCCCGTCTTCAGCAGCGCCGGCGTGACCACCGGCATCGACCTCGTGCTGCACCGCATCGGCACGCTGTGCGGCGAAGCGCTGGCAGCCCAGGTGGCGCAGACGATGGTGATGCCGCTACGGCGCGGCCCGCAGGATCCGGAACTCTCGCCCTTCCTGGCCCACCGCCATCACCTGCATGCCGTGGTGCACCGCGTGCAGGACGCAGTGAGCGAGGCGCCCCAGGCCGGCTGGACTGTGCCGGGCATGGCCGCCCTGGCCCACACCTCACCACGGCACCTGACACGCCTGTTCGTCCAGCATGCCGGCGTGGCGCCCCTGACCTACCTGCGGCGCTTGCGGCTCGAAAAGGCGCGGCAGGCCATCGGCGCCGGCGCCAGCGTGACCCAGGCGGCCGAGGCCTCGGGCTTCGGCACGGACACGCAGTTGCGCCGGGCCTGGCATCAGTTTGGGCTGCCGGGCACGCCCGCGCGCCCCTCGGCCGCCTGATCGGGCGCGGCGTCGGCCACCGCCAGCCAGTCGGCGGCATGGGCACGCAGCACGTCGATCTGCACCCACACCAGCAGCAACTCGGTGCGCATCAGCCGCAGGCGGGCCATCACCTCGTCGGCCTCGTCCGCTTGGGGGACGTTGCGACCGGCGTCCGTCTCGGCGCCGGCGGCCAGCGCTTCGCGCGCCGGGTGCGGCGGCGCCGTACCCAACCGGCCCGCCTCGACGTCTGCCGCCAACTGTTCCAGCGCCGCGGCAGCCTGCTGGGCGGCCTCTCGCAGCACCGCCACCTGCGGGCCGTCGGGCACCGCGGCGCGGTGCGCGCCGAGCGCCGAGAGGTAGCTCAGCAGCGTGTGCGACTGGATCACGAAGCGCACCGCCACGCCTGCGCGGCGGCGGGCGAAGCCGGGCTCGCGGAACATCTCGGTCACGGCCGTGGACAGCGCCGCGTCGGCGTTATGGGCGTTGCGCCGCGCCAGCCGGTAGGCCAGGTCGTCGCGTGCGCCACTGTCGTACTGGCTCGCGATCTGGCGCAGGTAGGCCGCATGCTGGCGCATGGCCTGCGCGGCGATCTCGTGGATGCGCCGGGCCTGCCAGTGCGGCAGCACCAGCAGCACGGCCAGGCCGGCGATCACGCTGCCAATGGCGGTGTCGATCAGCCGCGGCTCGATCAGGCGCGCGCTGTCGGTGATCTGGTTGAAGCACATCAGCACCAGCAAGGTCATGGCCGCCGTGGCCAGCAGGTAGCGCGTGCTGCGGTTGGCAAAGAACACCACGCCCGCCACCACGGCGAACACCGACTGCAGCAGCGGCTGCGGAAAGAGGTCGATCAGCGCCCAGCCCGCCACCACGCCGAGGGCCGTGCCGGCCACGCGCTGACCCATGCGAGCGATGGTCTCGCCATAGCCGGGCTGGCAGACGAAGAGCGTGGTCAGCATGATCCAGTAGCCCTCCTGCAGCTGCACCACATGCATGACGCCATAGCCGGCGGCCAGCGCGACGGCCAGGCGCACGGCATGGCGGAACAGCGGCGAGCGGGGCGTGAGCTGCCGGCGCACGCGCGCCAGCGCATCGCGCCAGTCGCGGGCCGAGCGGTCGAACAGGCTCATGTCGGTGCGGCCGAGCCGGGCCGAGGGATGCGCCGTATCGCTGGCGCCGGCCAGTTGCCCGTCGAGCAGGGCCAGGTTGCGCGCCAGTGCCTCGATGGCGGGCAGCCGTTGCTGCGCCTCTTCACCTGCGGTCGCACGCGCATGCACGATGGCGCTGCGCAGTTCGGCCAGGGCCTGCACGCTCTGGCCGTCCATCACGAAGGGCTCGCGCCGCTCCACCGACCGGGCCAACTGGCTGCACGCATCGCCCTGCAACCAGAGCACGCGCTGGCAACGGTAGAGCAGGTCGCTGTGGAAGAAGGCCTCGGCCAGCGCGTTGTAGTCCTCGTGCGAGGAACTGGCGCGCTCGTGCACGTCCTGCGCGATCAGGTAGAGACCGCGGTAGCGCGCGAGCCGGCCCGTGGGCGCCCGCGGGCCGAGGCGCGAGAAGATGGCTTCCTTGGCATCGTTGAGAGCGGCGACCACCTTCGCGTTGAGCCCGGCCAGCGCCAGCCGCTTGCGCTGCACGTCCACGCCGCGCAGCGGCTCGAAGAGCGAGGCCTTGTAGCGCACGTACTCGCCCAGCACGCCATAGACCCGCACCAGCATGGCCTGCACCGGCAGCGAAGGGAACAGCGCGCACCACAGCACCGAGATCGCCCCGTACCAGGCCGCGCCGGCCACCAGCAGCAGCGGCTCGCGCCAGTGGTGGCCGGGGCCGTGCGCCGCGACGGCGTGCTCCATGCTGATGGTGGCGTACATCGCCAGGATCAACGTGCCATAGGCGATGGCCTTGTAGCGTGCGCCGATGGCGCCCAGCATGGTGATGCCAAAGGCCGCCAGGCAGAACACGCCGATGAAGACCCACGACAGGCCGAACAGGGCCTGCACCCCCGCGCCCACGGCCGCGAAGCAGGCCAGCATCACCAGGAGCGCACGCAGACGGCCGCGCCAGCTGTCGTCGGTCTCGGCCAGCGCGCTGGCGATGGTGCCGAGGAAGAGCGGGATCACCGCATCCTGGTGGCCAGCCAGCCGTGCGCCGGCCATCAGCGTGGCCAGCGCCAGCAGCACGCGCAGGGGTTGCGCGCGCTGGAAGAGCAGCCGCCATTGGCCGCGCAGGCCGTCGATCGAGATCAGGGAGTCCATGGAAGAGCGGAAAGTCGTCCGGGTCACGCAGGATGCATGCCGCGGGTCTGTTGAAGCAGCGCGCCCGTCGATGCAGGCGGTGGCCCGGCGCACCGACGGCGGTGATGGCCGGCCGGCTCAGCGGGTCGTGAACAGGATGCTCGCCCGCAGCCCGCCCGAACTCGCCGTGGCGGCCAGGCGCATCTGCGCGCCCAGCAGCTTCGCATAGCGGGCGACGATGGACAGGCCCAGGCCCGACCCTTCGCCCAGCTTGCGTCCGTCGGTGCCCTGGGCCCAGCGGTGCATCAGCGCCTGCCGCTGCACCTCGGGAATCCCGGGTCCGTCGTCGGCCACCGAGAGCACGGGCACCATCGCGCCATCGACCTCTTCCTTCGACAACTCGATGGTCACGGTCCTGCCGCCGTAGCGCAGGGCGTTGTCGATCAGGTTGTCGAGGATGCCCTCCACCAGCGCCACGCTGCCGTTGATGGTGAAGCCGCCGCTTTCCTGCGCCTCGTCGAGGCCGCGGGCGCCCAGATCGACGCCGCGGGCGTCGGCACGGGTCAGGTGGCGCAGCACGGCCTCATGGGCCAGTTCGTCGAGCACCACCGGCTCACGCTGCAGCACGGCATCGGATTCGGCCGCCAGCGCCAGCGCGAGCAACTGGTCGACCAGGTGGCTGGCGCGCGCCTCGCTGTCGGCGATGCGCTGCAACTGTTCGCGCGCGACACCCGGGTCGGAATGGCCCAGGCCGTAATGCGCCAGCGCGCGGATGCCGGCCAATGGCGTGCGCAGCTCATGCGCCACGTTGCCGGCGAACTCCCGCTGCGCCCGAACGCTGCCGTCCAGGCGGACGAACAGGTCGTTCAGGGCATCGCCCAATTGCGCGACCTCGCGTGTGTCGCCGCCCACGATCACCGGCGAGAGGTCGCTGGCGTCGCGCCGGCCCAGGTCCTGCTGGAGCGCGCCCAGCGGGGCCAGCTCGCGCGCAATGCCACGCCACAGCCACCAGGCGAGCACGCCCAGCAGCAGGATCTGCGGCAGCGTCGCATAGAGCGCCAAGCGCCGCAGCAGCGCCGTGCGCGAGCCGGTCGTCTGGGCCACGACCACGGTGAAGTCGCCCGTCCCGGCGGGATGGCGCAGGACCACGGCGCGCAATTGCTTGCCGGCGAAGCGCACGTCCGCCAGATGCCAGGTCGCGCCGTCGGCCAGGAAGGGCGTCTGCAGCGTCGGCTCGCCGGAAAGCAGGCTGCCGTCGGGCCGACGGACGGCGAAGTACACCGTCTCCCGCTGGTCGAACAGCAGCGTCGTCATCTCGCGCGCCGTGAGCTGCAACTGCGCGTCGGGCCGGCCCTGGGGCTGGATGTTGGCGGCGATGGCGTAGGCATCGTCCACCAGTGCGCGGTCGAAGGCCTGGCGCACGAAATAGTTGGAGATGGTCAGCACCACCACCGTGCCGGACAGCCAGGTGAGGGCCAGCGGCAGCATCACCTGCCGCAGCACCCGCGCGCGCAGCGACGGGCGCGGGCGATGCCCGGCCGCCGCAACTGCCGCGGCGGTGGCCGGCCGGGCGCTCAAGCGTCGCCTTCCAGCAGGTAGCCGATGCCGCGCAGGGTGCGGATGCCGGCACCGCTGCCGAGCAGCTTCTTGCGCAGGCGCGAGATGAAGGCCTCCAGCGCGTTGTCGCCCAGCGCGTCGTCGAAGCTCGAGAGCTTGTTGGAGAGCACGCGCTTGCTGACGGCGTGGCCCGGCGGGCTCATGAGCTCCCAGAGCACCTCGAATTCGCGGGCCGGCAGGTCCAGCGGCGCACTGCCGATGAAGAAACGGCGCGCCCGGCGGTCGAGCTTGAGCTGGCCGACCAATGCGACGTCATCCGTGCCCTGGGCGCGGCGCACCAGGGCGCGCAGGCGGGCGTCGACTTCGGGCAGTTCGAAGGGTTTGCCGAGGTAGTCGTCGGCGCCGGCGTCCAGGCCGGCGATGCGCTCGTCGGTGCGGTTGCGGGCGGTGAGGACCAGCACCGGCGTACGGTCACCGCGGCTGCGCGCCTGCCGCAGCACGGTCAGGCCGCTGCCCAGCGGGCTGCCGGGGCCGGGGCCGGCCGGCAGGTTCAGGTCCAGCAGCACGGCATCGAAGGGTTGCACACGCCAGAGGTAATCGGCCTCCTCCATGCTCGCCGCCACATCGACCCGATGTCCGGCATCGGTCAGGCTGCGCAGCATCACGTCGCGCAGGGTCGCATCGTCTTCCACCAACAGGATTCGCATGGGGGCGAAGGCTACCCCACCCGAAGGGAAGCTGACCAGGGGGTGGTCAGCAAGTCGTCAGTGCATCGGCGCGAATCTCGTTGTTCTGGCCTGATTGCGCCACTTGCGGGCGCGCGGAGCCCCGAGCGGGCGGTGACGGCCGTTCTTCAGGACAGTGCGCGTCTGAGTTCGGCGGCACGCTCCGTGATGGCATCGACGTCCAGAGCGTCCTCGGCATGGGCGAGGTAGGTGTCGAGGTCATGCACTGCCTGCGCGGTATGGCCCTGCTCGGCGCGGGCCAGGCCGCGGTCGCGGTACTCGCCCCAGGCCTGGGGCAGCAGCACGATCAGGCGGTCCAGAACGGCGATCAGGCGGGCCCAGTCCTCCTGCGCGCTGTGGATCTCCTTCAGGTTGCGCAGCATGCGGGCGATGATCTCCCGTGCAGGCGCGGGCTGCAGGTACAGGCCCAGCGGCACGTCGAATTCGCCCACCAGGCCGTTGCTGCGCTTGTACGGCTCCAGGCGTTCGGCCAGTTCCTCCCGCGACAGCGAACGGCCGGTGAAGGGGTCGATCACGACCTGCCCCTTGGGCAGCGACACCTTCAGCATGAAATGACCGGGAAAGCTGATGCCGCGCGCATGCAGGTTCAGGCCCTGGGCCAGCTCGATCCACAGCACCGCCAGCGAGATCGGGATGCCGCGCCGGGTGCGCAGCACCGCATGCAGGAAGCTGTTGTCGGGGTCGTAGTAGTCGTTGACGTTGCCGCCGAAACCCAGGTCGTGGAAGAAGAACTGGTTCAGCGCCCGAAGCCGCGCCAGCGGCGCGGCGTCCGCCGGCAGGCGCCGCTTGAGGCGGGCCAGCAGCTGGTCCATGTCGCCCAGCACCTGCTGGACGTCGAGCTCGGGATACTCATCCTGCGCGAGGCTGGCGGCGGCCTCGAGCAGGGGGAAGTGCTCGTCGCTCTGCACCAGCGATTCGAAATAGGCCAGTGGCGTCGGCGTGTCGTATCGAAGAGACATGGGCCTTTGTAGTGGAGCCGCGTCGCCAGCGTCAAGGCGGCCGGCGGAAGCCCCACGGCCACCTCGGCGATGCCGGGCGCCGTGCTTCAGCGCCGCACGAAGCTGCGCAACCGCAGGCCGCAGGCGGTCAACACACCGAAATACAGCACCGCCGCCCCCGCCACGAAGGCCGCCAGCAGCCCGATGCGCAGCAGCCGCTGGCTGCGCAGGCCCACCCAGTCGAAACCGTGCGCACCCCAGACCAGCAGCGTCGTCATCACCACGGTTCCCGCCAGCACCTGCAGCAGGAAGCGGCCCCAGCCCGGCGCCAACCGGTAGCTACCGCTGCGGCGCAGGCCCACCCACAGCGCCAGCGCATTGACCAGTTGCCCCACGCCGATGGCCAGCGTCAGGCCCGCATGCTGCAGCCAGGGAACGAACGCCAGGTTGAGCAGCTGGGTGATGGCCAGCGCCGCCAGGCTGATGCGCATGGGCGTGCGCATGTCGTGGCGCGCATAGAAACCGGCAGCCAGCACTTTGATCGACACGATGCCCACCAGCCCGACGCCGTAGCCCGCCAGCGCATCCGCCGTGCGCAGCACGCTGGCGTCGTCGAAGGCGCCGTTGTGGAACAGCACCGCCACCAGCGGCACCGGAAACACCAGCAGGGCCGCCGCACAGGGCAGCGCCAACAGCACGATGAGCCGAAGCCCCCAGTCCAGCATGGCGGAATAGCGATCCGCATCCTGGGCCGCGCGGGCCGCCGCCAGCTGGGGCATCAGCACCACGCCCAGGGCCACGCCCAGCATCGCGCTGGGAAACTCCATCAGCCGGTCGGCATTGGTGATCCAGGTGACGCTGCCGGCGGTCAGGTGCGAGGCGATCTGTGTGTTGATGAGCAGCGACAGCTGCGCCCCGCTGACACCGATCATGGCCGGCAGCATCAGGCCGAGGATCTTGCGGGTGCCCGGGTCGGCCCAGGCCTCGCGCAGGGCTGCGAAGCGCACCGCCAGCTTCGGCATCAGGCCCAGTCGGCGCAGCGCCGGGATCTGGATCGCCAGCTGCAACATGCCGCCCACCATCACGCCCACGCACTGGGCGTAGATCGGCTCGATGCCCCAGCGCCGGAACAGCGGCGCCCCCGCCACGATGGACAGGATCAACGCCACGTTGAGCAGTACGGGCGAGGCGGCCGGCACCGCGAAGCGCTTCCAGGTGTTGAGGATGCCGCCGGCAAAAGCCACCAGCGACATGAAGCCGATGTAGGGGAACATCCAGCGCGTCATCACGACGGCGGCATCGAAGCTACCCGAGCGTTCCAGGCCGCTGGCCATGGCCCACACCATCAGCGGCGCGGCGATCACGCCCACCCCGCACAGCAGCACCAACGCCCACAGCAGCAGCGTACCGACATGGTCGATCAGTTGCCGCGCCGCGTCCTCGCCACCCTCGGTGCGGGTGGCCGACAGCACCGGCACGAAGGCTTGGCTGAACGCGCCCTCTCCCAGCACGCGACGGAACAGGTTGGGAATGCGAAAGGCGACGTAGAAGGCGTCGGTCAGCGCGCTCACGCCGAACACCGAGCTCATCAGCACATCGCGCACAAGGCCGGTGATGCGCGAGGCCAGGGTCAGCAGGGAGACGGTGGAAGCGGATTTGAAGAGCGACACGGCGGCGCAGTGTAGGCGGGGCCTTGGGGCGCCTGGCTGCGCGGGCAACCGCCTGCTCCCGTTGCCGCCGCTGACCAGGGCACTCTTGCCCGAGGCGAGCAAGAATCGGGTGGGCTATACTCGCGGGTTCGCCGCATCATCCCCAGACACTCAAGGAACACAAATATGGCATCCGCCAAGCCCAAAAAGAAGAACCCGCGCCTCGCGTCGGGCCGCAAGCGCGTCCGCCAGGACACCAAGCTCAATGCCGCCAACAGCTCGCTGCGCTCCAAGTACCGCACGGCCCTGAAGAACGTTGCCAAGGCCGTTGCCGCTGGCGACCAAGCCAAGGCTACCGAGCTGTTCGCCAAGGCCCAGAGCGTCGTCGACACCATCGCCGACAAGGGCATCTTCCACAAGAACAAGGCCGCGCGCGACAAGAGCCGCCTGGCCGCCAAGGTCAAGGCCCTGGCCACTGCCGCTCCGGCGGCCGCCGCCTGACGAAATTCAGGTCAGCCCGGACTGCCGACAGGCGGTCCGCCGTTTGATCGGGTGCGCTGCAGCGAAAAAAGAAAAACCGCCTTCGGGCGGTTTTTTCGTTTCTGGACCCGGTGGGCCCGGAGCAGCAAAGGGGCGAGGCAATCAGCCCTTGGCGGGCTTCCCGTCCGGCACCAGGCAGGCCTCGGCCACCTGGAGGTCGTTGTCCTTGGCGAAGTTCATGACGAAGTCCCATGCCATCGGTTCGGACTCCTGCAGGTCACGGTGGACCACCACGCACTTCACGCCGTTGATCACCGTCGGCACGCACCAGGGCGAATAGCTGAGATGCCCCCCGAGGCGGGCACCGCCGGGGCGGAACTGGCTCATCACGCCGGCCAGCCGCTCGGCCCAGTCGCTGGGCCGAAAGGTGCGACCCTGGCTCGTGACGCCCTGGATGAAGACTTCTTTGGCAGAGGGGGAAACCATTGTTCTCGTGTTCGGCGCAGGCGTGTTGCGCCGCACAAGGGATTCTACCCAGCGTGTCCCGCGCGCGACCGCCGCGGGACATGCATCCGATGGGACTGGGGCGCATGGCAGTGATGCGCAATCCTCAACGAAGGCGTCATGCCCCCCACCTAGAATTTCTTCACTTTCAGGAGAACCCATGAGCGCCACTGCCGCCCCCACCTCGCCCCACGTCATGAACACCTATGGCCGGCTGCCCATCGCCCTGGTGCGCGGGCAGGGCTGCCGCGTGTGGGACGTCAATGGCAAGGCCTATCTGGATGGCCTGGGCGGCATCGCCGTCAACACGCTGGGCCACAACCATCCCGAACTGGTGCCGGCGCTGCAGGAACAGCTCACCCAGCTGATCCACACCTCCAACTACTACTACGTGCCCGGCCAGGAAGTGCTGGCCGAGCGCCTGACGGCGCTGTCGGGCATGACCAACGCCTTCTTCTGCTGCACCGGGCTGGAGGCCAACGAGGCCGCCATCAAGCTGGCCCGCAAGTTCGGCCACGACAAGGGCATCGAGCGGCCGGAGATCGTCGTGTACGAGCATGCCTTCCACGGCCGCAGCCTGGCCACGCTGTCGGCCACCGGCAATCCGAAGATCCAGAAAGGCTTCGGCCCGCTGGTCGAGGGCTTCATCCGCGTGCCGCTCAACGACATCGAGGCGCTGAAGAAGGCGACCGAGGGAAACCCCAACGTGGTGGCCGTGATGTTCGAGACCATCCAGGGCGAAGGCGGCATCCACCCGATGCGCTGGGACTACCTGCAGCAGGTGCGGGCCCTGTGCGACGCCAACGACTGGCTGATGATGATCGACGAGATCCAGACCGGCATCGGCCGCACCGGCAAGTGGTTCGCCCACCAGTGGGCCGGCATCGTGCCGGACGTGATGTCGCTGGCCAAGGGCCTGGGTTCGGGCGTGCCGGTGGGCGCGGTGGTGGCCGGCCCCAAGGCCGCGAACATCTTCCAGCCGGGCAACCACGGCACCACCTTCGGCGGCAACCCGCTGGCCATGCGCGCCGGCATCGAGACGCTGCGCATCATGGAGAAGGACGGCCTGCTGCAGAACGCCGCCGATGTCGGTGCGCACCTCAAGGCCGCGCTGCAGGCCGCCTTCGAAGGCGTGGCCGGCGTGAAGGAGGTACGCGGCCAGGGCCTGATGCTCGGCATCGAACTCGACCGGCCCGCCGGCGCCGTGCTGACCCGCGCCTGCGACGCCGGCCTCCTGCTGTCGGTGACGGCAGACAGCGTGATCCGCCTGGTGCCGCCGCTCGTCCTCACCGTGGCCGAAGCCGACGAGATCGTCGCCCTCCTCGCCCCCATCGTGAAGGCCTTCCTGGCCGAGCCGGCACAATAAGCCCATGAGCCTTCCTGCGATCCGCCACTACCTCCAGTTCAGCGACTTCACGGCCGACGAGTACGCGTACCTGTTCCGACGCGCGGCGCTCATCAAGAAGAAGTTCAAGACCTACGAGAAGCACCACACGCTGGCGGATCGCACACTGGCCATGATCTTCGAGAAGGCCAGCACCCGCACCCGCGTGAGCTTCGAGGCCGGCATGTACCAGCTCGGCGGCAGCGTCGTGCACCTGACCACCGGCGACAGCCAATTGGGTCGCGCCGAGCCCATCGAGGACAGCGCCAAGGTCATCAGCCGTATGACCGACCTGGTCATGATCCGCACCTACGAGCAGGAGAAGATCGAACGCTTCGCCGCCAACTCGCGCGTGCCGGTCATCAACGGCCTGACCAACGAATTCCATCCCTGCCAGATCCTGGCCGACCTGTTCACCTACCTGGAGCACCGCGGTCTCGGCGCCGACGGCACGCCGGACCCCGAGGCGCTGCGTGGCAAGACTGTGGCCTGGGTGGGCGACGGCAACAACATGGCCAACACCTGGCTGCAGGCTGCCGAGATCCTCGGCTTTGCAGTGCACGTGAGCACGCCCAGCGGCTACGAGGTGGACCAGGCCGTCGCCGGCATCCGCTCCGGCGACAGCTACAAGGTCTTCAAGGACCCGATGGACGCCTGTCGCGACGCCCATCTGGTCACCACCGATGTGTGGACCAGCATGGGCTACGAGGCCGAGAACGAGCAGCGCCGCCAGGCCTTCGCCGACTGGTGCGTGGACGAGGCCATGATGGCCGTCGCCCAGCCCGACGCCCTCTTCATGCATTGCCTGCCCGCCCACCGCGGCGAAGAGGTCACGGGCGAGGTCATCGACGGCCCGCAGTCGGTCGTCTGGGACGAGGCCGAGAACCGCATGCATGTGCAGAAGGCACTGATGGAGTATCTGCTGCTCGGCCGCATCGGCTGACGGCGTTCGCGGCGCGTCCATGAGCCCCTGCCAGAGCTGCGGTGCCTGCTGCGCCAGCTACCGTGTCGACTTCAGCATCTATGAGCTGGACGACATGGGCGGCACGGTGCCCGCCGGGCTGACGGTCGAGGTCAACGGCGCCACCTGCCGCATGCGAGGCACGGACCATGTGCCGATTCGCTGCGCGGCGCTCACCGGCAAGGTGGGGCAATCGGTGAGCTGCGGCATCTACGAGTGGCGACCGAATCCCTGTCGCGAACTCGAGCCCGGGAGCTACGGCTGCGAGAAGGCGCGCGCACGGCACGGCCTGCCGGCACTCGAGGGCTGAGCGAGCGCCTGACGCCGGGGCAACGCGCACAGGTCGCGTCTTCGTCCGCGTTGGGAATAACCGACACCACGCCCGCCGCGGCAGCGCTATGGTCCGACCCATGTCTGCCACCTCTGCCCGCCTCTGGGACATTTCGCCGCCCGTCTACGTCGGCGCCCCCGTCTTTCCTGGTGACACGCCCTATGCACAGCAATGGGCCGCGACGCTGGGGCCCGGCTGCCCGGTCAACGTCAGCCAGATCACGATGTCGCCACACGTGGGCGCGCATGCCGACGCCCCTCTCCACTACGCGGCCGATGGCACGACCATCGGCCTGGTGGACCTGGACGCCTTCCTCGGCACCTGCCGCGTGATCCATGCCATCGGCGCGGCGCCGCTCATCGAATGGCGGCACATCGCTCATGCAGTCGACGACCACCTGCCGCCGCGCGTGCTGGTACGCACCTATGAACGCGCCCCCGTGGACCGCTGGGACCCGCAACTGCCCGCCTACGCGCCCGAGACGGTCGAGCGCCTCGCCGCGCTGGGCGTGCGGCTGATCGGCATCGACACGGCCAGCATCGACCCGGCCGACAGCAAGGCCCTGCCCAGCCATCAGACCATCCGCCGCCACGACATGCGCGTGCTGGAGAACCTGGTGCTCGACGCCGTGCCCGAGGGCGACTACGAGCTGATCGCGCTGCCGCTCAAGCTGGTGCAGGCGGATGCCTCGCCCGTGCGCGCCGTGCTGCGCGCGCTGACCTGACGGCCCTCAGGCCGGCACCATGGCGTAGGCGACGATCTCGATCTTCATGCCCGGCACCACCAGCGCCGCCACGGCGGCGCTGGAGCGGTTGGGATACGGCGCCTCGAAGAACTTGCGGTAGACCGCGTCGATGGCCGGCATGTCGGCCACGTCGGTCATGTAGATCAGCACCTGCGTCACATCGGCCATCGTGCCGCCGGCCGCCTGCACGGCGCGCCGCAGGTTCTCGAAGGTCAGGCGCGTCTGCGCCTCGATGGTCCCGGTGTCGATGGTCCCGTCGGTGCGGACGGGCCCATGGGCGGTGAACAGCATCGCGCCCGTGGCCTTCACGGCCCAAGAAAAAGGTTGCTTGAGCGCCGGCAGGCCCACATCGATCACTTGCTTCATCACAGCCCCAGATGTTCCATACATAAAACGACGTTTATTTTATGGTCACCGTTGGAAATAAGCGACACAACGCATTTTTTGACGGTGATAACTTCCCCGCTTCGCTCCGTAGCGCCCTGTCCTACGCCGCTCGTCCCCGAGCGCGGCAGCCCGCCCGGCCCGCAGCTTGCATCGTCCGTGCCGCCCTCCGCCCACGGACCGCACCACCGAAAGCCACGCCATGTTCGAACACATTCCCGCCTACCCCGGTGACCCGATCCTCTCGCTGATGGAGGACTTCCAGCGCGACACGCGGCCCAACAAGGTGTCGCTGAGCATCGGCATCTATTTCGACGACGACGGCCGCCTGCCCGTGATGAAGGCGGTGCGCACCGCCGAGACCGCGCTGCTGCAGGAAATCGGCCCGCGCTCCTACCTGCCCATGGAAGGCATGGCCGACTACCGCGCCGCGGTGCAGAAGCTGGCCTTCGGCCCCACGCACGAAGCCGTCACCAGCGGCCGCGTTGCCACCATCCAGACCATCGGCGGCTCCGGCGGCCTGAAGGTGGGCGGCGACTTCCTCAAGCGCTACTTCGGCGATTCGCAGGTGTGGGTCAGCGACCCGACCTGGGAGAACCACCGCGCCATGTTCGAGGGCGCCGGCTTCCAGGTGAACCTGTACCCGTACTACGACCCGGCCACCGGCGGCCTGCGCTTCGAGAACATGCTGGCGGCCTTCAAGACGCTGCCCGCCCGCAGCATCGTGCTGATGCACGCCAGCTGTCACAACCCCACGGGCGTCGACCTGTCGCAGGACCAGTGGAAGCAGCTGATCCCCGTGATCGCCGAGCGCGGCCTGATTCCCTATGTGGACATGGCCTACCAGGGCTTCGGCGACGGCCTGGTCGAGGACGCCTTCGCGCCGCGCGCGCTGGCCGATGCGGGCGTGCGCTTCTTCCTGGCCAACTCCTTCTCCAAGAGCTTCTCGCTGTACGGCGAGCGCTGCGGCGGCCTGTCGGTGGTGTGCGGCTCGGCCGAGGAAGCCGGCCGGGTGCTGGGCCAGCTCAAGAGCTCGGTGCGCGCCAACTACTCCAGCCCGCCGACGCACGGCGCGCGCATCGTGACGCGCGTGCTGAGCACGCCCGAGCTCTACGCCCAGTGGGACGCCGAGCTCGCCGAGATGCGCGGCCGCATCAAGGCCATGCGCGAGGCCCTGCATGCCACGCTGGCCGACCGCCTGCCCGGCCGCGACTTCGGCTACTTCCTGACCCAGCGCGGCATGTTCAGCTACACCGGTCTCACGCCCGAGCAGGTGGACCGCCTGCGCGAAGAGCATGCGGTGTATCTGGTGCGCTCGGGCCGCATGTGCATCGCCGGCCTGTCGACCAAGAACGTGGCCTACGTCGCCCAGGCCATGGCCGCCGTGCTGGACTGACCCCTACCCCTCCAAGGAGCCTTGCGATGAATTCCTCGACATCCGCCGGCCCGGCGGAGTGCGGAGCACTGCCCGAACAGATCGTCCACGAAGAAAAGGCCCAGCTCGACTTCAGCCAGTCGATGAGCTACGGCGACTACCTGCATCTGGACGAGATCCTGAGCGCCCAGCATCCGCTGTCGCCCACGCATGACGAGCTGCTGTTCATCGTGCAGCACCAGACCAGCGAGCTGTGGATGAAGCTCATGCTGCACGAGTTGACGGCCGCCACGGCCGCCATCGCCAACCCGAGCGAGAACACCAAGCCCGAGGCCTTCAAGATGCTCGCGCGGGTGACACGCATCATGGAGCAGCTGGTGGGCGCGTGGACGGTGCTGTCGACCATGACGCCGCCGGAGTACACCGCCATGCGGCCCTACCTGGCCAATTCCAGCGGCTTCCAGAGCGCGCAGTACCGCTGCATCGAGTTCGCGCTGGGCAACAAGAACGCCGCCATGCTCAAGCCGCATGCCCACCGGCCGCACCTGCTGGCCATGGTGGACGCCGCGTGGCGCCGCCCTTCGCTCTACGACGAGACCCTGCGACTCATGGCCCGCGAGGGCCTCGCCATTCCGGCCGACAAGCTCGAGCGGGACTGGACGCAGCCCTACACCGCGAGCGAGGCCGTCCAGGAGGCCTGGCTCACGGTCTACCGCGACCCGAAGGCCCACTGGGACCTCTACCAGCTCGGCGAGAAGCTCACCGACATCGAGGACGCCTTCCGCCTCTGGCGCTTCCGCCATGTGACGACGGTGGAACGGGTGATCGGCTTCAAGCGCGGCACTGGCGGCACCGGTGGGGTGAGCTACCTGCGCAAGATGCTGGACGTGGTGCTGTTCCCTGAACTCTGGACGCTGAGGACGGAGCTTTGATGGCTATTCAGCCCGCGTAGAGCCAGGGCTGGTCCATCAGGGCCGGACCGGCCAGGCGCATCGCGAGGTCGCGACCCCAGCGCACCGGCCCGCCCAGGTGGAAGATGCGCCCGTTGCGCCGCGCACGGGCCTGCACCTGCGCATTGCGGGCCCAACGCGCCTGCGCATAGCGCGCCAGGGCCTGGGGCACCTCGGCCGAGGTGCAGCCACTGAGCTGCTGCGCCAGCGTCACGGCGTCCTCGATCGCCATGCCGGCACCCTGCGCCAGGTAGGGCAGCATCGGGTGCGCCGCATCGCCCAGCAGCGCCACACGGCCGTCGACCATCTCCTGCGGACCGGTCAGCGGCGTCCGGTCGCACAACGTCCAGGCTCGCCACGCCGGAACGGCATCGAGCAGCGCCCGCAGCGGCTGGCCGACATGGCCGGTGGCACGGTCGAGTGCAGCGCGGCTGGCGGCCTGGTCCCAATCGCGCGCATCGGCACCGACCTCGTCCGGCGATGTTTCGGTCAGCACCACCAGATTGAGCCGTTCGCCCCCCCGCACCGGATAGGCCACGGCGTGCAGTCGCGGCGCCAGCCAGACATCCACCTGCCGGCTGCGCAGTGCCGCGGGCAAGGCGTTCTGCTCCAGCAATGCACGAAAGGCCATGTGCCCGGTCGGCCGCGCCGGCGCTGCGTCGGGCCAGATGCGCGGCCGGACACGACCCCACACACCATCGGCGCCGATGAGCGCATCGCCTTCCCAGGCGCGGCCATCGTCGGTGGCGGCGCAGACGAATTCGTCGCCGCGGGTGGACAGGCGCTCGATGCGCGCGCCCGTGCTGAGCGTCACGGCGCCCGAGGCCTGCGCGCGTACGGCCTCCAGCAGCAGGCCGTGCAGATCGGCGCGATGGACCGTGAAGTAGGGCGCGCCGTAGCGCTGCTCCATGGCGCCTGCAAGGGGCATGGTGGCGATGCGGCCACCATTCAGCGCCGATGACACGCACAGCCGCTCGGGATGGGCCACGATGGCATTCAGCGCCTCGCCAAGCCCCAGAGCGCGCAGCCTCCGGACCACGTTCGGTCCCAGCTGGATGCCCGCGCCCACCTCGCTGAAGGCGGGCGCCTGTTCCATCAGGTCTGCCGTGTGGCCGGCCCGCGCCAGGGCCAGGGCGGCGGCCAGACCGCCGATGCCGCCGCCGACGATGAGGGAATGGATGCGCATGCGCTCGTGGATCCCAAAAAGTCCACGATTCTCGGCCCGACCGCGCCGGCCGGGCTGCGCTGGATCAGCGGCGCGCCGACGGCGAGGCACCGTCGCGGCCCGAGACCGGCGTCGGGCCGCAGGTGCCGCAGCTGTCGCAGGAACCGCAGCCGCCCGCCTGGCCCAGGGAGCGGGCCACCTTGGCCTCGCGCTCCTCGCGCACCAGGCCGCTGCGCGCCATCCAGCGCGCCATGCGGGGCGCGAGCGACCGGCGCCAGCCGGCCGGCATCCAGTGCCAGGCGGCATAGACGGCGGCCACGAGGACGATCAGGGCAACGACGGCGTTCTGCATGACTCGGATCTCCGCAAGAGAAGCGTCAGCCGGCCCCGAGGGCCACTGCGACGCGGTAGGTGATGAAGCAGGCCACGTAGGCCAGCCCGAACAGGTAGCCGGCCATGATGAAGACCTGCTTCCAGCTGTTGGTCTCGCGCTTCACGGTGGCCAGCGTCGAGATGCACTGCGGCGCGAACACGAACCACACCAGTAGCGACAGGGCCGTGGCCAGCGACCAGCTGCCGGCGATCAGCGGCTCCAGCGCGCCCGCCACCTCTTCGCCGGAGGCCGCCAGCGCATACACCGTGCCCAGCGCGCCCACCGCCACCTCGCGGGCGGCCATGCCGGGCACGAGGGCGATGGAGATCTGCCAGTTGAAGCCGATGGGCGCGAAGATGTATTCCAGCAACTGGCCCAGCCGGCCGGCGAAGCTGTATTCGATGGCCGGGCCGGTGGCACCGGCGGGCGGCGCCGGGTAGCTGGACAGGAACCACAGCAGGATGGTGAGCGTGAGGATGATGGTGCCCACGCGACGCAGGAAGATCCACGCCCGCTCCCACAGCCCCAGCAGCAGATTGCGCAGGTTGGGCCAGCGGTAGGCCGGCAGTTCCATCAGCAGCGGCGAATGGCCCTGCTGCGTGCGCAGGCGCTTGAGAACCCACGCCACGGCCATGGCCGAGACGATGCCGAAGACATACAGCAGGAACAGCACCACGCCCTGCAGGTTGAAGATGCCCAGCACCTCGCGCTGCGGGATGAAGGCGCCGATCAGCAGCGCATACACCGGCAGGCGGGCCGAGCAGGTCATCAGCGGCGCGATCAGGATGGTGGTCAGCCGGTCGCGCCAGTTGCTGATGGTGCGCGTAGCCATGATGCCGGGAATGGCGCAGGCGAAGCTGGACAGCAGCGGAATGAAGGAGCGCCCCGACAGGCCCACCGTGCCCATCACCCGGTCCAGCAGGAAGGCGGCGCGCGGCAGGTAGCCCGAGTCCTCCAGCGCCAGGATGAAGAGGAACAGGATCAGGATCTGCGGCAGGAAGATCAGCACGCCGCCCACGCCCGCCACCACGCCGTCGACCAGCAGGCTGCGCAGCGGGCCCTCGGCCATGACACCCTGCAACCAGCCGCCGATGGCGTCGGTGCCGGCCTTGATGGCGTCCATGGGCACCGCTGCCCAGCTGAACACGGCCTGGAACATCAGGAACAGGGTCACGGCCAGCACCAGCATGCCCCACACCGGGTGCAGCACAACGCGGTCGATGCGGTCGCTGGTGGCCAGGCTGCCCTGCGGCGTCTGCACCGCGAGGTCGAGGATGCGGCGCACTTCCCTGTGCGAGGCCAGCACGTCGTCCATCGAGGGCGCCTCCCAGGGCAGCGGCGAGGAGGCGGGCACTGGGATGTCGAGCGCGGCCAGCAGGTCGGTGGCGCCATTGCGGCGCACGCCCACGGTGCGGATCACCGGGATGCCCAGCTCGCGCGAGAGGATGTCGGTGTCGACGCGGATGCCCTGGCGCTCGGCCATGTCGGTCATGTTCAGCGCCATCACCATCGGCACGCCCAGGCGCTTGGCCTCGAGCACCAGGCGCAGGTTCAGCCGCAGGTTGGTGGCGTCGGTCACGCACACCAGCAGGTCGGGCAGTTGGTCGCGCCGGCCAGTGACGACGTCGCGCGTCACCGCCTCGTCGGCCGACAGCGCATTGAGGCTGTAGGCACCGGGCAGATCCAGCACCGCCACGTGGCGACCGCCGGGTGTGCGCAGTTCACCTTCCTTGCGCTCGACGGTCACGCCGGCGTAGTTGGCCACCTTCTGGCGGCTGCCCGTCAACAGATTGAACAGGGCCGTCTTGCCGCAGTTGGGATTGCCCAGCAGCGCGACGCGGCGCGGTGGGTTGGGCGACTGGAACGCGATGCTCGCCTTAGCCATGGGCGGCCTCCGCAGGTGCGACGTGGATCAGTGCGGCCTCATAGCGACGCAGGGCGAAGGTGGTGTGACCCAGGCGCACGGCCAGCGGCTCGCGACCGGGGTGACCACTGGCCACCACGCAGACGCGCTCGCCGGGGACGAAGCCGATTTCAGTCAGGCGCAGCGCCAGGTCGCGGTCGTCCGCGGCTTCGCCGCGGGCGACATCCATCACGGTCGCCCATTGGCGGTCGGGCAGTTGGTCGAGCGGCAGAAAGGCGGCCGGTGCGCGCGAGGCAGAGGTGGACACGGAAGCAATGGGCCCCGCCGCAAGGCGAAGCTCTCTCTGGCAAAAGCCAGATGCTAACAATTTTCAATTGCAAGCAGGAGTCCCGGGGATCAGAAACCGCGTTGCCATTCGGCAATGCTGGCCAAAGCGGGCCGCGCAAAACAAAGGCCGCGGACCGGCGCTCACCGTTCCGCGACCTTGCTGGCACCGGGACCGCGTCCAATCGGACGCAGCGGCCGGGCGCTTCAGCCCTGCAGCAGCTGCCGCAGCACGAAGGGCAGGATGCCGCCGTGCTTGTAGTACTCGACCTCGATCGGCGTGTCGATGCGCAGGCGCACGGTCACCTCCTTGCGGCTGCCGTCGGCGCTTTCAATCACCAGCTTGACGTCCTCGCGCTGCGGCTTGAGCTCGCCGGGAATGAGCACGTCGATCTTCTCGTCACCCTTGAGGCCCAGGCTCTGCCAGGAGTCGGCACCCAGGAACTGAAGCGGCAGCACGCCCATGCCGACCAGGTTGGCGCGGTGGATGCGCTCGAAGCTGCGGGCCACCACGGCCTTGATGCCCAGCAGCTGCGTGCCCTTGGCGGCCCAGTCGCGGCTGGAGCCAGTGCCGTATTCCTCGCCGGCGAAGATCACCGTCGGCACGCCCTGTTCGATGTACTTCATCGCGGCGTCGTAGATGTACATCTTCTCGCCATTGGGCTGGAACAGCGTCAGGCCGCCCTCTTCCCGCGAGCCGTCGGCGCCGGCCGGCAGCATCAGGTTCTTGATGCGCACGTTGGCGAAGGTGCCGCGCATCATCACCTCGTGGTTGCCGCGGCGCGAGCCGTAGCTGTTGAAGTCGGCCTTGCCCACGCCATGCGCCTTGAGCCACTGTCCGGCGGGCGAGCTCTCCTTGATGGAGCCGGCCGGCGAGATGTGGTCGGTGGTGATCGAGTCGCCGAAGAGCGCCATCACGCGCGCCCCGGTCACGCCCGCCTCCGTTGCCTCCGGCTGCATGCCGAAGCCTTCGAAGAAGGGCGGCTCGGCAATGTAGGTGGAGGTGGGCCAGTCGTAGACCTCGCCCTGCACGCCCTTGATGCTGTTCCACAGCTCGCCCGGGTTGGCGGTGATCTGCTCGTAGTTGCGGCGGAAGGCCTGCGCGTCCATGGCGAAATGCAGCAACTCGTCCACCTCGGCGGCGCTGGGCCAGATGTCGCCCAGGTACACGTCCTTGCCGCCCGTGCCCTTGCCCACGGGCTGCGTCATCAGGTCGACCGTCACGTTGCCGGCGATGGCGAAGGCCACCACCAGGGGCGGCGAGGCCAGGAAGTTGGCCTTGAGGTTGGGATGGATGCGCGCCTCGAAATTGCGGTTGCCCGACAGCACGGCCGCGCACACCAGGTCGTTGCCGGTGATGGCGTCGTTGATCTCGGGCGCCAGGTCGCCGGCATTGCCGATGCAGGTGGTGCAGCCATAGCCGGCCAGGTAGAAGCCCAGCTTCTCCAGGTATGGCAGCAGCTTCGTCTTCTGCAGGTAGTCGGTGACGATGCGCGAGCCGGGCGCCAGCGAGGTCTTGACGTGCGGCTTGACCGTCAGGCCCGCCTCCACCGCCTTCTTGGCCAGCAGGCCGGCCGCCAGCAGCACGCTGGGGTTGGAGGTGTTGGTGCACGAGGTGATGGCCGCGATCAGCACGTCGCCGTTGCCGATGGAGACCTGCTTGCCGTCCAGTGCGATGTCATGGCGCACTGCCAGCTTGTCGGCCGGCTGGTTGAAGCCGCTGGCCTCGTTGGGCTTGCTGTAGAGCTCGGTAAAGCGGCCGGCCAGATGGCCCAGGTCGATGCGGTCCTGCGGCCGCTTGGGGCCGGCCAGGCTGGGCGTGACGGTGGACAGGTCCAGCTTGACGGTCTTGGTGTAGTTGAGCGCGCCGGGGGCGGGCATGCCGAACAGGCCCTGGGCCTTGTAGTAGGCCTCCAGGCGCTCGATCTCCTCGTCCGTGCGGCCGGTGCCGCGGAAGTACGCGATGGTCTTCTCATCCACCGGGAAGAAGCCCATGGTGGCGCCGTATTCGGGCGCCATGTTGCCGATGGTCGCGCGGTCGGGCACCGGGATGGACGCGGCGCCCGGGCCGAAGAACTCGACGAACTTGCCGACCACCTTCTCCTGCCGCAGGATCTGCGTGACGTAGAGCACCAGGTCGGTGGCAGTCACGCCTTCGCGCAGCTGGCCGGTGAGCTCGAAGCCCACCACGTCGGGCGTGAGGAAGTACACCGGCTGGCCCAGCATGGCGGCCTCGGCTTCGATGCCGCCCACGCCCCAGCCCACGACGCCCACGCCGTTGATCATGGTGGTGTGGCTGTCGGTGCCGACCAGCGAATCGGGATACCAGGTCGCCACCTCGGCCTTGTCGTCGGCCGCCTTGTAGACACCGCGCGCCAGGTACTCCAGGTTCACCTGGTGCACGATGCCGAAGCCCGGCGGCGTGACGCCGAAGGTGTCGAAGGCCTGCATGCCCCACTTCATGAACTGGTAGCGCTCCTTGTTGCGGGAGAACTCCAGCTTCATGTTCAGGTCGAGCGCTTGCGGCGTGCCGTAGTGGTCGACCATCACCGAGTGGTCCACCACCAGGTCGACGGGCACCAGCGGCTCGATGGTCTTGGGCGACTTGTCCAGGCGTTTGGCGGTGCTGCGCATGGCGGCCAGGTCGGCCAGCAGCGGCACGCCGGTGAAGTCCTGCAGCACCACGCGCGTGACGACGAAGGGAATCTCTTCCGTGCGCTCGGCATTGGGCTGCCAGTTGGCCAGCTGCTCCACATGCTCCGCGGCGACCTTCTGGCCGTCGCAGTTGCGCAGCACCGACTCCAGCACGATGCGGATCGACACTGGCAGCTTGGCAATGTTGGGAAATTTCTTGGTCAGCTCGGGCAGCGACCAGTATTTGCCTTGCCGGCCGGAGGCCGTCTTGAAGGTCTTGAGGGCGGAAGCGAAGACGTGGGCAGGAGCAGCGTCGGCCATGGAAAGCATCCTTCTTGTTCGAACCAACGAGCAAGATAGCAGGCTTTGAAGGCACTGGACGTCAGCGGGATGCCCCTCCTACCGAGGCGCTCAGGCTTGCAGCGCCGGCCGGCGGCGGGGCGACGTGGCGCGCAGGCCGGCCCATTGCGCAGCAGCCAGTGCCAGCACCACCACGGCCTGCAACCCCACCCAGGCCGCGCCGAGCGCCGTGGGCTGCAGGCGGCCACCGGCAAGCAAGGCCAAACACCCCAGCGCCCAGCCGAGATTGCCGACGGCCACCAGGGCGATGAGAACGCGGGGCGGCGCGGCGCGGCTGGCCATCCACGCCGCCGCGGCGGCATAGACCAGCAGGAACAGGCCGCTGTAGCCAAGCAGTGCCGAAGGCAGGCCGGTCAGCGCGGACAGCGGCGCGGTCGCTGCGCACTGGATGGCGCCCGTGAGCAGGCAGGACGCGGCATCCAGCCCCATCACGCGGGAAAGAAAACGGGGCGAGGTCAGGATCGGGGACATGGCAACTCCTTGCAGGGTGGATGGAATCGACGGGGCCGCGGGACCCCGTCGAACGCATCCTCCCGCCGCCGCTGCACCGCGGCCATGACCTGGCAGGTCATGGTCCGGCCGCGGAGGGGGCCGCCAGAATGGCCGCATGTCCGCCAGTCCCCACCCCGACTCCTCCCCGCCGCCGGGCAGCGACGCGTCTTTCGGTGCCCATCTGCGCCACTGGCGCCAGCACCGGCGAATGAGCCAGCTCGACCTGGCCCATGAGGCCGACATCTCCACGCGCCACCTCAGCTGTGTCGAAACGGGCCGAGCCCTGCCCAGCCGCGACATGGTGCTGCGGCTGGCCGAGCGGCTCTCGGTGCCGCTGCGCGAACGCAACCGGTGGCTGGTGTCCGCCGGCTATGCGCCGATGTACCGCGAACGGCCCATCGACGATCCGGCCCTGGCCATGGCCCGCAAGGCCGTCGACCGTCTGCTGCAGGCCCACGAGCCCTACCCCGCACTGGCAGTGGACCGCCACTGGCAACTGGTGGCCGCCAATGCGCTCGTGCCACGGCTGCTCGAAGGCGTCGCGCCCTTTCTGCTGGCAGCGCCGGTCAACGTGCTGCGCCTGAGCCTGCATCCCCAGGGCCTGGCGCCGCGCATCACCAACCGGCGCGCCTGGCGGGCACACCTGCTGGAGCGCCTGGCCCAGCAGATCGGCGCCACCGGCGATCCGGTGCTGCAGGCGCTGCACCAGGAGTTGTCCGGCTACGCCCTGCCGGCGCCCCGGGACGAGGCGGTGGCCGATGGCGATCTCGCGGGCATCGCCGTGCCCTTGTGCCTTCGCCATGGCGGGGCGGTGCTCAATCTCATCAGCACCACCACCGTCTTCGGCACGCCGGTGGACATCACGCTGCAGGACCTGGCCATCGAATCCTTCTTCCCTGCCGACGCGGCCACCTCGGCGGCGCTTGCCGCCCTGGCAGACGACGCACCGCTGTCGAGCGGGGTCGGCATGCGCTGACAGGCGGACGCGCCTGCAGGCGTCAGGCGCCCCCGCGGAGGGCTTCTACGGTGCATGGCACGCGTCCACACGACGCGCCGCCTCACCCACCCATCAGAAGGACAAAGGAAGTTCGCCATGACTCACACCGACGACCACGCCAAGCTCTGGGAGCTGATCAAGGACACGCGCTTCGGCATGCTCACGCACCGCCATGGCGATGGCCTGCTGCACAGCCACCCGCTGACTACGCAGAACCGCTCGGTGGACGAGAACGCCACGCTGTACTTCTTCATCCCGCTCGACGGCGAGATCGCCCGCCATGTCGCCAGCGATCCGGTCGTGAACGTGGCCTATGCGAATCCGGACGACGACAGCTATGTGTCGGTAGCCGGCCGGGCCGTGCTCTCGAATGACGAGACCATGAAGCGCGAGCTCTTCAACAAGGTCGCGGAGGCCTGGTTCCCCAAGGGCGTGGACGATCCCAACCTGGGTCTGCTGGCTGTGGGTATCGAAGCGGCCGAGTACTGGGACGTGACCGAGAGCAAGGTCACGCAGCTGCTCAAGATCGCGCGCGCCGCCATGGGCGGCAAGGCGCCGCCCTCGATGGGCGAGCACAAGAAGCTGGATCTCTGATCCCGTTGCGCGCTTCTGCTCGGCGCGACGGGGCTTTAACCGAACGACAGCGAGGCTGCAGGTTTGCGGCCCCCGGACGAACGAAAAAGGGCCCGCCGAAAGGCGGGCCCTTGCATTGGCGATGCGCTGGCTGAGGCCGGCGATCAGGATCAGGCAGCGACGCCGTCGGCCACTTCCTTGTAGTCCTCGATCTTGTCGAAGTTCAGGTACTGGTAGATCTTGTCGCCGTTCTGGTTGATGACGCCGATGTCCGCCATGTACTCGTCCTTGGTCGGAATGCGGCCCAGCTTGGAGCAGATGGAGGCCAGTTCCGCCGAACCCAGGTACACGTTGGTGTTCTTGCCCAGACGGTTGGGGAAGTTCCGGGTGCTGGTCGACATCACCGTCGCGCCTTCGCGCACCTGGGCCTGGTTGCCCATGCACAGCGAGCAGCCCGGCATCTCGGTACGGGCACCGGCATTGCCGAACACGCCGTAGTGACCTTCCTCGGTCAGTTGCTGGGCATCCATCTTGGTCGGCGGTGCGATCCACAGCTTGACCGGGATGTCGCGCTTACCTTCCAGCAGCTTGGACGCCGCGCGGAAGTGGCCGATGTTGGTCATGCACGAGCCGATGAACACCTCGTCGATCTTGGCGCCGGCCACGTCGGACAGCGTCTTCACGTCGTCCGGGTCGTTCGGGCAGGCCACGATGGGCTCGTGGATGTCGGCCAGGTCGATCTCGATCACGGCGGCGTACTCTGCGTCCGCGTCGGCCTTGAGCAGTTGCGGGTCCTTCAGCCAGGCTTCCTGCGCGTCGATGCGGCGCTGCAGCGTGCGGGCATCCGCGTAGCCCTCCGCGATCATCCACTTCATCAGCGTGATGTTGCTGTTGATGTACTCGATGATCGGTTCCTTGTTCAGGTGCACCGTGCAGCCGGCGGCCGAGCGCTCGGCGCTGGCGTCGGACAGTTCGAAGGCCTGCTCCACCTTCAGCTCGGGCAGGCCCTCGATCTCGAGGATGCGGCCGGAGAAGATGTTCTTCTTGCCCTTCTTCTCGACCGTCAGCAGGCCCTGCTTGATGGCGTAGAGCGGAATGGCGTTGACCAGGTCGCGCAGCGTGACGCCGGGCTGCATCTTGCCCTTGAAGCGGACCAGCACCGACTCGGGCATGTCCAGCGGCATCACGCCGGTGGCGGCCGCGAAGGCCACCAGGCCGGAGCCTGCGGGGAAGCTGATGCCGATCGGGAAGCGCGTGTGCGAGTCGCCGCCGGTACCGACGGTGTCGGGCGTCAGCAGGCGGTTGAGCCAGCTGTGAATGACGCCGTCGCCCGGGCGCAGCGAGATGCCGCCACGGGTGCTGATGAAGTCGGGCAGCTCGTGGTGCATCTTCACGTCCACCTTCTTGGGGTAGGCGGCCGTGTGGCAGAAGGACTGCATGACCAGATCGGCCGAGAAGCCCAGGCAGGCCAGGTCCTTCAGCTCGTCGCGGGTCATCGGACCGGTGGTGTCCTGGGAGCCGACCGAGGTCATCTTGGGCTCGCAGTAGGTGCCCGGGCGGATGCCCTGGCCTTCGGGCAGGCCGCAGGCGCGGCCGACCATCTTCTGCGCCAGCGAGAAGCCCTTGCCGGTGTCGACCGGCGCCTTGGGCAGGCGGAACAGCGTGGAGGCCGGCAGGCCCAGCGCCTCGCGTGCCTTGGTGGTGAGGCCACGGCCGATGATCAGCGGAATGCGGCCACCGGCGCGCACTTCGTCGAACAGCACGTCGCTCTTGACCTGGAACTCTGCGATGACCTTGCCGTCCTTCAGGGCCTTGCCTTCGTAGGGACGCAGCTCGACGGTGTCGCCCATGTTCATCTGGCTCACGTCCAGCTCGATGGGCAGGGAGCCGGCGTCTTCCATGGTGTTGTAGAAGATCGGGGCGATCTTCGTGCCCAGGCAGATGCCGCCGAACTTCTTGTTCGGGATGTAGGGGATGTCCTCGCCCGTCCACCACAGCACGCTGTTGGTGGCCGACTTGCGCGAGGAGCCGGTGCCGACCACGTCGCCGACGTAGGCCACGGGCAGGCCGCGGGAGACCAGGTCCTGGATGAACTTGACCGGGCCGCGCTTGCCGTCTTCCTCGGGCTCGAAGGGCGCGCCATCGCGCTTGTTCTTCAGCATCGCCAGGGCGTGCATCGGGATGTCGGGACGGGTGGTGGCGTCGGGGGCGGGCGACAGGTCGTCGGTGTTGGTCTCGCCGGGCACCTTGAAGACGGTGAAGGTGATGCTCTGGGGCACTTCGGGCCGGCTGGTGAACCATTCCGCGTCGGCCCAGCTCTGCAGCACCGCCTTGGCGTTGGCATTGCCGGCATCGGCCAGTTCCTTGACGTCATGGAACTGGTCGAACATCAGCAGCGTCTTCTTGAGGCCTTCGGCCGCCACGGCGCCGACCTCGGCGTCCTTGAGCAGATCGATCAGCGGGCCGATGTTGTAGCCGCCCAGCATGGTGCCCAGCAGTTCGGTGGCGTGCGCACGGCTGATGAGCGCGTTCTTCTCGGTGCCATGGGCGATGGCGGCGAGGTAGCTGGCCTTGACCTTGGCCGCGTCGTCCACGCCGGCAGGCACGCGATAGGTCAGCAGGTTCAGCAGGAATTCGCCATCCTTGGCGGTGGCGGACTTCAGAAGTTCGATGACTTCGCTGGTCTGCTTGGCCGACAGGGGAAGCGGGGGGATGCCCAGCGCGGCGCGCTCGGCGACATGGTCAACGTAGGCTTGCAACATCTTTCTTTTCTCCGGAAAACGTTCGGACAGCATCCATTCACGCCGGCAGCCGCAGGGGTTCGAGCCCTCCCAGGGCCTGCGCGCCGACGGTGGCCACGGCGACGGGCTCCAAGCAAGAGCCGCGCCGGTGACCAGCCGGGCTGTGGGTTACTTCTTGGGTGCGTCGGCGCCTTCGAACAGCGCCTTGGGCGGGTTCTTCTTCATCTCTTCGGCAAAAGCCACCTGCGGTGCAGCCTGGCATTCGTCGGCCATGCGCACGCCCTGCTTCTGGTTCATCAGCATGGACTTGTTGCCCAGCTGCAGCCACATGGCGCCGGCATGGCTGTCTTCCAGGCGGATGGCGCCGGTGCGGCTCTCGACCGGGTGCATGCGGTACTTGGCGCCCTTGGTGCTGACGGTGAAGAAGCCGGGCTTGGCATCGTCGGCCGTGACGGTCACGTCGGCACCCAGTTCGCACTGGATCTTGCCGGTGAAGACGCGCTTGGCGACTTCGATGTCGTTGTCGGTGAGCACGGCGTCGTCGGCGACGGGCGTGGTCTCTTCCACCGCCTTGACGGCGCTGGCCTTGAGGTGCTGTTTGCCCTTGACGTGCACGACCTTGTCCTTGGACGCGGCCTTGGCGGCAGGCTTGGCCTTGGTGGCGGCCTTGTCGGCGGTACTGCTGGTTTGGGCCAGCGTGGAAAGCGGCAGCGCGAGCGCGGCAGCGGTGATGAACGCGAGGGTCTTGTTCATGGTGAGAGGAACCTTCCTTGGATGGCGGAGTTCAGGTGGACGCGTTGTCGGTCGCAAACCAGCCGGCAGCGCGGCCCGGCAATGTGCGTCCGGTGGCGTGTGCGCGCATCAGCACCTGCCAGAAGTGGCGGTAGCTCGCGCGGTCGTGCAATGTGCCATCAAAGCTGATGGGCGCCCAATCTGCTTCTTGTGCTGAAGCTATTATTTGTGTAGCAATTTGAATCTGATCCTCGTCCGGCGCAAAGGCCTCGAGGATGGGACGGATCTGGTTCGGATGGATGCTCCACATCCGCGTGTAGCCGAACTCCCGCGCCGCCCGGCGCGCGGCGCTCTTCATGGCCTGCGCATCGTTGAACTCGGTCACGACGCAATGGGACGGGACCTTGCCAAAGGCGTGGGCGGCACTCGCGATGGCCAGCTTGGCGCGGACGACCAGCGGGTGCGAGAACTGGCCCTGCGCGCCCATGCCGTCCGCCGGGATGGCACCGGCATGGGCCGAGACGAAGTCCATCAGGCCGAAACTGAGCGACTGCACCCGAGGATGCGCCGCGATGTCGAAGGCATGGTGCACCGCCAGGGGAGACTCGATCAGCACATGCAGCGGCAAGCCGGAGGCGCCGGCCGCGTCCAGCGCGGCCACGGCGCGCGCCACATCGGCCGGCCGTTCCACCTTCGGCACCATCAGGTAGGCCAGGCGGTCGCCGGCCTGGCCGGCAATGGTGTCGACGTCGGCCTCGAACGCAGGATGGTCGACCGGATGAACGCGAACGCCCACTCGCATGCCGGGCGCAGCGTTGCGGGCCAATTCGACGACGAGCCGGGCATGATCCACTTCGCCGCCGACGGGCGCCCCGTCCTCGCAGTCGAGCGTGACGTCGAAGACGCAGGCCCCGAATTCGGCCGCCATCTCGGCCTGCAGCGCCAGGCTCTTGCGCATGCGGGCCTCGACGCCACTGTAGTGGTCGCACACCGGCAGCGCGATAGCGCCGGCCTGGGCGCCGAGCAGTACCTCCGCCGGGTGCGCGGCGCGTCGTACAGCGATGGAATCGGCACTCATGAGGGACGGCGTGCCACGATGAACATGCGCGGAAAGGCCAGCAGGCGGCGGCCGTCGGTGCGCACCGGATAGGCCGCGTCGACGCCCTGCTCGTAGGCCTGCAGGTAGCTGGCCCGCAGGTCCGCTGGCAAAGGATCGAGGAAAGGGCGAAGGCCGGTACCGCTGACCCACTCGACGATGGCCGCGGCAGAAGCCATGCGGTGCTGATAGACGGTGTGCCAGACGTCGACCTCGGCCGCCTCGGCCGCCAGCAAGTCGTAATAGCCACCGATCGTCAGCAGCTCGGTGCGCACGCGGTCGGCATCGCCGATGTGCGTGGACCAGGGCGTGCGACCGGCCAGCTCGCGCATCAGGCGATGCGTGGGCTCCTGGCGGTTGTCGGGCATCTGGATGGCCAGCACGCCCCCCGGCGCCAGCGAGGAGAAGAGCCGCGGCAGCAACTCCTCGTGGCCCGGCACCCATTGCAGGGCGGCATTGGCATAGATGAGATCGGGCGCGTCGCCTGAAGGCTGCCAGGTGCCGATGTCGCCCAACTCGAAGCGGGACTGCGGCAGCCGCTGGCGCGCGGCGGCGACCATGGATTCGGCGTTGTCGACGCCGATCACCTCGGCATCCGGGAAGCGGCGCACCAGGAGCTCGGTGGAATTGCCCGGGCCGCAACCCAGGTCGACCACCCGCCTCGCCCACGTCAACGGCACCCGCGCCAGCAACTCGGCGGCCGGGCGAGTCCGCTCATCCTCGTAGCGGCGGTACAGCGCGGGATCCCAATCCATGGTGTCGAAGGAAGAGTCGGAAAACGGGCCCCGCGTTCCCGGGCCATCGGAAAGAAGGTCCGCGAGGCGGCTGGAACCCCTTCCCGCCGCGCGCCCGGCCGAGCCGGCCGGAACGCGCGTGGCCTCGGAAGGCCTCAGAGCAGGTGCTTGACGCCGTCCTGCTCGCCCTGCAGTTCGGCCAGGGTCTTGTTGATGCGCTCTTGCGAGAAGGCGTCGATCTCCAGGCCTTCGACGATCTTGTACTTGCCGTTCTCGGTGGTGACCGGGAAGCCGAAGATCACGTCCTTGGGGATGCCGTATTCGCCGTTGGAGGGCACGCCCATGGTGACCCACTTGCCCTGCGAGCCCAGGGCCCAGTCGCGCATGTGGTCGATGGCGGCGTTGGCCGCCGAAGCAGCCGACGACAGACCGCGCGCATCGATGATGGCGGCGCCGCGCTTGCCCACGGTGGGCAGGAACACGTCGGCGTTCCAGACCTGGTCGTTGATGGCGTCCTTGACGCTCTTGCCGCCGATGGTGGCAAAGCGATAGTCGGCGTACATGGTGGGCGAGTGGTTGCCCCACACGGTCAGCTTCTCGATCTCGCCGACCTGGCCACCAGTCTTGGCGGCGATCTGGCTGGCGGCGCGGTTGTGGTCCAGGCGCAGCATGGCGGTGAAGTTCTCGCGCGGCAGGCTGGGCGCGCTCTTCATGGCGATGTAGGCGTTGGTGTTGGCGGGGTTGCCGACCACCAGCACCTTGACGTCGCGGCTGGCGACCTTGTCCAGGGCCTTGCCCTGGGCGGTGAAGATCTGGGCGTTGGCGGCCAGCAGGTCGGCGCGCTCCATGCCAGGACCGCGGGGGCGCGCACCCACCAGCAGGGCGTAGTCGGCGTCCTTGAAGGCGACTTCCGGGTCACCGGTGGGGATCACGCCGGCCAGCAGCGGGAAGGCGCAGTCTTCCAGCTCCATGATCACGCCCTTGAGCGCCTTCTGGGCCTTCTCGTCGGGGATTTCCAGCAGTTGCAGGATGACCGGCTGGTCCTTGCCGAGCATCTCGCCCGAGGCGATGCGGAACAGGAGGGCGTAACCGATTTGGCCGGCGGCGCCGGTGACGGCGACGCGAACGGGCTTTTTGCTCATGGGAAGACTCCAGACGAAGAGAAAGGAAACGGAACGTGCCGTGTGAGCCCTGCCTGCAGGAATCTGCACATCGACCGGCACCGCCAATCGACCCGGGGCAGGAAACAACCGCTCATTCTAGGCCGATTCCATGGCGCACGTCTTATGTCTTATATAAGATGTGGGACTTGGCACGCTTCGCGATGCCCGTCTTGCACACCCCACCCATGTCCTCCCCACCCGCCGCGGATGCCGGCACGCCTTCCTTCAGCCCGCTGTACCAGCAGATACGGGCCTTGATCCTGCAGAGCCTGCAGGCGGGGGAATGGAAGCCGGGTGAGCCGATCCCCAGCGAGATCGAACTTGCCGCCCGCTTTCGTGTGAGCCAGGGCACGGTGCGCAAGGCCATCGACGAGCTGGCGGCCGACAACCTGCTGGTCCGCCGGCAGGGCAAGGGCACCTTCGTCGCCACTCATGCAGAGCAGCAGGTGCAATACCGCTTCCTCAAGCTGGTGCCCGACCAGGGAAGCCCCACCAGCGAGGGCCCCGCAGAACGCACCATCGTGGACTGCAGAAGGGTGCGCGCGAGCGCCGAGGTCGCGCGGGCGCTGGCCTTGCGCGCGGGCGACGCCGTGTTGCAGGTACGCCGCGTGCTGGCCTATGCCGGCGTTCCCACGATCCTCGAAGACCTCTGGCTGCCCGGCGCGCCCTTCAAGGGACTCACGGCGGAACGTCTGGCCGAGTGGCGCGGCCCCATGTACGAGATGTTCGAGACCGAGTTCGGCGTCCGCATGGTGCGGGCAGAGGAGAAGCTGCGCGCCGTTCTCCCCGATGCCGAGCAGGCTTCGCTGCTTCAGGTGACACTGCAGACGCCGCTGCTCTCGGTGGAACGCATCGCCCACACGTATCACGATGCGCCGATGGAGCTGCGCCGCGGCCTGTACCGCACCGACACGCACCACTATCGCAATGACCTCGGCTAGCCCGCTGCCCCCTCCGACACTGATGGGCAGAAACGATGTTGCTCCAAAAAATATAGCAACAGAGCAAGGCGACAGAAAGCTTCAGAGACAGCCCATGCAACATGGTGCATTGCAATAGAATTTTGAGTTGCCTGCATAAACGTCCTGACACGAGTCGCCCTATCGACCTCCCAGAAAGAACCTCCCCATGACAGAGCTAGCTTCCAAGACCAGGCCGCCGCGCCGCGAATTCCGCAACATCAACGTGGTCACGGATCTCACGGGCTACCGGCTTCCGCCGGCGGGCATCGTGTCCATCCTGCACCGTGTCAGCGGCGTGCTGATGTTCCTGCTGATGCCCTTCATCATCTGGATGTTCGACACCTCCGTCTCTTCGGAAATCTCCTATGCCAAGTTCAAGGCCGCCTTCGACAGCGGCCTTGGTTTTTTGCCGGGATGGTTCCTGAAGCTCGTGGCCCTGGCTCTGATCTGGGGCTACCTGCACCACTTCTGCGCGGGCCTGCGCCATCTCTGGATGGACGTCAGCCATGCGGCCGTGACCAAGGAGTTCGGCAAGACCTCCGCCATCGTCGTCCTGGCCATCAGCATCCTCCTGACACTGGCGCTTGGCGCCAAGCTGTTCGGCCTGTACTGATCACAAGAAGAAGGCACACAACACCATGGCAGTGAATTACGGCTCCAAGCGCACCGTCGTCGGCGCGCACTACGGCCTGCGCGACTGGCTCTCGCAACGCGTCACCGGCGCGCTGATGGCGGTCTTCACCATCGTCGTCCTGGCGCAGGTTCTCCTCACGCGCGGCCCCGTCGGCTACGACCAGTGGGCAGGCATCTTTGCCCCGCAATGGATGAAGGTCCTGACCTTCGCAGTGATCGCCGCGCTCCTCTGGCACGTATGGGTGGGCATGCGCGACGTGTGGATGGACTACGTCCAGCCCGTCGGCATCCGTCTGTTCATGCAAATCTTCACCATCGTCTGGCTCGTGGGTTGTGCCGGCTGGGCGATTCAAGTGCTCTGGAGGATCTGAGCCCATGTCGTACACCAAAGCAAAAATCGCGACGCGCAAGTTCGACGTCGTCATCGTCGGCGCCGGCGGTTCCGGCATGCGTGCCGCGCTCGAGCTCTCGCGCGCCGGCCTGAACGTGGCCTCGCTGTCCAAGGTCTTCCCGACCCGCTCGCACACCGTGGCGGCGCAGGGCGGCGTGTCGGCCTCGCTCGGCAACATGTCCGAGGACAACTGGCACTACCACTTCTACGACACCATCAAGGGTTCTGACTGGCTGGGCGACCAGGACGCCATCGAGTTCATGTGCCGTGAAGCACCGAAGGTCGTCATCGAGCTCGAACACTTCGGCATGCCCTTCGACCGCAATCCGGACGGCACGATCTACCAGCGCCCCTTCGGCGGCCACACCGCCAACTACGGCGAGAAGCCCGTGCAGCGCGCCTGCGCCGCGGCCGACCGCACCGGCCACGCCATGCTGCACACGCTGTACCAGCAGAACGTGAAGGCCAAGACGAACTTCTTCGTCGAGTGGATGGCCCTGGACCTGATCCGCGACGCCGACGGCGACGTGGTGGGTGTCACCGCCATCGAGCTGGAAACCGGCGACCTGTTCGTGCTGCAGGCCAAGGCCGTGCTGCTGGCCACCGGCGGCGCGGGCCGCATCTTTGCCGCGTCGACCAATGCCTTCATCAACACCGGCGACGGCCTGGGCATGGCGGCGCGCGCCGGCATCCCGCTGCAGGACATGGAGTTCTGGCAGTTCCACCCCACCGGCGTGGCCGGCGCAGGCGTGCTGCTGACCGAAGGCTGCCGCGGCGAAGGCGCCATCCTGCTCAACAGCAATGGTGAGCGCTTCATGGAGCGCTACGCGCCCACGCTGAAGGACCTGGCCCCGCGCGACTTCGTCTCGCGTTCGATGGACCAGGAGATCAAGGAAGGTCGCGGCTGCGGTCCCAACAAGGACTACATCCTGATGAAGCTCGACCACCTGGGCGCCGACACCATCCGCAAGCGCCTGCCTTCGGTGGAAGAGATCGGCCACAACTTCGCCAACGTCGACATCACCAAGGAGCCGATCCCGGTCGTGCCCACCATCCATTACCAGATGGGCGGAATCCCGACCAACATCAACGGCCAGGTGGTGGTGCAGAACGGCGAGGTGCACAACCAGGTCGTGGGCGGCCTGTACGCGGTGGGCGAATGCTCCTGCGTGTCGGTGCACGGCGCCAACCGCCTCGGCACCAACTCGCTGCTGGACCTGCTGGTGTTCGGCAAGTCGGCCGGCAAGCACATCGTCGACTTCGTCAAGAACAGCGGCGAGCACAAGCCCCTGCCGGCCGACGGCGCCGACCGCACCCTGGCGCGCCTGAACCAGTTGCAGGACTCCAACGACGGCATCTACGCGCAGGACATCGCCAACGACATCCGCGCCACCATGCAGCAGCACGCCGGCGTGTTCCGCACCCAGGCCAGCATGGACGAAGGCGTGGTCAAGGTGGCCGACCTGCGCAGCCGCGTTCCTTCGGTGACGCTGAAGGACAAGTCCATGGTGTGGAACACCGCGCGCATGGAAGCGCTCGAAGTCGACAACCTGATCGAAGTGGCCCAGGCCACGATGGTCTCGGCCGCTGCCCGCAAGGAATGCCGCGGCGCCCATACGGTGGACGACTACGAGCACCCGGCCGACCATCCGGAGTTCCCGCTGGGCCGCAACGACAAGGAATGGATGAAGCACACGCTGTGGCACAGCGCGGGCAACAACCTGACCTACAAGCCGGTCAACCTCAAGCCGCTGACCGTCGACAGCGTGCCGCCGAAGGTCCGCACGTTCTGACATCGCCGCAACCCCACGAGACACCGACATGAAGCGCACATTCCAGATCTACCGCTACGACCCGGACAAGGACGCCAAGCCCTACATGCAGACCGTCGAGATCGAACTCGACGGCCACGAGCGCATGCTGCTGGACGCCTTGGTCAAGCTCAAGGCCCAGGATCCGAGCATCGCCTTCCGCCGCTCCTGCCGCGAAGGCGTGTGCGGCTCGGACGCGATGAACATCAACGGCAAGAACGGCCTGGCGTGTCTGACCAACATGAACACGCTCAAGGGCACCATCGTGCTCAAGCCGCTGCCGGGGCTGCCGGTCATCCGCGACCTGATCGTGGACATGACCCAGTTCTTCAAGCAGTACCACTCGATCAAGCCGTACCTGATCACCGAGGGCCTGGCGCCCGAGCGCGAGCGGCTGCAGTCGCCCGAGGAGCGTGAAGAGCTCAACGGCCTGTACGAGTGCATCTTGTGCGCGAGCTGCTCCACCAGCTGCCCGAGCTTCTGGTGGAACCCCGACAAGTTCGTCGGCCCGGCCGGCCTGCTGCAGGCCTACCGCTTCATCGCCGACAGCCGCGACGAAGCCACCGGCGAACGGCTCGACAACCTCGAAGACCCGTACCGCCTGTTCCGCTGCCACACGATCATGAACTGCGTGGACGTGTGCCCCAAGCACCTGAATCCCACCAAGGCGATCGGCAAGATCAAGGAGCTGATGGTGCGTCGCGCCATCTGATCCTGGCCGAACGAAGCAACGGAGACGACACGCCATGCCGCAATCGCAGCCAGCCCCGGGCGCATCCGACGAACGACTCGACGAGCGCGCCCTGGCCCGGCTGCAGTGGCGTTGCCGACGCGGGTTGCTGGAGAACGACATCTTCATCACCCGCTTCTTCGAGCGGCATGGTTCTGGCTTGACCCGGGCCCAGGCCCAGGCGATCGAAACCCTGATGGACCTGCCGGACAACGACCTGCTCGACCTTCTGCTGCGCCGAAAGGAGCCCGAGCCCGCATGGGCCGGGGCCGAGGTGGCGGCGGTGCTGGAGCTGATGCGCCCCCCGGGCGACCGGCTCGCGGCCTGAGCCGCTCCATCCGATCCTTCGCCACCCTCCCCATTTCCTCCACCTTCTCAAGAGAAAGTCGACATGAAAGCCTCCGACATCAAGGCCACGCTCGCGTTCAGCAATGGCGATCAAGCCATCGATCTGCCGATCTACAAGGGCACGGTCGGTCCGGACGTCATCGACATCCGCAAGCTGTACGCGCAGACGGGCATGTTCACCTACGACCCGGGCTTCCTGTCCACGGCGTCGTGCCAGTCGGCCATCACGTACATCGACGGCGACAAGGGCGAGCTGCTGTACCGCGGCTACCCCATCGAGCAGCTGGCGGTGAACTGCGACTTCCTGGAAACCTGCTACCTGCTGCTCAACGGCGAACTGCCCAACGAATCGCAGAAGGCCGAGTTCACCGACACGGTGACGCGCCACACGATGGTGAACGAGCAGATGCAGTTCTTCCTGCGTGGCTTCCGCCGCGACGCGCACCCGATGGCCGTGCTGACCGGCTTGGTGGGCGCCCTGTCGGCCTTCTATCACGACAGCACCGACATCAATAACCCCGAGCATCGCGAGATCGCGGCCATCCGCCTGATCGCCAAGATGCCCACGCTGGTCGCCATGGCCTACAAGTACGGCACCGGCCAGCCGTACATGTATCCGAAGAACGACCTGAGCTACTCAGGCAACTTCCTGCGCATGATGTTCGGCACGCCGTGCGAAGAGTACAAGGTCAACCCGGTCATCGAGCGCGCCATCGACCGCATCTTCATCCTGCACGCGGACCACGAGCAGAACGCGTCGACCTCCACCGTGCGCCTGTGCGGCAGCTCGGGCACCAACCCGTTCGCCGCCATCGCGGCCGGCGTGGCCTGCCTGTGGGGCCCCGCCCACGGCGGTGCCAACGAGGCCTGCCTGAATATGCTGGAAGACATCCAGCGCAATGGCGGTGTTTCCAAGGTTGGCGAGTTCATGGAGAAGGTCAAGGACAAGAACTCCGGCGTCAAGCTGATGGGCTTCGGCCACCGCGTGTACAAGAACTACGACCCGCGCGCCAAGCTGATGCAGGAAACCTGCAACGAGGTCCTGTCCGAGCTGGGCCTGGAGAAGGACCCGCTGTTCGCCCTGGCGAAGCAGCTGGAAAAGATCGCCTTGGAAGACGACTACTTCGTGCAGCGCAAGCTCTACCCGAACGTCGACTTCTACTCCGGCATCGTGCAGCGCGCCATCGGCATCCCGGTCAACCTGTTCACCGGCATCTTCGCGCTGGCCCGCACGGTGGGCTGGATCGCGCAGCTGAACGAAATGATCAGCGACCCCGAGTACAAGATCGGCCGTCCGCGTCAGCTCTTCACCGGCGCCGACAAGCGCGACGTGAAGCCGATCGCCCAGCGCTGAACGCCGCCCGCATGCAGGTGCCGCGAGGTGCCCGCCTGCAATGCATAGGCCGCCTTCGGGCGGCCTTTTTGCGTCTTGACTGACATCCGCCTGACTTCCTGGTCGTCACATTGCGCTGCGGAGGGTGACCTCCGACATCCACATCGTCCACGAAGAGGAAGGAAACGTCCCATGAAGAAACTCGCCGCCCTGCTCGCCATCACTTTCGCCGTCTCCGTGCCGCTGGCCGGCTGCAACACCTTCAAGGGTGCGGGCCAGGACGTCCAAAAGGCTGGCGAAAAGATCGAAGATTCTGCAAAGAAGCGACAGTGACCGTGGGCGGCATTGCCGCTCCACACCACCGGACGGCCCCTCGTGGGCCGTTTTTCTTGGCACCCCGCGACCGTCATGGCGCGACGGGGCACAACGGGTTCGCGCCTTGCCAGCCACCCCATCGCCATCCGCGATGACTAGCATGGACAAACCATAGGAAAATCACGCCTCCCCTCGTGGATCGTGATGACCTCGCCCGCCCCGCTCACCCTCGAACGCAGTTTTGCGCGCCGCATCGACCTGACGTCGCTGCAGCTCTTCGTGGCCGTGTGCGAGCTGGGCAGCATCGGCCGTGCGGCCGAGCGCGAGTTCATCGCGGCATCGGCCATCAGCAAGCGGCTGTCCGACCTCGAATCCACACTCGGCATCAGCCTGCTCTACCGCCATGCCCGAGGGGTGGACCTGACGCCCGCTGGCGAAAGCCTTCTGCACCACGCCCGCGCCATGCTCTACAGCCTGGAGAAGATGCAGGGCGAGCTCTCCGAGTACGCCGAGGGCGTGCGCGGCCATGTGCGGGTGCATGCCAACATCTCCGCCATCGTGCAGTACTTGCCCGAGGATCTGGGCGCCTTCGCCCGGCTTCACGAAGGCATCAAGATCGATCTGGAAGAACACCTCAGCCACGAGGTGGTGCGCGCGGTGCAGGCCGGAGCGGCCGATCTGGGCATCTGCCATGTGCCCGAGGACGATGCGGGCGAGTTGCAGACCCTGCCTTACCGGCGCGACCAATTGGCACTCGTGCTGCCGCAGCAGCATCCCCTGGCCGCGCAGCCCTGCGTCGGCTTCGCCCAGACGCTGGACGAGGACCACGTGGGCCTTCACACCCACAGCTCCATCTACCGCGCGATGTACCAGGCCGCCACCGCCGAGGGCCGCAGCGTGCGGCTGCGCATCCACGTCACCGGGCTGGACGCCATGTGCCGCATGATCGACAACGGGCTGGGCGTAGGCGTGATGCCACGCCGCGCCTTCGAGCTCATGCAGGCGGGCATCGGCCGCCGGCTGGCCGCAGTGGACCTCAGCGACGACTGGGCGCACCGCGAGATCCGCCTGGTGGCCCGCGACTTCTCCACCCTGCCAGTGGCGGCGCGCACGCTGGTTCAGCACCTGCAGCAGGCAGAAGCCGCACAGGTGCCCGCCGACGCGGACGACGCCTGACAAGGTGTGAACGAACCCGACATGCCCGCCCGTCCTGCCAAAACACGCCCACTCCGCGTTGCAAATGCTCGCCATAGCCCGAGCTATGGCTGCGCTTTGCTCCTTGATTGGGAGCGTTTTCGCAGCCCGCTCGGCCACGCCGGATTCATTCACACCTTGTGAGACCTCCCGAATACCAACCCCGATCCCCCACGAAAGACGAGACCCCATGGCCCGCACGCTCTACGACAAGATCTGGGACGAGCACGTCGTCCACACCGAGGAAGACGGCACCGCCGTCCTCTACATCGACCGGCACCTGGTGCACGAAGTGACCAGCCCGCAGGCCTTCGAAGGCCTGCGCCAGACCGGCCGCAAGCTGTGGCGCGTCAGCTCGGTGGTGGCCACGGCCGACCACAACACGCCCACCACCGGCTGGGAACGCGGCTACGACGGCATCGCCGATCCGATCAGCAAGGAACAGGTCACCACGCTGAACACCAACATCGAGGAATTCGGCGCCGCCGCCTTCTTCCCCTTCCTGTCCAAGCGCCAGGGCATCGTGCACGTGATCGGCCCCGAGAACGGCGCCACGCTGCCGGGCATGACCGTCGTATGCGGCGACAGCCACACCTCCACCCACGGCGCCTTCGGCGCGCTGGCCCACGGCATCGGCACCAGCGAGGTCGAGCATGTGATGGCCACGCAGACCCTTCTGGCCAAGAAGGCCAAGAACATGCTGGTCAAGGTCGAGGGCAAGCTGCCGCTGGGCTGCACGGCCAAGGACATCGTGCTGGCCATCATCGGCAAGATCGGCACGGCGGGCGGCACGGGCTACACCATCGAGTTCGCCGGCTCCGCCATCCGCGACCTGTCCATGGAAGGCCGCATGACGGTCTGCAACATGGCCATCGAAGGCGGCGCGCGCGCTGGCCTCGTGGCGGTGGACCAGAAGACCATCGACTACGTGAAGAACCGCCCGCTGGCGCCCACCGGCGTGGAATGGGACCAGGCCGTCGCCTACTGGAAGACGCTGCATTCCGACCCCGACGCGAAATTCGACACCGTGGTCGAGCTCAATGCCGCCGAGATCAAGCCGCAGGTCACCTGGGGCACCTCGCCCGAGATGGTGCTGCCCATCGACGGCCGCGTGCCCGACCCGGACAAGGAGAAGGACGCCAACAAGCGCGGCGCCATCGAGCGTGCCCTGGCCTACATGGGCCTCGAGCCCAACAAGGCGATGAACGACATCTTCGTGGACAAGGTGTTCATCGGCAGCTGCACCAACAGCCGCATCGAGGACATGCGCGAGGCCGCCACGGTGGTCAAGAAGCTCGGCCAGAAGGTGGCCAAGAACATCAAGGTGGCGATGGTCGTGCCCGGCTCCGGCCTGGTGAAGGAACAGGCCGAGCGCGAAGGCCTGCACGAGGTTTTCAAGGCCGCCGGCTTCGAATGGCGCGAGCCCGGCTGCTCGATGTGCCTGGCCATGAACGCCGACCGGCTGGAGCCGGGCGAGCGCTGCGCCTCCACCAGCAACCGCAACTTCGAAGGCCGTCAGGGCGCCGGCGGGCGCACCCACCTGGTGAGCCCGGCCATGGCCGCCGCCGCCGCCATCCGTGGCCACTTCGTCGACATCCGCACCATCGCCTGAGCCAGGGAGCAGACACCATGCAGAAATTCACCGTGCACAAGGGCCTCGTGGCCCCGATGGATCGCGAGAACGTCGACACCGACGCCATCATCCCCAAGCAGTTCCTCAAGTCGATCAAGCGCACCGGCTTCGGCCCCAACCTGTTCGACGAGTGGCGCTACCTGGACCATGGCGAACCCGGCATGGATCCGGCCAGCCGCAAGCCCAACCCCGACTTCGTGCTGAACCAGCCGCGTTACCGAGGCGCCTCGGTGCTGCTGGCGCGCAAGAACTTCGGTTGCGGCTCCAGCCGCGAGCATGCGCCGTGGGCACTGGACCAGTACGGCTTCCGCGCCATCCTCGCGCCCAGCTTCGCCGACATCTTCTTCAACAACAGCTTCAAGAACGGCCTGCTGCCCATCGTGCTGCCGGAGGCCACCGTGGCGAAGCTGTTCGATGAGGTGTTCGCCTTCCCGGGTTACGAGCTGACCGTCGACCTGGATTGCCAGGTCGTCGTCAAGCCCGATGGCGAGGAGATCCCCTTCGAGGTGCAGCCCTTCCGCCGCTACTGCCTGATGAACGGCCTGGACGACATCGGCCTGACGCTGCGCCACAAGGACAAGATCAAGGCCTTCGAGGCCGAGCGGCTGGCGGCCAAGCCCTGGCTCGCGCATCAAATGCTGGCCTGACCCATTTCACTTTCAACCAAACACCACTTATGAAGATCGCAGTTCTGCCCGGCGACGGCATTGGCACCGAAA
Source organism: Pseudacidovorax sp. DMC4 (assembly GCF_056314265.1). Classification (NCBI taxonomy): domain Bacteria; kingdom Pseudomonadati; phylum Pseudomonadota; class Betaproteobacteria; order Burkholderiales; family Comamonadaceae; genus Pseudacidovorax; species Pseudacidovorax sp. DMC4. The sequence continues at coordinate 83,502 of NZ_JBQUYR010000004.1, read as the reverse complement.
TCGTCGCGGAGGCCGTGCGCGTGCTGGACGCGCTGAACCTCAAGTTCGAGATGGAGACCGCCCTGGTCGGCGGCGCCGCCTACGAGGCCCACGGCCATCCGCTGCCCGAGGCCACGCTCAAGCTGGCCAAGGAAGCCGATGCGGTGCTCTTCGGCGCCGTCGGCGACTGGAAATACGACAAGCTGGACCGGCCGCTGCGTCCCGAGCAGGCCATCCTGGGCCTGCGCAAGAATCTGGGGCTGTTCGCCAACTTCCGTCCCGCCATCTGCTACGAACAGCTGACGCATGCCTCCAGCCTCAAGCCCGAACTGGTCGCAGGCCTGGACATCCTCATCATCCGCGAGCTGACCGGCGACATCTACTTCGGCCAGCCGCGCGGCAAACGCGTGGCCACCGACGGCCACTTCCCCGGCGCCGACGAGGCCTTCGACACCATGCGCTACTCGCGCCCCGAAATCGAGCGCATTGCCCGCGTGGCCTTCGAGGCCGCCCGCAAGCGCAACAAGCGCGTCACCAGCGTGGACAAGGCCAATGTGCTGGAGACTTTCCAGTTCTGGAAGGACGTGGTCACCGAGGTGCACAAGGACTATCCGGACGTCGAGCTGGAGCACATGTACGTCGACAACGCCGCCATGCAACTCGTCAAGAAGCCCAAGGCCTTCGACGTGATCGTGACCGGCAACATGTTCGGCGACATCCTCTCGGACGAGGCCTCGATGCTGACCGGCTCCATCGGCATGTTGCCCTCGGCCAGCCTGAACGACAGCAACCAGGGCCTGTACGAGCCCAGCCACGGCAGCGCCCCCGACATCGCCGGCAAGGGCGTGGCCAATCCGCTGGCCACCATCCTGAGCGCCGCGATGATGCTGCGCTTCTCCCTCAACCAGGAAGAGGCCGCCCAGCGCATCGAGGTCGCCGTCAAGGCCGTGCTGGCGCAGGGCCTGCGTACGCCCGACATCTGGAGCGAGGGCACCACCAAGGTTGGCACGCGGGAAATGGGCGATGCCGTTCTGAAGGCCCTGGCCTGAAAAGGTGTGAACGCTGCGCCCGTCGGGCGCACGCGACACCCACTGCAAAGCGGCCCTGTCGGGCCGTTTTGCATGTAGGACTGCGCCGATGCCGGCTACAATCGCGCCCCATGTTTGTCGCCCGCCCGTTCGCCCTGAACACCGTGCCTGCCGCCCTGGCCAGCACCGCGCGCGCATCCATCACCAAAACCACGACGACCATTAAGGGCTGACCCAGCCTGGTTCGTCGCGCGTGCCTTCCCCCTGGCCCCGGACGAGCCAGGCGGGCCAGCCCCTTCGCCGCGGTCTTCTTTGTATGACTCTGAAAGGGCTTTTGAAATGAGCAAGTTGGTAGGTTTGGTCGGCTGGCGCGGCATGGTCGGCTCGGTTCTGATGGACCGCATGGTGGCCGAGAAGGATTTCGACCTGATCGAGCCGCTGTTCTTCTCCACCTCGAATGCCGGCGGCAAGGCGCCCGCCATGGCCAAGAACGAGACCACGCTGCAGGACGCCTTCGACATCGAGCAGCTCAAGCGCTGCGAGATCATCATCACGGCCCAGGGCGGCGACTACACCACCGAAGTCTTCCCGAAGCTGCGCGCCGCCGGCTGGAACGGACATTGGATCGACGCCGCCTCCACCCTGCGCATGAAGGACGACGCGGTCATCGTGCTGGACCCGGTCAACATGCCGGTCATCAAGAACGCCCTGTCCGATGGCGGCCGCAACTGGATCGGCGGCAACTGCACCGTCAGCTGCATGCTGATGGGCGTGGGCGCGCTCTACAAGGCCGGCCTGGTCGAGTGGATGAGCACGCAGACCTACCAGGCCGCATCGGGCGGCGGTGCGCAGCACATGCGCGAGTTGCTCACGCAGTACGGCACGCTCTACTCGGAAGTGAAGGCCCTGCTGGACGACCCCAAGAGCGCCATCCTCGAGATCGACCGCCAGGTCATCGCCAGGCAGCGCAGCCTCTCGGGCGAAGAGACGGCCAACTTCGGCGTGCCCCTGGGCGGCTCGCTGATCCCCTGGATCGACAAGGACCTGGGCGACGGCATGTCCAAGGAAGAATGGAAGGGCATGGCCGAGACCAACAAGATCCTCGGCCAGGGCGAGGGCTTCGGCAGCCCCGCCGTGCCGGTCGACGGCTTCTGCGTGCGCGTGGGCGCCATGCGCTGCCACAGCCAGGCCCTGACATTCAAGCTCAAGAAGGACGTGCCGCTGGCCGACATCGAGGCCATGATCGCGGCCGACAACGCCTGGGTGAAGGTGGTGCCCAACACGCGCGAAGCCACCCTCAAGGACCTGACGCCCGTGGCCGTGACCGGCACCATGACGATCCCGGTCGGCCGGCTGCGCAAGATGGCCATGGGCTCCGAGTACCTGGGCGCCTTTACCATCGGCGACCAGCTGCTCTGGGGCGCGGCGGAACCATTGCGCCGCATGCTGCGCATCCTGCTGGACGCTTAACACTCCTCATCATGCGTTGCCCCGGGGCAACGCATGATCTGGATGAGACGGCCGGCGCCCCAACCGAGCGGGGCCCTTCGCCTTGTTTTTGGGCAGCGCGGGTGTTAACGTCTACTTACATTTTTCGGGCATGGCCCGCGACAGCATGACCAGACTCTCGCCGCCTGCGCAGGCCGCCGGGCGCGACACGGCCGCTTCGGCGGCCGTTCGCCGTTTCCGCATTTCTCCACTGGGCTGGGCCGTGGTGGCGGCGTTCGGCCTGTGGTCCACCCAGTCGCAGGCGCTGACGCTGGGCGCGCTGAATGTGCTGTCGGCGCTGGGCGAGCCCCTGCGGGCCGAAGTCCAGGTCACCGACGTCACCCAGGCCGAGGCGACGAACCTGCAGGTCCGCCTGGCTGCACCTCAGACTTTCCAGAACGCCGGCTTGACGTTCGCCGATACGCTCCAGGGCGTGCGCACCACGCTCCAGCGGCGCGCGGACGGCGGCTACGTCGTCCGCCTGGAAGGGGTGCGTCCGATGAACGACCCGTTCGTGGACATCCTGATCGAAGCCAATTCGCCCAGCGGGCGACTGGTCCGGGACTACACCGCCCTAATCGATCCGCCGCAGGGCCGGGCGCCCGCGACATCGTCGGGTGTGGCCATCGACCGACCGATCACGCCCGCACCCACCCGCCAGTCCGCAAGGGCCGAGCGGCCGGCAGCAACCCCGGTGGAAGGCGCGGCAGCGCCTGCTCCGGCAGCGGCGCCGCCAGGGGCTGCAAGCGCCATCACCGTGCGCGCGGGCGACACCGCCGGCCGCCTGGCCGCGGCCGCCAAGCCGGCCGATGTCTCGCTCGACCAAATGCTGCTGGCCATGCTGCGCGCCAACCCCAGCGCCTTCATGAACGGCAACGTCAACCGGCTGCGCGCCGGCGCCGTGCTGCAGATGCCTTCGGCCGACGCGGCCCGGGCCACACCGCCGGAAGAAGCCCGCCGCACCATCGTGGCCCAGAGCCGCGACTTCAACAGCTACCGGCAACGCCTGGCCACCAACGCGCCGTCGATGAACGTGGAAGGGGCGGACCGGCAGGCGTCGGGCGGCCTCCAGGCGCGCGTGCAGGACCGATCGGCCGCGGGTGCATCCGCGGACCGGCTGACCATCTCGCGGGGCGCGGCGCCGGGCCAGGCCTCGGCCGAGGAGCGCCTGGCACAGCAGCGCCAGGCAAAGGAATCCAGCAGCCGGGTCGCCGAACTCTCCCGCAACATCGAGGAACTCAACCGGCTGCAAGGCGCATCGAGCGGCGCGTCCGCAGGCACGGCGGCGCCCGCACAGGCTGCACCTGCCGGGCCTTCCGCCCCTCAGGCCGCGGCGCCCTCCGAGGGAACGGCGGGCGGTACGGGCGCACCAGGCGTGACGGCGCCTTCCACCACAGGGTCCGCCTCGTCGACACCCGCAGCCACGGCGCCAACGCCGCAAGCCGCCGCGTCCGGCGGGGCCGCCGTGGCGCTACCGGCACCACCCGCCTCCGCAGCGGTGGCTCCCGCACCGGTCCCGCCTGCCCCCTCCGCCGCGCAGGAAGAACAAGGCCTGCTGGATTCGCTGCTGGCCAATCCGCTGATGCTGGCGGGTGGCGGCATTGTCCTGCTGCTGTTGCTGCTCGCCCTGCTGGCTCGCCGGCGCCAGCAGCAGAAGAAGGACGCGGCCGAGAGCCTGTTCCCCGAAAGCCTGCAGAAGGACTCCTACTTCGGCGGCTCCGGCGGCGCGACGGTCGACACCAAGGAGGACCACAGCGGCGCCTCCTCGCTCAACTATTCGCCCAGCCAGCTCGATGCAGGCGATGTGGACCCGGTGGCGGAGGCGGACGTGTACCTCGCCTACGGCCGCGACCTCCAGGCCGAGGAGATCCTCAAGGAAGCGCTGCGCACGTCGCCGGAACGCACCAGCATCCAGCTCAAGCTGCTGGAGATCTACGCCCGCCGCCGCGACGCCCGCGCTTTCGAGCAACTGGCGCTCGAGTTGCAGGGGCAGACGGGCGGCAAGGGGTCCGACTGGCATCGCGCGCAGGAATTGGGCCGCAGCCTAGACCCGTCCAACGCGCTCTACCAGGGCGCCCATGCGGCCGACGCCCCGGCAGCCGCCCTGCCTGCCGGCCTGGCGCCTGCCATGAGCGCCGCCGGCATCGCCGCATCCGCCAGCGCGGCCGGCGCCATGTCCGCCCCCCCGGAGGAGCCGAAGCCCCAGGCGTTCGTGCCTTCGGTCGCGCCCCTGGATTTCGACCTGGATCTGGACCTGCCGCCCGCACGCACGCCGGCGGCCGCTCCGGCGCCCACGACGCCATCGGTCTCGTCGCTGTTCCCGTCGGCGCTGGCAGACGACGCGCGTCCGGTCCCCGGCGGGCCAGCCTCGGGACTTCGCGGCGCGGCGGACGAGCCCACCATTCCGGCGCCCCTGCGTTCGGCCCCGGTCGGCGATCTGGGCAACGACTTCGACACCGCCCCGGCCGAACTGGAGCCAATGGCAGGGTTCCGCCATGTCGGCGACGAGGTGCACACCCAGCCCGCCACGCTGCACGCGCCGCTGTCCATGGAAGGCTCGGACATCTTCAGCCGCGACTTCCACGCCGCGCTCAACACGGCCGACACGCAGCCCATGGACCTGCCGCTGCACATTCCCACGGGCATCGACCCTGGCCCCGGGGAGAGTGCCGACGCCGTCAAGCTGTCGCTCGCGCGCGAGTTGCACGCGCTGGGCGATCCGGAAGGCGCCCGCATGCTGCTGGAGGAGTTGATCGCTGAAAGCGACGGCGCCCTGCAGGAAGACGCACGCCGCCTGCTGGCCGAACTGCGCTGATACTCCAGGGCCGCGCCGTACCACCCACCCAGGGTGGCCGGCCCTCTTTTTCTGCCATGCCCGCGCTGCCGTCCTGCCCTCCGATCTTCCTCGCCTGCCTGCCCGCTGCAGGCGCGTCGCGCGCATGAGGCTCGCGCTCGGCGTCCGCTACAACGGCCGCGCCTACGACGGCTGGCAGAGCCAGCCTTCCGGTCGCACGGTGCAGGACCAGCTCGAACGGGCGCTCGAACGCTTTGCGCAGCAGCGCATCGGCACGCTGTGCGCCGGCCGCACCGACGCGGGCGTGCATGGCTGGATGCAGGTGGTGCACTTCGACACCGACGTCGAGCGCGTGCCCTTCTCCTGGGTGCGCGGGCCCAACCGCTTCCTGCCGGAGGACATCGCCGTGCAGTGGGCGCAGCCGGTGCCCGACCGCTTCCACTGCCGCGCCGCGGCCCTGGGGCGGCGCTACCGTTATGTGCTGTCGCAGTCGCCGGTGCGGCCCAGCCTGGAGGCGGGCAAGGTGGGCTGGTCGATGCATGCGCTGGATGGAGAGGCCATGCGCGCCGCCGCCGCGCACCTGCTGGGCGAGCACGACTTCAGCTCATTCCGCGCTTCGGCGTGCCAAGCCAAATCGCCGGTCAAGACCGTGCGGCGCATCGCCATCGCGCGCGTCGGTGCGGCAGAGCGCTGCCACTGGCACTTCGACTTCGAGGCCGACGCCTTCCTGCATCACATGATCCGCAACATCATGGGCTGCCTGGTGCGCGTGGGCCAGGGCCATGCGACACCCGACTGGCTGCGCGAGGTGCGCGACGCGCGCAGCCGGCAGGCAGCGGCGCCCACCTTCGCAGCCGACGGGCTGTACTTCCTCGGGCCGATGTACGACGCCGCATGGGGACTTCCGCCCGAGGTCACCATGGGCGTGGAGCCTGGTGCCTGCGAGGACCTGCCCTGAACCTCGTCGGGCAGTCACCCCCTCTCGCCCAGTCACGCGCCCTGTTCCTCTGTCCGCACACGCCATGCCCCCTTCGTCCGCCACCTTCCGCACCCGCATCAAGATCTGCGGTCTCACGCGCGAGCAGGACGTGGACGCGGCCGTGGACGCGGGGGCCGATGCGGTGGGCTTCGTGCTCTACGCCAAAAGCCCGCGGGCCGTGACCGTGGAGCGCGCCGCGGAGCTGGCGCGCCGGCTGCCGCCTTTCGTGGTGCCGGTGCTGCTCTTCGTCAATGAAGCACCGGATCGGGTGCAGGCCGCGCTGGCGGCGGTGCCGGGTTCCATGGCCCAGTTCCATGGCGACGAGACGCCTGAACTGTGCTGGCAATCCGCCGCCGAGGGCCGCCACCGCTGGCTGCGCGCCGCCCGCATCCCCCTGGGCGCGGCAGGGGCCGGCTTCGACCTCTTAAACTACGCGGCTTCCTATTCCCAGGCCAGCGCCATCCTGCTCGACGCCCATGTCGACGGCTATGGCGGTGCCGGCAAGGTCTTCGATTGGTCACTCCTTCCAACCGCCGTCGACGCTCACCTCGTCTTGAGTGGTGGGCTCGCACCTGCAAACGTGGGCGATGGCATTGCGCTGCTGCGCCCGCGCTGCCGGTCGCTGTCGGTTGATGTGAGCTCGGGCGTCGAGACGGCCAAGGGCATCAAGGACGGCGACAAGATCCGCGAGTTCGTCGCCGCCGTCCGCGCGGCCGACGCGCTCCTCGCCCGCTGAGCCCGGGCCTTCGGGCCCGCCGGCTGCACCGTCAGGACACTGCGCGTCCTGACGGCTGCCAAGAAGACCTCATCGTTCTGCCGGTGCCCGCCTGCGCACCGGCGCCATCATCACGATCGCCATGAACATGCCCACCTATGCCCTGCCCGACGCCGCCGGCCATTTCGGCCCCTACGGCGGCAGCTTCGTCAGCGAGACGCTGACCCATGCCATCGCCGAACTGCGCGAGGCCTACGACCGTTACCGCGAGGACCCGGACTTCCTCGCCGAATTCGCCTACGAGCTCAAGCACTTCGTCGGCCGGCCATCGCCGATCTACCACGCGGCCCGCACCAGCCGCGAGCTGGGCGGCGCGCAGATCTACCTCAAGCGCGAGGACCTCAACCACACCGGCGCCCACAAGATCAACAACGTGATCGGCCAGGCCATGCTGGCGCGCCGCATGGGCAAGCCGCGCATCATTGCCGAGACCGGCGCCGGCCAGCACGGCGTGGCCACGGCCACCATCTGCGCCCGCTACGGCCTGGAATGCGTGGTCTACATGGGCAGCGAGGACGTCAAGCGCCAGAGCCCCAACGTCTACCGCATGAACCTGCTGGGCGCCACCGTCGTGCCGGTCGAATCCGGCAGCCGCACGCTCAAGGACGCGCTCAACGAGGCCATGCGCGACTGGGTGACGAACGTGGAGAACACCTTCTACATCATCGGCACGGTGGCCGGCCCGCACCCCTACCCGGCCATGGTGCGCGACTTCCAGAGCGTGATCGGCAAGGAATGCCTGGAGCAGATGCCCTCGATGCTCCCGGGCGAAGGCAGCCAGCCCGACGTGGTGGTGGCCTGCGTGGGCGGCGGCAGCAATGCCATGGGCATCTTCCATCCCTACATCCCTTATGAGCAGGTGAAGCTGGTGGGCGTGGAAGCCGCCGGCGAGGGCCTGGACAGCGGCAAGCATTCGGCCTCGATCCAGCGCGGCAGCCCGGGCGTGCTGCACGGCAACCGCACCTACATCCTGCAGAACGAGGACGGCCAGATCACCGAGACGCACAGCATCAGCGCCGGCCTGGACTACCCCGGCGTGGGCCCCGAGCATGCCTACCTGGCCGACATCCGCCGCGCCGAGTACGTGGGCGTGACCGACACCGAGGCGCTGGCTGCCTTCCACCACCTGTGCCGCGCCGAAGGCATCATCCCGGCGCTCGAGTCCAGTCATGCGGTGGCCTACGCCATGAAGCTCGCCAAGACGATGCGGCCCGACCAGTCCATTCTGGTCAACCTGTCCGGCCGCGGCGACAAGGACATCGGCACCGTGGCCGATCTGTCGGGCGTGGACTTCTACGACCGCCCCTCCATGCGTGGCCTCTCGGTGAAGGGAGGCAAGCAATGAGCAGCACGAGCACCACGCCGGACAGCCGGCGCATCGCGTCCACCTTCGCGCGCCTGGCGGGCGAGAGCCGCAAGGCGCTGATTCCTTATGTCACCGCCGGCTTTCCGCAGTCCGACATCACGCCTGCACTGATGCACGCCATGGTCGCCGCCGGCGCCGACGTGATCGAGCTGGGCGTGCCCTTCTCCGATCCGATGGCCGACGGCCCCGTGATCCAGAAGGCCGGCGAGGCCGCACTGGCGATGGGTGTGGGCATGGCGCAGGTGCTGGTCATGGTGGCCGAGTTCCGCGGCCAGGACACGAAGACGCCCGTGGTGCTGATGGGCTATGCCAACCCGGTGGAGCGCTACGACCTCAAGCATGGCGTCGGCGCCTTCGTGCGCGACGCGGCGGCGGCGGGCGTGGACGGCGTGCTCATCGTCGACTACCCGCCCGAGGAATGCGAAGCCTTCGCCGCCGACCTGCGCGCCCATGGGCTGGACCTGATCTTCCTGCTCGCCCCCACCAGCACCGACGCGCGCATGGCGCAGGTGGCTCGGGTGGCCAGCGGCTACGTCTACTACGTCTCGCTCAAGGGCGTGACCGGCGCCGGCCACCTGGACACCGGTGCCGTCGAGCAGATGCTGCCGCGCATCCGCCAGCACGTGACGGTGCCGGTGGGCGTGGGCTTCGGCATCCGCGACGCGCAGACGGCGCAGGCCGTGGGCCGCACGGCCGACGCGGTGGTGATCGGCACGCGGATCATCCAGCTGCTGGAGGGCCAGCCGCGCGAAGCGGCACTGGCTGCGGCGGGCGATTTCCTGCGCGGCATCCGCGCCGCGCTGGATGCGCTGCCGGTCTCCGGGCCGAAAGCGGGATAATCCGTCCCCTCGTTCCCCGCCCTGCCCGGCCACCGCGCCCGGCAGGCGCCGCGGACAGGCGGCCTGGCCGCCCCGTCCGCCTCCTTGCACAGAACTCGGACGCACACCATGAGCTGGCTCGAAAAACTCCTCCCCCCCAAGATCGCGCCCACCGACCCCGGTGCCCGGCGCCAGATGCCCGAGGGCCTGTGGATCAAGTGCCCGAGCTGCGAGACGGTGCTCTACAAGACCGACCTGGAGCAGAACCAGAACGTCTGCCCCAGCTGCAGCCATCACCACCGCATCGGCGCCCGCGCGCGGCTCGACGCCTTCCTCGATGCCGAAGGCCGCTACGAGCTGGGCCAGGAAGTGCTGCCGGTCGACGCCCTCAAGTTCAAGGACAGCCGCAAGTACCCCGAGCGCCTGAAGGAAGCGCTGGAGTCCACCGGCGAGACTGACGCCCTGGTGGTGATGGGCGGCTCGGTGCTCAACATCGGCGTGGTCGCCGCCTGCTTCGAGTTCGAGTTCATGGGCGGCTCCATGGGTTCGGTGGTCGGCGAGCGCTTCGTGCGCGGCGTCGAAACCGCCATCGAGCAGAAGGTGCCCTTCATCTGCTTCACCGCCACCGGCGGCGCCCGCATGCAGGAAGGCCTGCTGTCGCTGATGCAGATGGCCAAGACCAACGCCGCCCTCACCCGCCTGGCCAAGAAGGGCCTGCCGTACATCAGCGTGCTGACCGACCCGACCATGGGTGGCGTCTCGGCCGGCTTCGCCTTCGTGGGCGACGTGGTGATCGCCGAGCCCAAGGCGCTGATCGGCTTCGCCGGCCCGCGCGTGATCGAGTCCACCGTGCGGGTGAAGCTGCCCGCGGGCTTCCAGCGCGCCGAGTTCCTGCAGGAAAAGGGCGCCGTCGACTTCATCAGCGACCGCCGCGAGCTTCGCAAGACCATCGCCAGCGTGCTGGCCATGCTCACGCGCCAGCCGGCCGACGCGGTCGGCTGATCGCCCTTGGGCGCCCGGTCCGAAGCGGCCGGGCCGTGGTGCGATTGCGACAATCGCCACGAACATGAGAAAAGTTCTCATTAGCAAGGCAGAATAGGGTTTTTACCAGTTCGCCAACAGCGCGCATCGGCGCGCTTTTTTGTGGCCGCACGCCGACCCGCCTGCTCATGAGAAGACTGCTCCCTGTCGCCGCCGCCCTGGCGCTGCCGCTGCCCTGCGCCGTCCTGGCCCAGACCACCCTGGACACCGTGGACGTGCGCGCCGACCGCAGCAACGGCTTCGTCGCCAACACGGTGGAGGCGGGCACCTTCCGCGGCGGACAGCTGATGGACGTTCCGGCCACCGTGAATGCCGTCACCAGCGCCGTCATCGAACTGCAGGCGGCCGACAGCGTCTACGACGTGCTGCGCAACACCGCCGGTGTCACCCGCCAGCAGAACGGCGGCGACACCTTCGACCAGCTGGTGATCCGCGGGATCGGGGTCGAGAACCGCACCAACTACCGGCTCAACGGCTCGCTGGCCATCCCCAACATCTCCGAGATCCCGATGGAGAACAAGGAGCGGGTGGAGGTGCTGAAGGGCGCCTCGGCGCTCTACTACGGCTTCACCTCGCCGGCCGGCATCGTCAACTTCGTGACCAAGCGGGCCGGCGCCACACCGGTGACCAGCGTGGGCGTGAAGGTGGACGACCATGGCGGCGCGCAGGGCCTGGTGGACATCGGCCGGCGCTTCGGCGCGGACGATCAGTTCGGCGTGCGCATCAATGCCGCGGGCGGCAGCCTGGGCTCGGCCATCGGCGGCGTGGACGGCAACCGCCAGATGCAGTCGCTGGCCTTCGACTGGCGCGTGAACTCGCAGCTGACCCTCAAGGCCGACATCGAGCACTACCAGAAGCGCATCGTGGAGCAGGCCGGCATCGCCCGGCCGGCGGCAGTCAACGGCGTGATCACGCTGCCGGCCCTGCCCGACCCCACCCGGCTGCTCGGCCCCACCTGGGCGCCTTTCTCCGCCGAGGTGACCAACACCCAGCTGCGCGCCGACTACTCGATCAACAGCGACTGGGCGCTGATGGTCGAGGCCGGTCGATCCGACGCCGAGCGCGACCGCGGGCTGGCGACCTTCAGCAACTACAACGTGACGACGGGCCGGGGCCGCATCACCGGCACCGTGCAGCACCTGGAGCAGACCTCGCAGCTGCTGCGCACCGAGCTGTTCGGCACCTTCCAGACGGGCAGTCTCCAGCACGAGCTGACCCTGGGCGTGGCACGGGCCGACAAGAGCCAGGCACCGCTCTACAACCGCAGCTACGGCAGCGCCAGCACGGTGCAGTACCTGTACGCCCCGCTTCCCATCGCGCCCCTGGCGCTCAGCAGCCGCACGCTGGTGCCCACCAACGGCTTCCAGGACAGCAGCGACCTGGGCCTGTACGCGCTGGACCGCATCGTGATCTCGCCCGAGTGGCAACTGGTGGCCGGCGTGCGCCACACGCGTTACCAGAGCGTGCAGGGCGCCAGCACCACGCTGCCGGTGATCGCCTACGACGTCGACAAGACCTCGCCGCTGCTCGCGCTGACCCACAAGTTCACGCCGGACCTGGCCGTCTACGGCTCCTATGCGCAGGGTGTGGAGGAAGGCGAGGCGGCGCCCGCCGGCACCACCAACCAGAACCAGCGGCTGGCCCCGGGCGTGAGCAAGCAGAAGGAACTCGGCCTGCGCTGGCAGGCGCCCACCGGCACGATGTTCTCGGCCGCGGTGTTCGACATCGACCGGCCCGGCACCTACACCAACAGCGCCAACACCTTCGTGGGCGACGGCCGGCAGGTCTTCCGCGGGCTGGAGCTGTCGGCCCAGGGCCAGATCACGAAGCAGCTGGCCTGGCAGGCCTCGGGCCAGCTGCTGAACGCCGCCTTCCGCGACATCAACGCCCAGTACAACGGCAAGATGCCCGAGAACACGGCGCGCAAGACGGCCAGCCTGTTCCTGTCGTATGACATCGCAGGCGTGCCAGGGCTTTCGATCAACGGCGGCGCCTACTACACGGGCCGACGGCCCATCGACGACCTGAACCAGGGCTTCATCGGCGGCTACACGCTGTTCGACGTGGGGGCGCGCTACGTGACGCAGCTGTTCGGCAGGCGCACCCAGTTCCAGCTGAACTTGGAGAACGCCGGCGACAAGCGCTACTGGTCGGCCGCCGGGACGCGTCTGGCTGTCGGCACGCCGCGCACCGTGAAGGCCTTGATGAAGGTCGACCTGTGAGCGCAGCGAGAGGCTGACATGCGCTGGACCTGGCGCCAAGTCCTGTTCCAGTTGCACTGGCTGGCCGGCATCACGGCCGGCACGGCGCTGGCGGTCATCGGCAGCAGCGGCGCGCTGCTGGCCTACCGCGCGGAGATCGTCCAGGCGTTGAATCCGGCGCTGTTCCAGCGCCAGCCGCCCATGCCCGGCGCTGCGCCGCTCGACCCCGCCGCGCTGGTCGCCGCCGTGCAGACGCGTGACCCGAAGGTACAGGTGCAGACGCTCACCCTGCGCGAGCAGGCCGGCTGGCCCGTGCGCATCGGCCTCGCAGCGGCGCCCGGCCAGCGCCGCGGCGCACAGCACTGGCTGGACCCGTGGACCGCCGAGCCGCTGCCCGAGCCGCAGGGCGACGAATTCTTCGAGACCGTCGAATCGCTGCACCGCTGGCTGCTGCTGCCGCGCGACATCGGCAAGCCGGTGACGGGCGTGCTCGCGGCCTCGCTGTTGTTGCTGGCCCTCTCCGGCCTGGTGCTGCGCTGGCCGCGCCGGACGCTGGACTGGCGCGCCTGGCTGCGCGTGGACTTGCGCCTGCGCGGCCGCGCGCTGCTGTGGAACCTGCATGCGGTGGCGGGCACGCTGGCGCTGCTGTGCTACCTGGTGTCGGGGCTGACCGGCGTCTACTGGGGCTTCGACGCCGTGCGTGCGGCGGTGGACGGCGCGGTGGGCGAAGGACAGGCGGTGCGCATGCAGCGCAGCGGCGGCAACCCGGCCGGCCGCACCATGGGCGCCGCTGGCGGCGCATCGTCCGCGGCGGGCCCCGGGTCTGCGCCACCCCGCGTCGCGCCCGATCTGGACCGGCTCTGGCAGGGATTCCTGCGCGCATCGGACGGCAATTGGCAGCTGGTGACGCTGCGGCTGCCGGCACGGGCCAATCCGCGCGTCGAAGTCACCTACCTGCGCCGCGACGCCGAGCACGAGCGCGCCCGCAACCGGCTTTACCTGGACGCCGCCACCGGCGAGCCCATCGAGCATCGCCGCTATGCCGAACTGAGCGCGCCAGCGCGGCTGGTCAACAGCATCTATCCGCTGCACATGGGCAGCTTCTGGGGCCCGCTCGGCCAGGTGGTGATGGTGCTGGCCAGCGCCGGGCTCCTGCTCTTCGCCATCACCGGCTGGCTGCTGTACCTGCGCCGCCGACGCGAGGCAGCGGCGGCTCGGCAGGCGCGGCGGGCCTCGCTGGCCGCCGCAGGGGGCAGCGCCACACCCGAGACCGGCGGGCTGCTGATCGCCTTCGCCACCCAGACGGGCCACGCCGAACGACTCGCCTGGCAGACCGCGGCAGCCCTGGGCGCCGCTGGCGTGCCCGCCAACGTCCGGCCGCTGCAGGCGCTGGCCCCGGCTGATCTGTCCCGCCACCCGCGCGTGCTGGTCGTGGCCAGCAGCTATGGCGACGGCGAGCCGCCCGACGCGGCACGCGCCTTCGCCCGGCGGTTGAGCACGATGAGCGGGCCGCTGACGCCGGCGCCCGCCTTCGGCCTGATGGCCCTGGGCAACCGCCAGTACGGCGCCTTCTGCGGCTTCGGTCGTGCACTCGACGGGCAACTACGGCGTCTGGGCGCGCGACCGCTGTTCCCGCTGGTGGAAATGGACGAGACGGACGCCTCCGCACTCGTGCGCTGGCGCGCCGAAGTGGGCGCAGCCTTCGGCGTCGTGCTGGACGAGGACGCAACGCTGGGCCCGGCCCAGGCCGCGCCTGACTGGCTGCATGCCGAGCTGGGCCTGCGCACGCACCTGAATCCTGGGAGCGCCGGCTCGCCGCTGTTCGAGCTACAGATCGCCCTGCCCCCCGAGACCGCCTGGCAGCCAGGCGCGCTGGTGGAGATCGAAGCGCCCACGTCCGGCGAGCCGCCACGGCGCTATTCCGTCGCCTCGATCCCGGACGACGGCACCCTCAGCCTGCTGGTGCGCCAGCGCGTGCTGGACGACGGGCGCCTCGGCCTCATGTCCAACTGGCTCACGGTGCAGACCCTGCCTGGCGCACCGCTGCGCCTGCGGCTGGTCGACAACCCGGGCTTCCGGCTGATCGACGACGACCGCCCCTGCATCTTCATCGGCAACGGCTCGGGCTTCGCGGGCCTGCGCGGACATCTGCGCGAGCGGGCGCGGCGCGGCCACGGGCGCAACTGGCTTATCTTCGGCGAGCGGCACCCAGACCACGATGCCTTCTTCGCCGACGACGTGCAGGCCTGGCAGGCTCGCGGCCTTCTACCGCGGGTGGACCTGGCCTGGTCGCGCGTAGCGCCCACCGGCCGCCATGTGCAGGACGCGCTGAAGGATGCAGGCGACGCGTTGCGCCGCTGGATGGACGACGGCGCCGTGCTCTATGTCTGCGGCAGCCTGGCAGGCATGGCGCAGGGCGTGGATGCCGCGTTGCGCGAGCTGCTCGGTGCCGCGGCAGTGGAGGCGCTGCTCATGGAAGGCCGGCTGCGCCGCGACGTCTACTGAGCGGCTTCAGGCGCAGTTGCCCGGCGCCCGCCCTGTGGGGCTCGGCGCCGGCTCCGTGCCTCAGCGCCCGATGCCGTAGATGCCCACCAGCAGGTTGCCCAGCACCATCGCCACGATCTGCAGCAGCACGATGGCCACGAGCGGCGACAGGTCCACGCCGCCGATCAGCGGCACCACGCGGCGGATGGGCCGCACCAGCGGCTCGGCCAGGCGCTGCACCAGGTCGTGCAGCACCGGCGAGGCACCGGGCACCCACGACAGCACCGCATAGACGATCAGCAGCGCCGTCAACCCCGACACCGCCAGCTGCAGCAGCCCGAACAGCGACAGCAGCGGCAGCGCCACCGGCCGCAGCCCGCCGGCCAGCAGCATCAGCAGCAGGTACTTGAGCATGACGATCAGCCAGGCCGCCACCAGGCTGGCGAGGTCCCAGCGGCCCGCCGCGGGCAGGATGCGGCGCAGGGGCAGCACGATCCAGTCGGTCAACGCGAAGACGAAACGCCCCAGTGGATTGCCGAAGGGCACGCGGTGCAGCTGCATGTACAGGCGCAGCAGGCAGGCGCCGCCCAGCAGGCCGGCGATGACGTCCAGCAGGAACGAAGGGATCTGGTAGAGCATCGTCAGGAAATCGAAGGCGCCGCAGGGGGCAAGGAGGGAGTGCGATGATAGCCACGCACTTTTGCGCCCATCATGTCCGAAGCCAACGCCTTCCTGCCGCTTTTCCCCCTCGGAACCGTGCTCTTTCCGGGCGGGCTGCTGCCGCTGCGGATCTTCGAGCTGCGCTACCTGCAGATGATCGGCGAGTGCCACAAGGCCGGCACGCCCTTCGGCGTGGTCGGGCTGATGCGGGGCGCGGAGGTGCGCGCTGCCGGCGCCGCGCCCGAAGTCTTTGCGGACCTGGGCACGCTGGCCACCATTCGTCACCTGGAGTCGCCTCAATCCGGCCTGCTGGTCATCGAATGCGTGGGCACCGAGCGCTTTCGCATCCTGGAGCGCCGGCAGCAAAACAACGGCCTGTGGACGGCGCGCACCGAGGTGTTGCCGCCCGAAGCCCGCGTGCCCGTGCCGGACGACCTGCTCGGCGTGGCCGATGCGCTGCGCCAGTTCGCCGAGACCCTGCGCCAGCGCGGCGGGCCGCTGCCCCTGGCCGAGCCGCCGGACTACGACGACTGCGCCTGGGTGGCCAACCGCTGGTGCGAGCTGCTGCCCTTGCCCTCCGAGATGCGGCAGCGCCTGCTGGCCCTGGACAGTCCGCTGGTTCGCCTGGAGCTGGTGAGCGACCTGCTGGCGCAGACCCGCATCTCGGGCCAGCGCTGAGCGAACGGCGCGGGCCGCCCGCCCCGTTATCACACTGCGAGCACACAGGCTTCGCCCAGGCGGCGTTCCCGCGGCGCGCGTACCGCGTTGCACAGCGCGGCCCCGCTAAAATCGCCGGCCGCGCTGCACCGGGCCCGCCGCCCGGCGACCCTGGCGCCCTTCCCCTGACAGCCGCCCTCCCCCCGGTCGCCCCCGCGCCCGGCGGCGGCCTCCAACTGCACGACGCCCTCCATGTCCGACCACACCACGCCGGCCGCTGCCGCCCCTTCCGTTGACGACAACCAGCTGATCGCCGAACGACGCGAGAAACTGAAGGCGCTGCGGGCCGGCCAGGCCGAGGGCCGCGGTGTCGCCTTTCCCAACGACTTCAAACCCGCCGACCGCGCCGACGCCCTGCTCGCCGCCCACGGCGAGACGGCCGCCGAGACGCTCGAAGCCACGCCCGTGGCTGCCAGCGTGGGCGGCCGCATGATGCTCAAGCGCGTGATGGGCAAGGCCAGCTTCGCCACGCTGCAGGACGCCACCGGCCGCATCCAGCTCTACGTCACCCGCGACGCCCTGGGCGAAGAGGCCTACGCCGACTTCAAGAAGTGGGACCTGGGCGACATCGTCGGTGCCGAAGGCACGCTGATGAAGACCAAGACCGGCGAGCTGTCGATCAAGGTCAGCCGCCTGCGCCTGCTGACCAAGAGCCTGCGACCGCTGCCGGACAAGTTCCACGGCATGAGCGACCAGGAGCAGAAGTACCGCCAGCGCTACGTCGACCTGATCACCGACGAGGCCGCCCGCACCCGCTTCGCGGCCCGCAGCAAGGCCGTGAGCGGCATCCGCGAATTCATGGTGAGCCATGGCTTCCTGGAAGTGGAGACGCCCATGCTCCATCCCATTCCCGGCGGCGCCAATGCCAAGCCCTTCGTCACGCACCACAACGCGCTGGACCAGGAGATGTACCTGCGCATCGCGCCCGAGCTCTACCTCAAGCGCCTGATCGTGGGTGGCTTCGAGCGCGTGTTCGAGATCAACCGCAACTTCCGCAACGAAGGCATCTCGGTCCGGCACAACCCCGAGTTCACGATGATGGAGTTCTACGCGGCCTACTGGAACTATCGCGACCTGATGGACTTCACCGAAGCGCTGATCCGCGACGCCGCCACCAAGGCCGTGGGCACGCTGCAGCTGACCTACCAGGGCAAGCCGGTGGACCTGGCCGCGCCCTTCGAGCGCCTCACCATCCGCGAGGCCATCGTCAAGCACACCGAGGCCGGCGACAACGTGGACAGCCGCGACTGGCTGATCGCCGCGCTGCGCAAGCTGGGCATGAGCGAAGAGAAGGACCGCCTGGCCAGCCGCACCCTGGCCAGCCTGCAGGTGCTGTACTTCGAGGAAGTGGTCGAAGAGAAGCTCTGGCAGCCCACCTTCATCATGGAGCACCCGACCGAAATCTCGCCGCTGGCCCGTGCCAACGATGAGCGGCCCGAAGTGACCGAGCGCTTCGAGCTCTACATCACCGGCCGCGAGTTCGGCAACGGCTTCTCGGAGCTGAACGACGCCGAGGACCAGGCCGCCCGCTTCAATGCGCAGGTGGCCGCCAAGGACAGCGGCGACGACGAGGCGATGTACTTCGACCACGACTTCGTGCGCGCGCTCGAGTACGGCATGCCCCCCACCGGTGGCTGCGGCATCGGCATCGACCGCTTCATGATGCTGCTGACCGACTCGCCCAGCATCCGCGACGTGATCCTGTTCCCGGCGCTACGGCGCGAGGGCTGAACGGGCCTGTCGGGGCCGGCGCGGCGGCCTGGCCGCTCTCAGCCCTGATGCACCTTCACCAGCTTCATCCGCCCGCCCGCGCCGGCGTGAATGTCGACGGCCGCCTTGGCCACGCCCAGTTGTTTCGCCACCAGGGCGATCAGCTCGGCATTGGCCTTGCCGTCCACCGGCGGCGACTTCAGCTGGGCCAGCCAGGTGCCGTCTTCCTGTTGCACCAGCGTGCTTGCCCGGGCGTTGGGCTTGACCTTCACCTGCAGCATCGTGGTCGCCATGGCCGCGCTCTCAGACGGTGGCGGGAAGCAGCGCGCGGGCGTGGCGGTAGGCCGGATCGGCCATCAGCGCGTCCCAGCCCAGTGCCTCCCCGCGCGGCAGCAGGGCCCGACGGCGAGCTTCGCGTTCGGGCGACGGCGCGAGTTCGCCACTCGCGCGCGCCTGCGTCATCGCATCCAGGAATTCGTCCAGCACCGCGCCGCCGTTCAGGCTCTGGTTGCACAGCAGCGCCAGGTCGCAGCCGGCCTGCAGAGCCTGCAGCGCCGCCTGGGCCGGCGTCAGCAGCCGGCCTTCGAGATGGCGGGCACCTTCCATGCTGAGGTCGTCGCTGATGACTGCGCCGGTGAAGCCCAGGCGCTGGCGCAGCACCTCCTGCAGCCAGTGCGACGAGAAGCCTGCCGGCCGCGCATCGACGGCGGGATAGACCACGTGGGCGGGCATCACCGCCGCCAGGGTCGCGCTGAGCCATCGATACGGCGCGGCGTCGTCGGCCAGGATCTCCTCCAGGCCACGCGGGTCGACCGGCACGGCCACGTGCGAATCGGCCGCCGCGAAGCCGTGACCGGGGAAATGCTTGCCGCAATGCGCCATGCCAGCATCGCGCAGGCCGTGCATCACCGCCCGGGCGAGCGCCGCCACGATGGCCGGATCGCGGTGGAAGCTGCGGTTGCCGATGACGGCGCTGCGCGAGCCCGGCGTCTCGACCGCGGCGGCGTCGGCATGGTCCAGGTCCAGCACCGGCGCGAAGGAAAAGCCGATGCCGCAGGCACGCAGCTCCGCCGCCAGCACCTGGCCGAGGGCGGCCGCCGCGTTCTGTGCGCACTGCGGGCCATCGCTCCCCGACTGCCACAGCATGCCCAGCGACCGCATCGACGGCAGCGCCGTGAAGCCATCCGTGCGGAAGCGCTGTACGCGGCCGCCCTCATGGTCCACCGCGATCAACAGGTCGGGGCGCAGCGCCTGGATCTCGGCCGAGAGCGCCGTGATCTGCGCCCGGCTCTCGAAGTTGCGGCTGAAGTAGATGCAGCCGCCGACAAGCGGATGCTGCAGCCGGCGCCGGTCGTCGGCCGTGAGGGCGGTGCCGGCGACGTCGATGATGAGCGGGGAATCGGTCATGGGGTCAAGGTACGGCGCGAGGCCCGGAGAACAGACGGCGGGGCGACCGGCAAGCGCTGTGAGACTGCCGGGCGGGCGCCGATCAAAGGAACGAGCGGCACCTCCTCAGTCGCGCTTCTCGACCACCACGAAGCTGGCCGCATAGTCGGCCTCGTCGGTGACGGTCACATGGGCCGACAGACCCTGCGCCTCGAACCAGCTCTTGAGCGGATCGTGCAGCGCGATGTAGGGCTTGCCGCTGCGGTCGTTGAGGATCTCGCACAGGCGCCAGCTCATGGGCATGCGCATGCCCAGCCCGATGGCCTTGCTGAAGGCCTCCTTGGCCGAGAAGCGGGTGGCGAGGTAGCGCATGCCGCGCGCCGGCCAGCGGCTGCTGCGCTGGCGCCAGATCGCGAGCTCGGCATCGCCCAGCACGCGCTCGGCGAAGCGGTCGCCCTGCCGGCCGACGGTGGCTTCGATGCGACGGATGTCGCACAGGTCGGTGCCGATGCCGTGGATCACGAGGCAGCCGCGTCGATGCAGCCCAGGTAGGCGCGCGTGGTGGCGTCGTAACCGGCTTCGAGCGCGTCGGCGACGAAGGCATGTCCGATGGACACCTCCTTGACCTGCGGCACGGCGCGCAGGAAGTCCGTGAGGTTGTCCTGGCTCAGGTCATGGCCGGCGTTCACTTCGAGGCCGACCGCCTGCGCGGCCCGGGCAGCGGCGGCGTAGCGGGCCAGCACGGCATCGGCGTCGGACCGGCCGCGGGAGGCCGCATAGCCTTCGGTGTAGAGCTCGACACGGTCGGCTCCCACGGCGCGGGCCGCGGCCATCATCTCGGGCACAGGATCCATGAACAGGCTCACGCGCACGCCGAGGGCCTTCGCCTCGGCGATCAGCGGGCGCAGGCGCTCGGCGTCCTGCGGGAAGGTCCAGCCATGGTCGCTGGTGAACTGGTCTTCGCTGTCCGGCACGAACGTGGCCTGATGCGGGCGCAGTTCGCGAACGAAGTCCATCAGGTTGTGGAAGGGGTTGCCTTCGATGTTGAACTCGACGCCCGGCCAGTCCTGCTTCAGCAGCGCGTGCAGTTCGTGCACGTCGCCCGCGCGGATGTGGCGGGCGTCCGGCCGCGGATGCACGGTGATGCCGTGCGCCCCGGCCTGCAGGCACAGCGTGGCCGCACGGGCGACGCTCGGAATGCCCAGGTGGCGGGTGTTGCGCAGCAGCGCGACCTTGTTGACGTTGACGGACAGTGCCGTGCGGGAGGAAGTGGCGGTGTTCACGGATGGACCTTCGGCTTGGCCTGGATGGCGAACGTTGCGACCGGTGGTCGGACGCGCCTCACAGATCCTGCAGGTCGCGCATCATCTGCCGGGTGCGCAGCTGGGCGACGCCGCAATGGTAGTGGAGCAGCTGGCGCAGCTGGCTGCGCAGCGCGCCACTGGCGCCGGGCGACAGCTCGGCCACGGTGCGCAGCGTGCGGGTGAAGGGGGCATGGTCGGCGAGTGCGCGCTGCAGCGACTGCCAGCCTTCGGCACCGATGGACGCGGGCTCGTCCTCGCCGGCCTCGCGCAGCCCGGCCTCGGGCACCAGCAGGTAGCGGCCGCCCGGCGTGAGCGGGCTCAGCGTGAGGGTCTGGACATCCAGGTCGGGCAGGAAGCCGGTCTCGCGCAGCAGCAGCAGCTCGAAGGCCCGCAGGGCCGAGGCCTGCACCGCCTGCTGCGAGGCCGGATCGTGCGGCGTGCCCAGCACCTGCACGACGGCCGCATAGGCGTCGAACAGCGTCGGGTGCGCATCCTCGCGCGCCAGCAGGCGCAGCAGCAGCTCGTTGAGGTAGTAGCCCGACATCAGCGCGTCGCCGGTCGGCATGACGTGGCCGCCCATCCATTCGGCGGACTTGAGGGTGCGCACCTCGGCATCGCCGCCGAAGGCCAGTTGCAGCGGCTGTAACGGCAGCAGCACCGGCCGGAAGTTGGAACTCGGCCGCTTCGCCCCCTTGGCCACCAGCGCGATGCGCCCGTGGTGGCGGGTGAACACCTCCAGGATCAGGCTGGACT
The DNA here is from genome assembly GCF_056314265.1 of Pseudacidovorax sp. DMC4. Lineage (NCBI taxonomy): Bacteria > Pseudomonadati > Pseudomonadota > Betaproteobacteria > Burkholderiales > Comamonadaceae > Pseudacidovorax > Pseudacidovorax sp. DMC4. The sequence continues at coordinate 62,019 of NZ_JBQUYR010000004.1, read as the reverse complement.
CGCTCCAGTCGTAGCGGTGCAGCACGAAGGCGGGTTCATGCGCGACCCGGCGCGCCGCCCCGGCCACTCAGTTCCCCAGCCCCGGTCGAATGGCCGCGGAGCAGGCCATGCGTGAGCGCCCGCGGAACCGGCTTAGCCGGGCCGCCAGCGAGGTCTTGCAGACCGCGCCGCCCCTCCGGCGCGACCCCTCGCCAGTCAGCCGAGATTCACAGGATCTCGGCTGTACGGGCTCGGCCCCCTTGAGGAGGGAGGCGGCTACACGAAGTGAGCAAGCAACGGGGGGGAGCATTACTCGTAGCCGAAGCTCTTGACGCGGGCTTCGTCGTCGGCCCAGCCGGAACGCACCTTCACCCACAGCTCGATGAACACCTTGGCGTCCATCAGCTTCTCCAGTTCCTGGCGCGTCTCCATGCCGATGCGCTTGATGCGCTCGCCCTTGTCGCCGATCACCATGGCCTTGTGGCCGTCGCGCTCGACCACGATGGTGGCGGCGATCTTGACCAGGCGCTTGTGGCCCTTCTTCTGCGGCGGCTCTTCCTCGAACTTGTCGACCACCACCGTGGAGGTGTAGGGCAGTTCGTCGCCGGTCAGGCGGAACAGCTTCTCGCGCACCGTCTCGCCGGCCAGGAACTTCTCGCTGCGGTCGGTCAGCTCCTCGGCGTCATACCACCAGTTCTGCTCGGGCAGGTATTTGGCGCAGATCGCGAACAGGCGCTCGATGTCCTTGGCGTTCTTGGCCGACATGGGCACGAACTCGGCGAAGCGGTCCTGCGCCTCGCCGCCGTGCTCGCGCTGCATCTGCTGCAGCCACGGGGCCAGGTCGGCGCGACGCAGCACGGTGTCGAGCTTGTTGGCGATCAGCAGCACTGGAATGTTGCGGTCGAGCAGGCCCAGCACCTTGGCATCCGCCGACGTGAAGCGGCCGGCCTCGACCACGAAGAGGATCAGGTCGACGTCGGCCACCGCGCCCAGCACCGTCTTGTTGAGCGAGCGGTTGAGCGCATTGGCATGCCGCGTCTGGAAGCCGGGCGTGTCGACGAACACGAACTGCGTGCCACCGGGGCCCTCGGCGTCGGCCACGGTGCGGATGCCGGTGATGCGGTGGCGCGTGGTCTGGGCCTTGCGCGAGGTGATGCTGATCTTCTGGCCCACCAGCGCGTTCATCAGCGTGGACTTGCCCACGTTGGGCTTGCCGACGATGGCCACCAGCCCGCAACGCTGGCCCGGGATGGGCTCGGCCTGAACGCCCGCGGGCAGCGGCGGCATGGGGGGCATGTCGGGCACCGGATCGTGGTCGGGCGCGGAAGGGACGTCGGGAAGGTCGTTGTGCTCGTTCATGACAGCAAGAGGGAGATTCAGCGGCCGCGGGTCTTCAGGCGCTGCAGCATGGTGGCGGCCGCCGCCTGCTCGCCAGCCCGTCGCGAGCCGCCGCTGCCCCGCTCGACCAGGCTCAGTTCCGGCACCTCGCACTCGACCTCGAAGGTCTGCTTGTGCGCGGCACCCAGGGTACCGACGACGCGGTAGGTCGGCAGTTTCATTTTGTGGCCCTGCAGCCATTCCTGCAGCTCGGTCTTCGGGTCCTTGGACGCGGCGCTCATCTGCGGATCGATCTCGATCCCGGCATAGAGTCGCTGGACCAGCGCCTGCGCCGGGCCGAAGCCGGCGTCCAGGTAGACGGCGCCGATCAGCGCCTCGACCGCATCGGCCAGGATCGAGGGGCGGGCCGCGCCGCCCGAACGGGCCTCGCCCTCGCCGAGCCGCAGCAGGCCGGCCAGCTCCAAGCGCTGCGCGATACCGTGGAGCGTGTCCTGCTTCACGAGGTTGGCGCGCACGCGCGACAGGTCGCCCTCCGCCTGACGGGCCAACCGGGTGTAGAGCAGATGCGAAATGGCCAGGCCCAGGACCGAATCACCCAGGAATTCCAGGCGCTCGTTGTGCTCGGCCGAATAGCTGCGGTGCGTGAGGGCCCGCTGCAGCAGGCGCTCGTCGGAGAAGGCATGCCCCAGGCGCACCTGGAGCGCCGCCAGGCTGCTGCTCAGATTCACGTGAAGACTTCCCTGTTGTGGTGGTGCCGCAGCCTGCTGGAAGCCGAGGCGGCTCTCAGTCGGTGCGGCCGGAGTATTTCATCAGCAGCCAGGCCGGTCCGACCAGATGGATCTGCTTCTCGTAGGCAAAGGAGACCACCACCTTGTCGCCCACCTTCTGCACATCGAGGTCCTTGCCCGAGATGGCGGTGAAGTCGTCGATGGCCTGGCCCCGGTCGAACAGCGAGCGGACCTCGGGCACGGTGGTGCCGGCCTTGGCCCGCTCCGCCGCCTTCATGATGGCCTGGTACTCGATCAAGGTGGGCACCAGTTGTGCGGCGACCACGCCGACACAGCCCAGCACGACCACGACGAACAACAGCCCGATGAACGAAATGCCCCGCTGACGGGTTCTGCCTTCGCCTGCCCTCATGAACTTCACTCCTTCGCCGGGATGACCCGCCCTCGTTGCCCGCCGCCACGCTGCGGCGCCTGATCAGTGGAATGGCCCGATCCGCTTGAGGTTGCCGAAGTTCATCCAGACGAAGAAGGCACGGCCCACGACGTTCTGGTCCGGCACGAAACCCCAGTAACGCGAATCGAGGGAGTTGTCGCGGTTGTCGCCCATCATGAAGTACTGACCGGTCGGCACCTTGCAAACAAACCCTTCAACACTGTAACGACAATTTTCACGATTGGGGAAGGCCATGATCTCGGCGTCCGACAGGCCTGCGCGGCGGCTGTCGTCGTTGAGGATCCGGTGCTCGACGGCGCCCAGCTTCTCGGAGTACTGCTTCGAATAGCGCATCGTGTCTTCGTCGAAGTAGTCGGGCAGCGGGTCCTTGCTCACGGGCTGACCGTTGATGGTCAGCCGCTTGTTCTGGTAGGACACCTCGTCGCCCGGCACGCCGACGACGCGCTTGATGTAGTCCATCGACGGCTGTGGCGGATAGCGGAACACGACCACGTCGCCGCGGGCCAGCGGCGTGCCCTCGGTGATCTTGGTGCCCAGCACCGGCAGGCGCAGACCGTAGGTGAACTTGTTGACCAGGATGAGGTCGCCGGTCAGCAGCGTCGGCATCATCGAGCCGGAGGGGATCTTGAAGGGCTCGGCCACGAAGGAGCGCAGGAGGAAGACGACCAGGATCACGGGGAAGAGGCCCGCCGTCCAGTCGAGCCACCAGGGTTGTGCCAGCAACCGCTCGCGCGTCTTGCCGCCGTCGTCGGTGTCGAGCCGGTCGATGCCCTGGCGCTTGAGTTCTTCGCGGCGCTGCGCCTGCGTGGCCTCGAAGGCCTGGGCCGCCTGGCGGCGCCGCGGCAGGAAGACCAGCCGCTCGGCCAGCCAGTAAAGGCCCGTGACCACGGTCGCCAGAAAGAGCAGCAGGGCAAAGTTGCCCTCCACCGCGCCGACATACCAGGCGCCGATGTAGCCGGCGAACGCGGCGAGGATCAGGGAGGTGAGGATGGGCATCGCTTGGAATTGTTCTGGGGGAAGCTGAGTGGCGGCGGACCGGCAGATCCGCTCAGTCCTCGACCTGCAGGATGGCGAGGAAGGCTTCCTGCGGCACCTCGACCGAGCCGATCTGCTTCATGCGCTTCTTGCCGGCCTTCTGCTTCTCGAGCAGCTTGCGCTTGCGGGTGATGTCACCCCCGTAACATTTTGCCAGCACGTTCTTGCGCATCGCCTTGACGGTCTCACGGGCGATGATGTTGGCGCCGATGGCGGCCTGGATGGCCACGTCGAACATCTGGCGGCTGATGATCTCGCGCATCTTGGCCACCACGGCGCGACCGCGGTACTGCGACTGGCTGCGGTGGACGATGATGGACAGCGCGTCCACCTTGTCGCCATTGAGCAGGATGTCGACCTTGACCACGTCGGAGGCGCGGTACTCCTTGAACTCGTAGTCCATGGAGGCATAGCCGCGGCTCACCGACTTCAGCTTGTCGAAGAAGTCCAGCACGATCTCGCCCAGCGGCATCTCGTAGGTGAGCATGACCTGCCGACCGTGGTAGGCCATGTTGATCTGCACGCCGCGCTTCTGGTTGGCCAGCGTCATCACCGGGCCCACGTACTCCTGCGGCATGTACAGGTGCACCGTCACGATGGGCTCGCGGATCTCGGCCATGCGGCCGATGTCGGGCATCTTGGAGGGGTTCTCCACCATGATGACCTCGCCGTCGCTCTTGAGTACCTCGTACACGACGCTCGGCGCGGTGGTGATCAGGTCCTGGTCGAACTCGCGCTCCAGGCGCTCCTGCACGATCTCCATGTGCAGCAGGCCCAGGAAGCCGCAGCGGAAGCCGAAGCCCAGCGCCTGCGACACCTCCGGCTCGAAATGCAGCGAGGCGTCGTTGAGCTTGAGCTTCTCCAGCGCGTCGCGCAGCTGGTCGTATTCGCTGGCCTCGGTCGGGTACAGGCCCGCGAAGACCTGCGGCTGGATCTCCTTGAAGCCCGGCAGCGGCTCGGTGGCCGTGAAGGCGGCGCCACCGGAGCCCTGCTTGATCAGCGTGACCGTGTCGCCCACCTTGGCGGCCTGCAGTTCCTTGATGCCGGCGATGATGTAGCCCACCTCGCCCGCCTCCAGGCTGTTGCGCGGCTCGTTGGCCGGGGTGAACACGCCCAGGTTGTCGGCGTTGTAGGTGGCGCCCGTGGCCATCAGCTTGATGCGCTCGCCCTTGGCCAGCCGGCCATCGACCACGCGCACCAGCATGACCACGCCCACGTAGGCGTCGAACCAGCTGTCGATGATCATGGCGCGCAGCGCGCCATCCGGATTGCCGCGCGGCGCAGGGATCTTGGCAACGACAGCCTCCAGGATCTCGTCCACGCCCATGCCGGTCTTTGCCGAGCAGGGGATGGCGTCACCGGCATCGATGCCGATCACATCCTCGATCTCTTCCTTCGCGCGGTCCGGATCGGCCTGGGGCAGATCCATCTTGTTGAGCACCGGCAGCACTTCGACACCGAGGTCCAGCGCCGTGTAGCAGTTGGCCACCGTCTGCGCTTCCACACCTTGCGAAGCATCGACCACGAGCAGCGCGCCTTCGCAGGCGGACAGCGAACGCGAGACCTCATACGAGAAGTCGACGTGGCCCGGCGTGTCGATGAGGTTGAGGTTGTAGACCTGCCCGTCCTTGGCCTTGTAGTGCAGCGCAGCGGTCTGCGCCTTGATGGTTATCCCACGCTCCTTCTCGATGTCCATGGAGTCGAGCACCTGCGCTTCCATCTCGCGCTCGGCCAGGCCGCCGCAACGCTGGATCAGGCGGTCCGCCAGCGTGGACTTGCCGTGATCGATGTGCGCAATGATCGAGAAGTTTCTGATGTGGTTCATCAACGAGAAGACTTAAGTCTTTGAATTTGCTGGTGCAGCAGGGCGAAGCGCACAAGAAAAAAGGGCGCGTCCTCGGCAGACGCGCCCTGAACCAACAAGCAATGGCAACTGCAGTAGTTGGAACTTCATTGTAGGCAAAACGGGGGGCGCGTACAGGCCGGCGGACGCCGGGGAAGCCTCGTTGCAGGTCAGCAACAGGAATTTATCAACACCTTATTCACAGGCTGTGTGGGTTGTTTTCTGGACAACTTGTGGGCGATCTGTGGACCGACGGTGCATCGCGACCTTGAATCCCGCATCGTGAACAAGCGATGGGTGCTTATGAAGCAAAACCGCACTGAGGCGGCCTCATTCTACCGAAATGGTTGTTAGCGCCTGAGATCCCGCCGAGGCGATGCGTCCTATCAACCTCCACCGGTCGTTCGCAAATTTTTATCCGAGAGGCGCCGTCAAGGCCGCCCCACGAAGCCCGAATGGCCTCAAAAACCAAGTCATGGATGGGGCCACTCAGAATCCGCCCGCCGCACTCCTGACGGGCCCCGACACCGTCCGCAGCGCTCAGCGGGTGGGGCGGATCAACGCGTACTGGGCCCAATCCCCACGCCGGAAAAGCACGCTGACGGCCTTGTTCCGGTCCATCTTGGCCAGTGCGGCGTCGAATTCCTTGAGGCTGGCCACTTCCACATTGCCCACCGACAGGATGATGTCGCCCTCGCGCAGGCCGGCGCGGGCCGCCGCGTCGGTGGCGGATTCGACCCGGACACCGCCGCGCAGCTTGAGATCGCGCCGCTGGGCCTCGGTGAGCTCGGCCAACGCCAGCCCCAACGACTTCGCGGCCGCCGAAACGGAAGGCTTGGGCTCTTCCTTGCCGGCGGCCGGCCGGCGCGTCGGCTGGTCGGCCTCCAGCTCGGCCACCGTGATCGAGAGGTCACGCGTCCCGCCCCGGCGGAACACGGTCACCGTGGTCTTGGTCCCTGGCTTGGTGTTGCCGACCATGCGCGGCAGGTCGCTCGGCCGCTCGATGTCGCGGCCGTCGTACTTCAGGATGACGTCGCCGGGCTCGATGCCAGCCTTGTCGCCCGGGGAGCCGCTTTCGACACCGCGAACCAACGCGCCCTGCGCCTTCGGCAGGCCGATGGATTCCGCCACATCCTTGCTGACCTGGTCGATCTGCACGCCGATGCGCCCGCGGGACACGCGGCCCGTCGCACGCAACTGGTCGCTGACACGGATGGCCTCATCGATCGGGATCGAGAAGGAAATGCCCATGAAGCCGCCCGACCGCGAATAGATCTGGCTGTTGATGCCCACGACCTCGCCGCGCATGTTGATCAACGGCCCGCCCGAGTTGCCCGGGTTGATGGCCACGTCGGTCTGGATGAAGGGCAGGTATTCGCCCGTGTCGCGCTGCTTGGCGCTCACGATGCCCGCCGTCACGGTGTTCTCCAGACCGAAGGGAGAGCCGATGGCCATCACCCATTCGCCCACGCGCAGGCGGGAGATGTCGCCCACCTTCACCGCCGGCAGGCCGGTGGCGTCGATCTTGACCACGGCCACATCGGTTCGCTTGTCGGCGCCGACGATGCGGGCCTTGAACTCACGCTTGTCGGTGAGCGTGACGATCACCTCCGATGCGTCCTCGACGACGTGGGCGTTGGTCATCACATAGCCGTCCGCGGTGAGGATGAAGCCTGAGCCGACGCCACGGGGCCGCTCTTCCTCTTGCGGTTGCTGCTGGGGCCGGTTCTGCCGCGGGACGTTAGGCAGCGGCTGGCCGAAGAAACGGCGGAAGAATTCCTGCATCTCCTCGTCCATCTCCCCCGAACCGCGGCGCGTGACCCGCTCCACCGTGCGGATGTTGACCACCGACGGGCCGACCTGATCGACCAGGTCGGTGAAGTCGGGCAGTGTGCGGGTCGCCTGAGCCGCCTGGGCCACGGCCGGCTGCATCGGCACCAGCAGCGTCAATCCGGACAGGGCGGCGAAGGCCAGCGCCGGAACGCGGCGGACCAGGGCGGAAGAAGACATGAAACGGTCTCTGTTCGTCATCCTCGGACTTCTTTCAACAACAGGGAGAGCAAAGGAGCGGGCACCACGATAGCCGCTGGGCCGCCCCTCTCGGGAGATGCCCTTGAGAAGGCCCAGGCGGCGAAAGGTTCAGCGGGTGCGCGCGAGCGCGCGGGCGAAGGCGTCCAGGGTGCGCATCGGCACCTCGCCCACGGCAGTGAGCCACCAGTCGCCCGCAGCGTCGGGGAGCTTGCGCGAGAGGGTGTAGGTGGCGCCCTGGGCCTGGGCCCCCTCCTGGCGCGGCTGGTCGCCGTAGGGCTCCAGGAACAGCGACACCGTGGCCAGCCCGTCGGAGAAGGTCCACTGCAGGATGCGCTTGCGCGGCCCAAAGAAGAAGCGCGGCTCGCCGATGGGACGCAGGTAGCTGCTGACCGGCTTGAAACCGGGGACGGGCTGCGACAGCGTCCAGCCCTCGGCGTCGACATTGACGGACTCGAGCCTGGAGCGCTCGGTCTTCCAGCCCTGGGTGTTGTCCATCATCTCGGCCAGCGCCGGAACGGGCATGGGCTCCTCGAACTGGAGTTCGGAGAAGGCCGACTGCTCCACCACGGCGCCGCGCGCATCGAGGGTCTGCAGCTTCAGCACCAGGCCCGAGCGTCGCTCGCACCACACGCGGTAGCCGAAGCGCATCGCGTCGCGGGCGACGATCTGGACCACGTCGGCCTCGATGCCGGCCACGCGGCCCCGCCCGAGCGGACGGGCGTCGTAGAACTCGGTAATGGAGCCCTCGGTCGCCCCCAGGAGATTGGGGAAGACGTCGAGGTTCTCGCGCTGCTCGGTCTTGACCAGCCGCTGGTCCGGCAGGAAGGTACGCACCAGCTCGTTGCGGCGGAAGGTGGACCGCTGAGGCCCCGACAGCGTCTCCACACGCTCGATGCACACCGGGCCGTCGCAGGCGTGCCAGATGCGCGCACTCGACAACGCGCCGGCGCCGGTCGAGACCACGAAGGTGCCCACGTATTCGGTGGTGCGCGCCGCCTCGTGCATGCGGCGCAGCCAGTCGATCGCACCTGAGCCGGTCGGCGCCTGGACAGGCGGCAAGGTGGTCGTCGAAGGCGAGGCACTGCCCGGAGGCGGCGCCGCCTGCACGCCTGCTGGCGCAGCAGCCAATACCAGCAAGGCAGCGGGAACGGTCGCGACCAGTCGGCGGCGCGAGGCGGGAGAAACGGGCATCGGCAGTGGAATGGCGATCCGGTCGGTCAGCGGGAAGGGGCTTCGAAGGTGGCGTTGCGCAGGAAGCCTGATGGCATCTGGGAGGCGCCGCCGGCCTCCTGGTGGGCTTCGAGCAACTCGTCGAGCCGCGGGTCGCGCAGCATCACCTCGGGGCGGTTGCCCACCTGGACGAGGCTCTGCTGCTGCGCGGGCGCCGGACTGACGGACGCCAGCGTCGGCGCGCCGACATCCTGCCTCGCCATCTGGGCGCCGCCGGAGGTGCCGCCACCCGACACGAAGCTCCAGCCGACCGCCGCCGCCACGGCCACCGAGGCCACACCGGCCACGATGCGCCACCGGAACACTGGTTCGTTGGCCGCCTCCGCGCGACGGCTCCATTCGAACGGGGGTTGCACCACTTCGATGGGCCGCAGCACCGGCGGCTCCTGGGCCATGCGCTGACGCAGCTTGTCGAGGAAGGCATCGCTGTCGGTGCAGGCGGTGTGCCGTCCGGTGCGCAGCGCCTCGCCCACGAGGTGGTACATCTGCCAGGAGTCACGCAGTGCGCCGTCGCCGGCCACCTGTTGCACGGCCTGCGCCATTTCGTCCGCCGGCATCTCGCCGTCCATCAGCGCCGATACCCGTTCGAGGGTCTGGGTCCTAAGCTCGTTCATGGGGTTCACCTGATCACCAACGTTTGCCCGACTGGTTCTCCAGCAGGGGTTTCACTCGCGCAGAAATCGCCTCGCGGGCCCGGAAGATGCGCGAACGGACGGTACCGATCGGGCAATTCATCGCTTCGGCGATTTCCTCGTAGCTCAACCCCTCGATCTCACGCAAGGTCACGGCCTGGCGCAATTCGGCCGGCAGCGCCTCCATGGCGGCATTCACCGCCGCAGCCACTTCATTGGCCGCGAGCACGGATTCAGGGGTTTCGTCGCTGATTGGTTCGTTTCCGCCGCGGTAAGTTTCATCGTCGTCGTCACTGCTGCGCAGCGCCGCTTCGGACACCGTCGGGTCGCGTTTCATGTCCACCAGCGCCTTCTTGGCGGTGTTCACCGCAATCCGGTACAGCCAGGTGTAGAACTGCGCGTCGCCACGGAACTGGTGCAGCGCACGATAGGCCCGGATGAAGGTTTCCTGCGCGATGTCTTCGATCAGGTCCACATCGCGCACCATCCGGCCGATGAGGCGCTCGATCCTTCGCTGGTACTTGATCACCAGGAGTTCGAAGGCCTTGGCGTCGCCGGCCAGGGTGCGCTGGACCAGCAGAAGATCGGCTTCGCCCGGATTGGCAGGCGGTGGCGGCGGCGGAGCGCTCGTCATGCCGACGCCCCCTGGGAACGGCGCCCTTCGGCGGGCACACCATCGAAAGCAGCCCGGCGCAGGGCCCGCCACCGCAGGGGATCGGCGTCCCGGTCCAGCCACATCCAGTGGGTGCGGCCGTCGGTCATCACGCACCGCACCAGCATCAGCGTGCCGAGGTCCATGAGCACGGCCAGCGCGCCGCCCGCCTGCGGGTTCAGGCCGCGAAGGTCGGTCATCGACCATTCGCCACCGGTCCAATGCAACACGCCCCGGCCAGCGGTCCGGCGCGCATCCCACGCCAGTACCACGCCCGCCACTGCAGCCAGGATCATCGCGACAGTCGCCGCATCGAAGGCGGCGAAATGGAAGCCCCAACCCAAGGCGCAGAGGCCTCCGATGCCCGCGACGGCCCCATGCAGGGCTACCGCGCGGCGGGAGGCCCCGACCGGAAAACTCACCGCCGGGGCGTGGTGCATGGGAAATTCAGAGGGGCGAAAAGCGACGGGAGGAACGCCAAGGGAACGCGTCAGACCCGCTTGAACACCAGCGTGCCGTTGGTGCCGCCGAAGCCGAAGTTGTTCTTCACCGCCACGTCGATCTTCATGTCGCGCGCAGTGTTGGCGCAGTAGTCCAGGTCGCATTCGGGATCCTGGTTGAAGATGTTGATGGTCGGCGGACTTTTCTGCTCGTGCACCGCCAGCACCGTGAACACCGATTCGATGCCCCCGGCGCCGCCCAGCAGGTGGCCCGTCATGGACTTGGTGGAGTTCACCACCATGTTCCGGGCGTGGTCGCCGAAGGCCAGTTTGATGGCGTTGGTTTCGTTCAGGTCGCCCAGCGGCGTGGACGTGCCATGCGCATTCAGGTAATCGACCTGGTCGGCGTTGATGCCGGCGTTGCGCAGGGCGGCCTGCATGCTGCGGCGCGGACCGTCCACGCTGGGCGCAGTCATGTGGTACGCGTCGGCGCTCATGCCGAAGCCCACGAGCTCGGCATAGATCTTGGCGCCACGGGCCTTGGCATGCTCGTATTCCTCGAGCACCACGACCCCAGCGCCCTCGCCCAGCACGAAGCCGTCGCGGTCCTTGTCCCACGGGCGGGAGGCCGTGGCCGGATCGTCGTTTCGCGTGGACAGCGCACGGGCGGCCGCGAAGCCGCCGATGCCCAGCGGCGAGACGGTCGATTCGGCGCCGCCGGCCACCATCACGTCCGCGTCGCCGGCCTGGATCAGGCGCGCCGACAGGCCGATGGCATGCAGACCGGTGGTGCAGGCCGTGACCACCGCGATGTTCGGGCCGGTGAAGCCGTACTTGATCGACAGGTGGCCCGAGATCATGTTGATGATCGAAGCCGGCACGAAGAAGGGCGAGATGCGGCGCGGGCCGCGGTTGGTCAGCTCGGCATGCGTCTCTTCGATCATCGGCAGGCCACCGATGCCCGAGCCGATGTTGCAGCCGATGCGCTCAGCCAGCTCGGGCGACAGCGCCTCGCCGGTGGGCAGACCGCTGTCCTGCACCGCCTGGATCGAGGCGGCGAGTCCGAGATGGATGAAGCGGTCCATGTGGCGCGCCTCCTTCTCGGAGATGTATTGGGTGATGTCGAAACCCTTGACCTGGCCCGCAAAGCGGCAAGCCAGGTTGCTGGCATCGAAGCTGGTGACGGTGCTGATGCCCGACTGGCCCGCCACGAGATTGGCCCAGCTCTCGGCCACAGTGTTTCCGACGGGGGAGATGCAACCGAGCCCGGTGACGACGACGCGGCGTTGAGTCATGCCGGCGAACCTTTCTGCAATGGTGGGTCTCCCAGACCTGGGGCGCCGTGCGCCTGAAACGTCATTGAAAGGACGGTTCCGGGAGGAAGTGAAGCCGAAGGCCCGCGAAACGGGAGAGGAGGGAGCCTCGCAAAGCGCCGGTCGTGCAGCGCAGCGGGCAAACGGCTTGGGGCTTGGCCGATCAGGCCTTCTGGTTCTTGACGGCGTAGTCGATGGCGTTCTGCACCGTCGTGATCTTCTCGGCGTCTTCGTCCGGGATCTCGATGCCGAATTCGTCTTCCAGCGCCATCACGAGTTCGACCGTGTCCAGCGAGTCGGCGCCCAGGTCGGCCACGAAGGCCTTTTCGTTGGTCACTTGCGACTCTTCCACGCCGAGTTGCTCGGCGATGATTTTCTTGACACGTGCTTCGATATCGCTCATTTAGGTTCCCTCTGAGGGTGGTAAAGAATCAAGGATTTTAGCCGGGCCGCTCCGGGCGAAGTCCCGGCAAGGGCCTACGGCCGCTCGGAGAAGCCACTGTCCAGCCCCCTGCGCAGATTCGTCCGACGGACGCGCGCGGCGGCTGGCGGCGTTCACATGTACATGCCGCCGTTGACGTGCAGTTCCTGCCCGGTCACATAGCCCGCTTGCGGCGATGCGAGATAGGCCACGGCATGGGCCACGTCGGCTGGCTTGCCCAGGTGGCCCAGCGGGATCTGCGACAGCAGCGCCTGCTGCTGCGCCTCGGGCAGGCTTGCGGTCATGTCGGTCTCGATGAAGCCAGGCGCCACGCAGTTCACCGTGATTGCACGGCTGCCCAGCTCGCGCGCCAAGGCACGGGTCATGCCGGCCACGCCCGCTTTGGCAGCGGCGTAGTTGACCTGCCCCGGATTGCCAGAGGCGCCCACCACGCTGGTGATGCTGATGATGCGGCCATAGCGCTGCTTCATCATCGGCCGGATCACCGCCCGCGAGAGGCGGAAGACAGCCTTCAGGTTGGTGTCGATGACGGCATCCCAGTCCTCGTCCTTCAGCCGCATGGCGAGCATGTCGCGGGTGATGCCGGCGTTGTTGACGAGCACATGCAGGCCCCCGTGGGCCTTCACGATGGCGTCGATCATGGCCTCCACGGCCGGGCCGTCGGTGACATTCAGCACTTGGCCTTCACCACCGTGGGGCGACAGCGCTGCGCCGATCTTGGCGGCGCCGTCGGCGCTCGTGCCCGTGCCGATGACCTTGTAGCCGCGCTGGGCGAGTTCCAGCGCGATGGCTGCGCCGATGCCGCGCGTGGCGCCGGTGACAAGGGCCACCTGGCCCTGGATCGCGGGAGTGTTCATGCGTGTTTCCAGAAAAAGGGAGAGACGGCGTCAGGCGACCAGTTGCCGCGCTTCGCCCAGCGAGGCCGGATCCTGGATGAAGCCGCTGGCCAAACCGGGCGCGATGCGCTTGACCATGCCCGACAGCACCTTGCCCGGACCGCATTCGACGACGGCCTCGACGCCCCGGGCCTGCAGCGCCTGCACGCTCTCGACCCAGCGCACCGGACCTGCCGCCTGGCGCACCAGCGCCTCGCGGATTCGGGCCGGATCGGTTTCGATCGCCACGTCGATGTTGTTGAGCACGGGAATCTGCGGCGCCTTCAGTTCGACCTCCGCGAGGCGGCGCGCCAGGGCCTCGGCCGCCGGCTTCATCAGGCTGGAATGGAAGGGCGCCGACACCGGCAGCGGCAGTGCGCGCTTGGCGCCCTGGCTCTTGAGCAGTTCGCAGGCGCGCTCGACGGCCGCCTTGCTGCCGGCGATCACGGTCTGCATCGGGTCGTTGAAATTGACGGCTTCGACCACTTCACCTGGGGCGCCCATGGCGGCCGTGGCCTCAGCACAGCCGGCCTTTACCTGCTCGGCCGCCATCCCCAGGACGGCGGCCATGGCGCCCGTACCGACCGGCACGGCCTCCTGCATCGCCTGGGCACGGAAGCGGACCAGCGGCGCCGCCTGCGCCAGCGTCAGCACGCCGGCAGCGACCAGCGCGGAATACTCGCCGAGCGAGTGACCGGCCACCACCGACGGTTGAGCGCCGCCTTCGGCCAGCCAGGCGCGCCAAGCGGCGATGCCGGCCACCAGCATCACCGGCTGGGTGTTGGTGGTGAGGGCCAGGATTTCCTTCGGGCCTTCCTTGATCAACAGGCCCACGTCCTGGCCCAGCGCCTCGGACGCCTCGGCGAGGGTCTCGCGCACGGCCGGATGGTCGCCCCAGGCGTCGAGCATGCCCACGGACTGCGAGCCCTGGCCCGGGAAGACGAATGCGAAGTTCTTCATGGTGATTGAGTCTCCATCGGCGCGCATCCTGTGATGGACGCGACGCCCAGCGATCCCGGTGACGGAAGCGCCTTACAGGTTCAGCAGCACGGCGCCCCAGGTGAAGCCGCCGCCCACGCCTTCGAGCATGACCGTGTCTCCGGTGCGCACCTGCCCGCCACGCACCGCGGCATCCAGCGCCAGCGGGATCGACGCGGCCGAGGTGTTGCCGTGCTCATGCACGGTCACGACCACCTTGTCGAGGCCCAGCTTCAGCTTCTTGGCCGTGCCCTGCATGATGCGGATGTTGGCCTGATGCGGGATCAACCAGTCGATGTCGGCCTCGGTCTTGCCGGCCTTGGCCAGCGTGGCACGCGCGGCCTCTTCGAGCACCCGCACGGCCAGCTTGAAGACAGCTTGGCCGTCCATGTGCAACAGCGGCGTGCCCAGCACCTGGCCGCCCGACACATGGCCGGGCACGCACAGGATGCCCACGTGCGAGCCGTCGGCATGCAGGTCGCTGGCCAGGATGCCAGGGGTGTCGCTGGCCTCCAGCACCACGGCGCCGGCGCCATCGCCGAACAGCACGCAGGTGGTGCGGTCGTTGAAGTCGAGGATGCGCGAGAACACTTCGGCGCCGACGACCAGCGCGCATTTGGCCGCGCCTGTGCGCACCATGGCATCGGCCACCGTCAGCGCATAGACGAAGCCGCTGCACACGGCCTGCACGTCGAAGGCGGGGCAGCCGGCGATGCCGAGCTTGTGCTGGAGGATGGCGGCCGACGAGGGGAACACCATGTCGGGCGTGGACGTGGCCACGATGATCAGGTCCACCTCGGCTGCGCTGCGGCCGGCGGCCTCCAGGGCATGGCGGCAGGCTTCCAGCGCCAGATCGCTGCTGTTGACACCGTCTGCCGCGAAATGGCGGGCATGGATGCCGGTGCGCTCGACGATCCATTCGTTGGAGGTCTCGATGCCGCGACCAGCCAGTTCCTGCGCCAGTTCGTCGTTGCTGACCCGGCGCGGCGGCAGATAGCTGCCGGTGCCGGTGATGCGGGAATAGAGCGTCATGAAGCTTGGAGTGCCGCGTTGTCGGTGGGCGCCGTCACCTCAGGCCGCGCCAGCAGTGGGGCGGCATGGGCGATGCGGGCGCGGACGCGGTCGAGCAGGTTGTTGCGGGCGGCATCATAAGCGCGATCCAGAGCATGCCCGAAGGCCAGCTCGTCGGCCGAGCCGTGGCTCTTGAACACCAAGCCGCGCAAGCCCAGCAGCGCTGCACCGTTGTAGCGACGGTGGTCCAGCCGCTTCTTGAGGGCCTTGAGCACCGGGTAGGAGACCAGCGCCGCGACCTTGCTCATCAGGCCGCGCGAGTACTCCTGCTTGAGGAAGTCCACGATCATCGAGGCCACGCCCTCGGTGGCCTTGAGCGCGACGTTGCCGACGAAGCCATCGCACACCACGATGTCAGTGGTGCCCTTGAAGATGTCGTTGCCTTCGACGTTGCCGTGGAAGTTGAGGTCGCGCGACTCGGCCGCCTGGCGCAGCAGCACGCTGGCGCGCTTGATGACCTCGCTGCCCTTGATGACCTCTTCGCCGACATTGAGCAGGCCGACCGTGGGCGAATCGTCGCCGCTCATCGACGACACCAGCGCCGAGCCAAGCACCGCGAACTGCAGCAGCGTCTCGGCATCGCAGTCCACGTTCGCCCCCAGGTCGAGCACCGTGGTGGCGCCCCCCTTCATGTTGGGCAACTGGGTGGCGATGGCCGGCCGGTCGATGCCGTCCAGCGTCTTGAGCACATAGCGGGCGATGGCCATCAGCGCACCGGTGTTGCCGGCGGAGACGGCCGCATGCGCGGCGCCGTCCTTGACCTGCTGGATGGCCACGCGCATGGACGAGTCCTTCTTGCGGCGCAGCGCCACCTCGACAGGGTCGTCCATGCCCACCACTTCGGTGGCGACCACATGCCGCGCCCGCTCGTGGCTGAAGCCAGCCACGGCCGACTCGACGCCGACCAGCACCAGGTGGGCATCAGGATGGTTGTCGAGAAAACGGCGGCAGGCCGCGAGCGTGACGCGGGCGCCATGGTCGCCGCCCATGCAATCGACCGCGAGGGTGATCGCCGTGGCAGCCGGAGCGTGCAGATCGGTGCTGGACATCAAAACAAAGGCCCGACGCTACGGGTTCAGTAGCCTCGGGCCTTGGCCTTGAAGGGGCAATCAGGCTTCGTTCTTGGTCTTCAGCACCTTGCGGCCACGGTAGAAGCCGTTGGGGCTGATGTGGTGACGCAGATGCGTCTCGCCCGTGGTGGGCTCGACGGCAATGCCGGGCACGCCCAGCGCGTTGTGCGAACGGTGCATGCCGCGCTTGGAAGGCGACTTCTTGTTTTGCTGAACGGCCATGGTTGGCTCCTGCGAATCTGTTGGGGTGGCGGAAAGGCGCGAGACCCTGAGGCAGCGGCGCCAGCGGTCGAACCGGCCTGGCTAACCGCGCTGCAACCCGCGAGTGCCCAGCCAACAATCAGTCAGCAATGCCGACCAAAGAGCGGAGCACCGGGGGCGGCCCGGACATGCACGAAGCATTCGTGCATCGTCTGACAGGGCCTGCGGCATGCGCGCGAAGCCAATGAGTATAACCCAGCCGGCAAGGTCAGCGCCAGAGCCAGCCGCCTCGGGCGTCAATCGTTCGATTCGGACTTGGGCTTGCGCAGGCCTTCGAGCACCGCGAAGGGGTTGGGCTTGTCGCTGCCGGCCGCGTCGAAATCCTCGTCCGCCGCCGAAAAGCGCGGCTGCTCGGGGCAGACCTCGTGGCGCGGCGCCACGGGAATATCCATCAGCAGCTCGTCCTCGACCAGTGCGCGCAGGTCGAAGTCGGCCGACAGGGCCAGCACGTCCTCGTCGGCTTCTTCGTCCTCGGCCGCGGCAGTGGCCTCGTCGGCGACGAAGCGGAACCACCGGTCCACCGACAGCACAGTCTGCACAGGGCCCAGGCAGCGTTGGCATACCAGCGGCAGTTGCACCTCGGCCTCGACATGGAGCCAGGGCACGCCGGGGCCGGTGGCGCTGCCGCGCATTTCACCGTGCGTGCTCCAGGCGACTTCCACAGGTCCTGCATCACCGGTGGCCTGCGCCGCCTCCTCGGTCAGGCGCGTCCATTGCGCGAGCGGGCTGGTTTCGGCCAGGGTGGCACCGGCCTGGGCAAAGGCCTTCACGTCCAGGCGGGCCGCATCGAATTCCGTCTTCATGGGGCGCAGTCTACGTCCCCCCCTGGCCGCACGGCATCGCGGCCGACCCGCCACCCCCGAAGGCTCGCAGAGAATCCGCGCATGCAACGCACCGTCATCCTCGGGTCCACGTCCCGCTACCGCCGCGAAATGCTGTCGCGGCTTCGCCTGCCCTTCGATGTCCAGCCGCCCGAGGTGGATGAAACACCCCACCCCGGCGAGGCGCCCGCCGCACTCGCCGCCCGCCTGGCGCTGGCCAAGGCCCGCGCGGTGGCCGAGCGATTTCCCGAGGCCATCGTGATCGGCTCCGACCAGGTCGCGGACCTCGACGGGGAGCCGCTGGGCAAGCCCGGCGACCACGAGCGCGCCACCGCCCAACTGCGCCGGATGAGCGGCCGCACCCTGGTCTTCCAGACCGCGCTGGCCGTGGTCTGCCGGCGCACGGGCTTCGTGCAGCAGGACCTGGCGCCCGTGCGCGTCACCTTCCGCACGCTCAGCGACGCCGCCATCGAACACTACCTGCGTGCCGAGCAGCCCTACGACTGCGCCGGCAGCGCCAAGAGCGAGGGCCTGGGCATCGCGCTGCTCGACGCCATCGACAACGACGATCCGACGGCGCTGGTGGGCCTGCCGCTGATCCGCACCTGCCGCATGCTGCGTGCCGCGGGAGTGGAACTGCTGTGAGCGAATCCTCCACGCCAGCCCACGCCCTTCCACCCGACGGACACCCGCGCCCCGGCACGCTCTATCTGGTGCCCGCCCCCCTGGACTTCGGCTGCGAGACCCAGGTGCCGGTCGAGGACGGCCTGCCCGCCGCCACCCTGCGCGCGGCCGCCGGCCTCGGCCACTGGGTCTGCGAGAACGCCAAGAGCGCCCGAGCCCTGCTCAAGCGCATCGACAGCGTGGCGCCGCTCACCGTGCCGATCCAGCAGATGTCGATCCGGGAGCTGCCCCGCGAAGTGCACAAGAAGGGCGATCACGGCGGCGGCTTCGACGCCCGTGACCTGCTGGTCGACCTGCAGGCCGGCCACGACGTCGGGCTGCTGAGCGAGGCCGGCATGCCGGCCGTGGCCGATCCCGGTTCGTCCGTGGTGCGCGCGGCCCACGACCTGGGCGCGCCGGTGGTGCCGCTGGTCGGGCCCGTGTCCCTGCTGCTGGCTCTGTCCGCGAGCGGGCTGGGCGGCCAGGACTTCGCCTTCACCGGCTACCTCCCGCAGGACGCCGAGGCCCGGCGCCAGCGCATCCGCGACCTGGAGGGCCTGGCCCTCAAGCGCGGCCAGACGCAGATCGTCATCGAGACGCCCTACCGCAACGAGGCCGTGCTCCAGGCCCTGGTGCAGACGCTACAGCCGAACACGCGCCTGGCCGTGGCCTCGGGACTCACCCTGCCGCAGGCGCAGATCAGCAGCCGCAGCGTGAAGGCCTGGCGAGCCCTGCCCGAGCGCGCCCTGGGCAAGCTGCCGGCGGTCTTCGCGTTCGGCCGATGAGTGCGCCACCGCTGATTCAACCGGCAGCCCGCCTGCCCGCCGCCCGCTGGGCGGCGCGCACGCAGTTCTTCTGCTCCGGCTTCATCTTCGCCACCTGGGGCGTGCACATTCCCACCGTCAAGGCGCACTACGGCATCGACGAGGCAGCGCTGGGCCTCGCGATGCTGGCCGCTGGCGCGGGGGCGCTGCTCGGCCTTGCGCGCGCCGGCCGCTGGATCGGCCGCCACGGCGCCAATCGCATCGCCGGCGCAGCCGGCTGCTGCTATGCGCTGCTGCTCGCCCTGCTGCTGGCCATGCCAGGCTATGCCGCCCTGCTCGCGCTGCTGGCCGTGTTCGGCCTGCTCACCAGCGTGTTCGACGTCGCGATCAACACCGAGGCCGCCGCCATCGAACTGGCCGAAGGCGTGCCACGCATGAGCGGCATGCATGGCATGTTCAGCCTGGGCGGCATGGCGGGCGCCAGCAGCGGCGCCGCGCTGCTCGCGGCCGGCTGGCCGCCCGTCACCCACCTGGCGGTCGTCGCCGGGGCGATGGCGCTCGCCATCGGCGTGGCAGCGACGCGCATGCTCCCCGCCTCGCACACGGCCTCCGCCAGCGCAGATGAAGGCGGTGGCCTGCGCGATGCGGGCGGCCCGCTGCTCGTCCTTGGCCTGCTGGCGGCCCTGGGCCTGGTGGCCGAAGGCGCGATGTACGACTGGAGCGTGCTGTACCTGCAGCAGGAACTCGGCAGCCCGCAGCAGCAGGCCGCCCTCGCCTACGCCAGCTTCTCGGCGGCCATGGCCGCGGCGCGCTTTGGCGGCGATGCCTTGCGGGCCCGCGTCCCGTCGACGCGGCTGCTGGCAGGAAGCGCCCTGCTGGCCGCCGCCTCCATGACGGTCGGCCTGCTCACGCATTCGCCCTGGGTGGCGCTGGCCGCCTTCGCAGGCGTCGGACTGGGCTTCGCGAATGTGGTGCCGCTGCTTTTTGCAGCCGCAGCCCGCGTCCCGGGCGTGGAGCCCGCGCGGGGGATCGCGGCCGTCTCTGCGGCCGCCTACCTGGGATTCATGGCGGGACCACCCGTCATCGGCCTCATCGCCGGCGCCAGTTCGCTGACCCACGCCCTCTCGGTGGTGGTGCTGTTCGCGCTGGCACTGGCGGTTTCGGCGCCGCTCGCGGCACGCGGCACCGCCCGCTGAAGAAGCGGCATCGCCGCTGCGCCGGCTCAGCGCACCGAAGGCGCGGCGCGCAGGGTGGCGTGCACCGCCACATCGGCAAAGGCCGCACCGAACTTCTTGGCCAGGCGCTCGGCCACGTTGTCGCGGCGGGTGTAGTCGACCACGTCCTCGGCCTGGATCACGTCGCGCGCCACGTAGTCGATGCTGCCAAGCTGGTCGGCCAAGCCCAGGTCCACGGCCTCCTGGCCGGTCCAGAACAGGCCGCTGAACAGGCCGGGCGTGTCGAGCTTGAGTCGGTCGCCCCGGCCCTTCTTGACCACATCGATGAACTGCGCATGGATCTGGTCGAGCATGCGCTGGGCGTGGGCGCGCTGGGCATCGCTCATGGGGCTGAACGGATCGAGGAACCCCTTGTTCTCGCCAGCGGTAAGCAGCCGGCGCTCGACGCCCAGCTTCTCCATCGTGCCGGTGAAGCCGAACCCGTCCATCAGCACGCCGATGCTGCCGACGAGGCTGGCCTTGTCCACATAGATCTTGTCGGCGGCGGCGGCGATGTAATAAGCCGCCGAGGCACAGCTTTCCTCGACCACGGCGTAGATCGGCTTGCCGTATTTGGCGCGCAGGCGCTTGATCTCGTCATGGATGATGCCGGCCTGCACCGGGCTGCCGCCGGGCGAGTTGATCAGCAGCACGACGCCCTTGGAACCCGGATCCTCGAGGGCGCTCTTGAGCGAAGCGATGATGAATTCGGCACTGGCGTCTGCGCCGTCGGCGATCTCCCCGCGGATGCTCACCACGGCGGTGTGGGCGGTGGTGGTGGCTGTGCTGGGCGCTGCGCGGCTCAGGGCCATCCAGGCCAGCGCAATGAAGAACACCAGCCAGGCCAGGCGGACGAAGGTCTTCCAGCGGCGTGCGGCGCGCTGCTCCTTCAACGAGGCGAAGGCGAGTTTTTCCAAGGTGGCGCGCTCCCAACCGGGCGCGGAGGTCGGATCGTTTTTCACGGAAGTGGGTGCAGGGGCTGCGGATTCGTTCAAGGGCGCGGGCTTGGGCTCGAAAGGCTCGAAGCCGGAGGGTTCCAGGCGGTCGGGAGGACTCATGATGCGGAAGGCCGTCGAGCCGTGATGATCAATGCAGGCTCGGGTTCAGAAGGTGAACGGGCGCAGGTTCCAGGCAGTATGCCAGTGCACCACGCCCTCGATTTCGCTGAGCTCGATGCGCACCAGCCCGCCGCGGCAGGGCCCGCCGGCGCAGGCGCCGGTGTCGGGGGAATAGGCCGCGCCATGGGTGGCGCACAGCAGCCAGCGGCCGGTGTCATCGAAGAAGCGTCCCTCCTGATAGTCCATTTCCATGGCGACATGGGTGCAACGGTTCAGGTAGGCATGCGGCCGACCTTGCCAGCGGATGGCGAAGGCCCGGCAGGTCTGGCCGCCATAGATGACGTCGAATGACACCGCCAGCCCACCATCGGTCAGGTCGGCGCTGCGGCACAAGGGAATGGGGGCGTCGTCGGCCACTTGGGCAGCGTACCAAAGAACGCCCCGGATGCCGTATCGGGGGTTGCCGCGGCGCCACACCGGCCACCGCCCGGCGGCGCCGGCAAGTGCCCCCGGCGCGGCCAGGGGCTGGGCGGCCTCAGCCGTGCCGCAGAAGCCAGTCGGTCAGCTCCGCCACGGAATGGGCCACATGCAACGGCCCCAGCGCCTCGAAGCCCTCGGTCGAATGGGCGCCATAGCCCACGCCCACGCTGGCGCAGCCGGCATTGCGTGCCAACTGCAGGTCGTGCACCGTGTCGCCGATCATCAGCGTGCGCTCGGACGTCACGTCCAGTTCGTCCATCAGTTCGAGCAGCATGCGCGGATGCGGCTTGCCGAAGGTCTCGTCGGCCGTGCGCGAGGCATCGAAGCGATGGCGCAGCGCGACGGTATGAAGCGCCTGGTCCAGTCCCCGGCGCGACTTGCCGGTGGCCACCGCCAGCTTGTGGCCGCGCGCGGCCAGCGCGTCGAGCAACGGGAGCACCCCATCGAAGAGCACGAGGTCGTCCTGGTGGCGCAAATAGTGGAAGCGGTAGCGCTCGCCCAACTCGCGGTACTTCTCGGGCGGCACGTCTGGCGCGGCGCGGGCCAGCGCCTCGGCCAGGCCCAGGCCGATGACCCAGGCCGCGTCCTGATCGCTGGGCCGGCGGCCGCCGACGTCGACCACCGCCTCCTGGATGCAACGCACGATGACCGCGGTGGAGTCGTACAGCGTGCCGTCCCAGTCGAAGGCGATCAGGTCGAAGCGGCGGCTGGCCGCGGGCGTGTCAGTGTTCGTCATGGGGATCGGTCAGGGCGACGAGCGCCTGCGGCGGCAGCAGCTGCGCCAGTTCGTCGGGAAGCGCCGCCTGCAGCGCCACGGGCGCCTCGGAGACGGGATGCTGGAAGCGCAGCCGCCAGGCATGCAGGAACATGCGGCGCAGGCCCAGCCGCGCCAGCGTACGGCGACGCTCGAAGTCGCCGTACTTGTCGTCACCGGCAATGGGATGGCCCTCGTGCGCCAGGTGCACGCGGATCTGGTGGGTGCGGCCGGTCTTGATGGTCACGGCCAGCAGGCTCATCGGCGCGTCGTCGCCGGGCAGCTGCACGCGGGCCAGCACGCGCACCAGCGTGAGGGCGCGCATGGCGTCGGGATGGTCCTTGTCCACCACCTTCACGCGGCGTTCGCCCTCGGCGGCGCCGTCCTTGGGCGGCAGCAGGTAGCGGGCGAGCGGAGCGTCGAGCACCTTGCGGCGGGCCGGCCAGTCGCCGTCCACCAGGGCCAAGTAGGTCTTTCCCGTCTCGCGGGTGCGGAACTGCGCCTGCAGCGCCGTGAGCGCGCTGCGCCGCTTGGCAACCAGCAGGATGCCGGATGTCTCGCGGTCCAGCCGGTGCACGAGCTCGAGGAAGCGCGCCGTCGGCCGGGCGGCGCGCAGTTGTTCGATCACGCCGAAGCTCACGCCGCTGCCCCCGTGCACGGCCGTGCCGGCAGGCTTGTTGACGGCCAGCAGCACCTCGTCCTCCATCAGCAGATCGAAGTCGCGGGCCGGCGCGGTCGGTGCGTAAGGCGCTGGGGCCGCCGTCACCCGGACCGGCGGCAGGCGCACCACGTCGCCCTCTTCCACCCGGGAGTCGGCCTGCACGCGGCCCTTGTTCACCCGCACCTCACCCGAACGGATGATGCGGTAGACATGCGTCTTGGGCACGCCTTTGAGGTGACGGAAAAGAAAGTTGTCCAGGCGCTGGCCGGCGGACTCGGCGTCCACCGTCACCAACCGGACTTCGGGGGCCGGCGCCCGCGCCGGACGCTCTTTGGGGCCGGGCTTAAGACCTATAATATTTGTCACCAGCGCGGCTCGGTCAGTGCTTATTCGAACGAGAAGTTTAGAGCACCCGCCGGAAGCGCTGGAGGTCGATGCCACTTGCGTGGTCCACCATCGCCGGCCCCGCGCCCACCAGGCCACGGGCGGCGCCGGATGCGCAAGGCGAGCCGACGCCGACGAAACCCCGAGACGGATTCCCCCCTTGCCGGCCGGCGGCCTGTTCTTTCAGAGACGGGCGCCGGACGGCGGATCGATGCGAGACCCCCTTGTGCTGCTGATGTGGCTGCTCCGTATGTGTCTGCGCTGGCTGATGCCGGTGGCAGCGCCCATGCATCCAGCGCCCGCCACTTCGGTGCCTGCCCAGCCGCCCGACGTCCCCAAGATGTCCGGCCGGCGGCAGATCGGTCTCGCGCCCATCCTCGCGCCCCCTCCCCTGCTGCGTCCTGCGGGCTGATGCCCGGCCGGTGGCTGCGTGCCGCCTGCACACCTGCGGAAAGGAGAACGGCGCTGTCCTGTCGTTTCGCCGCGTCGTCCGCGCATCGTGGGCCCCTTCCGGGCCAGTGAAGACACACACGAACAAGGACACGCACTCCCATGAAACGGATGCTGATCAACGCCACGCAGGCCGAAGAACGCCGCCTGGCGATCGTGGACGGGCAGAAGCTGCTCGACTACGAAATCGAGATCGAAGGGCGCGAGCAGCGCAAGGGCAACATCTACAAGGCCGTCGTCACCCGCGTCGAGCCCAGCCTGGAGGCCTGCTTCGTCGACTACGGGGAAGACCGCCACGGCTTCCTGCCCTTCAAGGAAATCTCCAAGCAGTACTTCGCCGAAGGCGTCTCCGCCAGCCAGGCGCGCATCCAGGATGCGATCCGCGAGGGCCAGGAACTGCTGGTCCAGGTCGAGAAGGAAGAGCGCGGCAACAAGGGCGCCGCCCTCACCACCTTCGTCAGCCTGGCCGGCCGCTACGTGGTGCTGATGCCCAACAACCCGCGCGGCGGCGGCGTCAGCCGGCGCATCGAGGGCGAGGACCGCGCCGAGCTCAAGGAGGCGATGGACCAGCTCGAGTACCCCAAGGGCATGTCCATCATCGCGCGCACCGCCGGCATCGGCCGCACCGCGCCCGAGCTCCAGTGGGACCTGAACTACCTGCTCAAGCTGTGGACCGCCATCGACGGCGCCGCCAAGGGCGGCAAGGGCGCCTTCCTGATCTACCAGGAATCATCGCTCGTCATCCGCGCCATCCGTGACTACTTCAATCACGACATCGGCGACATCCTCATCGACACCGACGACATCTACGAGCAGGCGCAGCAGTTCATGGCGCACGTCATGCCCGAGCATGCCGCCCGCGTGAAGCGCTACCGCGACGATGCCGCGCTGTTCAGCCGCTTCCAGATCGAGCACCAGATCGAGTCGGCCTACGCGCGAACGGTGCAGCTGCCGTCCGGCGGCGCCATCGTGATCGACCACACCGAGGCGCTGGTGTCCATCGACGTCAACTCGGCCCGCGCCATCAAGGGCGGCGACATCGAGGAGACGGCCACCCGCACCAACCTCGAAGCCGCCGACGAAGTGGCCCGCCAGATGCGCCTGCGCGACCTGGGCGGCCTGATCGTCATCGACTTCATCGACATGGACGAGTCGAAGAACCGCCGCGAGGTCGAAAACCGCCTGCGCGACGCGCTGCGCCAGGACCGCGCCCGCGTACAGTTCGGCACCATCAGCAAATTCGGCCTGATGGAGATGAGCCGCCAGCGCCTGAAGCCGGCGCTGTCCGAAGGCTCGTCGATCCCCTGCCCGCGCTGCGGCGGCTCCGGCCACATCCGCGACACCGAGTCGAGCGCGCTGCAGATCCTGCGCATCATTCAGGAAGAGTCCATGAAGGACAACACCGCCGCCGTGCACGTGCAGGTGCCGGTGGAGGTCGCCTCCTTCCTGCTGAACGAGAAGCGCACCGAGATCGCCAAGATCGAGCTCAAGCAGCGCGTGAACGTGCTGATGATCCCGAACAAGACGCTGGAGACGCCCAACTACAAGCTGGAGCGGATGAAGCACGACGACCCGCGCCTGGATCAGCTGCGTGCCAGCTACACCATGGCCGACGAGGTCGAGGACCCGACGCGCATCACGCGCCGCTCGCAGGAGCCGACCAACCGCCAGAGCCCCGTCATCAAGGGTGTGCTGCCGGATGCGCCGGCGCCTGTCGTGCCCGCGCGCGAGGAAAAGCCCGCGGCGCCGGCGCCCGTTGCCGCCGCACCCGTGGTAGCACCGGCGCCGGCAGCGCCCGCACCGGCCGAACGCGGCTTCTTCGGCTGGCTCAAGGGCCTGTTCGGCGCCACGCCAGCGCCGGCGCCCATCGCCGCCCCGACTCCTGCACCGGCACCGGCGGCGGAAGAAACGGCACGCCCAGGCGGCGGCAATCGCCGCGGCGAACGCGGAGGTCGCAACGGCCGCGGTGAAGGCCGTGGCAACCGCGAAGGCCGTGCCGACCGGGGCGAGCGTGGTGAAGGCCGCGGTGAACGCCGCGAGGCACTGAACGGCGAAGGCCGGCGCGAGCCGCGCGAAGGCCGTGACGCCCGCGAGGGCCGCGAGCCGCGTGAAGCCCGCAACGGCGACACCGCGGGCCGCGAAAGCCGCGCACCGCGCGAAGGCGGTGAACGCGAACGCCGCAATGGCCGTGGCGAGCGTCGCGATGCCGCGCCGGTCGAAGCCCTGCAGGCGCCGGTCGACGGCACGGTCGAGGGCAGCGATGCGCCCGCAGAGCGCCGTGAACGCGGCGAGCGTGGCGAGCGCAACGGCCGCCAGGGCGAACGTCGTGAACGCGGCGAGCGCGGCGAACGCCGCCGCGACGACGGCATGGCGCGCGAAGGCGCCGCTGCCGAGGGCGAGGACGCACCGCGTGGCGGCGATCCGGCGCCGCGTGAGGGCCGCCGCGAGCGGCGCCCGGTCGACGCCCTGCCAGCCGCAGTGACCGAGGCCGAAGCCCTGCACCAGACGCCGGCCGAGGCGGCCGCCGTTGCCGAAGCGGCCGACGCCGCGGTGGGCGACGACCAGGCGCCGCGCCGCGAAGGCGAGGAGCGCCGCCGCTCCCGCGACCGCTATGGCCGTGATCGCCGCGACCGCGCCTCGCGCGAGCGTGAGGCCGGCGAGGCGGTCCGCGACGAGGCCGACGCGCCGCTGGCATCCGCCGTCGAGCCGGGCCTGACCGCTGCCGCGCCGATCGCCGAACCGGCGACCGAGCCGGCCGTCGCCGCTGCACCCGTGGCCATCGCGCCCGTGCCGGCGCCAGCCCCTGCTGCGGCCGCACCGGGCCGCGGCGCACTGCCCCGTGTGACCGCCTTCGCCCTGCCGGCCGACGAACTGGCCGCCGTGGCCCAGGGTGCCGGCCTCGAATGGGTGAACTCCAACCCCGACCGCATCGCCGAAGTGCGGGCGGCCATCGCGGCCGAACCCAAGCCGGTCCACGTGCCGCGCGAGCGGCCGCCGGTGGTGGTGCTGGACGAAGGCCCGCTGGTGCTGGTCGAGACCCGTCGCGACCTGGGCGCCATCACGCTGCCCTTCGAGAAGGCGGCCGATCTCGGCAGCCAGCCGGCAGCAACCGTGTCCTGATCGAAAGGAACATGCCGGACCCGCTGCGGCGGGCCGGCAGCCCAGGCCCGACCTGTCTTGCAGGTTGCGTCAAAGCAAAAGGCCCGTGGCGCAAACCACGGGCCTTTTGCATGGGAGTCGGCCGGTCATCGGGAGATGCCGGACCCGAGCCCGAACGACACCGCCCGGGGGCCGAAGACACCGGCTGTCCTCGAACGCGCCCTGGCCTTTCAGCCGCCCTGCGCGGCCCGCTTCCAGGCCATCAGGGCCTGCTCGGCATCCTCGCGCTGCTCGGCGAGCTGGGCAACGGCCACCCAGGCACGGCGATGCAGTTCCGCGTCCTGCTGGCCGAAGCCGGCCTGGGTCAGCAATTGCTGCGCCTTGCCCCAGAGCTGCCGCTTCATGCAGGCCATGCCGGCCAGGTACTGCAAGTGCGCATCGCGCGGCTGGGCGCGCTGGGCGCCTTCGATGCGGGCCAGCCATTCGGGATCGACCGTGTCGAGCCCCGCCTCCAGCGCACGCACGAGCTTGGCACGCTGACTGTCGCTGAGCGCGTCGGGCTGGGCCAGCGAGCGCTCCCACACCGGCAGCAGCCAGGCCCGCGCCATCGCAAGGTCGCCGCGCAGCACCACCATGCGCTGGGCCGCCTGGATGGCCACCTCGGGGATGGCGCGCTCGGCCGGGTCCAGTTCGTTCCAGGCGCGCATCAACTGGGCCGGGTCGTGCGCCTGGCCAACCAGTTCCAGCGCCAGGCCACGCACGATGCTGCGCGCACCGTCTTCCGAGAAGGCACGGTGCTTGGCCAGCAGACGCGCAGTGTCGAGCGCATCCTGCGTGCGGCCCGACAGGCGCGTGGCCTTCAGCCGCAGGCGCAGTGCCAGCGTGCGACGCTGCACGCCCTGCGGCAATTCGGCCAGGCGGTCCAGCGCGGCCACGGCATTGCGATCTTCCAGGGCCCAGCGGGCCGAGCGCAGCTGCACGCCGTCGCGTGTCTCGGCGGACATGCCGCCGCGGTCGCGGCCCTCGTTCAGGGCATGCTGCAGATGGGCGTCGCGCGCCGCGCGGTCCTGCAGCGCCTGGGCACTCTCGGCGGCCATCAGGTGGGCCAACACCCGCACCTGCTGCGACTGGGGCAGCCGGGCGTCCAGCCCGGCCAGCACATGCTCCTGCGCCAGCGCCGCCAGCGCCGACTTGCGCGCGCGGGTGAAGCGGCCGGCCAGCAGCTGCACCACAGAGTCCAGCAGGGCCGCGTGCAGATTGCGCTCTTTCTGCTGCAACCGCCACTGGCGCGCCTGCACGGGCAACGAGAACAGCGCCTGCAGCGCGCGCAACGCGCCATACAGCAGCATGAACACGAGGATCAGCAACAGCAGCGCGAAGTTGAGCGACAGGTCCACCCGCGTGGGCGGCCAGAAGACGGTGACGATGCCCTGGTTGTTGCCCGCGAACAGCGCCACCGCGGCCGCGACCGCGAAGAGCACCAGGAGCCAGACGGCCGCGCGCATGACCTCAGCGCCCCGCGGACACGGCGGCCAGGGCCGTGAGGGTGTCGTCGATGCGCGGCGGCTCGGCGGCGCGCACCAGCGCCTGCACCTGCTGCAGCTGCGTGGCCGCGGCCTGCACGCGGCGCGAGGCGGGGTCGAAGTAGCGGTTGAGCGAGGCCGTCACGCCAGCCAGCTCGGCCCGTGCCGGCGCCACCTGGCCGGCCAGCAGGGCCAGCCGGGCGCTCAGCAGCTTGAGCTTGAGGTTCTCGCGCAGGAAGTAGGTCTGGTCGGGGGCGAGCAGCACCGATTCGGGCCGGTCGATGCGCGAGACGCGGATCAGCGAGCGCACCTCGTTGCGCACGGCCAGCAGGATGCGCTGCCACCAGGGCGCGTCGGCGGGCACGGCCTCGTTGGCCCAGCCGTCGCTCGCGGCGCGGTTGCCGCGCGGCGCCAGCGCGTTCATGACGGGCAGTTCGTCCACGCCCTTGAGCAGGTCGTCGAGCCGCGACAGGGCCTCGCCGCCGTCGCCACTGGCCGTGGCGCGGATGCGGTCGGCATCGCGCTGGATGGCCCGCTGCACGGGCTGCAGCCGGGGCTGGCTGGCGCGCACGATGCGCTGGTCGCTGGCCTTCAAGGCGGCCAGCAGCGGCTGCACGTTGCCGGTGGCCTGGGCCTGTTCCAGTGCCAGCCGCAGGGCGGCGTCGATGTCCACCAGCAGGCTTTCGTCGCGCGAGCGCGACAGGCTCTGCAGCGCCTCTTCGACCTGCGCGCGCTGAAGGCTGACCTCGGCCAGGCGGGTTTCGAGCAGCGCCACGCGGGCATCGGCGGCGCGCACCGTCTCCTGCGCTTCGCGGGCCAGGGTACGGGCCTCGGTGGCCTGGCGCGTGGCGTCGGCGCTCTGGCGCGCCAGTTGCTCCTGCATGCCGCCCACCTTCTGCCACAGCATGGCGGCCATGACGATGGCGACCAGCGCCGCGAGGGTGATGGCGCCAAAGGCCAGCCGCACCAACAGCACGGCGCCGGGGGCGGGCACGGGAGATGGGGGAACGGGGGCCAGGGGTCGCGCGACGGGATCGGTGACGGTGTCGTCGGTCGCGGGGGGTGCGCTCATCGCGGGAATTCTATCGACGCGGCCACGGCGTCCAGATCGGGCGGCACCACGCGGACAAGGCCGAAGCCGGCATCGCGCGCGGCCTGGGCGATGCGCTCGTGCGTGGCCAGGGCTGCGGCGCGCGACCAGTCGGCCTGGGGCACCAGGCCACGCAGGTTGCCCACGGCCTCCGAGCTGCTGAACAGCCAGGTCGCCCCGCCCTCAATGCCGGCCTGCACGATCCGGGCACTCGCGTCGCCGAGCACGGGCGCCAGCCGACGGTAGACGGGCAGTTGCACGGCCACGCCCCCTGCGGCCTCGATCTGGCGCGAGAGCCAGTCGCGGCCCGCGGCGCGGCCCTCGGCATCGGCACCGCGCACCAGCCAGACGCAGGCGCCCGGCCCGACCTGGTCATGGACGCGGGCCCACAGCGATTCCGAGTCGAAGGGACCTTCGGCGGGCGGCTGGTCGATGCGGGTCGCATCCACACCGGCTTCGGCCAGCGCGCGGGCCGTGCCGGGGCCGGTGGCCCAGCAACGGCAGGTGGCGACGGCCTCGGGCGGCCGGGCGGTGTAGAAGTGCCGCACGGCGGCGGCGCTCACGAACATCAAGGCCTGCGGCGGCGTGCCCACAGGCCAGGCGATGGCACCGGCGAGCGGCGCGATCTCGATCAGCGGCAAGGCGTGTGCATCGATGCCCCGCGCGCGCAGCGCCTCGGTCCAGCGCGTGGCCTCGGGCTCAGGCCTCGTGACGATCAGCGACGGCGCCGCAGTCATGGCAGGGCAGGACAGCGCTCGGGCCGCGGGCGCCAGTGCCGCTCAGCCGAGCCGGGCACCGCCGGCCTGCAGACGCCGTGCCGCCTCGGTGCCCAGGGCCTCGGCCGCAGCGAGGTCGGTGGCGACATCGGTCAGCTCGGCCCGCACCAGCGCACCTGGCTGCTCCGCATCGCCCCAGGCGGCACGCACATGCAGCCGCCCGTCGCCGAGGTCCTGCACGAAGGCGGCCAGCGGCATGGAGCAGCTGCCGCCCATGGCCCGGCTCACCGCGCGCTCGGCCGCCACACGGCGCCAGGTCGTCATGTCCACCAGCGGAGCCAGGGCTTCGCGAAGGTCGGGCCGGTCGGCACGGATCTCGATGCCCAGCGCTCCCTGTCCAGCGGCCGGCAGCATCTGTTCGGGCTCGAAGACAGTGCGGATGCGCGAGGCCAGGCCCAGGCGCATCAGACCGGCAGCGGCCAGCACGATCGCGGCATAGTGCCCTTCATCCAGTTTGCGCAGCCGGGTGTCGAGGTTGCCGCGCAGCGGCTCGATGCGCAGGTCGGGCCGCAGTGCGCGCAGCAGCACGGTGCGCCGCAGGCTGGAGGTGCCGATGACGGCCCCCTCGGGCAGGTCGTCCAGCCGGGCGTACGTGGGAGAGACGAAGGCATCGCGCGCATCCTCGCGTTCGAGAACGGCCGCGAGTTCGAAGCCTTCGGGCAGTTCCATCGGCACGTCCTTGAGCGAATGGACGGCGATGTCGGCGCGGCCTTCTTCCAGCGCGAGCTCGAGTTCCTTGACGAACAGGCCCTTGCCGCCGACCTTGCTGAGCGTGCGGTCCAGGATCTGGTCGCCGCGGGTGGTCATGCCCAGCAGTTCGACCGTGTGGCCCTGTTCTTGCAGCAGGTCCCGCACATGCTCGGCCTGCCACAGGGCAAGGCGGCTTTCGCGGGTGGCGATCACGATGTGGCTCACAGAGCGGTCTCCGCGTGGTTTGCTGGGTCGCGGATGCTAGCATGTTGCGCCGCAGCAACGACTGATGGCGCACACCACAACCACTGCGAAGAGGAGAGTCCTGCATGCCGCCCGCCAACCGGACGAAGAGCACGAAGAAGCCCGGCGACACCATCGCCCCGCCCTTGCGCAAGGGCCCCGACGATGTCCCCCTGATCGAAGACATCCGGCTGCTGGGCCGCATCCTGGGCGACGTCATCCGCGAGCAGGAGGGCAAGGACAGTTTCGATCTGGTCGAGAAGGTGCGCACGCTGTCGGTGGCCTTCCGCCGCGATGCCGACCATTCGGCCGACCGGGCGCTCAAGCAGCTGCTCAAGGGCCTGTCGGCGGCGCAGACCGTGCAGGTGATCCGCGCCTTCACCTACTTCAGCCACCTGGCCAACCTGGCCGAGGACCGCCACCTGATCCGTCGGCGGACCGAGGCCGAGCGCGCCGGCGAAGCCATCGACGGCAGCCTGGACGTGGCCCTGGCCCGCATCCGCAAGGCCGGCGTCTCGGCGGACGAGGTGGTGGGCACGCTGGCCCACAGCTACCTGTCGCCGGTGCTCACCGCCCACCCGACCGAAGTGCAGCGCAAGTCCATCCTCGACGCCGAACGCGGCATCGCCCAGCTGCTGACGGCCCGCGACGAGATCCGGCAGCGCCAGCTCCTGTTCGCCGGCCAGAAGGACACGCTCACGCCGCGCGAGCTCGAAGAGAACGAGGCCCTGCTGCGCACCCGCGTCGTGCAGCTGTGGCAGACGCGGCTGCTGCGCTTCACCAAGCTCACCGTGGCCGACGAGATCGAGAACGCGCTCTCTTACTATGAAGCCACCTTTCTGCGCGAGATCCCCAAGGTCTATGCGACGCTGGAAAAGGCCCTGGGCGCGGAGCACATCGCCTCCTTCTTCCGCATGGGCCAGTGGATCGGCGGCGATCGCGACGGCAACCCCAACGTCACGGCCGAGACGCTCGAATACGCCCTGCGCCGCCAGTGCGAGCTAGTCCTGCGCCACTACCTGACCGAGGTGCATTACCTGGGCGGCGAGCTGTCGATGTCCGCCACGCTGGTCGATGTGACGGTGGAGATGCAGGCCCTGGCCGAGGCCTCGCCCGACCCCAACGAGCACCGCCACGACGAGCCCTACCGCCGCGCGCTGACCGGCATCTATGCCCGCCTGGCCGCCACACTGCGCGACCTAACCGGCGGTGTCGCCGCGCGCCATGCCGTGGCGCCGCAGAACCCCTACAAGTCGGCCGAGGAGTTCCTGGCCGACCTGCGCACCATCGAGGAATCGCTGATCGACAAGCACGGCAGCGCGCTGCTCGACCAGCGCCTGCGCCCACTGATGCGCGCGGTGGAGGTCTTCGGCTTCCACCTGGCCACGGTGGACCTGCGCCAGAGTTCCGACAAGCACGAGGCCGTGATCGCCGACCTGCTCAAGGTGGCCCGCATCGAGCCCGCCTATGCCGAGCTGTCCGAAGAGGACAAGCAGGCATTGCTGCTGCGGCTGCTGAACGACGCACGCCCGCTGCGCGTGCCCGGCGCCAGCTACCAGCCGCTGACGGTGAGCGAGGTGGCGATCTTCCAGCAGGCGCTGGAATCGCACCGCCGCTACGGCCGCGCCGCCATCCGCCACTACATCATCAGCCACACCGAGACGGTGAGCGACCTGCTCGAGGCCATGGTGCTGCAGAAGGAAGTGGGCCTGCTGCGCGGCACGCTGCAGGAGGACGCAGTGTGCGACCTGATCGTCGTGCCGCTGTTCGAGACCATCGCCGACCTGCGCAATGCGGCGCCCATCGTGCGCGCCGTCTACGAGCTGCCCGGCGTGCGCGCCATGATCCAGCGCTCGGGTGGCGAGCAGGACATCATGCTGGGCTACAGCGACAGCAACAAGGACGGTGGCATCTTCACCAGCAACTGGGAGCTCTACCGCGCCGGCATGGCGCTGGTGAAGCTGTTCGACGAGATGAACGAGGGCCAGAAGGACGGCATCCGCCTGCGCATGTTCCACGGCCGCGGCGGCACCGTCGGCCGCGGCGGCGGCCCCAGCTACCAGGCCATCCTGGCGCAGCCACCCGGCACCGTGCGCGGCCAGTTGCGGCTCACCGAGCAGGGCGAGGTGATCGGCTCCAAGTACGCCAACCGCGAGATCGGCCGGCGCAACCTGGAGACGCTGGTCGCCGCCACGCTGGAGGCCACCTTCCTGGGCTCCACCAAGTCCGCGCCCGCGGCCTTCACGCAGGCGGCCGCGACGATCTCGCAGGCCAGCATGGACGCCTACCGTGCGCTGGTCTACGAGACGTCCGGCTTCGTCGACTACTTCTTCGGTTCCACGCCGATCCGCGAGATCGCCGAGCTCAACATCGGCTCGCGGCCGGCCTCGCGCAATCCCAAGCGCAACATCGAGGATCTGCGCGCCGTGCCCTGGAGCTTCAGCTGGGGCCAGTGCCGGCTCACCATCAATGGCTGGTACGGCTTCGGCAGTGCGGTGCAGGCCTTCCTGGCCGAGGCCAAGGACCCGGCCGCGCGCAAGGAGCGCGAGGCGCTGCTGCAGAAGATGTATGCCCAGTGGCCCTTCTTCCGCACGCTGCTGTCCAACATGGACATGGTGCTGGCCAAGAGCGACCTGCAGCTGGCCGCGCGCTATGCCGAGCTGGTGGGCGAGCGCAAGCTGCGCCAGAAGGTGTTCTCGATGATCGAGGCCGAATGGCGCCGCACCTCCGATGCGCTCACGCTCATCACCGGCGCGAAGCAGCGGCTGGAGGGCAATGCCGAGCTGCAGCGCTCGGTGCGCCACCGCTTCCCCTACATCGACCCGCTGCACCACCTGCAGGTGGAGCTGATGCGGCGCTTCCGCGGCGGCGACGGCAGCGAGCGGCTGCAGCGCGGCATCCACCTGTCGATCAATGGGGTGGCAGCGGGGTTGCGCAACACGGGCTGATCCTCCGGCGCCCCGCGCCCTTCCACAGCCGCGCCGGCCCTGGGCCCGCGCGGCTTTTCTTCGCCCGCGCCTGCCGCGCCATTCGCTGGCGGAATAGCGCTTATCGCCCGCCCTCGCCTTCTGCGTCCGGGCCGTCCTTCCTAGAGTTCGACCCATCGAACGAGGAGACGAACCCATGGCAAGAATGACCGCGGCCCAGGCCGCCGTGCTGGTGATGGAGCGCGAGGGCATCGTGCAGGCCTTCGGTGTGCCCGGCGCCGCCATCAATCCGCTGTATGCCGCGCTGCGCGCCCATGGCGGCATCGGCCACATCCTGGCGCGGCATGTGGAAGGCGCCTCGCACATGGCCGAGGGCTACACGCGGGCCGTGGCGGGAAACATCGGCGTGTGCATCGGCACCTCGGGCCCGGCGGGCACCGACATGATCACGGGGCTCTATTCGGCATGGGCCGATTCCATCCCGATCCTGTGCATCACCGGCCAGGCGCCGCGAGCCCGGCTCTACAAGGAAGACTTCCAGGCCGTGGACATCGAGTCCATCGCCAAGCCCGTCACCAAGTGGGCCGTCACCGTGCGCGAGCCCGCGCAGGTGCCGCAGGTCTTCCAGCAGGCCTTCCACCTGATGCGCTCGGGCCGGCCGGGGCCGGTGCTGATCGACCTGCCCTTCGATGTGCAGATGGCCGAGATCGAATTCGACATCGACACCTACGCTCCGCTGCCGCCCTACAAGCCGGCCGCCACGCGGGCCCAGATCGAGAAGGCCCTGGCCATGCTCAACGCGGCCGAGCGGCCGCTGATCGTGGCCGGCGGCGGCGTCGTCAACGCCGATGCCAGCGCGCTGCTGGTGCGCCTGGCGGAGCTGACCGGCGTGCCGGTCATTCCCACGCTCATGGGCTGGGGCGCCATTCCCGACGACCATCCGCTGATGGCCGGCATGTGCGGCCTGCAGACCAGCCACCGTTACGGCAACGCCACCCTGCTGGCCAGCGACTTCGTGCTGGGCATCGGCAATCGCTGGGCCAACCGGCACACCGGCTCGGTGGACGTCTACACCCACGGCCGCACCTTCGTGCATGTGGACATCGAGCCCACGCAGATCGGCCGCGTGTTCATGCCCGACTTCGGCATCGTCTCGGACGCCGGCGCCGCACTGGCCCTGTTCGTCGAGGTGGCCGAGGCCATGAAGGCCGAGGGCCGCCTGCCCGACCGCGGTGCCTGGGCCGCCGAATGCCGCGAGCGCAAGCGCACGATGCTGCGCAAGACCGACTTCGCCGAGGTGCCGATGAAGCCGCAGCGCGTCTACCAGTGCATGAACCGGCACTTCGACCGCGAGACCTGCTACGTCAGCACCATCGGCCTGTCGCAGATCGCGGCCGCGCAGTTCCTGCATGTCTACCAGCCGCGGCACTGGATCAACTGCGGCCAGGCCGGCCCGCTGGGCTGGACGGTGCCGGCCGCACTGGGCGTGCGCGCCGCCGATCCGTCGCGCCGCGTGGTGGCGCTGTCGGGCGACTACGACTTCCAGTTCATGGTCGAGGAACTGGCGGTGGGCGCGCAGTTCAAGCTGCCCTACCTCCACATCGTGGTCAACAACAGCTACCTGGGCCTGATCCGCCAAGCGCAGCGCGGCTTCGACATGGACTACTGCGTGCAGCTGGGCTTCGAGAACATCAATGCCGCGCCCGATGCCGGCATCGAGCGGCACTACGGCGTGGACCACAAAAAGGTGGTCGAAGGCCTGGGCTGCAAGGCCATCCGCGTGCAGCGGCCCGAGGAGATGCAGCCCGCGTTCGACCAGGCCGAAGCGTTGATGGCCGAGCACCGCGTGCCGGTGGTGATCGAGGTGATGCTGGAGCGCGTGACCAACATCGCCATGGGCACCGAGATCGACGCCATCCGCGAGTTCGAACCGCTGGCCGAGGGCCTGGCCGACGCACCCACGGCACTTGCCGTCGCCATGCTCGATTGAGAAGGTGCGAGCGAACTCGCCATGGCCGCTCGGCCATGCCGGATTCACTCACGCCTGCTGAGCACCGTCCCATTTCGAAAACAAGAGACCGCCATGCCCCGCTTCGCCGCCAACCTCACCATGCTGTTCACCGAGCTGCCCTTCCTGCAGCGCTTCGAGGCCGCCGCCCGCGCCGGCTTCGAAGGGGTGGAATACCTCTTCCCCTACGACTTCGAGGCCCGCGAACTGGCCGAGGCCCTGCGCGCCCACGGGCTCGTGCAGGTGCTGCACAACCTGCCGGCCGGCGACTGGGCGGCGGGCGAGCGCGGCATCGCCTGCCACCCGGACCGTGTGGCCGAGTTCCGCGACGGCGTGGGTCGCGCCATCGGCTATGCCAAGACGCTGGGCTGCCCGCAGCTGAACTGCTTGGTGGGCAAGCTGCCCGAAGGAGCGACGCTTGCCGACGTGCAGCCCGTGCTGGTTGACAACCTTCGCTTCGCCGTCCGCGCACTCGACACCGCCGGGCTGCGGCTGCTGGTCGAGCCCATCAACCACTTCGACATTCCCGGCTTCGCCCTTACCCGGACCGATCAGGCGCTGGCCCTGCTCGACCAGGTGGGGGAGCCCAACCTACGCATCCAGTACGACGTCTATCACGCCCAGCGCATGGAAGGCGAGCTGACCAACACCCTCGGCCGGCACCTGGACCGCATCGGCCACATCCAGGTGGCCGACAACCCGGGCCGCGGCGAGCCCGGCACGGGCGAGATCAACTACCAATGGCTGTTCCAGCACATCGACGCGCTGGGCTATGGAGGCTGGATCGGCTGCGAATACAAGCCCCGCGCCAGCACGCAGGAAGGGCTGGACTGGATCAGCGCACTGACCGCCTGAGCCGCACGGATCGCGCAAGCACTTCGACGGAGACGACCCTCATGAACGCCCATACCTCGACCGACACCAGCACCGGCGCCCGCAACGCCCCCACCGCACCCCGCCGCATCGGCTTCATCGGCCTCGGCATCATGGGAGCGCCCATGGCTGGCCACCTCGCCGCTGCCGGCCACACGCTCTTCGTCCACACCCGCGGCCAGGTGCCGGCCGCCCTTGCCGGCCGGGCCGAGGCCTTCGCCAGCGCCGCCGAGGTGGCGCGCCAAGCCGAAGTGATCTTCCTCATGGTGCCGGACACGCCCGACGTGGAGAAGGTGCTGTTCGGCGAACACGGCGTGGCCGAGGGCCTGGCCGACGCAACCCGCGACTGCAGTGGCGGCGCAGGCAAGACGGTGGTCGACTGCAGCTCCATCGACCCCATCGCCACGCAGGACTTCGCCCGCCGCATCGCGGCCCTGGGTGCCGGCTATGTCGACGCGCCCGTCTCCGGCGGTGAGGTCGGTGCCAAGGCCGCCAGCCTCACCATCATGTGCGGCGGGGACGAGGCGGTGTTCGAGGACGTGCGGCCCTTGCTGCACACCATGGGCAGGAACGTGACGCGTGTGGGCGAGGTGGGCGCCGGCCAGATCACCAAGGTGGCCAACCAGATCATCGTGGCGCTCAACATCGCTGCCGTGGCCGAAGCCCTGGTCTTCGCCAGCAAGGCCGGCGCCGATCCGGCCAAGGTGCGGCAGGCGCTGATGGGTGGCTTCGCGGCCAGCCGCATCCTGGAGGTGCATGGCGATCGCATGATCAACCGCAGCTTCGCCCCCGGCTTTCGCATCGCCCTGCATCAGAAGGACCTGAACCTCGCGATGCAAAGCGCCCGCAGCCTGGGCGTTGCCCTGCCGCAGACGGCGGGTGCGGCGCAGCTGATGAATGCCTGTGCGGCGCTCGGTCATGGCCAGTCGGACCATTCCGCCCTGGTGCTGGCACTCGAGGCCACTGCGGGGCATCCGGTGACACCAGACGGTGGCTGAACAAGGGAAAGGTCCGAACGGATCGCCTTTCGTTAGGCGTCGCAGCCGCGACGCATCGCCGCACCAGCACGAGAATGTCCGACGCCGCGCGTCCCCCACCGGGACGCGCGGCGCATTGCATTCGGCATCCGCCACGCGCGATCCCGCCGACTGCATGAGCCCATGCCGTATCGGCATGAGACGGCTGATGGCGCTGTCGCTCCCGGCCTCTTCCGGGCCCGCCCTTTGCGTTAGCCTCGGCCCCCTTTCCAACGATTCCGACCGTTTCCCGCCCCCAAGGAGATTGCATGTCCAAGCCGCTGTCCCCCGCAGAAGAAGCCCTGCGCGACGCTGCCCGTGAATACCACCGCGCCGGTGTGCGCGGCAAGATTTCGGTCACGCCCACCAAGCCGCTGGTCAACCAGCGCGACCTGTCGCTGGCCTATTCGCCGGGTGTGGCCTATCCCTGCCTGGACATCCAGGCCGATCCCTCCAAGGCGGCCGAATACACCGCCCGCGGCAACCTGGTGGGCGTGGTCACCAACGGCACCGCGGTGCTGGGGCTGGGCGACATCGGCCCGCTGGCCGGCAAGCCGGTGATGGAAGGCAAGGGCTGCCTGTTCAAGAAGTTCGCCGGCATCGACGTGTTCGACATCGAGCTGGCCGAGCGCGACCCCGACAAGCTGGTGGACATCATCGCGGCGCTGGAGCCCACGCTGGGCGGCGTCAACCTCGAGGACATCAAGGCGCCCGAGTGCTTCTACATCGAGAAGAAGCTGCGCGAGCGCATGAACATCCCCGTCTTCCACGACGACCAGCACGGCACGGCCATCATTTCGGCCGCCGCCCTGCTCAACGGCCTGGAGCTGGTGGGCAAGAAGATCGGCGACGTGAAGATCGCCGTCTCGGGCGCCGGCGCCGCCGCCATCGCCTGCCTGGACGTGATGGTGGGCTTGGGCGCCAAGACGGCCAACATCTTCGCCTGCGACTCCAAGGGCCTGATCTACTCGGGCCGGGCCGGCGGCTTCGATGAGTCCAAGGCTCGCTTCGCCCAGCCCGACACGGGCGCGCGCACCTTGGCCGACGTGGTTCAGCAGGCCGACGTCTTCCTCGGCTGCTCGGCCCCGGGCGTGCTGACGGCCGACATGGTCAAGACCATGGCGGACAAGCCCATCATCCTGGCGCTGGCCAACCCCGAGCCCGAGATCCGCCCCGAGCTGGCCAAGGCCGTGCGCCCCGACTGCATCATCGCCACCGGTCGCAGCGACTACCCGAACCAGGTCAACAACGTCCTGTGCTTCCCCTACATCTTCCGCGGCGCGCTGGACTGCGGCGCGACCAAGATCACGGAAGAGATGAAGCTCGCCTGCGTGCGCGAGATCGCCGACCTGACCAAGGCCGACATCAGCGAGGAAGTGGCCAACGCCTATGCGGGCGAGGAGCTGTCCTTCGGGCCCGACTATCTGATCCCGAAGCCCTTCGACTCGCGCCTGATCCTGCGCATCGCCCCGGCCGTGGCCAAGGCTGCCGCCGCATCCGGCGTCGCCACCCGCCCCATCGAGGACCTGGAGGCCTACCGCCAGCAGCTGTCGCGCTTCGTCTACCAGACCGGCATGTTCATGCGCCCGGTCTTCGCCGCCGCCAAGATGGCCGAGAAGAAGCGCGTGGCCTATGCCGAGGGCGAGGACGAGCGCGCCCTGCGCGCCGCCCAGCTGGCGGTGGACGAAGGCATCGCGCGTCCGATCCTGATCGGCCGGCCCGACATCATCGCCATGCGCATCAAGAAGGCGGGCCTGAACCTGCGCCCCGGCGTCGACGCCGAGGTGGTGGATCCCGAGAACGATCCGCGCTTCCGCCAGTACTGGGAGGCCTACCACCGGCTCATGGGCCGCCACGGCATCAATCCGGAAGCCTCCAAGGCGATGGTGCGCCGCTCCAACACCACCATCGCCGCGCTGATGGTGCACCTGGGCGACGCCGACGCCATGCTGTGCGGCCTGGTCGGGCGCTTCGACAGCCACCTCAAGATCCTGGGCCAGTTGCTGGGTACCCAGCGCGGCGTGCCGGACTTCGCCACGCTGAACGCGCTGATGCTGGACAAGTACACGCTGTTCATCGCCGACACCAACGTGCACGAGGACCCGACGGCCGAGCAACTGGCGCAGATCGCGCTGATGGCCGCCGACGAGGTGCGCCGCTTCGGCCTGCCGCCCAAGGTGGCCTTCCTGTCGCATTCCAACTTCGGCACCTCCGAGCGCGCCTCGGCCCGCAAGATGCGCATCGCCCGCGACCTGTTCGCGCAGATGGCGCCCGACATCGAATGCGACGGCGAGATGCACGGCGACGCCGCGCTGTCGGAATCGGTGCGGCGCGAATCGCTGCCCGGCTCCTCGCTGACCGGCGAGGCCAACCTGCTGATCTGCCCGAACCTGGACTCGGCCAACATCCTCTTCAACGTGCTGAAGATGACCGGCGCCAACGGCGTGACAGTGGGCCCGATCCTGCTCGGCTCCGCCAAGCCCGCCCATGTGCTCACTGCCAACGCCACGGTGCGTCGCGTGCTCAACATGACGGCCCTGGCCGTGGCCAACGCCAACACCACGCGCTGAGTTCCCGCCGCTGAAGACGCGCCAACTTGGCGCATCGACGCCCCACGTGCGTGCACGCCGTGGGGCGTTTTGCTGTCCGCTCCGGGATGACCCGGGTGCACCGCTTTGGCGCAAGGCTGAGGATCGCACCCCAACGGTGCAGGCACCGTTATTGCTTTTTCCTGCCACATCCCTCAGCGAGAGTCTTCATGAACAAGCGACAAGTCCTGCAGTCCTTCCTGGCCGCCTCGGCCTTCGCCTTCGGCCTGGGCGCGGCCCATGCCCAGGCCACCACGCCGATCAAGTTCCAGCTGGACTGGCGCTTCGAGGGGCCCGCCGCCCTGTTCCTGCATCCGGCCGCCAAGGGCTACTTCAAGCAGGCCGGCATCGACGTGACCATCGACGCCGGCAACGGCTCGGGCGGCACCGTCACCCGCGTGGCCTCGGGCGCCTACGACATGGGCTTCGCCGACCTGGCGGCGCTGATGGAGTTCCACGCCAACAACCCCGACAGCCCCAACAAGCCGGTCGCGGTCATGATGGTCTACAACAATACGCCGGCTTCGGCCATGGCGCTCAAGAAGAGCGGCATCACCAAGCCGGCCGACCTGTCGGGCAAGAAGCTGGGCGCCCCGGTGTTCGACGCCGGCCGCCGCGCCTTCCCCATCTTCGCCAAGGCCAACAACATCACCAACGTCACCTGGACGGCGATGGACCCGACGCTGCGCGAGACCATGCTGATGCGCGGCGACATCGACGCCATCACCGGCTTCACCTTCACCTCGCTGCTCAACCTGGAAGCGCGCGGCGCCAAGGCCAGCGACGTGGTCGTGCTGCCCTACCCCGACTACGGCGTGAAGCTGTACGGCAACGCCATCATCGTGTCGCCCAAGCTGCTGGCCGAGAAGCCGCAGGTGGTCAAGGCCTTCCTGTCGGCCTTCACCAAGGGCGCCAAGGAAGTGATCGCCAACCCGGCCGTGGCCATCGAATCGGTCAAGGCCCGCGACGGCATCATCGATACCAAGCTGGAGACGCGCCGCCTGCAGTTGGCCATCGACACCGTCATCAACAGCCCCGACGCCCGCGCCGAAGGCTTCGGCAACGTGGTGCCGGCGCGCCTGGCGCTGATGGCCTCGCAGGTGTCCGACGCCTACGGCACCAAGACCCGCGTCAAGCCCGAGGCCATCTGGAACGGCAGCGTGCTGCCGCCGGCCGCCGAGCTGGCCATCCTCAAGAAGTAAGCGGCGCCCGCGCCTTCTTTTCCTCGGCCTGCGGCCGGCCCCCGGCGGCCGGCGCAGGCCGGTTTCTTGTGCACCGCCCATGGACACGCAAAACACCACGCCCTTCGTCGACTTCCAGGACGTCTGGCTCGCCTACAACGAGCAGTTGCTGCGCGAGAACCACTTCGCCGTCGAGGCCATCGACCTCAAGGTGAAGAAGGGCGAGTTCATCGCCATCGTCGGGCCTTCGGGCTGCGGCAAGTCCACCTTCATGAAGCTCACCACCGGCCTGAAGATGCCGTCGATGGGCAGGATCCGCATCGACGGC
The DNA here is from genome assembly GCF_056314265.1 of Pseudacidovorax sp. DMC4. Lineage (NCBI taxonomy): Bacteria > Pseudomonadati > Pseudomonadota > Betaproteobacteria > Burkholderiales > Comamonadaceae > Pseudacidovorax > Pseudacidovorax sp. DMC4. The sequence goes on along the minus strand of NZ_JBQUYR010000004.1, from coordinate 20,056 downwards.
CAGCCGGTGACCGGCCCGCTCAAGATCTCGGGCATGGCCTTCCAGGCGCCCTCGCTGCTGCCCTGGCGCACCACGGTCGACAACGTGCTGCTGCCGCTGGAGATCGTCGCGCCCTACCGCTCCACCTTCAAGTCGAAGAAGAAAGAGTACGAAGAGCGCGCCCGCCGCCTGCTGCAGAAGGTGGGCCTGGCCGGCTACGAGGACAAGTTCCCCTGGCAGCTGTCGGGCGGCATGCAGCAGCGCGCCAGCATCTGCCGCGCACTGATCCACGAGCCCAAGATGCTGCTGCTGGACGAGCCCTTCGGCGCGCTGGACGCCTTCACCCGCGAGGAGCTGTGGTGCATCCTGCGCGACCTGTGGACCGAGCAGCGCTTCAACGTGATCCTGGTGACGCACGACCTGCGCGAATCGGTCTTCCTGGCCGACACGGTGTACGTGATGAGCAAGTCGCCCGGCCGCTTCGTGGTCAAGCGCGAGATCGAGCTGCCCCGACCGCGCGAACTCGAGGTGACCTACACCAAGGAATTCAGCGACATCGTGCACGAGCTGCGCGGCCACATCGGGGCCATCCGCCAGGGCGGTGCCGGCGCACCCGCCGCGCCGCTGCCGCAGTAAGAACGCTCAGGGAACCGTCTGCATATGAACAACAAGTTGCTCGAACGCTGGTCGCCGTGGCTGCTGCTGGTGGCCGTGATCCTGCTGTGGCAGATCATCTGCTCGGCCTTCTCCGTCTCGGAATTCATCTTCCCCAGCCCCTGGCGCATCTGGACGCAATTCTGGGAGTTCAAGACCATCATCGCCGGCCATGCCTGGCGCACCTTCTGGGTGACGATGGCCGGCTTCGGCCTGGCCATCGTGGTGGGCGTGCTGCTGGGCTTCGTGATCGGCAGCTCGCGCCTGGCCTATGCGGCCATGTACCCGCTGATGACGGCCTTCAACGCGCTGCCCAAGGCGGCCTTCGTGCCCATCCTGGTGGTGTGGTTCGGCATCGGCGTCGGGCCGGCCATCCTCACGGCCTTCCTGATCAGCTTCTTCCCGATCATGGTCAACATCGCCACCGGGCTGGCCACGCTGGAGCCGGAGCTGGAGGATGTGCTGCGGGTGCTGGGCGCCAAGCGCTGGGACGTGCTGATGAAGATCGGCCTGCCGCGCTCCATGCCCTACTTCTATGCCTCGCTCAAGGTGGCGATCACGCTGGCCTTCGTGGGCACGACGGTGTCGGAGATGACCGCCGCCAACGAGGGCATCGGCTACCTGCTCATCAGTGCCGGCTCGGCCATGCAGATGGGCCTGGCCTTCGCCGGCCTGATGGTCGTGGGCGCCATGGCCATGGTGATGTACGAGCTCTTCAGCGCGCTGGAGAAGCACACCACCGCCTGGGCGCATCGGGGCACGCAGGGCGGCTGAGCGCTGCGCACCCCGTTCGCGCGGATCACCGTGCCCTGCCAAGCCTTGCGCATTAAGCGCGCGAGCGCGGGCGCATCGCGGTGGGGACGGCAACTGGCCACTTCGCGAAAGGGCTTGCGCAAGTCGCGGGGCCACCCAAAGGAAGCGGCCCTTCGCGCAGCGTGAGCCGGCCCCAGGGGTGCTCTTCACGAATCGAGCGGCAAGTGGGCGCTGCGGATCGGGATGAGCTGCGAGGCGCAAAGCGCAGCAATAGCAATAGCCCGGCTATTGCGAGCATTTGCAACGACGCAGATCGCCCGAGTCCGCAGATGCCCACGGCGCGCGCATTCGTGAAGAGCATCCCTAGGCAACCGTGCCGTCGGCCCAGTCTGTCTCGATCTCGGTCTTCACCTCCGTCATGAGCTTGTGCACCGGGCACTTGCCGGCCACGCGCAGCAGCTCGTCGCGCTGGGCATCGCTGAGCGCGCCGCCGACCTGCAGCCTGGCCGACAGCCGGTAGGTGCCCTGCCGCTCCTGGCTGGCGTCGCGGTCGACGTCGACCTGAATGTCCTCGACCGGGATGCCGCGCCGCTGTGCGTACAGCAGCATCGTGAGCGCCTTGCAGGCGGCCAGCGCGGCGTCGTACAGGTCGTGCGGGTCGGGGCCGGCGTCGGTGCCGCCGCCTGCGATCGAAGCGTCGACGGTGATGGCATGGCCGCGGATGTGCAGCGTGTGGGCAGTGCCGCTGCTGCCGTTGCGGCGAACGGTGACGGTCATTCGAGGCTCCTGGATTTGAAGGAAGGAAAAAAGGAAGGACTCGGCCCAAGCGCCGTGGGCCGCCGCGGAATCCGCCCAACGACAACAGGGCCACGGTGTACACGGACAACGCGCCGTCAAGCGTCGGCTGACGTCTTGGACGAAAGATACAAGAGGACGACGCCCCTGTTCCGCCAGACGCCGATCCGCACATCGCCGGCAATCCGCGCAGCGTATGCTCCTCGCCATGTTTCCATCGGCTCTCGCCACGCTGCGACCCCGTTTGCGCACCTGGCTGCGGCCCTGTCTCGCGGCGTGCCTTGCGCTGATCGCCAGCCTGCGCTGCGCTGCCGCAGACAACCCGGCGGCGGCACCTTCCTCGCCTGAACGCTGCGCGGCCACGAGCAACCAGCCTTCGCCGCCGCGCGCGCTCGCCATGGCCCGCATCGCGCAGGCCGAGCACGCCGCCTGGGGCGGCGCGCGGCTGGACGCCGAAGGTCGGCTGATCCGCAGCGGCGCCGCCGAGGCGGAAGAAAGCGGCGTCTTCGCCCGACCCGCACCCTGGCAGCGCGTGTTGCGCTACTGGTCCGCCGTCGACGACGCCGAGCAGGCCCGTTGGCCCTCGGCCGTGCGCTTCGGCGCCGCGCGTCCCGCGCAACGCGAACTGCTGGAACAGGCGCTTCAGATGGCATCCGCCGACCTGCTCCAGGGCCTGGGCGTCGGCCAGGGACTGGGCCTGCAAAGCGACGAGCGCCGCGCCATCGCCGTGGCGCTGGCGCGCGTCGCCGTCATCGACACGCCCTGGTCGGCGGCCTTCATCAGCTGGGTCGGGCGCGAGGCCGGCCTGCGGCCTGGCGAGTTCCTCTTCTCCGAGGCGCATGCCGACTATGCGGCCGATGCGTGGCATACCCGCATGCAGGAAGGCGCCGGCGCCCCTTCCACGGGCGCGATGCGGGCCTGCGACCTGCGCACCACCACGCCCCGCGTGGGCGACCTGGTGTGCCATGCCCGCGCCGGCAGCCGCGACCTCGTGACGCTGGACGAACTGGGCCAGGCGCTGGAGCTCCGCCGCACGGCCGGCAGCGGCCTACCCATGCATTGCGATGTGGTCGTGCAGATGGACGACGGTGGCTTCGACACCGTCGGCGGCAACGTGCTCGACAGCGTGACCGGGCGGCGCCTGGCCTTTGCGCCGGGCGCCCGTCTTCTGGACGCCAGCTACCAGCCCGGCTGCAGCGGCTGCACCGACCGGCACATGAGCACCGCACCCTGGGTGCTGCTGCTGCAATGGCGCTGATGGCAGCAGGGTCGGCGGTGCGTGCGCGGGCGGCGGCCTGCGCCAGAATCGCGCCCGTGACGCCCGGCAAGCGACTCTTCCTCTCAGCGATGCTGCTTCAGGGCCTGCTGCTGGCGGGCTGCGGCAGCGCACCGTCGCGGCCCGACCGCTACCGCTACCCGCCCCTCACGCCGGATCAGGCCAGCGACATCGCGATCCACGCCCTCGGCCTGGTGGGCACGCCCTACCGCTACGGCGGCAACACGCCCGACGGTGGCTTCGACTGCAGCGGACTCATCGGCTATGTCTATCGCACCCGCGCCGGCTTGGTGCCGCCCCGCACCGTGGCGCAGCTCGACGAGTTCGGTGAACCGGTGCGCGTGGACGCGCTGCGCACCGGCGACCTCGTGCTCTTCGGTGGTGGCCGGCCCAGCCATGCCGGCATCTACGTGGGCGACGGACGTTTCGTGCATGCTCCGTCGACCGGCGGCACCGTGCGGCTGGACCAGCTTGCCGGCGTGTACTGGTCGAAACAGCCCGTGAGTGCCCGGCGGCCCTGAGCGACTGCGCGGCATCCAGCGCAAGGACAGGCGCGGCGCCGGGCCAGGCAACTTCATCAGTCGATGCGCACGCCCCGCGTCTTGATCACCTGTCCATAGCGCACCTTGTCGGCATCGATCACCTGCTGCAGCTCGGCCGCGGTGGTGCCCCGCGGTGTGGCACCCTGGGCCACCAGCGCCTCCTTGACCTCGGGCATGCGAGCCACCTCCTGCACCGCAGTCGACAGCCGCTCGACGATGGCGGGCGGCGTGCCGGCCGGCGCCATCACCGCCGTCCATGAGCCCGACTCCGCATTGGGCACACCCAACTCGGCCAGCGTGGGCACATCGGGCATGGCGGGAGAGCGCTGAGCGCTGGTCACGGCGAGCGCGCGCAGCTTGCCGGCCTTGACGTAGCCGGAGGTCTCCAGCACCGAGGCGAAGAGCATGTCCACATGGCCGGCGATCAGGTCGGCCATGGCGGGCCCGCCGCCTTTGTACGGCACATGGCGCAGCTCGATGCCCGTGGCCTGCTGGAAGATCTCGCCGGTGAGGTGCGGCGATCCGCCGTTGCCTGAGCTGGCGAAGGTGTACTTGCCAGGCGAGGCCTTGGCCAGTGCGACCAGCTCCTTGGGCGTGCGCGCCGGCAGCGCGGTGTTGACCACAAACGCGAAGGGCAGCTCGGCGAACAGCGACACCGGCGCGAAGGCCTTGTCCGGGTCGTAGGGCATCTTGTAGAGCCAGGGATTGATGGACTGCGTGCCCACGTTGCCGAAGAAGAGCGTGTAACCGTCGGGCTTGGCCTTGGCGACGAGGTCGGCACCCACCAGGCCGCCAGCGCCGGCGCGGTTCTCCACCACCACCGACTGGCCCAGCTTGGCACTGAGGCGCGTGGCCAGCAGGCGCGCCGCGATGTCGGTGCCGCCGCCCGGCGAGAAGGGCACGATCAGCGTGATCGGCCGCACGGGATAGGCGGACTGCGCCAGCGTGCCCAGCGGTGCCAGGCCGGCCAGCGCGCTCAGTGCCAGAAGGGCACCGCGGCGCCGAAGGAAGGGTCTTGTCTCCATGGGATCTGCTCCTCGTTGGTCGGTGAAATCGTCGAAGGGCGCTCGCGCCTCAGGCCGAGCCCGGCACCGGCACGCGGACCCGGCCGGTCGCGAAATAGCTGGCCAGGTTGTCCATCACGAGGTCCGCCATGGCCTGCCGGGTCTCGTGCGTGTTGCTGGCCACGTGGGGCAGCAACACCACGTTGTCCATCGCGAACAGGGCCTCGGGCACCTGTGGCTCCTGCTCGAAGACGTCCAGCCCGGCGCCCGCGATGCGGCCCTGCTGCAGCGCCTGCACCAGCGCCGCCTGGTCGACCACGGTGCCGCGCGACACATTGACGAGGAAGCCCTGCGGCCCCAGCGCGTCGAGCACCGCGGCCGAGATCAGCCCGCGCGTGGCCGGCCCACCGGCGCTGGCCACCACCAGGAAGTCGGCCCAGCGCGCGAGGCCCTCGAGCGTGGGCTCGTAGCCGTAGGGCACGTCGTCCACGGGCCGGCGGTTGTGGTAGCGCACCGCCATGTCGAAACCGCTGGCACGCCGGGCAATGACGCGGCCGATGCGGCCCAGCCCGACGATGCCCAGGCTCTTGCCGCTCACACGGTGGCTGAGCGGGAACTGTCCCCGCAGCCAGTCCCCCCGGCGGGTGAAGCGGTCGGCTGCACTGAAGCGGCGCGCCACGTCCATCACCAGGCCGAAGGCGGTGTCGGCCACGCAGTCATTGAGCACGTCGGGCGTGTAGCCCACGGCAATGCCTCGCTCCCGGGCGCGCTCGACATCGATGGTCTCAAAGCCCACGCCAAAGTTGGAGATGACGCGCAACGAGGGCAGCGCATCGATCAGCGCGCGCGGCGCACCGATGCGCGCCGTGCAGGCGATGCCGTCGAACTGCGCGCCCTCCGCCGCCAGGAAGGCCGCGGGGTCCGGCTGCGCCTGCAGAAGGGTGAGGCGATAGGTGGCGGCCAACGCCTGTTCGAGTTGCGGCAGCAGCGGGCCGTTCTGGAGGATGCGGGGTCGGGTGTCGAGGGTCATGGTTCTGTCGGGCATTGCACGGACGGTCGCACGTGGGCGATGTTCGAAAGGGGCCGTGCCGGTGCTCACTCGGGCTGGATGCCGGCCTGGCGGGCCACCTGCGCCCACTTGGCCATCTCGCTGGCGATGAAGGCGCCGAACTGCTGCGGCGTGCTGCCGCCGGGCTCCATGCCGGCGTTCTGGAAATGCTGGCGCACCTCGGGCAGCGCCAGGATGCGGTTGACCTCGGTATTGATGCGGCCAATGGCCGACGCCGGCGTGCCGGCCGGTGCCAGCAGCCCGCCCCAGGTGCTGGTCTCGTAGCCGGGCAGGCCCGCCTCGGCCATGGTGGGCACGTCGGGCAGCATGGCCACGCGCCGCGGCGTGGTCACGGCCAGGGCGCGCAGCTTGCCGGCCTTCACCTGCGCGTTGACCGCCGCCAGCGTGTCGAACATCAGCGCCACACGCCCGCTCATCAGGTCCGGATGCGCCAGCGTGCTGCCCTTGTAGGGAATGTGCGTGAGGTCCAGTCCCGCCATGCTCTTGAACAGCTCGCCGGAGAAATGCGGCGCACCACCCGAGCCGCTGGAGGCGAAGGCCAGCTGGCCCGGCCGCGCCTTGGCAAAGGCGATCAGCTCCTGCACGCTGCGCACCGGCAGGCTGGGCGCCACCACCAGCACCAGCGGTACCACATGGGTCAGCACCACGGGCTCGAAGCTGCGCAGCGTGTCGAAGGGCAGCTTGCGCACCATGCTCGGATTGATGGCATGGCTGCTGGCCACCAGCGCCAGCGTGTGGTCATCGGGCGGGCTCTTGGCCACGAAGTCCGTGCCGATGATGCCGGTGGCACCGGCACGGTTGTCGACCACCACCGGTTGATTCCAGGCCTCGCTGAGCTTCTGGCCGATCAGGCGAGCGGCGAGGTCGATGGCACCGCCCGGCGAGGCGGGCACCACGATGGTCAGCGAGCGGCTGGGAAAGGCGGTCTGCGCCGCGGCCGGCAAGGCCCAGGCGGCGGCGCTGGCGCTCAGGGCGCCAAGCAGGTGTCTGCGTTGCATGATGCGCGCTCCTCAGTCGGCCGTGGCGCCGGATTTCTTCACCAGCTCGGCCCAACGCGGGATCTCCTGCGCCATGAAGTCGCGCAGTTCTTCCGGCGAACTCGCCACGATCTCCATCGCGAGCTGGCCTTCGAGCTTGTCCTTGACGTCGGGCTGGCGCAGTGCCTTGACGATCTCGGCATTGAGGCGCTGCACGATGGGCTTCGGCGTGCCCTTGGGCGCATACACGGCCTGCCAGGACGACATCTCGAAGCCGGGCAGCCCGGCCTCGATCATGGTGGGCAGCTGCGGCTGCAGTGCGATGCGCTTGCCCGCGGTCACGGCCAGCAGCTTGAGCTTGCCGCTCTGCACCAGCGGCAGCGCCGCCGTCACCTGGTCGAACATGAAGGGCACGAGGCCCGCCGCCACGTCGGTCATGGCCGGCGGCGTGCCTTTGTAGGGCACGTGGGTGAGCTTGACGCCGATGGCGTCGGCGAACATTTCACCGGCCAGGTGCGTGGACGTGCCCGCGCCCGACGATGCGAAGTTGCGCTTGGACGGGTCCTTCTTGAGCAGCGTCACCAGCTCTGCCACAGAGTTGACGCCCAACTGCGTGTTGACGATCAGTACGTTCGGCAGGCGGGCGGCAAGGCAGACGGGTTCGAAGTCCTTCACCGGGTCATACGGCAGCTTGCGGTACAGACTGGCGTTGATGGCGTGCGTGCTGATGGTGCCGCCGAAGAGGGTGTAACCGTCGGGCGCGGCCTTGGCCACGTATGCGGCACCGATGCCGCCGGCCTGGCCGGGGCGGTTGTCCACCACCACCGATTGCTTGAGGCTTTCGCCCAGCTTCTGGGCCAGGGTGCGGCCAACGATGTCCGTGGAGCCGCCCGGCGTGAAGGGCACCACGTAGGTGATGGGCTTGGCGGTGGGCCACTCGGCCTGGGCCTGGGCCAGCCCGGGCAGGGTCAGGGCAATGCCGGCCTGCAGGGCCTGGCGGCGGTTGATGGTCATGGTGTCGTCTCCGTTGTTGTTCGAGGGGTCGGCCTGCGGGCTCAGCGGCCGCGCTCGGCGCGCCAGGCGGCGAAGTCGCTGCGGCTTTGCTCTTCGGTGGGCGGATAGAGGCCGAGGATGGATCGGCCCTCCATCACCTTCTCCTGCACGAAGTCCTCGAAGGCCGTCATCTCCGTGGCCTCGGCCGCGACCTCGTCGGCCAGGTGGGCGGGGATGACGATCACGCCTTCGGCATCGCCCACCACCACGTCGCCGGGAAACACCGGGGCATCGCCGCAGCCGATGGGGCCGTTGATCTCGATGGCCTCGTGCAGCGTCAGGTTGGTCGGGGCGCTGGGCCGCAGGTGGTAGGCCGGCATGTCGTAACGCGCGATGTCGGGGCTGTCGCGAAAGCCGCCGTCTGTGACCACGCCGGCCACGCCGCGCTTCATCAGCCGCGCAACCAGGATGCCGCCGGCCGAGGCCGCCCGCGCGTCCTTGCGGCTGTCGATCACCAGCACGGCGCCGGGCGGGCACTGCTCCACCGCCTGGCGCTGCGGATGGTTGCGGTCGAGGAAGACGTCGATGCGGTTGCGGTCCTCGCGCGCCGGCATGTAGCGCAGCGTGAAGGCCTCGCCCACCATGTTGGGCAGGCCGGGGTTCAGCGGACGCACGTCCTGGATCATCTGGTGGCGCAATCCGCGCTTGAACAGCGCGGTGCACAGCGTGGCGGTGCTGACCTTCATCAGCAGCGCGCGGGTCTGGTCTTTCACGAAGGGCTCCTGTCGGAAGAAGAGAAAGTCGGTGCGGGAGGCACGGGCGCGCTGCAATCCGCGCCCGGCCAGCGTCAGAAGATGTCCGGCTCCGGCACCGGCCGGCCGAAGCTGGTTTCGAGGAAGTCGAAGTCGCAGCCCTCGTGGGCCTGCTTGATGTGGCGGCCGAACATCCAGCCGTAGCCGCGCTCGTAGCGCGCCGGCGGGGGGTTCCAGGCGGCGCGGCGGCGGGCGAGCTCCTCGTCGTCCACATGCAGGTGGATGCGCCGCGTCGGCACGTCCACGCTGATGCGGTCGCCCGTCTGCACCAGCGCCAGCGGGCCGCCGACGGCCGCCTCGGGCGAGCAGTGCAGCAGGCAGCCGCCGTAGCTGGTGCCGCTCATGCGCGCGTCCGACAGCCGCAGCATGTCGCTCACGCCCTGGCGCAGCAGCTTGGTGGGGATGGGCAACATGCCCCACTCCGGCATGCCGGCGCCGCGCGGCCCGGCATTGCGCAGCACCAGGATGTCCTCGCCCGTGACGTCGAGCGCCGGGTCATCCACGGCTTTCTTGAGCGAGGGATAGTCGTCGAACACCAGCGCACGACCGGTGTGCTGCAGCAGGTGCGGCGCGCAGGCGCTGGGCTTGATGACCACGCCGTCGGGCGCCAGGTTGCCGCGCAGCACGGCCAGCGCGCCCTCGGCATAGATGGGGTTGTCCAGCGGCCGGATCACGTCCGCGTGGTGCACCTCTGCACCGGCGATGTTCTGGCCCAGCGTGCAGCCGTTGACGGTGAGCGCCTCGGTGTGCAGGTGGCCGCGGATCGCCTCCAGCAGGGCGCGCAGGCCACCGGCGTAATAGAAGTCCTCCATCAGGTAGGCGTCGCCAGTGGGCCGGATGTTGGCGATCACGGGCACGCGGCGGCTGGCGGCGTCGAAGTCCTCCAGGCTGACCGGATGGCCGGCGCGGCGCGACATCGCGATCAGATGGATGATGGCGTTGGTCGAGCAGCCCATCGCCATGGCGCAGGCGATGCCGTTCTCGAAGCTGGCGCGGCTGAGCAGCCGCGCGGGCGTGAGGTCTTCCCACACCATCTCGACGATGCGGCGGCCGCAGTCGGCACTCATGCGGATGTGGTTGGCATCGGCGGCAGGAATGCTGCTGGCGCCCGGCAGCGTCAGGCCCACGGCCTCGGCGATGCCCATCATGGTGGCGGCCGTGCCCATGGTCATGCAGGTACCGTGGCTGCGGGCGATGCCGGCCTCCATCTCGCGCCAGGCGGTCTCGTCCAGTCGGCCGGCGCGCCGCTCGTCCCAGTACTTGAAGGCGTCGGAGCCCGACCCCAGCACGCGGCCCTTCCAGTTGCCGCGCAGCATGGGGCCGGCGGGCAGGTAGATGAAGGGCAGGCCCATGCTGGTGGCGCCCATCACCAGGCCGGGCGTGGTCTTGTCGCAGCCGCCCATGAGCACGGCACCGTCCACCGGATGGCTGCGCAGCAGCTCCTCCGTCTCCATCGCCAGGAAGTTGCGGTAGAGCATGGAGGTGGGCTTGACCATGCTCTCCGACAGCGAGATGGCCGGCAGCTCCAGCGACCAGCCGCCGGCCTGCAGGATGCCGCGCTTGACGTCCTCCACCCGCTGCTTGAAGTGGCTGTGGCACTGGTTGGCATCGCTCCAGGTGTTGACGATGGCGATGACGGGCTTGCCCATCCAGTCCTCGTAGCCGTAACCCATCTGCAGCACGCGCGAGCGGTGGCCGAAGGATCGGAAGTCGTCGGGGGCGAACCAGCGCGCGCTGCGCAGGCTCTCGGGGGTGCGTCGGGTCATGAAAGCGTGTCTCCGGCGCCGCCGGTGGTCGTCTGTCCGGCGGTCGAGGCGCATTGAAACACTAATATATTAGTGCGTCAAATGCCAGAATCGGGGCGCTGATGGCCCCCCTGTCCAAGACCCGACTCGACCGCACGCGCCTTGCCGCGCCGCAGGTGCTCGAAACGCTGCGCGACGCGATCCTTGCGCTCGACCTCCCCCCCGGCTCAGTGCTCGCGCGCCAGGAGCTGGCTGATCATTTCGGCGTCAGCCAGACGCCCGTGCGCGAGGCCCTGCTGCGCTTGGCCGAGGAAGGGCTGGTGGATGTGTTTCCGCAGCACGCCACGCTGGTCAGCCGCATCGACATCGCGGCGGCACGACAGTCCCACTTTCTGCGCCGCTCGCTGGAGCTGGAGCTGGTCCACCAGCTGGCGACGAGCGCGCCGCCCGAGCTGCTGGCGCGGCTGAAGGCCACGGTGACCCAGCAGTCGGCGCTGGCCAAGGCCCAGCGTTATGGCGACTTCGTGGAGGCCGACCGCGACTTCCACCGCCTGATGTACGAGGCCGCCGAAGTGCCCGGCCTGTGGGCACTCGTCAACAAGGCCTCGGGCCATGTGGACCGGCTGCGGCGGCTGCACCTGCCGACGGCCGGCAAGACCGAGTCGATCCTGCGCGACCACCGCGCCATCGTGCGCGCCATCGAGGCCGGCGATCCGGCCGCCGCGCAGCAGGCGCTGCGCACCCACCTGTCGGGCACGCTCAGCGCGGTGGACGAGATCTGCCGGCAGTATCCGGACTACGTGCTCGTCTGAGCAGGGTCGGGCCCGCCTCCTGCGTGGCGAGGCTCAGTACTTCCTGCCGAAATTCGCCGCAATCCGCTGCTTGAGGTAGTCGCCCGCCGTGATGGACGGGTACTTGCCCGAGGGCGATTCGATCAGCGCGTCGCGGTTGGCCTGGCAGAAGAAGGCGATGCTGTAGCGCGGGCCCATGTACTCGCCCGGCAGCGGGTTGCGCACGCGGTGGAAGTTGCTGGGCAGCTGGTCGTCGCTCCAGCGCATGAGCATGTCGCCGATGTTGCAGGTGATGACGTCCTCGTCGGGCGGGATGGACGTCCATTCCTGCTTCTCGAATTCCTTGCCCGGGCACACCTGCAGGCCGCCCTGCCCCTGGCGCTGGTAGAGGATCGTGAGGCAGTCGAAATCGGTGTGCGCGCCGGCGCGCCACAGGTCGAGATACGCCTGCGCCTCGGGCGGGATGGCGTAGTAGTGCAGCAGACGCAGCGTGCTCTGGTACTCGGCGCTGGACTTGTCGTGCGCGCGGGTGAAGAACTCGGTGTCGAAGCCCAGCTTGAGCGCAAAGCAGGACAGCACCTTCATGCCGATCTCCCAGCTCTTCTGCTCGAAGGCCAGCATGGCGGCCTTGAAGCCGGGCAGTTCCGCCTCGGTGGGAAAGAGCGGGCCCATCAGCGGCAGCGTGATCTGGTAGCTCTCCTTCTGGTCGGCGGTGCCGGTGGAGGGCCGCACCTGCGCCTTGCTCTCCCAGCCGGCGTTGTTGGCCAGCGGGTACTGGGCCTTCACCGCATCGGGCAGCGCGAAGAAGCGCTCGGCCTCTGCGAAGGCGGCGCGGATGTCGGCCAGGTCGATGCCGTGGTCCACCAGCTGGAAGAAGCCGACGTCGACCGCGGCATCCCACAGTTGGTCGGCGATCTCGGCGCGGCGGGTGTCGAAGTCGGCCAGGCTGATGCGGCGCACCTCGCGGGTGGTGGTCTCCGAACCCATCGCGCCCATGCGCGATTCCTTTTCAAGCTCGGCAAGGGCGAAGTCGGGGGCGGTGGTGGCGATGGCGGTCATGGTGGGGCTCTCCGGTGAGTGGGGTGGAAGGAAGTTGTCCGTCCGTCGGAGACCATGGAGGGCGGGCTTCGGGGCTGCTGCTGCATCCTGATCGCGCCGCGCCACGGTGCACGTGGGCAGGACGTCAAGAGCAATTCCCGGGCCGCTGACACCTGCCGGGGCGGCAGGCGGGCGTTGCTGAACGCTTCTACTCTCTGGGCCGCGATTATGGGCGGCGCACCCCGGGACGCAGCAAGCGTTTTGTGCGCTTTCCGAGATCGACCAAGGGTCTCTTGCGCCAAGCCGGGGCGTGACCAACCAGGGCGGTGCGCGCGCCGCCATGGCCGCACCACACGCGAGCGCTGGTGGTGCACGAGCCCAGGCCGCGCGGGCGCGCAGGCATTGCAACGCGCGCGGCATGGATCGTGCTGAAACCCTTGCAGGAGTAGAAGCGTTCAGCGGCCCCACCCGGAGCCGCCCGGAAATTGCTCTGGCATCCCCGCGCCCGGCCCACCGCCCGCGGGGCTTTCCAACGCATTTGTTCGAAGACCGCACCATGCTGCACCGCCGCTCCCTCCTGGCCGCCTCGGGCGCCGCCACCCTGCTTGCCGCCACGCCCTTCGTGCGTGCCCAGGGCTCCCTGCAGAAGTTCAAGTTCAACCTGGGCTGGAAGGTCGAGGCCACGGCCGCCGGCTTCCTGCTGGCGCAGCAGCGCGGCTACTACAAGGACGCCGGGCTCGACGTGGCCATCGACACCGGCAACGGCTCGGCCGCCGCCATCAGCCTGGTGGGCAGCGGCGCCTACGACTGCGCCTCGGCCGATCTGGCCACCATGGTCGAGTTCGACGTCAACAACCCCACGGCGGGCCTCAAGGCCGTGGCCATCCAGTACGACCTGAACCCCAACGCCATCCTGGTGCGCAAGGACGGCCCCATCAAGAAGCCCACCGACCTGGCGGGCAAGACGCTGCTGGGTCAGCCCTTCAATGCCTCGCGCAAGCTGTTTCCCGTCTTCGCCAAGGCCCAGGGCTTCGACCCGGCCAGCGTCAAGTGGGAGAACGTGGCGCCCGACATCGGCGACACCCGCTTCGTCAAGGGCGACTTCGACGGCGCGGGCTACTTCTACTTCACCGGTCTGCTCAACCTCAAGCTGCGCGGCATGGGCCCGGAGCAGATCACGGCGTTCCGCTTCTCGGACTACGGCATGAAGTCGTACGGCAACGGTCTGGTCGCCAATGCGAAGAGCATGGAGAACGCCGAGGCCATGAAGGCCTTCGTCAAGGCCACCACACGCGGCTGGATCGAGGCCATGGCGGACACGAAGGCGGGCGCCGCCGCCATCAAGGCCCGCGAACCGCTGGCCAACGAGGCCATCGAGCACGAGCGCCTGCAGCTGATCGTCGACGGCAGCATGAAGACACCGGGCACGATGGCCCTCGGCTGGGGCGCCGCCACGCCCGACCGCCTGCAGGCCACCATCGACGAGACCGTCGCCGCCTTCGGCCTGAAGAGCTCGCCCACCGTGGGCGACATCTGGACCGACCGCTTCCTGCCCACGGCTGCCGAGCGCAAGCTCAAGGCCTGACAAGGTACGAGGCCGCCATGACCATCCCCGTCATCGACCTGGGCGGCGCGCTCGCCCTGGGCGGGCCGCGCAGCGCCGAGGTGGCCGCGCAGATGCGCGCCGCCGCCATGGCCTCGGGCTTCTTCTACGTGCGCCACCATGGCGTGCCGGCCGCGCAGGTGCAGGCCCAGTTCGAGCTGGCCCGCCGGCTGCTCGACGTGCCGATGGCCACGCGCGAGGCGCTGGAGATGCACAAGTCGCCCGCGATGCGCGGCTACGAGCTGATGGGTGCACAGACCCTCGACGCCGCCGCCCGCCCCGACCTCAAGGAAAGCTTCTACTGCGGCATGGCCTACCCGGCCGACCATCCCTATGTGCTCGCCGGCTACCAGACCTACGGCCACAACCAGTGGCCGGCCGAAGTGCCCGAGGCGCCCGCGCAGTGCGAGGCGTACATCCAGGCCATGCTGGCCCTGTCGCGCCGGCTGATGCAGCTGATGGCCCTCTCGCTCGACCTGCCCGAGACCTGGTTCGACGCCACCAGCGACAGCCCCATGGTCACGCTGCGCATGATCCGCTACCCCGCCCACCCCGAAGGCGCCGACGCGCGCACGTTCGGCGCCGGGGCGCACACCGACTGGGGCGCCATCACCATCCTGGCGCAGGACGGCCACGGCGGCCTGGAGGTGCAGATGCCCGGTGGCGACTGGCTGCCCGCCACGCCCATCGCAGGCTGCTTCGTGGTCAACCTGGGCGACATGATTCCGCGCTGGACCAACGGCCTGTACCACTCCAACCCGCACCGCGTGCGCAACCTGCATTCGGGCGGCGCGCCGCGCTATTCCATCCCCTTCTTCTACGAGCCGGACTACCTGGCCCGCATCGAGGCCGTGCCCGGCACCGTCGCAGCGGGCGAGACGCCCCGCTTCGCGCCGTGCACGGCCGGCGAACACCTGGTGGAGATGTACCGGCGCACCTACGGCATCGCCGCCGCGGCCTGATGCGGTGGCGCGCCGGGCTACCCGCGCCGGCCCGTGCCGCTGTCGCAAACAAGTACTCACAGTCGACACAAGGCCTTGATCCAGCGTCACACTTGTTTGTGAATTAAGTCACAGAATGGCGGTTCGCACAGGAGGTGGCGATGTCCCTCGAATACCTGGCTCGCATCGAGAAGGAACGCTTTCCGCTGGCCGTCCGACAGACGGCCGAGGTGGACCACGTGCTGCTGCTGAAGGCTGCCCAACTGATCACCGCCAGCGTGCCGGCCGTGGGGCCTTTCGGGCCGGGCTCCGCCCGCGAGGCGGTCGTCTTCGGCATCACCGAGCTGGGCCTGCGCACCCTTCGCCAGTCGACGCTGCCACCCGAGGCACCGCTGCACCGGCAGGAGCGTTCGCTGGACTTCGACGTCTGATCGCCCGAGCCCGCACCGATCCTCCTTTCCTTCCTGCCGGCTTCATCGCAGGCCGTCCACCTTCGCCAGGCTTGGCGCATTTCAATCCCTGTCCCGTGCCCATCGCGCGCCTTCCGGCGCGGCTGGCATGCCTCCTGCAGTCTGCGACGCCCGGCCGTTCTGCCTCTTCCCCCTTCGTTCCGCGGCACCTGCCCGCCGCCCGCTCCATGTCTTTCTCCACCCTGCTTCCCCCGGAAGTCGCGCTCGACGAACGCGACGGCCGCTACCTGCGCAAGGCCATCGGCTGGTCGCATGCCGGCCGCCGCCGCGGCAACCGCCCTTTCGGCGCCGTCATCGTGTCCGAGGACAACCGCGTGCTGACCGAGGATTACTGCAACAGCGGCGAGACCGGCGACGTGACCGGCCATGCCGAGGCCAATGCCATCCGCAAGCTCGCCGGCCTGGGCCTCGGCCGCGAGGTGCTGGCCAAGGCCACGATCTATTCCTCGGCCGAGCCGTGCGTGATGTGCGCGGGGGCGATCTTCTGGTCGGGCATCGGCCGCGTGGTGTTCGGCATCGATGCCGAGCGGCTGCGCGAGTTCCGTGGCGAGCGCTCGGACCAGCGCGATGCCGAGCTCTCCTGCCGCGACGTGTTCCGCGCCTCGCCGCATGCCATCGACTGCCTCGGCCCCGCCCTGATCGACGAGGCCGGTGCGGCGCACTTCGGGGCCTGGAAGGCCGCGTAGTCTGCGCGGCTTCATTCCGGACGCGCCTCCGGCCGCCGCACGGCGATGCCGCCCCGCAACGGTCGGCGGCAGGCCGTCTCTGCAGCCTGCGCCGCCGAGACCGCACTTTCCGCCTGCTTAGACTCCCCCGATGCCCTGGCACGCCCGACTCTCCATCGACTATGCCGCGCGCGACGGCCGCAGCGTGGCGCGTTTCCGCCATGACGGTCCGCTGCGCATCCTGCAGAGCCTCTACCCCGAAGGCGACACCATCTGCCACAACGTGCTGGTGCACCCACCCGGCGGCCTGGTGGGTGGCGACACGCTCGACATCCACGCGACGGCCGCTGCCGGCAGCCACGGCCTGGTCACCACGCCGGGCGCATCCCGCTTCTACCGCAGCGAAGGCGAACCCGCGGTGCAGCAGACGCACCTGCAGGTGCAGGCCGGGGCGCGGCTGGAATGGCTGCCGCTGGAAGCCCTGTGCTACAGCGGCTGCCAGGCCCACAACCGCCTGCGCATGGATGTGGAACCGGGCGGCGAATTCATCGGCTGGGACGTGACGGCCCTCGGCCTGCCCCATGCAGGCCAGCCCTTCGTGGCGGGCAGCCTGCAGCAGCACCTGGAGGTGCCCGGTGTCTGGCTGGAGCGGGGACGCATCGAGGCCGGCGATGCCCCATTGCTCGACGGTGCGCTGGGCCTGGCCGGTCGGCGCTGCATTGCCTCGCTCTTCCATGTGAGCGGCACGCCCATCCCTCGCGAACGGCGCGAGGCCCTTCTGGAAATCGCCCGCACCCGCATCGACAGCCACGCCCTGGGCGAGACCGCCGGCGCCACCAGCCCACAGCCCTCGGTGATCGTCGTGCGGGTGCTCGCGCCGGTGGTCGAGCCGGCGATGCAGCTGCTGCGGGGCATCTGGACCGACTGGCGCCGCGAACTGTGGCGGCTGGACGGGGCGCCGCCGCGCATCTGGTCCACCTGAATCGGCGCATTGCCGGCATGGGCCCGGCATCGGTCGTGGCGCAGGGCCGGGCGTGGGGCTTCCGGCCCGTCTCGCAGGCTACGCAGGAAACGGCGCGGGCAGCGGCTCCGGCGAGGGCGACGGCGGCACAGGCGGCGCGGGTTCCGTGCCGGGCGGGAAAGGTTCGGTCAACGGCGGCACCGGGGTGGGCGGCGGCGGATCGATGACGGGCACCGTCTCGCCCATTGCCAGTGCGTCGTGCCCGCGCTTCATTGGCGATCCTCCTGTTGCTGGCGACGTTCGTCGCCCAGCTTTTCCATCATCTTCTCGCCCACCGGGTCCTTGCCGTCGAGGGGCACGGACTCTTCCTGGGTGACTTCCGGCTCGTCCTTGTAATGCGTGCCGGGCGAGGCCTTGTCCTGGCGGGGCGTCTCGCGCTGCGGCGACGAGGCGGGCGTCGCGCCTTGCGTGGCGACGTCCTGGAAGGGGTCTTGGGATTGGGTCATCACCGCGACGCTGCGGCCCAGCGCCCGCGTCCGTCTACGTCCATTCGCCACATCGCCTGTCAGCCATGGCCGACGCCTCCGCGTCCCGGGCCGCGCTAGCGTGGCCCGCAGATCGGAGCGCCATGACGACCCTTGCCACTTCTTCCTCTCCGTCGGCGCCTGCAGGCGCCGACATCCCCGCACGACTGGACCGACTGCCCTGGTCGCGCTGGCATTGGCGCGTGGTCATCGCGCTCGGCATCGCCTGGGTGCTCGACGGGCTGGAGGTGACGATGGTCGGCTCCATCGGCGGCGTGCTGGAGCGCGGCGACACCCTGGGCCTGACGGCCGCGCAGGTGGGCCTGGCCGGCTCGCTCTACGTGGCGGGGGCAGTGACCGGTGCGCTGGTCTTCGGCCGCATGACCGACCGGCTCGGCCGCAAGAAGCTGTTCATGCTCACCTTGGCCGTGTACGCGGCCGCGACCTTCGCCACCGCCTTCTCGCCCACCTTCGCGATCTTCGCGGTCTGCCGCTTCTTCACCGGCCTGGGCATCGGCGGCGAATATGCGGCGATCAACTCCGCCATCGACGAGCTGGTGCCGGCGCGGGTGCGGGGCCGGGTCAACCTGGCGATCAACGGCAGCTTCTGGCTTGGCGCCGCGCTGGGCGCGGGGCTGGCGCTGGTGGTGCTCGACCCGCGGGTGTTCGGTCCGGTGTGGGGCTGGCGGGTGGGCTTCGGGCTGGGTGCGTTGCTGGCCCTGGCCATCGTGCTGATCCGCCGCCATGTGCCCGAGAGTCCGCGCTGGCTGGCCGCGCACGGGCGGGCGGCGGAGGCCGAGCGGATCCTGGCCGACATCGAGGCCCAGGTGGCGCGGGAGCACGGGCCGCTGCCGCCGCCGGTCGTCCATGCGCCGGTGGGCCACCGGCCCAGCCCCAGCCTACGCGAGGTGGCGCGCGTGCTGCTGGTGCACTACCGCCAGCGCAGCGCGGTCGCGCTGGGGCTGATGCTGTCGCAGGCCTTCTTCTACAACGCGATCTTCTTCACCTATGCGCTGGTGCTGACGCGCTTCCACGGCGTGGATGCGTCGCGGGTGGCGCTGTACATCTTTCCCTTCGCGCTGGGCAATGTGCTGGGGCCGCTGCTGCTGGGGCCGCTGTTCGACAGCGTGGGCCGGCGGCGGATGATCGCCCTCACCTATGCGGGCGCGGGCGTGGGCCTGGCGCTGACGGGTGTGGCCTTCATGGCGGGCTGGCTGGATGCCTTGACGCAGGCGCTGGCCTGGTCGGCGGTGTTCTTCCTGGCCTCGGCGGCGGCCAGTTCGGCCTACCTGACGGTGAGCGAGGTGTTTCCGCTGGAGATGCGGGCCATCGCGATTGCGCTGTTCTACGCGCTGGGCACGGGTGCGGGCGGCTTCGTGGCGCCCTGGCTTTTCGGGGCGTTGATCGAGACGGGCAGCCGCGGGGCGGTGGCCATCGGTTACGGCATCGGTGCGGCACTTGTCATCGCGGCGGGGCTGGCGGCGCTGCGCTGGGGCGTGGATGCGGAGCGGCGCACGCTGGAGGAGATTGCGCCGCCGATGGAGGGGGCGCGGCGGGGGTCTTGAGCCGGTCGGGTGGGTGGGGCAGTCAGGGTGTACTGTTGCCAGTCGTAGGGGCGCTCTGAAGGCCTGGGTTCGCAGGTCGTCGGGGCGGTAACCCGGCAGAGGGCGCCGGCATGCGCGCTCCCGGTGCACGCTCGCGCTGACCGGCTTGTTGCGCGACACAGGTGCTCGCTTTCCACCGACGTGCTTGCCGCACTGCACGGCGCCGCGAATGGCACCTCCGCACGCACACCGGCACCCTCCGCCTCGACGCTGCGCGCGAGCCCTCCCGTTTTTAGGACCCTGGGTCTTTGACGCCGTTGGGTCTTCGGCGTCGTCGGGTCTTCGGGTGCTCTGGGCCCTTCGGGCGCTGGAGCTAATGCCGGCCAGTCAATCCCAACCCGTTCGGGCTGAGCCTGTCGCAGCCCGCCCCTATAGGCAGCACGCAGGCGGCTCAAGCACCGCCGGGCATTTGCGCCGCGCGCCGCTCTGCCCTTCGACAGGCTTGTATGGTTTGGTTTCCATCAACCAAACCGTAAGAAAGGGCGAGGAGCCGGGATGTAGGGACATCGACAGGCATCGGCGGTAGCTTCAGACCCTACCGACCGACACCCTGAGTCATCACCCCATCCCTGCGCCGAGCGTCGATAAGGAACCTGGCGACGTCGCATGCGCTGTGCAGCAACGATCCCCGATTCTTGCAAGCTCACGCCGACAGCAGGCACATCCCGGCGCTCGTATTTTGCGCAATGAAGACTCATCCGGCTACTGCGTTTGTCGGCGTGGATGTCGCCAGCGCCCATCTGGACGTCGCGGTGCATGGACAGCCCGGCGTGCGCCGATTCGCCAACACCGCCTCTGGCATTGCCCAATTGCTCGGCGCAGTGCCCCCTTCGAGCGTGCTGGGCCTGGAGTCCACCGGG